>JBBIGP010000008.1:0-64321 GCA_037447475.1 Candidatus Aminicenantota bacterium
CTCCCTGCTGCGTGACCTCAACGGCATTTTATCGAATCGTAGGAAATCGGCCCCAAGTCCGCGGCGGATCATCGTCGGAATGCATGTAGTGCATGGGGAAAAAGGGAAGCGCGCCCGGGGTGACTCGAACACCCGACCTGCTGATTCGTAGTCAGACGCTCTATCCAACTGAGCTACGGGCGCGCAGGACGGAAAAGCGGGGACAATATAGCGTAAATAACACCGATTTGCAACGCGATGGCCTCAGGTTTGGCGGGCAGGCCGGATAGGAAAGAACGGGGACACGCACCTGCGGCACATGTTCCCCATTGACCGGTACGCGTCACCCCGATCGGCGGACTGCTGGGCGACCCTCGCCTCAGTCGATCGTCAGGACGGCGGCGCCGTTGATGCGGCCGGCCTTGAGCTCGCGCAGGACGTCGTTGGCCGCTTCCAGGGGGTAGGTCCGGACGGTCGTCCGCACCGGGACTTCGGCGGCGGCATTCAGCAGCTCTTCACCGTCTTTTCTCGTCGCGTTGGCCACGCTGAGCATCCGCCGCTCATGATAGAGCAGGGAGTCGTAGTCGATCTCCGGGATGGGCGACATGTGAATGCCGGCCGAGACCGCCGTCCCTCCCCTGTCGAGGGCCCGAAGGGCGTCGATATAGAGGGCCCCGACGGGGGCGTAGATGATCGCGGAATCCAGCTTGGCCGGCGGCTCGTCCTGGGCCGAGCCGGCCCATTCCGCGCCCAGCTCCAGGGCCAGGGCCCGGTGAGCTTCGCTTCTCGTGAAGACGAACACCCGGCAGCCCCAATGGCGGGCGATCTGAACTGCGATGTGGGCCGACGCGCCGAATCCGTATAGACCCAACGTCCCGCCAGGCGCGATGCCGCTGAGCCGAAGCGAGCGGTAGCCGATGATCCCGGCGCAAAGCAGCGGCGCAGCCTCCGCGTCGCCGATCGCCTCCGGAAGGGCATAGGCAAACCGCTCCGGCACGGCCATGTATTCCGCGTAGCCGCCGTCGGCGTGGTAGCCGTTGAAGCGGGCCGTCTCACACAGGTTCTCTCGGCCGCTCCGGCAGAACCGGCATCGGCCGCAGGCCCAGCGCAGCCAGGCCGCCCCGACCCTCTCCCCCGTCCGGAACCTCCCGGCCCTCTCCCCCGCCCTCTCGACGACGCCGACGATCTCGTGGCCGGGGACGAGCGGCAGCTTGACCTCGGGGAGCTCGCCCTCAACCTCGTGGAGGTCCGTATGGCACACGCCGCAACACCGCACCCGGACGAGGACGTCGTCCGGCCCGGGCTCTGGCGATGGGATGTCGCGCATCGCGAGCGGCGACTCGGCCGCGGGCCTGGGCCTGTCGAGGACCATCGCCTTCATCGCCCCGCCTCCCCTTTGGCCTTGGCCATCTTTCTCCGGAGACGGTCAAGGCGTTTCTCGAAATCCCTTTCCGCGGCCGGAGACCGGCCCTTGGAGACCGCCAACCCCTCGGTCGCGAAACGGACGGCCTCGGCGTAATCCTTGGCCCGGTGCTCGAAGTACATGGCCAGCTCGCGGAAGCAGTCGAATTCGTCCCCCGCGGCCATCTCCCTCCAGAAGCCCAGGGCCTTGTCCCAATCCTTGTTCTTCTTGAAGTGGCCGGAGAGCTTCTTGCGCGCTTGATGGGAGACCTCGGCCGTCAGGCCCCCGGCCAGGGCCCTCTCGAGGAGGGCCGTCGTCGTCGTCATGTCCCCGGCCCTCTCGAAGAGCCGGGCCACGCCGTAGAGGTCCATGGCGTCGGCCTCTCCCCTTTCGGCGGCCTCGCGGTTCCTCTCGATGAGTACGGCCCCGGCGACGATGACGCCCAGGAGCGAGAGCAGGTCTTCCTGGTTGTGGTAGAGGACGGGTTCGATGAGCGAGAAATCGCCGCTGCGGATGTACTGGAAATAGCGGAGGGGGACCTCGGCCCCCGGGATGTCCTCCGCCCGCGCCGCGTGGACGATCGCCTGGGCCAGATCGAAGAGCCGGCAGCTTTCGTACTTGTGCTTCCAGAGGCTGCGGGCCGAGAACAGGAAGTCGAGGTGGGGCAGGTCCCGCAACGGGCAGGGCGTCCGGTGGAGGGCGAAGCGGGTCTCGATGAGAGGCAAGTCAAAGGCCTTGCCGTTGTAGCTGACGACGGACCTGAAGCCCATCTCGCGGACGAACCGGCCGAGCTCCTCGAGGAGCCGCCCCTCCTCGCCCATGTCGTCGAGGAAGAACTGGGTGACCCTGAACCGCTCGTCCCGGTAGTAGGCCAGTCCGACGAGGAAGGGGACCGTGCCCGTCCCCCCGGCGAGGCCCGTCGTCTCGAGGTCGATGAACACCGCCGACGAGAGATCGAGGTCCCGGAAGCCGCCGTCGCGGCTGAGGAAGCTGAGAACCGTGCCGGGGATCTGCAGGCCCATCGAGATCGGGATCTGACCGTAGCGGGCCCCCAGAACAAAGGAATTCTCGATGATCCGGACGGGCTCGCGCCGCAGCTTGGCCGCCGGCCTCGGCTCGGGACGGACGGCCGCCTGTCCCTTGTCGGTCAGGGAGATTAGGCGCTCGAGCTTCTGCTTGACCGAAAGCCCGTCCTCGCCGTCGATCCTTTCCCATGCCGTCCGGATCTTTTGGGACCGGGTCCGGGCGTCGCGCTCTCGGCGCAATTGCTTCAGCTTGTCGTCGAGGTCCATGGCCGGCTTCTATATTAGGCCAAACGGACGGGCATTTCAAAGCGGGCTTGAATCGGGCCGGCGTTCGGAATATAAAAGGCTCCGAGGACAGGACGTGGAGCAGACCAAGGACCATCACGATTTCCTGGCCTTCGACCTGGGCGCGGAAAGCGGCCGGGCCGTCATCGGCCGCCTCGACGGCGGACGTCTGTCGATCCGCGAGATCCGCCGCTTCCCGAATACACCCGTCACGGTCGCCGGCCACATCCACTGGAACGTACCCGTCCTGCTCGACGAGATGAAAGGCGCCCTGCGCGACGCGGCCGGCCAGGCGCCGCACGGCCTTGCGGGCATCGGCGTCGACACGTGGGGCGTGGACTTCGGCCTGCTGGACCGCGCCGGGGCTCTCGTCGGGCTGCCGTACTGCTACCGCGACCGCCGGAACCTCGGGGCCATGGAGGATTACTTCAAGCTTGTGCCGCCCATGGGCCTTTACGAGGCGACCGGCATCCAGTTCATGCCCTTCAACACTCTCTTCCAGATCTACGCCATGGTCCGCGAGCGCTCTCCGCAGCTCGACGCCGCCTCGGACCTGCTCTTCATGCCCGACCTCTTCAACTACCTGCTCACGGGACGCAAATCGGCCGAGGCGACGATCGCCTCGACCTCGCAGCTCATGGACCCCCGCCGCCGGGACTGGATCCCAAGGCTTCTCCAGGCCATGGGCCTATCCAAGAAGCTCCTCCAGCCGGTCATCGAACCGGGGAGCGTCCTCGCGCCCCTGAGCGAAGCCATCGCTGCCGGGACCGGGCTTGCGGACACCCCCGTCATCGCCACGGCCGGCCACGATACGGCGGCGGCCGTCGCCGCCGTCCCCGCAGAAGGCGGGGACTGGGCCTACATCAGCTCGGGGACCTGGTCCCTCATCGGGGTCGAGGAGAGCCGTCCGCTCATCACCGCCGGGGCCCGGGCCGCCAACTTCACGAACGAGGGCGGGGTCGGAGGCACGATCCGCTTCCTGAAGAACGTCACCGGGCTCTGGCTCGTCCAGGGCTGCCGACGGACCTGGGGAAAAGACGGGCTGGCCGGATACGACGACCTCGTCCGGGCGGCCGCTGGGGCCCCGGCCTTCCGGACCTTCATCGACCCCGACAGCCCCGATTTCCACAATCCTCCGGACATGCCGGAGGCCATCCGGGGATTCTGCGAGCGGACCGGCCAGAAGCCGCCCGATTCAAAGGGGGCGATGGTCCGGGCCATCCTCGAGAGCCTGGCCCTCAAGTCGCGTCTGGTCATCGACCGTCTCGAGGTCCTCCGGAACCGCCCGGTCCGGACCGTCCACGTCATCGGCGGCGGTTCGCGCAATGACCTTCTCTGCCGGTTCACGGCCGAAGCGACCGGGCTCCGCGTCCTGGCCGGCCCGGCCGAAGCGACGGCCGTCGGGAACATCCTCGTCCAGGCCATGGCCGTGGGGCTCGTCGCGTCAACGGCGGGCATCCGGGAGATCGTCAGGACATCCTTCGAGCCGCGATCTTACGAACCGTCCGGCGCGGTTGGATGGGAGGAGGCCTACCGGCGCTTCCTCGGGCTGGTCGAGGGACCTTGACAGGCGGTGCGAGGAGCGCTATAACGATGCCGTTCCTTCGTGGAGGGTTGAAAATGGATGCCGCCGTCATCGAGCGGGACTATGCCTCGGCGCGGGAGAAGTACGCCTCACGGGGCATCGACACCGAACGGGCCCTCGAGCGGCTTCGCCCGATCGCCGTCTCCCTGCACTGCTGGCAGGGAGACGATGTCGGCGGCTTCGAGAAAAGCGCCGCGGGCATCGGCGGGAGCGGCCTCCAGGTCACCGGGACCTATCCGGGCCGGGCCCGCAACGCCGACGAGCTCCGGGACGACCTCCATCAGGCCTTCGCTCTCATCCCCGGCCGCCACCGGGTCAACCTCCATGCCGTGTACGGCGAGTTCGGCGACCGGCCGGTCGAGCGCAACGGCATCGAGCCGGAGCACTTCCGCGGCTGGCAGGAGTGGGCCCGCCGTGAGCACCTCAAGATCGACTTCAACGCGACCTGCTTCGCCCATCCCCTAGCGGCTGCGGGCGCCACCCTGAGCAGCCGCGACAACGGGACGCGCAAATTCTGGGTCGACCACGTCAAGTGCTGCCGCAAGATAGCCGCCTCGATCGGCCGCGAGCAGCAGGCCCCCTGCATTCACGATCTCTGGATCCCGGACGGCAGCAAGGACGTCCCGGCCGACCGATGGGGCCCGCGGGCGACGCTCCTGAAGTCCCTGGACGAGATCTTCTCGGTCGAATACAGCCCCCAGCAGGTCAAGGACGCCCTCGAGAGCAAGCTCTTCGGCATCGGCAGCGAATCCTACGTCGTCGGCTCGCACGAGCTCTACCTGGGTTACGCCTTGACCCGGGGGAAGATGATCTGCCTCGACCTCGGCCACTTCCATCCGACCGAGTCGGTGGCCGACAAGCTCTCGGCCGTCCTCCCCTTTTCCGGCGAGATCCTCCTCCACGTCAGCCGCGGCGTCCGCTGGGACAGCGATCACATCGTCCTGCTCAACGACGAGATCCGCGACCTGGCCGGGGAGATCGTCCGCAGCCAGGCCATCGACCGCATCCACATCGCCCTCGACTACTTCGACGCCTCCGTCAACCGGATCGGGGCCTGGGTCCTGGGAGCGAGAGCCTTTCTCAAAGGCCTCCTCCTGGCTCTGCTCGAGCCCCTGGACAAGCTCAAGGATCTCGACGTGCCCTCCAAGACCCTGACGCGTCTCTCGTCTCTCGAGGAGACGAAGACCCTGCCCTTCGGCGCCGTCTGGGACTACCATTGCCTGAAGAGCGGCGTGCCTCCGGCCGGCGAGTGGCTCCGGGAGGTCGAGGCCTACGAGCGCCGCGTCCTGAGCCGCCGCTGACCTCCTCCGGCTTCTGTTGACGCGGCCTCCGGAAATCGGCTAAACTGCGTCCGGGAACAAGATCGTCGGGACCGGAAAGACCTGACCATGTCCTCTCTACAGACGACCCAACGCCCCGAGGACGGCGACATCTTCCTCGCCGACAAGGACGTCGCCGTCAAGGCCAAAGATATCCTCAACTGCATGGCCAATGCCGTCTCGGCCATGAAGATCTTCCCCTCCGATCACGCCACCGTCAGGAATTTCGTGGACGCCCTGACGCAAAAATTCGGCGACTACTTCCGGACCTACCAAAGGCTTCGGGTCGGCATCGAGGAATATTCGTTCACGTGCGCCGGTCAGGTCGTCTATACGGACGAGCTGACCATCAAGAGCCTGCCCTTCTTCTTCTTCAAGGACGGGGCCCAGACCCTCATCTTCTACCGCGGCCTCGACCGGAGGGAGGTCCTGGCCTTCCTCGAGCTGATCAAGACCGTGGCCCAGAAGCCCGGCGGCGACAACGACATCGTGGCCGCCCTCTGGGAGAGCGATTTCTCGAACATCCAGTATCACGCGCCGGACGAGTTCATCGAGAACCGGATCCTGGCCGAGAAGCAGGACAGCGCCCCTGAAGAGAAGGACCTGCCCGAGCTGCCCTCCGACCTGGCCCATGAGACGCTCGAGATCAAGGTCGACCTGGCCAAGTTCTCGGAAGGCCGGATCGAGCTCAAGCCCGAGGACCAGGCGAAGTTCCGCTGGGGGCCTCAGGAGGAAGACGCCGCCGGGATCCCCCCGACCGCCGCGGAGGGAGAAGCCGGGCCCGCGCCGGCCGCCGCGCCCGAGGCCTCCTCCGGAATGGGCATCAGCCCGGCCGCGTCCCTCGATCCCCACCTCGACGAGCGGGAGCTCGAGGGGCTGGAGTCCATGATCCGGACCAACCGGCAGATCCGACCCGAAGAGGAGTTCTTGAACCTCACGGCCGAGGTCCTCTACCTGGAGGAGGACCCGGCCATCTGCGCCGCGAGCCTCGATGTCCTCTGCGATTTTCAGCTCGGACAGATCGCCCAGGGGAATTTCCCGGCGGCGGTTTCCGCCATCCGCAAGATGGAAGAGCTCCGGGCCGCTCTCGGGGCCGGGGCCAAGGTGAAGACCGAGCTCGTCGATTTCGCGCTCAAGCGCCTCACCGGGCCGAAAACGACCGAGGCCGTTCTCTCTCTCCTCGGGACACCGGTCCCGGTCGATTGGACGGCCCTCCGGGATTTCTTCCGCATCCTCGGCGCCCAGACCCTGCCGACGGCCGCCGGCCTCTACGAAAGCCATTCGGACCCGGACGTCCGGGCCCTGCTGCGGGGGTTCATCGAGGAAGCAGGAGCCGGCGATCCGGCCCTGCTTTCCAGCCTGGCCACGGATACCCGGCCGGCCCTGTCCCTGGAGATCATCGGCATGCTCACCCGGATTCCCGGCGACAAGGGGATCCTCCAGCTTTCGACCTTCCTGATGTTCAAGGACCGGCCCCTCAAGCTCGAGGTCATTCACGCGCTAGGCCGGACGCCGGGCGAAGCCGCGAACCGCGTCCTGATGGGTTTCCTCAACGACCCGGATGAAGACCTGAGGATCCAGGCGGCCATGAAGCTCGACCCGACCGAGGAGAAGTCGCGCATCGTTCATATCATCAAGGAGGCCTCGTCGCCGTCTTTCCGCCGGAAAAGCCTCAAGGAGAAGCAGGCCATTCTCTCCTTCCTCGGGCGGACCCGGTCCGCGGAGTCCCTGGCCTTCCTCGTCGAGGTCCTGAGAAAGAAGACACTCCTGCCGTCGCGCCGGAACCGCGAGATGCGGATGGCGGCTGTTGCCGGTCTGGAGGGCCTGGGAACGGCCAAGGCCGCCGAGGCCTTGGAAGAAGCCGCCCGGTCTCGCGGCCGGTTGGTCAGGGAGGCCGCCTCGGAGGCCCTGGCCCGGCTGCATATCGTCGAGCCGCCCGAGCCGAAAGGACCATCATGACGGATCAGGTCAAGGAGACGGCGGCTGAACGGCCCGTGCCGGCGACGGACGACCTCAAGGCCTTCCAGAAAGCGGCCGTCGAGCTCCTGACCCGGTTCCACATCGTCGAGAAGATCGCCAAGATCCACGATCCCGGCAACGACGCCTTCCAAGCGCAGGGGCGGCTGCTCTTCGAGTCCTTGCAGGGCGTCTTGGCGACAGAGGATGAAGCCGCCTTCCGGATCCGCCATAGCTCCCTCCTCTTGAACGGCCTCCGGGTCAAGTCGACGATCGCCAACTACCCCATCTTCAAGTCGGTCATCGCGGAGCTCCGGGCCCGGGAGGTCGAGGCCGTGAGCTTCAAGAAGGGGCTGACGCTCGAGGAGCTGTATAGGTTCGCGCCGCTTTTCGCCAGGAGGGACAAGAAGGGCGGCTCGCCGTACGCCCGGCTCCAGGCCGACCTCGACGCCGCGGACATCTCCCACATCGCCCTCGAAAAAGCGTCCGCGCTCAAGACCCCGGCGAACCTCGACCGGAGCACGGCCCGGATGTTCTTCCTGTCCATCGTCCACCTCAAGGACTCCTTCCGCCGGAACCAGAAGAACGCGGGCATCAAGGTCCATACGACCCGGCGCCTCATGCAGTCCATCTACAACCACATCGTCGACAACGAGGCCTTCATCCACGGCCTGACGAACATCAAGAACCACGACGAGTACACCCTCAACCACTCGGTCAACGTCTGCCTCCTGACCACGGCCCTCGGCCGGCGACTGGGGCTCAACCGGGGCGAGCTCATCGACCTGGGCATCGCCGCCTTCTTCCACGACCTCGGGAAGCTCGAGACGCCCCTGGAGATCCTCAACAAGCCCGACAAGCTCGACGAACGGGAGCGCGAGATCATGGAACAGCACCCGTTCAAGGGGGCCGAGAAGCTCGTTCTCCTCAGGGAGGCCCGGCGCCTCCCCCTGAGGGCCATCCATGTCGCCATGGAGCACCACATCAAGGAGGACCTGACGGGGTACCCGAAGTACTACAAGAAGGAGGACGTCAACCTTTTCAGCAAGATCGTCAAGGTCGTCGACTTCTTCGACGCCATCACGACCAAGCGCGTCTACCGGGCCAAGGTCTACACCCGGGCCGAGGCCCTGGCCCTCATGCTCGAGCAGTCGGGGACCGAGTTCAATCCCCTCATCCTCAAGGCCTTCGTCAATCTCATGGGGGTCTTCCCCATCGGCTCGCTGGTGGCCCTGACCTCCGGCGAGCTGGGCGTCGTCTTCGATCTCAACCCGGACCCGAAGCTCCTCATGCGGCCGTCCGTCAAGCTCATCACCGACAAAGACGGGAACAAGACCGACGGGGAGGTCGTCGATCTCTCCGAGCGGGATCCGGCGACGGGCCGCTTCCTGCGGACCATCGTCACCGCGCTCAATCCCGACGACTACGGGATCGAGGTCTCCGACTACTTCCTGGCCCGGGTCCAGCAGGACGCGGCCCCCTGACGATCCTTTCCCGGTCCTCCCGCCCTTCCGTCCCCGTCCCTCTTTTCCCTATAATAGCGGCTGAAACCGTCGCATCGAGAGGTCCGTCATGACGCCCCAAGCGCCCGTTCGTCTCCGCTGCGAATACCTGCCCGAGCCGCTCGGGGTGGACACCACAGCCCCCCGACTGTCTTGGTCCCTGGAAAGCCACCGGCGCGGGGACCTTCAGACGGCTTTCCAGGTCCTCGTCTCCTCCGCCCCCGATCTTCTCGCGAGCGACATCGGCGACCTCTGGGACACGGGGAGGACCCAGGAGGACCGGCGCCCGCATCTCGAATACGAAGGGGAGCCTCTCTCGAGCTGCGCCCGGTACCACTGGAAGGTCCGCTGGTGGGACAGGGACGGCGCCGCCAGTCCATGGAGCGAGCCGGCCTCTTTCGTGACCGGATTCCTTCAGGAGGGGGACTGGAAGCCGAAATGGATCACGGCCCGCGAGGTCCGGGAGTTCCGGACCAAAGGGACCGTTCTCCTGGGCCACCCTGGCGCCGACGAGACCCAGGCCCACGCCGTCTACTTGCGGAAGGAGTTCGCCCTCAAGGAGCGGGTCTCTCTGGCCATGATCTTCATCTGCGGGCTCGGGCACTACGAGCTCCGGCTGAACGGCGGGCGCGTCGGCACGAACGTCCTCGATCCGGGCTGGACGGACTATGCGAAGAGGGCCCTCTATGCGTCCCATGACGTCACGGGCCTCGTCCGCGGCCGGAACGCCGTCGGGGTCATCCTCGGCAACGGCCGGCACATCAAGAGCTACGGGTACGGCGGGCCCCGGCTGGCCTGCCGCATCGAGGTCGAATACGAGAGCGGCGGCCGGGAGATCGTGTTCGCGGACGAAAGCTGGAAGACCTCGGCCGGGCCTCTCAAGGAGAACGGGCTCTATCACGGCGAACGGTATGACGCCCGCCTGGAGATGGATGGCTGGGACCGGCCCGGCTTCGACGACCGGGGCTGGGCCAAGGCGGCGGCCGCCGGCGGCCCGCCGCTCGCATCGCAGATGATGCCCCCCGTCCGGGTCGTCGAGCGGCTCAAGCCGGTGTCCGTCGACCGCCTGCCCTCCGGCGCGGCCGTCTTCGATTTCGGCCAGAACTTCTCCGGCTGGGTCCGGCTGAAGGTCCAGGGACCCAAAGGCGCTGAGGTCCGGCTGCGTCACGCCGAGCTCCTCCACGAGGACGGCTCGCTCAACGTCGGGCCCAACGAGAACGCCGAGGCCACGGACGTCTACATCCTTCGGGGCGGTCCCGGCGAGACCTGGGAGCCCCGGTTCACCTATCACGGCTTTCGCTACGTCGAGCTCAGCGGTTATCCCGGCGAGCCGGGCCCCGAGGCCCTGGAAGGCTGTTTCGTTCACTCCGACGTCCCCCCCGCGGGCTCTTTCCGCTGTTCGAACGGCCTTTTCAACCGCGTCCACCGCTGCGTCCTCTACGGGCAGCTTTCCAACCTGATGAGCATCCCGACCGACTGCCCGCAGCGCGACGAGCGCCACGGATGGCTGGGCGACGCCCACCTGTCGGCCGAGGAGGCCGTCTTCAACTTCGACATGGCCGCTTTCTATGCCAAGTTCCTCGAGGACGTCCGCATGGCCCAAAGGGACGACGGCAGCCTGCCCGACGTCGTCCCTCCCTATCTGCCGCGGCTCTACCCGGCCGATCCCGCCTGGAGCTCGGCGTATCCGACCCTCGTCGCCCTGCTATGGGACCACTACGCCGACAGGCGCCTCGTCGCCCGCCATTACCCCTCTCTCAAGAGATACGTCGAGTTCCTCGAGCGCAGCTCCGACGGCTTGATCGTCAAGTCGCTCGGGAAATACGGCGACTGGTGCCCGCCGGGCAGCATCGTGCCCAAGAAGACGCCCGTCGAGCTGACCTCGACATGGTACTTCTATCACGACGTCCTCATCCTTGCCCGGCTCGCCTCCGTCCTCGACCGCGACGAAGAGGCCCGGGGCTACGAAAGGCTCGCGGCGGCCATCCGCGACGCTTTCAACAAAGCCTTCCTGGGCGAGACCCAATACGCCGCGATCCGCGTCAGCCGGGTCGACAACTATCCCAATCAGACCTCCAACGCCCTGCCGCTCTATCTGAACATGGCTCCGGCCGACAAGAAGGCCCGCGTCCTGGAGAGCCTCCTTCAGAGCGTCGTCCGCCAGCAGGACGGCCATGTCGACACGGGCATCCTCGGGACGAGGTACATCCTCGACGTCTTGGTCGAGAACGGCCGCGCGGACGCCGCCTACCGGATGGCGACCCACACGAGCTATCCGGGCTGGGGCTACATGCTCGCCGAGGGCGCGACGACCCTGTGGGAAAGATGGGAGAAGCTGACCGGCCACGCCATGAACTCCCAGAACCACATCATGCTCGGCAGCGTGGACGCCTGGTTCTACAGGACGATCGCCGGGCTCACCCCGCTCCGTCCGGGCTGGAGAGCCGTCCGCGTGAAGCCCCACGTCCTCGGCGACCTGACATCGGCCGAGGCCAGCCTGGAGACCGTGGCCGGCAAGGTCCGCTCGGCCTGGAGAAAGGGCGACGGAACGTTCGTCCTGGAAGCCGCGGTCCCGGTCGGTTCCAGCGCGGAGATCCACGTGCCCCTCCTCTGGCCCGGCGCCCGGATCCTCGAGTCCGGAAAGGCCGTCTGGCGCCCGGGCCGGGCCTGCGAGCCCGCTCCCGGCATCGTTCCGGCTGGGGAGGAGAACGGATACGCCCTTTTCCGAACAGGGAGCGGCGAGTACCGGTTCGAGCTGAGAAAAGAGGGCTAGCGCAGGAACTTCCTGAAGAGCCGGGCCGCTTCTCCGTAGGCCTCGATCGTCCGGTCCAGGTCCTTCCGCCGGTGCGAAACGGACGCGGCGCCTCCGCCGTGGACGACGTTGACCCCGTGGACGAGGAGGGCCAGCTTGAGCACCTCTTCCCTCAGGGCGACGTCCGAGCGCCGGTCATCGAGGACATCCCGCGGGCTT
The DNA here is from genome assembly GCA_037447475.1 of Candidatus Aminicenantota bacterium. Lineage (GTDB taxonomy): Bacteria > Acidobacteriota > Aminicenantia > Aminicenantales > Saccharicenantaceae > RBG-16-66-30. The sequence goes on from JBBIGP010000008.1 coordinate 12,025, forward strand.
CGTACCGGGGCCTTCCCTCTCGGGAAGTGGACCATGAAGAGCGAGCTGCCGGGAACGACCTCGTTGCCCGACCCCGTGCATCTCGCTTCGACCCCCGCGGCGGCGAAGGCCTTTTCGATCCCCGCCCTCAGCCGCTCGCCCGCGCTCGCCAGCCGGGGATAGATCGAGGAGGCGTTCGCGACGAGGTGACGGAGCATGATCAGCCCGGCCTTCATGTATTCGGAATGGGCGGAGAATGTCCCCCCTTCGAAAAGGACTCGAGCGCGCCGTCCCGGCTCACGTCGGCAGCCCTCCATGATCCGCCGATCGCCGACGACGGCCGAAACGGCATGGCCGCCGCCGATGATCTTGCCGAAGGCCGACAGGTCGGGACGCACGCCGTAGAGCGTCTGGAGGCCGGTGGGCCCGAAACGGAAGCCCGATACGATCTCGTCGAAGACGAGCAGGGCCCCGTGCTTCGCGGTCAGCGTCCGGGCCCGTTCGAGATAGCCGCGGGAAGCCGGCAGGAAGCCTCCGACCCCCATGAACGGCTCGACGATGAACGCGGCGATGCGGTCGCCCTCGGCCCGGAAGATCCGCTCCAGGTCGTCGACGTCGTCGAACCGGGTGATGAGCGTCCGGCGCAAAATGTCGTCGAGCAGGCCCGCCGACTCCCGGCCCTCGAAACCCGGTCCCGGATGGTATTTCACGCCCTTGAGGAGATAGGGCGAGGAGCCGTGCCATCCGCCGCCGACCTTCAGGACAAGCCCCCGTCCGGTCAGGCCCTGAGCCAGCATGACCGCATACATCGTCGCCAGCGTCCCCGATGTCGTGAACCGGACCTTGAGGTCCCCTCCGCCGAGACTGCGGACGATGAGCTCGGCGAGCTCGACCTGATGGCCGGCCTCGAACCCCGTGTGGAGCGCGCCGCGGCCGAGACAGCCCGCGATCTCCCGCCGTATCAGCGGGGGGTTGTGGCCGAGGATGTTCGCGTAGTGGCCCTGCCAGTAATCGACATACTCGTTGCCGTCGACATCGCGGACGTACGGCCCATCTGCCCGGACGGCGAAGAACGGATAGGGGCGCCAGAGCCGGATCGTGTGGCTCCCCCCCTCGACGAGGACCTTCTCCGCCCGCGCGAAGGCCCACCGGCTCTTGGCCGTCCTCTTCTTGTACTCGCGGACCAGGTATCCGCGGAGCCTGTCGGTCCCTGTCATAGGTCCTCTCAAAGACCACCCATTTAACAGCCTCGGTCCGCCAAAGTCAAATCCCGTTCAACCGATGGGCGCCGGGTTTGACGGTCCCCTGCCCCGTTGAGGAGAATGATTCAGGTTCTAAAAAACGGAAGTCGTTGACTGAATGATAGTTATAGTGATATAATTCTAGTTTCATAGATATGGCCAAGCCGAAGAACAAGAAAATCAACAAAGTCTGCGTCATCGGACTCGACGGCGTCCCCTACGGCATGATCGTCGACCTGGCTCAGCGCGGCGTCATGTCGACCATGGCCCGCCTGATGGATTCCGGCCGCCTCCACAAGATGAAGGCCAGCCTGCCGGAGATCTCCGCCGTGTCCTGGACGAATTTCATGACCGGGGCCAACTCCGGAACCCACGGCATTTTCGGCTTCACCGACCTCAAGCCCCAGTCCTACGAGATCCGGTATCCCAACTACCTGGATGTCAAGTCCCCGACCATTTGGGACAAGCTCGGCGCCAAGGGGCGGACGAGCATCGTCATCAACCAGCCTTCGACCTATCCCGCCCGGGACATCAAGGGCGTTCTCGTGTCCGGGTTCGTGGCCATCGAGCTGGCCAAGGCCGTGAGGCCCATGTCCCTGAGGGCCGTCCTCGAGCAGATGGGCTATCAGATCGACATCGACATCCTCAAGTGCCGCGAAAATCCCGGCGTCCTCTGGCAGGAGCTCGCCAAGACCATGTCCGGCCGCCAGAAGGCCCTCAATCACTTCTGGGAAGAGAGCTGGGACTACTTCGAGTTCGTCATCACCGGCACGGACCGCCTCCACCACTTTCTCTGGAGGGCCTACGAGGACCGAGCCCATCCCTACCACCAGAACTTCCTCGATTTCTACCGCTACATCGACCGTCTCATCGGCAAGATCCTCTCGTCCTATCAGAAACTCACGGGGGGCGAGGAAGGGTTCTATATCCTGTCCGACCACGGATTCACGGGCGCCGTCCAGGAGGTCAACCTGAACGCCTGGCTGAGTGCCAACGGCTACCTGAAATTCTCCAAGCCCGAGCCGGAAGGGCTTCAAGACATCGCCGGCCGGACCAAGGCGTTCGCCCTCGATCCCAACCGGATCTACATCAACCTCAAGAACAAGTTCCCCAAGGGCTATGTCGAGCGCTCCGCCAAGAAGGCCCTCAAAGAGGACATCGCCCGCAAGCTCGAGAAGCTCGAATTCCAAGGCCGGAAGGCCGTCCGCAAGGTCGTCTTCGCGGAGAGCGTTTATTCGGGCCCGCTCGCTTCCCGGGGGCCCGACCTCATCGTCCTGGGCGAGCCGGGCTTCGACATGAAGGGGTCGGTCAAGAAGACAGAGATCTTCGGGCGGCCGGATCTCCAGGGCATGCACACCTGGGACGACGCCTTCTTCTGGTCCGCGAAGGACCACGGTCCCGACCTGTCCATCGAGGACCTGGCCCCGATCATCCTGGACAACTTCGCATGACCCGCCTCGCAAGGACGATCGCCCTCCTTCTCGCTGCCGTCGGGGGCCCTGCCTTTCTGGCGCTCCCACTCGAGGGGTACGTCGGGCCGGGGGCGGGCTTCGCGTTCCTGTCCTCCTTCCTCGTCCTGTTCCTGACGTTCTTCATGGCCGTGTTCACCTTCCTGTCGTGGCCGTTCCGCTTTCTCTGGCGGGCCGTGCGCGGTCAGCGGGCCTTCAGGAAGAGCGCCGTCGACCGGGTCATCATCCTCGGCCTCGACGGCCTGGAGCCGACGCTCGCCGAGAGGTACATGGCCGAGGGCAAGCTGCCGAATCTCGCACGCCTCAAGAAGGAGGGCTCGTACGCCCGCCTTCGGACGACGACGCCCGCCATCTCGCCCGTGGCCTGGTCCTCGTTCATGACCGGCTCGGAGCCGTCCAAGCACAACATCTTCGATTTCCTCAGCCGGGACCCGCGGACCTATCTCCCCGACCTGTCCTCGGCCCGCATCGGCAAGCCCCGCAAGACGATGCGCCTCGGCAGGTATCTCATCCCCTTGTCCAAGCCCGAGATCCGCGGTCTCCGGCGCAGCGTCCCGTTCTGGAAGCTCCTCGGCGAGAAGGGCATCTTCAGCACCATCCTCCGGGTCCCCATCACCTTCCCGCCCGAGAAGTTCAAGGGCCATCTGCTGTCGGGGATGTGCGCCCCCGACCTCAAGGGCAGCCAGGGGACGTTCGCCTTCTACACGGAGGACGCCGGCAAGGTCCGCAAGCAGGAAGGAGGCGTCGCCGTCCTCGTGGCCCGCGAAGGGGACCGCATCCGGACGGAGATCTCCGGCCCCGAGAACTCGATGCTCAGGGAGCCCGAGGAGATGCGCCTGCCCTTGAACGTGACCGTCGACGGGCCGGCCCGCGGGGCCTGGCTCGAGATCAAGGGCCGGAAAAAATTCTTCCTCAAGGAGCGGACCTTCAGCCCCTGGGTCCCCGTCGTCTTCAAGCCGGGGCTCGGCCTGAAGGTCCGGGCCATCTGCCGGTTCTTCCTCAACTCCCTCGGTCCGCCCTTCGAGATGTACATGACGCCCCTCAACATCGACCCCGAGAAGCCGGCCCTTCCAATCTCCCATCCCTTCATCTATTCCGTTTATCTGTCCAAGCTCCTCGGCCGGTTCATCACCCTCGGCGAGGCCAACGACACCTGGGCCCTCAACGAAGGGGCCCTCGACGAGGAGGCCTTCCTCGAGCTCGCCTATTCCAACCACGCCGAGTGGGAGGCCATGCTCTGGAACGCGCTGAAGAAAACGCCCCGCGGACTGGTGACGATCGTCTTTGAAACGACCGACAGCATCCAGCACATGTTCTTCCGCTACCTCGACAAGTCCCACCCGGCGCTCGAGGGCTCGCCGGCCCGGATGAGCGCGGCGGTCATCGAGGACCTCTACAAGAGAATGGACGGCCTGGTCGGCCGGGCGGCCGCCGCCCTGGACGGCAGGAGCATCCTCTTCGTCATGTCCGACCACGGCTTCAAGCCCTTCCGGCGGGGCGTCAACCTCAACTCCTGGTTCCTCCGGAACGGGTATCTGGCGCTCAAGGACGGGAAGACGGAAAGCGGCGAGTGGTTCCGGGACGTCGACTGGGAGAGGTCCCGCGCGTACGCGCTCGGCCTCGGCGGCGTATATCTCAACCTCAAGGGGAGAGAGGCCCGGGGCATCGTCGCTCCAGGAAAGGACGCCGCCGGGCTCAAGGACGAGCTCGTCCGCAAGCTCGAGGGATTGAAGGACGGGGAGCGGGGGGTCGCGGCCGTCGTCCGGGTCTACGACCGGGACGCCGTCTATGCGGGCCCGTTCAAGGACAACGCGCCCGACCTCATCATCGGCTACGGCGAGGGCTACCGGGCCTCGTGGGAGGGGGTCACCGGCATCGTCAACGACGTCGTTTTCGACGACAACACCAAAGCCTGGAGCGGGGACCACTGCATCGACCCCGCCCTCGTTCCCGGCGTCCTGTTCTCCAGCCGGAAATTCGGGGCCCGGGAGCCGTCCATCATGGACATCGCCCCGACGGCCCTCGAGCTCTTCGGCCTCGCTCCCCCGGTCCACATGGACGGCCGCAACCTCTTCGAGGCCGCCGGTCCCGACGACAGGAAGAAAGGACGACGCGATGAGCGATAAGGACCGGGCGGCCCTCAGCCGCCGGGATTTCATCAAGGCCGGGGTCGCCGCCTCGATCGCCGTCGGCCTCGGCGGGGCTTCGAGGTTCGTGCCCAAGGTCGCCGGCCGGGCCCGGAAGACGACGAAGATGATCGTCCTGGGGCTCGACGGCCTGGACCCCGTGCTGACGAAACGGTGGATCGACGAGGGCCGCCTGCCGGCTTTCGCCAAGCTCCTCCGCGGCGGGGGCGATCTCAAGGCCCTCGGGACGAGCCTCCCTCCCCAGACCCCCGTCGCGTGGTCGAGCTTCATCACGGGCATGGGCCCGGGCGGCCACGGCATCTTCGACTTCATCCACCGAGACCCCGGGTCGTACCTCCCGGTCTTCTCGTCGACCGAGACCGTCGGGGCCGCCAAGACCGTCCGGCTCGGCAAGATGATCATCCCGCTTGCGAGCGGCCGCGTCCGGAGCCTTCGTCATGGTAAGACGTTCTGGGAATGCCTCGAGGACGGGGGGGTGCCGGCGACGGTCTTCAAGATGCCGACGAACTACCCGCCGGCGGCATCGAAGCAGCGGACGCTCGCGGGCATGAACACGCCCGACCTCAAGGGATCGTACGGCATCTTCAGCTACTATACGAACGAACGCCGGGAGATCCTCCAGGAGGCCGGCGGCGGCGGCCGCGTCCACGACGTCTATATCGTCGGCGGCCGCGTCGAAGCCAGCCTGCCCGGCCCCGTCAACACCTTCCACAAGGACGCCCCCGAGGCGTCCATTCCGTTCCAGGTCTTCATCGACCCGGAGAACCCCGCGGCCAAGATCAGGATCCAGTCGAACGAGTTCGTCCTCCGGGAGGGGGAATGGAGCGGCTGGAAACACGTCCGCTTCAACCTCATCCCGACCCAGAGCGTTCACGGGATCTGCCTCTTCTACCTCAAGGAGGTCCGGCCGAAGTTCAAGCTCTACGTGTCGCCCATCCACATCGATCCCGGCCGCCCGGCCCTGCCGATCTCGACCCCCGCGTCCTACGCGCGGGAGCTCGAGCGCCGCTTCGGCCCCTACTTCACCAAGGGCCTGCCGGCCGACACGAGCGCCCTCGAGAACGGCGTCCTCGACGAGGAGGAGTTCCTCGAGCTCGACGATATGGTCTACGAGGAGAGCATGGCCATGCTCGAGCACGAGCTCGGCCGCTTCGACTCCGGTCTCCTCTTCTACTACTTTTCCAACGCCGACCAGCGCCAGCACATGTTCTGGCGGCTGGCCGACCCCGGCCACCCGGCCTACGACGAGAGATTGGCCGCGCGATTCGGCGACGTCATCGGGCGCACGTACGCCGAGATGGACCGAGCCCTCGACCTGGCCTTGAGGAAAGTCGACAAGGACACCGTGATCCTGGTCATGTCGGACCACGGCTTCACGACGTTCCGGCGGGGGTTCAATCTCAATACCTGGCTCGTCCGTGAGGGCTACCACCGGCTCCGCAGGCCGTGGCAACAGGAGCGATCGTCACTCTTCGACAATACGGACTGGTCGAAAACCCGGGCCTACGGGCTCGGCCTCAACGGCCTCTATATCAACGAGGCCGGGCGGGAGGGCCAAGGGGTCGTCGCCCCCGGCGCCGACAAGGACAACCTCGTCCACGAGATCGCCTCCAAGCTCGAGGCCCTGACCGATCCCCGGACCGGCGAACGGGTCATCCGCAAGGCGTTCGCGGCCAAGGACGCCTACCGGGGTCAGAACCTCAAGATGGCCCCGGACATCGTCCTCGGCTTCAACAGGGGCTATCGCATCTCCTGGCAGTCGCCGCTCGGCGGCTTCCCCCGGGAAGTCCTGGAGGACAACACCCAGAAATGGAGCGGCGACCACATGTCGGCCCCGGACGTCCTGCCCGGCATCCTCGTCGCCAACAGGCCGATCGCGGCCGAAGCCCCGGCCCTCCACGACCTGACGGCCACGGTCCTCGGCGCTTTCGGCGTCGAGAGGCCCCGGGAGATGAGCGGCCGGAACGTCCTCGAATAGCCTGTAAAAGGAGAAACCGCATGGCCGACGCGAAAGTCAGGATCGACAAAAGCCTCTTCGACAAGATCAAGAAGTACGCCGAGATGTCGGGCTATTCCTCGGTCGAGGAATTCATCGCCCACTGCCTCGAAAAAGAGGTCGCCAAGATCGAGGAGGCCGATTCCGAAGAGGAGATCAAGAAAAAGCTCAAGGGGCTGGGCTACATCGGCTGAGCGGCATGCGCGTCGTCAACCTCGTCTTCGGCGGTCTCGTCGGGCTGGCCCTCTGGCCGTTCCGAGCGCTCTCTCCCTGGGCCGGGATGGCATCGCTGTCCCTCCTGACGGCCCTGCTGATGCTCGCGGTCTTCAAGCTGACCTCCGATCAGGCCGCCGTCCGCAAGGCCAAGGACGCGATCAAGGCCCACCTTCTCGAGCTGCGCCTTTTCAAGGACAACCTGCGCGTCTCGCTCGGGGCCCAGGGCGGCATCCTCAAGGCCAACCTGCGCTACGCGGCCGCCAACCTCAGGCCCCTGCTCGTCATGATCGTTCCCCTGGTCCTCATCCTGACCCAGATGAGCCTGTGGTTCGACCGGGCGCCTCTCCGGCCGGGCGAGGAGACGCTCGTCAAGGTCCTCCTCGACGCAGGCTCGGATCCCGCCGGCATCTCCATCGCCCTCGAGCCCGGGTCGAATCTCATCATCGACTCCCCCGCCGTCCGCATCCCCGACGACCACGAGGTCGTCTGGCGCCTGAGGGCCGTCGATGAGGGCGCCGGCCGAGTCCTTGTGACGGCCGGCGGCCGGACCATCGAGAAAGCCGTGGCCGTCGGCGGCCGCCCCTTGACCAGGATCTCCTCGGTGGCCTCCCGGGGCTCTTTCTGGAAGCGGCTGCTCCACCCGGGAGAGCCGCCCCTGCCCGCCGGGACGCCGGTCCGCTCGATCGAGGTCCTCTATCCCGCGAAGAAACTGGCCGTTTTCGGTCTCGCCATTCATTGGCTCATCGCCTATTTCATCCTGTCGCTCGTCTTCGGCTTCGCCCTCAAGGGCGTGTTCAAGGTCGAGATCTAGAGACAACGAGGAGGGACCCGTGAACATCCAGACCTTCAAGATGGAGCGCATGCAGTCCACCTGGGAGAACGTCGTCGACTACAATCTCTCGGAGAGCGGCGTCCATCCCCTGAACCTCCGGGAGCTCCTGACCCCCGCCGAGCTCGAGGCCCTGACCGCGATCGAGATCGGCTACACCCAGACCAACGGGACGGTCGGCCTCCGGGAGCAGATCGCCCGCCTCTACCCCGGGATCGGCCTCGAACAGATCCTGGCCACGGCCGGCTCGTCGGAGGCCAATTTCCTCCTGATATGGAGCCTCATCGAGCCCGGCGACGAGGTCCTCTTCGAGCTCCCCAATTACATGCAGATGTGGGGACTGCTGCACGCTTTCGGGGCCAAGGTCAAGCCCTTCCGGCTTCGCGAGGAGCTGGACTGGCAGCCGGACCTCGACGAGCTCGCCCGGCTCGTCACGGACAAGACCAAGCTCATCGTCCTGACCAATCCGAACAACCCGACCGGCGCCGTCCTGAGCCCGGGGGCCATGAAAGACATCGTCGGCCTGGCCGCCCGGCACGGGGCCTGGATCCTGGCCGACGAGGTCTATCAGGGAGCCGAGCTCCACGAGCCCGCGACGCCGAGCTTCTGGGGGACCTATGACAAAGTCCTCGTCGTCAACGGCCTGTCCAAGGCCTACGGTCTGCCGGGATTGCGGATCGGGTGGGTCGTCGGTCCCGAGGAGGTCGTCAAGAGGACGTGGCCCTATCATGACTACACGACCATTTCGCCGTCGGCCTTGAGCGACCGCTTGGCCTCGATCGCTCTGGCCCCTGGGAACCGGGAGAGGATCCTCCACCGGACCCGGGATATCCTCAACGCCAACTTCCCGGTCCTCGAGGACTGGCTGCGGCGGCAGGACGGATTGTTCGAGTTCCGCGCGCCCGCGGCCGGGGCCATCTGCTTCGCCCGATACAAGCTGGACATCGGTTCGACGGCCCTCGTCGAGCGCCTCATCCGGGAACAGAGCGTCCTCGTCGTCCCCGGCGACCACTTCGAGATGGACGGTTATCTGCGCTTCGGCTACGGCCCGGAGAAGGACTATCTCCTCAAGGCCCTCGGCCGGGTCGAGGAAACGCTTAAAAAAATCCGCTGAACGTGGTAAAATACTGGAACCGTTCCCCGCCGGAGCGGGTTAGAAGAGCTAAGAGACCAAAGGAGGCCTCAGTGAAGAGAATAAGAATTCTCGTCCCCCTCGTCTTCGCCCTGTTGTTCGTCCTCGCCGGCCTGTCGTTCGCCCAGCAAACGGGCAAGATCGCCATCATCAATTCCCAGCGCGCGTTCGAGATCTCAGCGGAAGGCAAGAAGGCCCTGGCCCATTTGCAGGACCGGGACACGAAGATCCGGGGCGACCTCCAGAAGATGGACGACGCCATCAGGGCCCTCGAGAACAAGCTGACGACCGGGCGGCTGACGATGACCGCCGACGCGTTGAGGGCCATCCAGGCCGACCTCGAGAAGAAAACGACAGAGCGGAAGAGGTACGAAGAGGACCAGGCCCGCGACGCCAACGCCTTCGCCAACAACATCATCAACAAGATCCGCGAAGAGATGGTCGCCGTCATCGAGGCCCTGAGGAAGGAACTCGGATACGACGCCGTCCTCGACCTGGGGACGAGCGGCGTCGTCACCTACAACTCGGCCATCGAGATCACCGACGAGGTCGTCCGCCGCTACGACGCGTTAAAGGTGGCGGCCCCGCCTGTCAAGAAGTGACCTGGAAATCCCGAAGGACCGGACGCCAGGCGACTTTTAGCGGTCCACTGGCTTGAGACGGACCGTGAACCGCCCGCTCACAAAGCCCGCCTGACCGGAGGGCAAGGTGACCTTGATGCGAGGGCCGACGAGTTCCGCTCCGTCGACGTCCTCTACCCGGTCGGCGTGAATGACGTCCAGAACATAGCTCTTCCCCGGGAGGCCCTCCACCAAGACGCTGAGGCCGTGGCCCTCGAGCGATTGGCGGATGATCTTGAGCCCCCGGTCGGGGTCCCCGGTCGCGGGATCGGCCCGGGGCGGGATGATCTCGGGCGCCGGGGAAACGGCCAGGGCCAGCGTGTCGTCGCCTGTCACGTCGAACGCCAGCCTCGGCTGGACCGCTTGGGCGCCCGCCGGGGCCTCGCCTCCGGTGAAGGCGACAGGCGCGCCGTTGAGCTCGGCAGCGAGAACCCTGGTCCCGAGGCCCAGAGACGGGGCGAAGCTCATTTTGAACCCGGCGGCGTTCCGTGAACGGACCCTGAGAACGATCGCGCCGTCGGCCCGACGTTCATAATCGATCGTAAAGGCCGCGGCCCCGACCCTCCAATTCGCCAGATGGACTCGCGGCCAGTCGGCGGGCAGCCGGGGCCGGAAGAAGACCTCCCGGGCGGGCGCATTCCCGTCGAGCCCGAGCAGGCCGCGGACGAGGGGCAGGACGACGCCGGTGCTCGAGAATCCCTGGTGAGGGACGCCCTCCTGGGGCCAGATGTTCTGATGGCCCGAGAAAAGCTCCATAATCGTCCCCAAGGCGTTGTCGAACGTGTGGCGGACATTGGACATCAGGACGTTGTACCCCTGGGGGATGAAGCTGTGCTCGAAAAGAGCGGCCGCCACCCATCCCGTGAGGAACGGCCAAACGGCGCCGTAGTTGTAATTCAGGGGCTCGAAGAGCGGGCTCGAGACCGAGAGCATGCGGACACCCCAGTCCGTGGTCATATCGGACGAGTTCAGCCGGGACAAGGTCTCCGCGGCCCGGCCGGCGTCTCCGAGTCCCCAGGCCAGCCCGACGGCGCTCCAGGGAGTCGATTCGGTCACCAGCCGGCCGTCCTTGTTGAAGGCGTAGGAATACTGGCGGTTCTCCCCGTCCCAAAACCTCCGGTCCCAGGCCGCCGCGGCACGGGCCGCATGGTCCCCGGCTCTCTTGGACAGCGCCTTATCGCCGACGGCCGCGGCCAGGTCCCGCATGGCCAGGCAGGCCCGGACCCAGACCGCCCCTAGATAGATGTCGGTCTGGATGCCGGTCAGCGCCCCGAACTCAAGGGCCCCCAAGCCGGCCTTGCTGTTGTCCATCAGGCCGTCACCGTCCTGGTCGGTCGTCAGACACCACTCGAAGGCCTTGATCAGGGAATTCCAGCTCGTCTTGACGAAAGCCAGATCGCCCGTCATCCGGTAGTGGTCCTCGACGGCCACGATGTAATACGGCGTCGTGTCGCCATGGATGTAGCCGTAGGGATAGTCCTCCCACCAGCGAAGATAGCCGGCGGCCTGTGACAGCTCGTGGGCCATCTTGCCGTCCTTTCGCTGCCATTTTCGGGTGAAGGCCAGGGCCTCACGGGAGAGGTCGTATCCGTTCACGCTGTTGAGGCTCAGCGAGTTGAGATAGGCGTCCGTGCCGAAGAACCAGCCGAACCCCGGCCGCCCCCCGATGCCCGACGGCCCTAGCCCGGCGACGAGACCCCGCCCCAGGTCGGGATTGTCGACGACGAGGCCGTCGAGGGCGACCTTGGCCCATTCGAAAGCCAGGTCGACGGCCTTCTCGGGAGTGACGATCTGCAGGGTCGAGGCTCTCAGGGCCTCGAAATGGGCGAGGGCCCGGCGGTAGGCGTCCTTGGGCTCGGCGGCCAGGCGGGCATACGCTTTCCGGACCTCGTCCCGGCTCCCTTTGCCTCCGGCCACGACGACGGGGATGAACCGCCCGGCGACGGACCGGGGATCGGCGATCTCGATCTTGAACTGGCTGGGGACGTCCGACAGCATGTGGGCGGGCGTGTAGGAGATGCCCCTGGCCGCGGGCGAGCCGATGTAGCCGTGGTTCTTGCGCGTCGGTTCGGAGATCAGATAGGCCTTGAGGTCGCGGTCCCAGTAGGCGTACTGGCCCCCGATCCCGGCCGGCCACATCGGCTGGAGGACGGGCAGGAAGCCGCAGACTACGGTCAGGGGCTCGATCGAATCGATCTCCAGCAGGATGACGGCCCCCGCGTCCTCGACGGGCGCCACGTAATGGGCCTTGACCGTGAAGGACTGGTAGGTATAGGTCAAGGTCGTGACGGCCGGCTGGACGGAGACGAAGCGGACGATGTCGCGGCCCTCGATGGGCACGGTGCTCGCGCCGACGAGAAAGGAGACCTCGAAGTTCCGGAGGAGCTTGAGCGGGTAGGCCCAGGCCTCGAAACCGCCGCTCTCGAAGCCCAGCAGGGCGAACCTCCTCCCGGCCTTGGTGAAAGGCGTCCCGGGCAGGGCCGGCCGGGCAAGCTCGAGGTCGCCGCGCTCAATGCCGAAGGCGGGGATCGTTCCCTCGGCGGCCTGCGGCCCGGCGAACGCCCCGGAGAGCGGCAGAAGAAGCGCGGCCGCGAGGATCGCGGCCCGGATGACAGGTGAACGGCTCATCGGTCCCTCCAAGAACGGATCGTTGTCGTCCCGCCCGGCGGGCAAGACCTATCTTAGCTAAACGGCACGGGGATGCAAGCCGAAAGCGGCCTATCCGTCTCCGGCGGCCGAAAAGGCGATGCGGATCCGGACGATCTCGGGCCGGCTGCCCGTCCGCACGGGAGGGCCCCAGGTGCCGACGCCGGGAGTGACGTAATACTGCGTCCGTCCTTTCCGGAGATACCCCCGATGGAGCTCCCAGACCCGCTTGTTGATGAGGTTCAGGGGAAACAGCTGGCCGGCATGGGTGTGCCCCGAGAGCTGGAGGTCGATGCCGGCCTCTTCGGCCTGCTCGAGGCGGAGCGGCTGATGATCGAGGAGGATGAGGGGGAGGCTCTGGTCGACCTCGTGGCGCCTCAGGATCTCTCGAATGGGGAGCCGCGTTCCTCGATACCCCAGAGAGCTCGGGTCCCGGCGGCCGACGAGGACGAACGAGCCGTCGACGACGACGGCCTCGTCCTCGAGAACGCGGATGCCGCAGGCCCGCAGGAAGGCCAGGTTCTTTTCCTGCCCGCTGTAGAACTCGTGGTTGCCGGGGACGGCGTAGACGCCGAGAGGGGCGTTGAGCCGCCCCATCACGGAGCTCATCCGGGCTTCCTGCTCGTCGGTCACGCTCTCGTCGACGATATCGCCCGGCAGAAGGACGATGTCCGGCCCGAGAGCGTTGATCCGATCGACGATCTTGGCCAGCCGGGCCGGCCCGACCAGGGTCCCGAGATGGAAGTCCGAGGCCAGGACCACGGTCAGGCTTTCCAGCCCGCCGGCCCGCTTGTCGAGGCGCAGGTCGAGCTCAGTCGTCTTCGGGCGGGCGGCGTTCACCGCCCCTCCGGCGACCGTCAGCAGGGCCGCCCCGGCGACCAGGCCGAACAGGATCGGCCCGGTCCGTCCGGGCTCCCGAAGCGAGGACGGAATGAACCCCAGAAAGGCCTCGGCCAGGCGGACAAGGTCGACCAGCACGACGCCCATGAAAAGATAGAGCATGAGAGCCATATGGAGGGAGCCGATCTTGATGAACGGCCCCGCCAGGTCGGCCACCCCGCGGGCCAGAACGATCCGGCCCAGAGGATAGGCCAGGGCCAAGAGGATGAACGCGGCCAGGAATACACCGCGGCCCGCCGGGAAGGAGGCCAGGGCCTGCCAGCCCCGCCGGGCGATATAGAAATTGACGAGGCCGTAGATGGACAGAGCGACGAGCAGGAAGACCGCCATTTCCGCGGCTCTCAATCTTCCCCCAGCCAAGCCTCCGGGCCCTCCTCGCAGCCCATCCGGTTGAACGAGACGATCTCGCGGAGCGTCCGCCGGGGCGGCTCCCGCGTCGGCCTTTTCTCCGCGTACCCGATGGGCATCACGGCCACGATCTTGAAGGCCCTGGGGACCTTCAGGAACTTTCTCGCTCTTCGGACGTGGAACCAGCCCATCCAGCAAGTGGCCAAGCCGAGCTCCTCGGCCTGGAGGGCGATGTGCTCTCCCGCGATCCCGATATCGACATAGTGATAGGGCACGCCCTGGAGGCGGCCTCCCAGACCGCTGGCGACGAGCCCGGGCTTGACCAGCATGACGACGAGGACCGGGGCCCGGGCCGCAAACTTCGACGCGGAGTAAATGCCCGAAAAGGCCGCGGCCGCCAGCCCGGCCTTGACGGCCGGGTCGTCGATGACGACGAAACGCCAGGGTTGGGCGTTGTGGGCCGAAGGGGCCCGGCGGGCCGCTTCGAGACAGGCCAGCACCTTGTCGCGCTCGACCGGCGTCTCGAGGAAGCGGCGGATGCTCCGCCGTCTACGGACGAGGGCCTGGAACGGCGTCAACGGCGGGCTCGGAGCGTCGTTCTGGTCCATCATATCTTCTTGAGACCGGCCAGGCCCGCCTTTTCCAGGGCCCTGAAGAACGACTCGACGAGGGCCGGATCGAAGGGCCCGAACTGGGCGGAGACCGCCAGGAAAATATCGTGGAGCGTCCTCTTGCCGTCGGCGAGATTGAGGGCCTCGTAGGCGGCGTTGCCCCGTAGCTTGATCTCTCCCAGGATGCCGGGCCCGAGCTTCTCGACCAGGTAGTCCGTCTGGAGCGGGCCGACGAAGTCCTCGGACCGCACAGGGACGAGCCGGGTCAGGAGGCGTTCGGCCTCGGAGATGGCCAGCGGCTTGGGGGCCCCGCCAAGCCTCGCGCACTGGGCCCTGTAGATCGCGGCGGCTTCCTTGGGGAACGACAGCATGGCCGACTCGAACGTGGAGTTGAGGCCTGCGATCTCCCTTTCCACGGCTTTGTCGCCGACGAAGGCCAGGGTCGAGAGCACGGAGGCCCTCTCGCGGCGGCCGGAGTGGGCGATGATATTGAGGGCCTGCTTGTAAGCGGCGTGGAGCTCGTCCATGGTCGAGGCGGCGTAGAGCGCGTTGAAGCCGTCGAAAAGGTCCGCCGTGAACCGGCCGTGGCCGTTGCGGACGATGAGCCGGGCCATGTCCAGGGCCTCCCTCTCCCCCGCCGACGCCAGGTAAAGAACCGATCCCAGGGCCAAAAAAGAGGCCCTCCGCAGCTCGGTCGGGTCGACCTTGTCCATCGTATCGAGGCTCGTGTGATGGAAGATGTCGCCGCGGTTGAGCATGACGGACGGCACCCGCAAGGCGCCGTCGTTGAAGACGACGTGGTCGCTGCCGCCTCCGTACGGGACCGACCTCCAGACGAACGGGTGGCGGCTGCCGTTGAGGCTGACCAGACCCAGCGATTCGGCCAGGCCCGCGAAGTTGGCCACGACGTCGTTGAGGAACGTCGGCCTCGAATCGGGCGTCCGGAAGATGTTGAAGACGCCGCCGGTCTTGTGCAGGTCCTCGCCGATCATGTCGCAGTTGACGGCGGCCAGGGTGTTCCGGGTCCGCTCGAGATGGGCCTGGATATAGGGGACCAGCCCGTTGAATTCCGGGACCCATAGGAACCGGATGGTCCTACGGGGCGGGGCGACGGCCCCCGAGTCGACCATCCGGCGCAGGGCCCGGGCCATCTCGAGGAGCCCGCCGCTGCCGCTGGCGTTGTCGTTGGCGCTCGGCATCGGATGGCAGAGGTGGGCGACGAGAAGGATCTCTTTGTCGGGCTCGACGGCGCCGGGAAACGAGGCCGTCAGCGTCTCGATGTCCGTTTTATAGTATTCCGTGTCGGCCTCGGCCTTGAGGACGACCTTCCGGCCCTCCTCGAGCAGCCTCTTGAGGGTCGCCCCCTGGTTCTTGCTGATGTTGAAGGCGAAGCCGAGCTTCTCCCGCTCCTCCCACGTCGGCCAGAGGGCCGTGTAGCGGATCATGTCCGGGTAGCCGGGGCGGGTGTCGGGAGGGAAATAGGTCAGGACGCCGGCGGCCCCGCGCTCGACGACGGCCTGCCTCATGACCTCTGCGGTCGCCCCCGTGGACAGGACGATCTTGCCCTTGACGTCCTTGCCGCGGTAGGACGCCTCGCCGATCCCGGTCCCGACGTCGACGAGCTCGGCCTCGACCTGGCCGGGACCGCTGTGCTTGACGAGGGTCAATGGGATCTCCTCGTAGGAACAGAGCCGTTCGCGCGCCGGCGAGAGCATCCACAGCTCGGCCTTGCGGGCCCGCCAGCCGATGACGCTCCTGTACGTGGAGTAGCGGCGCGTGCCGTCGGAGGGCCAGCCCTCGATGACGGCGTCCGTGTAACCGAGTCGCTTGAGCTCGGCCTGGATCATCTCGGCGGCCGCGCGCCATCCCTCGGAGGCCTGGACCCGGTCATACCCGGAAATGAGGTTCGTGTAGCGGTAGGCGATCTCTCCCGAGACCTCGTCGGAAAGGGCCCGGACGAGGCCGGGCGAGGCCAGGGGCTTTTCGGCGGCCAGGCCGGCGGCGGCGAGCGAAAAAGCCAGCACGGCCGGGATCCAGGGCCCGGAGCGCTTCATCATCATGGGTCTCTCCTTGTCGGGAGTCGAAGGAGTATCATTAAATCGGAAGACGTCGCCGAAATCAAGAGAGGATAGGCCATCAGGGCACGATCACGGTCCGGACATCCTCCCCGAAGCCGTCGAGCGCGTCCAGCGCGGCGTTGACGGCGCCCGCGTCGAGGGGCACCGTCCGGGAGACGGCCCCGGCCAGGTCGAGGGACCCGCGCCGGGCATATTCCATCAAGAGGGGGAACTCGGACATGAGATGGTCCGAAGCCCCGATGATCTCGACCTCCTTGCCGAGGACCTCGCGGTAGGGGTCGATCTCCAGGAGACGGTCGCTGAGCCCGACGAGGACGACGCGTCCGAAGATCGCGGCCGATTGGACCGCCTGGCGGCTGACGCCGGGGAGCCCGATGAGCTCGACGGCCACGTCGACGCCGCGGCCGCCGGTCCGCCGCCGGATCTCCTCGACCGGGTCCGAGGCCGCCGCGTCGACGGGCACGGCGCCGAGCCCGGCCGCCAGCGCGAGCTTGGACGGCCGGATATCGACGGCGAAGACCTCGAGGGCCCCGAAAGCACGGGCGAGCTGGACGGCGGAAACGCCCAATCCGCCGATGCCGAAGATCGCGGCGCGCTCGCCGGGCCGCAGCCGCGACTTGCGCAGGGCGTGGAGCGAGGTGATCGACGAGCACATCATGATCGCCCCCTGTTCGAAGCCGATCTCGTCAGGCAGGGGGACGACGCTCCGGGCGGGGACGGCCAGATATTCGGCATAGCCGCCGTCGATGTGCTTGCCGATCATCCGGCCCCGCTCGCAGAACTGCTCGCGGCCCATGACGCAATAGGGGCAGAGCCCGCAGGTCACCATGTAGTGCACGCCGACCCGGTCGCCGGCCTTCACCCCCGACACGCGCGCGCCGGCGGCCTCGACGAGCCCGGCCACCTCGTGACCCGGGGTCACGGGCAGGACCACGGGCGACGTCCCGGCCCGGTAGTGGGCGTCCGAGTGGCAGATCCCGGCCGCCCGGACCCGGATCAACACATCGTCGTCCCCGACGGCCGGGACGTCCCTCATCTCCATGCGCAGGGGCTTTCCGGTCTCCGTCAGGCGCAAGGCTTTCATGGTCATGGAACGGGAGTCAGGATATCCTCTCCCCGCTCCGATGTCAAAGACCGGGGCCAGCTCCGGCGCGAAATTGCCGATAGCATGAAGCTGTGAATTCGGGGCCGGGCGCCGGGAAATTTCCTCATTATTGTGATATAGTCCTTTCATACGGGATTTATTCGCGAGTCGAGAAGGCTGCAGATTCAGCCGGCAAAGGAACCAGCCGGGGTCATGATCCGTATTTCCCGGAGAAGGAGAACAACATGAGAAAAACCGCTGTCATCGTGCTGACGGTCCTCGCCGCCGTCCTTTTCGCCGCCTGCGGCGGGGACAAAGGCCTCCGAGCCGGGTCGGCGACCGTCGAATCGCTGACGAAGCTCCTGCCCGAGACGACCCAGGCCGTCATGGTCATCGACGTCGGCCGGGCCATGGCCACGACCGCGGTGGCGAAGTCCCTCGAGAACGAGCGGGACCGCGGGAGCTACGAGGAGCTGGTCAAGACCGTCGGCATCGACCCGATGAAGGACGTCTTCTTCGTCGTCATGGGGCTCACGGGCCGCATGGACGCCAAGAACCAGGACGGCGCCGTCCTCGTCAACCTCCGGTACGAAAAAGACGCTTTGCTCGAATTGCTCAAGGGGAACGTCGTCGAGCTCGCCGAAGAGGACCACTCCGGGATCACGCTCTATAAGGGCCGGCCCGACGGCTGGTCCCCTCGCACGGTCTGCGGCGCTTTCCTGGACGTTTCCAACATCCTCGTCGGCACCGAGGCGGCCGTCAAGGCCGTCGTCGACGTCTATCAGAAAAGGGCGGGCTCGATGGCCAGGAACGAGGAATTGGGGCGGGCCCTCAAGACCGTCAACAAATCGGCCATCGCCTGGGGCGGCCTGATCGTGCCTGCCGACTCGGCCGGCAAGGCCGCTGAGGAAAATCCCATGTTCAAGGTCATGGAGGGCGTCACGGCCCTGACCATGTCCTTCGACTACAAGAACCGGAACCTGCTCGTCGATATGAGAACCATGGGCGGGTCCAAGGAGCAGAACGCGAACCTGGCCTCGACCCTCAACGGGCTCAAGGGACTGGGGGCCATGATGGCGGGCCAGGAGCCGGCCCTCGGCGAGGCCCTGGCCGGGATCGAGATCACCTCGGGCGCCGACTACGTGCGGCTCTACGCCTCCCTGCCGGAAGAGCTCCTCAAAAAGCTCCAAAAGACCGCCCAAGAGAGGCTCGGTGACGTGCTCCCGGCCGGCAGGAAGCCTTCGGGCGAAGAGAAAGACTAGAGGGCCTATTCCTCGAAGAGATACTGCTTGACCCGGAAGACCCAGCAGGCCAGGGCCAGGAAGACGGCCGTGACCGCGGCCAGGGTCAGGACGGCGACGATGGGCGTCGTAGGCTCGAGCCGGAAAAGAAGGATCGACAGCGCGCCCGCTCCACCGCTCTGAGGCCGATACGGCAGAAGCGATTTCAGGTAGTGGACGAGGGAGAACCTCTGCGTCGAGCCGGGGAAATATTGGATGACGTTCTCCCAGCCGAAACCGAAGACGAGCCCGACGAGGATGGCCTTCTTGAGGACCGCCCCGAGAAAGGCGAAGAAGGCGGTATAGGCCAGCAGCCCGAGGCCCAGGACGCCGGCGTAGCGCAAGAAGGTCAGATAGAGCGAAGCCTGCCCGAGCCGGGTGCCGTTCATGACGAAGTAGGAGAGGGCCAAGGTGACCGTTACCATCAAGACCATGAGGAGAGAGTAGGCGCCGTATTTCCCGGCGATGATCCCCGGCTTGGTCAGCGGCCGGGTGATGAGATAGGGCAGCGTCCGGCCCTCGATCTCCTCGGCGACGATCGAGGTCCCGAAGAACAGCGACAGAATGACGATGTAGAATTGCAGGAAGAAGACCATCAGGATCTCGTTGAACACGCCCATGATGTCCTCGGCCCGGCCGTGATAGACGACGCGGACGACCACGGCCAGGATGACCGGGAAAAAGCCCAGGGCGGCGAAAGCCCGGGCCTTGCCGCTCTTGCGGCCGAGGACGATAAAGAAGGACAGGACTTCGCGGACCGATGTCCGGAAGGCCAGGATCGCCGATGGTTCCTTCATCTCACTTCCCTACCAAGTAGTCGAAGACCGCCTGGAGGTTGTCGTCGGGCGAGGTGACCTCGTCGATGGCGACCCCCGATTCGAGGGCGACGGCCAGGAGGTGATCGAAGAACGCGTCCCTGTTGTGGGTCTCGACGACCAGGGTCCTGGCGTCCGGGCCGAAGGTCATCTTCTGGACGGCCGCGTCGGCGACGAAGCCGGCCGCCAGCCGCCGGGGATCGCTCGACCCGATGGAAATGACGTGGGGGTGGGCCTCGATGAGCTCGCGGACGAAGGGGATGTCCCCCTGGGCCAGGATCTTCCCCTGATGGATAAGGACGATGCGCGAGGTCAGGGCCTCGATCTCGGGCAGGACGTGGCTCGAGACGAGGACGGTCCGGCCCTCGGTGCGGAATTCCCTGATGAGCCTGATGAGCTTGCGCTTGCTCAGGGGGTCGAGGCCCGAAAGCGGCTCGTCGAGGATGAGTATCTCCGGGTCGTGGGCGATGGCCTGGGCGAACTTGACGCGCTGTCGCATGCCCCGGCTGTAGCCGCGGATGAGGCGGTCCTTGTCGTCGGCCAAGCCAACGATGTCCAGGGCCCGGGCCGCCCTCTCGGCCCGCTCGGCCGGTCCGAAGCCGTGGAACCGGAGGAGCCCGGTCAGGAACTCCCAGCCGGTCACGTCCTCGTAGAAGACGTCCGGCTCGGGGCAGAACCCGATCCTTTCGTAGAGCGACGGGGCGTTCCACGTCCGGCGGCCCCGGATCGTCACTGTGCCGATATTGGGCTTCATCTGGCCGGTGACGAGCTTCATGAACGTCGACTTGCCGGCCCCGTTGGGCCCGAGAAGGCCGGTGATGCCGTTTTCGATCTCCAGGCTGACTTCGCTCAGGCCGAGAACGTTCCCGTACCACTTGGACAGGTTCTCGGCCCGGATGACGGCGCTCATTTGATGACCTCGACGCTGCGGATCTTGCGGTGGAGGACAAAGGCCGAGAGGGCGCAGACGGCCGCCAGCACGAGGAAGGACCAGCCGGCCGGGAAGGCGTAGGGCAGCTTCTGTCCGAACAGGAAGGCCCCGGTCTGCTGGAGATTGGCCGGTACCGAGAACAGGGCCAGGGCCGGCTTGCGGAAGATCCCGTACAGGATGCCGTGAAGGATGCTCGAAAAGAAAAAGCCCACGAAAATGAGGATCACGACATACCGGCTGTTCTTGCTCAGGGACGACAGGAGCAGGACGGTGAAGGCGAAAAAGACGGTCAGGAGGGCCGAATACCCGAGGATCGCCAGGGGGAGCCAGGGATGGTCGAGGAAGAACTTGAAGCTGCCCGCAAAGATGAGCTTAAAAGCCAGCAGAGCGATCCCCGGCAACGCCGTCAGGATGAGGACGAAGAAGGCGACGACGGACATCTTCCCCAGGAGGTAATCCCGCTTGCGGAGAGGGCGGGCGAAATAGAGCTGGAGCGAGCTGTGCTTGAGGTCGTCGGCGACCAGGCCCGACCCGGCGAAGGCCAGGACGAGGACGATGAGGAAGAGAAGGGAATCGTTGGTCAGATAGACCTTGAAATAGTCCGGGGTGATTTTGATCAGCCGGTCGCTCCCCCTGAGGAAGCTCTGGAAATCCTCCAGGCGTTCCGAGACGTAGAGGCCGGCGAGCATGACGAAAGCCGGGACGAACGATATGGCGAACGCGAACTTGAAGCGCTTTTTGCGGAAAGCCAGCTGGATGCCCGTCCGGGTGATGGGCCACCAGGGAAAACGGCGCTCGACGAGCCTTCCGTCCCAGTGGGCGTAACCTTTCGCCCGGACCGTCGCGGCCATCAGTCGACCCCCACGGCGCCGGCGAACAGGTCCTCGAGCGAGGTCCGGCTCTTGACGAAATAGCGCAGCTGGACGCCCGTCCTCGAAGCGGACCGGAAGATGTCCATTCGGTCCCCTTCGGGCGGCATATAGACCTTGATGAGCCGGTCCTCCGTAACGTCGATCCGGCAACCCATCGATTCGAGGTCTGCGCGGAAGGCCTCCCCATCGCCCTTGATCCGCAGCTCGTACAGGCTGTATCGGACGGCCCGCAGGTTCTCCATCCGGCCCTCGGCGGCGACTTGACCTTTGTTCAGGATGACGACCGAGGAGCAGATAGACTCGATATCCGCCAGGATGTGGGAGGAGATGAGGACCTGGATGTCCTTGTTCGTCGAGATGTCCCGGATGAGATCGAGGACCTCGACCCGGCCGTGGGGGTCGAGGTTCGAGGTCGGCTCGTCGAGGAACAGGATCCGCGGGTCGTGGACCAGGGCCTGGGCCAGCTTGAGGCGCTGTTTCATGCCGGCCGAGTACTGGTCGAGGAGGCGGTAGCGGGACTCCCCAAGGCCGACATAGAAGAGGACCTCGTGGGCCCGCTTCATGGCCTCCTGGCGGGGCATGCCGGAGAGCTCGCCGAAATAGGCCGTGAAGGTCACGGCGTCCATGCCGGCGACGAAGCAGTCGCTTTCGGGCATATAGCCGATGGCCCTCCGGATGAGGGCCTGGTCGCGGCGGATATCGTGTCCGAGGACCTTGCCCTCCCCCCTGTCGGGGACGAGGAACCCGAGAAGGATTCGCAGGAGCGTGCTCTTGCCGGCCCCGTTGGGCCCGAGCAGACCGACCGCGCCCTCGCCGAGGCGCATCGTGACGCCGCCGAGCGCGACGATCTTCCCGTAGCGGAAATGGAGGTCGTGGACTTCGATGCTCATGGCCGGACGCCCAGTCTAATCCCAATGATATACGGCGGGCAAGGGAAATAGTTCCGGCGGGCCCGGCTTGCGGCCGGGATAGGATTCCGCGGCGGATTTCTTTATAATCGTCGTGAGTCCGCATCCCAGAGTGAAGGAGACCCGCCCATGAAAAAAGCCGTCATGACCCTCGCCGTTCTGGTTTTCGTCACGTTGCTGTGCGCCCCTCCCCTGCCCTCGGGCGAGGCCGGGGATAAAGCCATCGCCTTCGACGACTTCATCAAGATCAAAAGGATGACCGACCTGCAGCTGTCTCCGGACGGCCGATGGGCGGCCTTCGTCGTCACGGTCATGGACAAGGCAGCCAACCGCGGCGCGAGCGACATCTGGATCGTGTCCGCTCAGGGGGGAGAGCCGCGCCGCCTGACCTCGAGCCCGGCCTCCGACTCCCAGCCGCGCTGGTCCCCCGACGGGCGGAAGATCGCCTTCATCTCGTCCCGATCCGGCGCCCCGCAGATCTGGACGATCGACGTCGACGGCGGCGAGGCGGTCCAACTGACGAGGATCTCGACGGGCGCCGCGGGCCCGGTCTGGTCGCCCCGCGGCACGCACCTGGCTTTCGCCTCGAGCGTGTTCCCCGATTGCCCCGACGACGAGAGCAACCGGAAGCGGATGGAGGCTCTCGAGGCGGGCAAAGTCAAGGCCCGCATCTACGACCGGCTGCTCTTCCGCCATTGGAACTCCTGGTGGGACGGGACGCGGAGCCATGTCTTCGTGGTCCCGGCGGCGGGCGGGACACCGGTCGACGTCACCCCGGGGGACTATGACACCCCGCCGATCTCGCTCGGGGGGAGCCAGGATTACGTCTTCTCGCCGGACGGGACGGAGATCGCCTTCGTCCGCAACGACGACCCCGAGCTCCGGCTGGGCCTGGGCACGAACAACGACATCCTCACGGTCGGCCTCGGCGGCGGCGAGGCCAGGAAGCTGACCGCGAACAAGGCCAACGACCATTCACCCCGCTATTCGCCCGACGGCCGCTGGCTCGCCTACCTGGCCATGGCCCGGCCGGGGTTCGAGGCCGACAAGCTTTCGGTGATGCTCCACGACCGGAAAACGGGCGCCGTCGCCGACCTGACGGCGGGCCTCGACTATTCCGCGGGGGAGCTCCTTTGGAGCAAGGACGGCTCGGCTCTTTTCTTCACCGCCGAGGAGAAGGGACGGACGGCCGTTTTCAGGCTGGCGGCGGCGACGAAGAAGATCGACAAGGTCCTCGAGGGCCACACCGTGAGCTCCCTGGCCCTCGCGCCCGACGGGCAGAAGCTCTATTTCCTCAGGCAGGCCATCGACCGTCCGAACGATGTCTGGTCGTACGACCTGAAGACCAAGAAAGCGTCCCCGCTGACCGACATCAACCGGGAGCTCCTGGCCGGCCTGTCCATGAATCCGGCCGAGGAATTCTGGTTCGAGGGGGCGGAGGGGGCCAAGGTCCACGGCTTTCTGCTCAAGCCGCCGGCCTTCGACGCGGAACAGAAATACCCGCTCCTCATGCTCATCCACGGCGGTCCCCAGGGCAGCTTCGGCGACAGCTTCCACTACCGCTGGAACGCCCAGATGTTCGCGGCCGGCGGCTACGTCACGGCCATGGTCAACTTCCACGGCAGCACGGGCTACGGGCAGGCGTTTACCGATTCGATCAGCGGCGACTGGGGCGGCAAGCCCTATCAGGACATCGTCAAGGCCGTCGGCTATCTCCACGGCCGCTATCCCTTCATCGATATGTACCGGCTGGGCGCGGCGGGGGCCTCCTACGGAGGGTACATGATCGACTGGATCGCCGGCCAGACCGAGATGTTCGACTGTCTCGTGTCCCACTCGGGGGTCTTCGACCTGCGCTCGATGTACGGGTCGACCGAGGAGCTGTGGTTCCCCGAGTGGGAGTTTCGCGGCACCCCCTGGACGAGCCCCGAGCAGTACGCGAAGTGGTCTCCGTCCATGTACGTGAAGAACTTCAAGACGCCGACGCTCGTCATCCACAGCGCCAACGACTTCCGCGTGCCGCTCGAGCAGGGCCTCCAGTTCTTCACCTCGCTCCAGCGGATGGGCGTGCCCTCGAAGCTGCTGTACTTCCCCGACGAGGACCACTTCATCTCCAAGCCCCATAACGCCGAGCTGTGGTGGAAGACGATCCACGACTGGCTCGCCCGCTATTTGAAATAGAAAAGAAGGGGTCAAATCTTCAATCATTAAATTTTCTTCCGCATCAAGTTGTAGTCCGGCCAGAATTTAATGATTGAAGATTTGACCCCTTCTTAAAGCGGAAGGCGGAGCATGGCTTCGGGGTCGATCCGGGCGTCGAATATCTTGACCGCCCAGTGGAGGTGGGGCCCCGTCGAGCGCCCCGTGCTGCCGCAGAGCCCGACGACCTGCCCCTTGGCGACCGTTTCTCCCCTCTTGACCTTGAGCTCCGAGAGATGGCCGTAAGTGCTGAAAACTCCCAGCCCGTGGTCGATGATGACAGTCTTGCCCCCGAAGTAGAGGTGGCTGGCCATCGCGACTCGCCCGGCGTTGGACGCCCGGATGGGCTCGCCGAAGGGCACGCGGACATCGAGGCCCGCGTGTATGGACTGAAGGATATTATTGTTGAGACGCCTTTGCCCGAAGTTCGACCACGTCGGGGCGGGATGGGGCATGACGAACGGCCCTTCGCCCAGCCACTCGGGCGTGACGACCGACATGATCCAGGCCACAAGCTCGCTTTCCCTGCGGATGCGCTCCTGGACCTCCTTCGGCGGGGTCACGTACTCGGGCATGAACTGCAGCTTCGTGAAGGGGAAGGCCCTTTCGCCGATCTCAATGTCCTTGCAGATCTCCTCCATTCCTCCGGCCGCCCTGTCGACCCGAATGACCATGGGATGAGTCCCCGGCTTGACGGCCAGATCGATGCCCAACAAGGCGAACGCGGGGCGCCCCCCCGGCGCCGGCTTCAGAATCACGTCCCGGCCGAGAAAGGTCACCTTGACGGAACGGGCCGGGCCGCCCGGCTCGAGAGTGACGAGGATGGGCTCGCCGGGCTCGAGGGCCCGGTAGGCGAGCTTGACGACCGGGCCGGCCGCATCCTGGGCAAAGGCCGCCGGCCGGACGGCCGCAAAGAGGATCAGGGCGGCCGCGACGGCCGGGATGAAGACCGGCCTTCCTGAAGACCGCAGCCGCCCTCTCACGCCACGGCCTCCGCCTTCAGGGCTCGTTTAGCGGGCATCCGCCGATCGACACGCTCCATGCTCTCCTCTCCGCTGTCGCGATCCGGAAAGCTCATGATAAGGGAATCGGGAAGGGATGTAAACCTCGGGGCCCTTGCGTTCCGGGCCGAGGTCTGCTAGAATCATTCTCCATCCCCCAGGTACCCGGAGGAACACCCGCCCCGGAACGATCGGAAAGGAACGACGATGGCTGATGAGCGAAAAGAGGAATCCGGCCCGAAGCGGAAGAAGATCAACGCCCTGACCCTGGCCGAGATCGAGGCCGAGCTGGCCGAGTGCCAGGAGAAACAGGGCGGCCTCCTGTCGCAGTACGCCCGCCAGCTCCTGGCCCGCAAGAAGGTCCTCTCAGGCTGACGACGAAGGGGTCAGCCCACCCCTCTTTCCGGCTTCCCGCAAGTCAAAGTATTTCTTTACTTTTCGGCCGCACTTTGCTAATATACGGCAGATAAAAAACTAGGAGAACAAGAAGAGTGTTAAGCAAGGAACACAAAACGAAGATCGTCAAGGAGAACCAGGCCCACGCCCACGATTCGGGCTCGCCTGAGATCCAGGTCGCCCTGTTGACCGAGCGGATCAACCTCCTCATCAAGCATTTCGGCACCCACAAAAAGGACCATCACTCCCGGACCGGACTGATGAAGATGGTCGGCCAGAGGAAGAGGCTCCTCGAATACATCAAGAACAAGGACGTCGCCCGCTACGAACGCCTCATCCATAAGCTCGGCCTCCGGAAATAGCCCCGCCCCCGGAGAGAACCCATGTCTCACACCATCAGTCTAGAGATCAACAACCGCACCCTGACCATCGAGATCGGCAAGGTCGCCAAGCAGGCCGACGGCTCGGCCCTGCTCCGCTACGGCGACACGATGATGCTGGTCACGGCGACCTCCCGCAAGGAGCAAAAGGACGCCAAGTCCTTCCTGCCCCTCATCGTCGACTACCGCGAGAACACCTACGCGGCCGGCAAGATCCCCGGCGGCTTCTTCAAGCGCGAGGGCCGTCCCTCGGAGCGCGAGATCCTCATCGCCCGCCTCATCGACCGCCCCGTCCGCCCCCTCTTCCCCGAAGGCTACTTCTTCGACACCCAGATCGTCGGCCTCCTGCTATCGGCCGACCTCGAGAACGAGCCCGACACGCTCGGCGTCCTGGGGGCCTCGGCGGCCCTCTATTTCTCCGACATCCCCTTCACGACCCCGCTCGGGGCCGTCAAGGTCGGCTATATCGACGGCCGGCACGTCGTCAATCCGATGAGCACGGACCTCGAATCGAGCCCCCTCAACATGACCGTCGTCAGCAACGAGGGCGGCATCATCATGATCGAGACCGGGGCCAAGGAGGTCGACGAAGAGACCGTCCTCGAGGGCCTCGCCGTCGCCCACGAGGCCAACCTGCGCCTCATCCGGGCCCAGAAGGACCTGTTCTCCCAGCTGGGGATCAAGAAGCGGGAATTCGCCCCCAAGACCGTCAACCTCGAGAAGCTGGCCCGGGTCGAGGAGGCCCACGGCCAGGCCCTCCTCGAAGCCATGCAGGTCAAGGGAAAAATGGCCAACCAGGCCGCCCTCAACGCGGTCATGGACGCCGCCCTGGCCGGCATCCCCGAGGACGACCTCGAGGACAGGGCCGAGGCCCGGGGGCTCCTCCACAGGCTCGAGGAGAAGCTCTTCCGCGAATTCGTCCTGAAGAACCGTCTGCGGACCGACGGCCGGGGCTTCGACGACATCCGGCCCATCTCGATCGACGTCGCCCCCCTGACCCGGACCCACGGTTCGGCCCTCTTCACCCGCGGCGAGACCCAGTCCCTGGCCACGGTGACCCTGGGGACCTTCGAGGACGCCCAACGCCTGGACAGCCTCGGCGAGGAGTCCAGGAAAAGGTTCATGCTCCATTACAACTTCCCGCCCTTCTCGGTCGGCGAAGTGGGTTTCCTGAGGGGACCCGGCCGGCGCGAGATCGGTCACGGGGCCCTGGCCGAGAAATCCATCCTGCCGGCCATCCCCGACCAGGAGACCTTCCCCTACACGATCCGCATCGTCTCCGACATCCTGGAGAGCAACGGCTCCTCGTCCATGGCCACGGTCTGCGGCGGCGTCCTGGCCCTCATGGACGCCGGCGTCCCTCTGAAGATGATCGTCGCCGGGATCGCCATGGGGCTGGTCAGGCAGGGCGACGAGTACGCCGTCCTGACCGACATCGCCGGCGTCGAGGACCACCTCGGCGACATGGACTTCAAGATGGCCGGGACCGAAAAGGGCGTCACGGCCGTCCAGATGGACCTCAAGATCCCGTATGTCACCCTGCCGATGCTCCGGGACATCGTCGCCAAGTCCAAGGCGGCCCGGCTCAAGGTCCTGGCCCGGATGAAAGAGGCCCTGCCCGCGCCGCGGCCCGAGATCTCGATCTACGCTCCGCGGATCATCATCCTCAACATCAACCCCGAAAAGGTCGGCGAGGTCATCGGGCCCGCGGGCAAGATCATCAAGAAGATCATAAGCCAGACCGGGGCCCGGATCGACATCGAGGAGGACGGCCAGATCCTCATCGCCTCGACGGACATGGACGCCGCCGAGAGGGCCAAGCAGATGATCCTCGATCTGACCGCCGAGGCCGAGCTCGGCCGGACCTACACGGGCAAGGTCGTCCGACTCGAGGAGTACGGGGCCTTCATCGAGATCATGCCCAATCTCGTCGGCCTTCTCCACATCTCCGAGGTCGCCCCCTACCGGATCAACAGCATCCGGGACGTCCTCCATCTCGGCGACGCCGTGACCGTCAAGGTCGTCAGCATCGACCCGGCCGACAACAAGATCCGCCTCAGCAAGAAGGCCCTGGAGGATGGCGGCGACGAACAGGGCGG
Source organism: Candidatus Aminicenantota bacterium (assembly GCA_037447475.1). Taxonomy (GTDB): domain Bacteria; phylum Acidobacteriota; class Aminicenantia; order Aminicenantales; family Saccharicenantaceae; genus RBG-16-66-30. Next base: position 40,202 of record JBBIGP010000008.1, read on the forward strand.
ACGGCCCTCTCCTCCCCGCCCCCCGAGGAAGCATCCCCGGGAGCGGCGGGGCCGGTTTTGACATCCGGTCCGGCTCGCTTATAATAAAGTTGCCATCCGTCCGGGAGGCCGAGCCGATGAAGTTCCGACGTCCGGGCGCCGGGGGATTCACCCTGGCGGAAATGATCATCACCCTCTCCCTCCTGGCCATCCTCGCCTTGTCCGCCCTGCCCCTCGGCAAGATGGCCGCCAAGCACGGCAAGGAGATCGAGCTCCAGCGGGCTCTCCGGCTCATGCGGGAGTCCATCGACGCCTATAAGAAGCTTGCCGACGAAAAGAAGATCAAGGTCGACAGGGACACGGAGGGCTACCCCCCGACCCTCGAGGCCCTCGTCGAGGGCGTCGAGATCGAGGAGCAGCGGGACGGCCGGACGGAGAAGAGGGTCGTCAAGTTCCTGCGCCGCATCCCCAAGGACCCGATGACGAATTCCTTCGATTGGGGGCTGCGCTCCTACCAGGACGACCCGGACTCCGACCGCTGGGGCGAGGAGAACGTCTATGATGTCTACACGAAGAGCCAGGCCCTGGCCCTCGACGGGACCAGATACAGGGATTGGTGAGCCATGAAGCCCGTCCCCAGGACCCCCAAAGGCTTCACGCTCATCGAGCTCATCATCGTCCTGAGCATCATCGGGCTCCTCGTCGGCCTGGGCCTGCCCCAGTACAAGTCGGCGTCCATCAAGGCCCGCGAGGCCGTGCTCAAGGAGAACCTGTTCATCCTCCGCAAGCTCCTCGACCAGTACGCCATGGACAAGGGCAAATACCCGTCCTCCCTGCAGACCCTCGTCCAGGAGGCGTACCTGCGGGCGATCCCGGTCGATCCCATGACCCGGTCGGCGGAGACCTGGGTCGAGGTCCGCGAGGTCCCGACGCTCGAGGACCCGATGCTCATGGAGCTCCCCGGGGTCGTCGACGTCAAGTCCGGCTCCGAGGGCAAGTCGCCCATCGACGGCTCGCCCTACAACGCCTGGTGACGGCATGGACGCCCGGAACCGGAGGCGCTGCCGCGGCTATCTCATCATCATGCTGATGATGGCCGTCTTCGTCATCACCATCGGCCTCCTCGTCGCCACGCCCGTCTGGCAGACCGAGATCCAGCGGGAGAAGGAAGAAGAGCTCATTTTCCGCGGCCGCCAGTACGCGGAGGCCGTGCGCCTCTATCTTCTCAAGAACCCCAACCAATACCCCCGGTCCCTCGAGGACCTCCTGGACAAGAAGTGCATCCGCAGGCTCTACAAGGACCCCCTGGGCCCTAACGGGGAATGGGACATCATCCTGGCGACGGGCCGGCCGGGGGGCGGCGCCGGCCGCGAGAGCGCTCAAGAGGTCCTCGTCGCCCCCCAGAGGGCCCTGCCCTCCATCAAGTCCGCCCGCATCCTGGGCGTCGTCAGCTCGTCGCGCAAGCGGTCCATCAAGATCTACAACGACCAGGAAAGCCACGACAAGTGGCTTTTTTTCTACGGGCAGGACCCCAAGAAGCTGCCGCGCATCATCACCCACGGCGAGCAGGACTGAGGCCCGCCGTCAGCGCGTGATCTTGAGGACCCAGTCCGGAAGGATGAACTGGAGGCGGTCGTTGACCTTGATCCCGTACTCGGCCGCCCCGCCCGCCTTGAGTTCGAGGACGTAGCGGGCCGGCAGCCACGGCCCGTAGGAGGGGCACGGGTCTTCCCGGCAGGGGGGGACGTCGGCCTCGATGTGGATGACCCTCCTCGAGTTGTCGAGCCAGAGCATGTCGAGCGGGATCCAGGTGTTCTTCATCCAAAACTGGCGGATCTCCTCCTCCTCGAAGACGAAGAGCATGCCCTGGTCGACGCCGATCTTTTCCCGGAACATGAGGCCCCGGGCCCGCTCGTCGTCGGAAACAGCCAGCTCGGCGGTCACGGACCGGCCGTCGGGGAAATGGACCTTGACGAACCTTTCGCGCTGGCCTGAGAAGCAGGCGATCTGGATCCCGATAAGCATCATCACGAGAACGCGGGCTCGCGGCAAGGACATGTTCGCCTCCTTCGATGGCGTCCCGGGCGCTCAGCGGTCGTCGACGAGCGGCACGAAGCGGACCGGCAGCAGCTTCTTCGTCTCCAGGCCCCCGTCCGACCGGCGCATGAGGAAGAGCTCCTGGAGATCGGTCCCCACGGGGACGACCATCCGCCCCCCGGGGCCGAGCTGTTCCGTCAGGGCGGGCGGTATCAGGGCCGCCGCGGCCGTCACGATGACGGCGTCGAACGGAGCCGCTTCGGGCCAGCCTTTCGATCCGTCGCCGATCCTGAAGCGGATTTTCCGGTAGCCCAGGCTTTCGAGAACGGCGCGGGCCCGGACGGCAAGGCTCTCGACGATCTCGACGGTCCAGACCTCGCCGGCGATCTCCGCCAGAACGGCCGTCTGGAAGCCCGACCCGGTGCCCACTTCGAGGACCCGTTCGCTGCCCTGGAGCTCGAGGGCCTCGGTCATATAGGCCACGATATAGGGTTGGGAGATGGTCTGTCCCTCCCCGATGGGCAGGGGCTCGTCGGCATAGGCCAGGTTCCGCAAGCTCTCGGGAACGAACAGGTGGCGGGGGACTTTGCGCATGGCGTCGAGGACCTTGAGGTCCCGGACCCCACGGGCCTTGATCTGCGAATCGACCATGCCCCGGCGTCCTCTCACGAAGTTATCGCTCATCTCAGGCTTGTCGGGAGGGTGGGCCCGTCGCCTCAGTAGGCGCGGGCGAAATAGGCGACGGCCTTGGCCTCCTTGCCGCACGACGCGCAGGGACCGGCGATCTCGGACGGGGTCTGTCCGAGAGGAATGACGCGGACGGTGGCCATCGTTTCGGCCTTGATCCGATCCTCGCAGCCCTGGTCCCCGCACCAGCCGCTCCTGACGAACCCCCTCGAGGTTTCCATGATGTCCTTGAATTCTTCGAAGCCGCGGGCGTCCCGCGTGTTCTCCTCCCGGAACCTCAGGGCCCGGTCGAAAAGGGCCTTCTGGACATCCCGGAGGGCCTCCGGGACCCGCTCGCTCAAGGCGGCCATGAGGACCGTCGCCTTGGCCTTGTTGTCCCGGCGGACCAGCACGAATTGGCCCTGCTTGACGTCCCGGGGACCGACCTCGATCCTCAGGGGGACCCCGCGCATCTCGTACTCGGCGAACTTCCACCCGGGCGTGAACTCCTCACGGGCGTCCAGCTTCACCCGGCATCCGAGGCGCAGGAGTTCTGCCTCGGCTTTCCGGGCCACGGGCAAGACGGTCTGTTTCCAATCGCCGATGGCGATGGGCACGATGACGACTTGGACGGGGGCGATGTTGGGCGGGAAAACGAGCCCGGAATCGTCGCCGTGGGACATGACGACGGCCCCGATGAGACGGGTGGAGACCCCCCACGAAGTCTGCCAAGCATACTGCAGGGCCTGGCCGCGGTCCTCGAAACGGATATTGAAGACCTTGGAGAAATGCTGGCCCAGGTTGTGGGACGTGCCCATCTGGAGGGCCTTGCCGTCCGACATCAGGCCTTCGATGGCATAGGTCATTTGGGCGCCGGCGAACTTCTCCCCCTCCGTCTTGCTGCCGGCCAGTACGGGAATGGCCAGCTCCGTCTCGCTGAATTCCCTATAGATGTCCAGGATCCTGAGGGTCTCCTCCTGGGCCTCCTCATAGGTCTCGTGGCAGGTATGGCCCTCCTGCCAGAGGAACTCCGTCGTCCGCAGAAAGGGGCGGGTGACCTTTTCCCAACGGACGACGTTGCCCCACTGATTGATCAGCACGGGCAGGTCGCGATAGGACTTGATCCATTTCGAGTACATGGGCCCGATGATGGCCTCGGAAGTCGGCCTCACGGCCAGCCGCTCCTCGAGCTCCTCGGCGCCGCCATGGGTCACCCAGGCCACTTCCGGGGCGAATCCCTTGACGTGCTCGGCCTCTTTCTGGAGGTAGCTCTCGGGAATAAAGAGCGGGAAATAGGCGTTGACGTGGCCCGATTCCTTGAATCGGCGGTCGAGGAGCCTCTGGATGTTCTCCCAGACCGCGTAGCCATAGGGTCTGATGATCATCATTCCCTTGACCGGGGCGTAGTCGGCCAGTTCCGCCTTGCGGACGATCTCCGTGTACCACCGCGAGAAATCCTCACTCTTCAGGGTGATCTGTTTGACCTGCCGTTCGTTCTCGCTCACGTCGTCTCCTCGCCTGCCAGCGCCTTGGGATTCTAGCCGCGGACCCCGATTTTGTCAAGGAAACGGGCCCGCCGGAGGCCGCCCGGGAATATCCCCATGCATTTCACCGGTAGGGGTGATTGACCGGTCCGGACGGCCGTGAGAATGTGGGCTCGCCAATCCAAGGATAAGGAAGCCAGATATGTTGAGGAGGACGGACTGGGAGTACAGGCCCGCCAGGGCCCGCTCGGCGGGGCGGGGGTTCAAGCTCTCCCTCCCCCTGACCGTCGAGGGGGCGGACGCCGACGGCACGATGTTCCGCGAGGAGACCACTCTCCGCTACATGAGCCACGCGGGGGCCCTCTTCCCGCTCCGGAGCCAGGTCGCCCTGGGCTCCAGGCTCAAGCTGGTGGTCGCCCTGCCAGACAAGCTCGCCGAGGGGAAGGGCCTCAAGCTGGTCGTCAAGGGGACGATCGTCGATATCGACACGACGGACAGGGAGGAGCATACTCCTCAGGTGGCCCTCCGGCTTGAGAGCCGGTATATCATCGGGGCCGAGGCCGTGTGAAATACCCCCCGTGGAGGCGCTTAGCCCTTATGGGTGACAGGAAGGGGGGGAAAATGACCCCGGGATTCCTCGGGAAAAGCGATTGATGGGCCGGCGAGATAGAGCGAAAATCCCCGACGGAATGGATACCGCCAAGTCTTTTCATGAACCCTCCTTTCAAGGCGCGGCCAAGGCCGGAAAGAGAGAGCGGGTCTTCGAGCTCTCTCTTCCGGCGTTGGTCAAGGGCCAGGAAGCGTCCGGCCGGAGGTTCGAGGAGCGGACCGCCGTCTGCGGCATCAGCGCCCAGGAGGTGTCGTTCCGCCTCAAGTCTCGCCTCATGATCGGCGCCAAGGTCGTCGTCGCCCTGGACGTCCCCCGGACGCTAATCCTCGAGAACCCCCTCCGGATGGTCATCTCCGGGTCCGTCTCCTATGTCCGGTACGAGCCGTTGAACGGCAAGAGCCAGTACGTCACGGTCAGCTTGGAGCGAGGGTTCCGCCTCCAGCCCAATCCCTACCCGGCCTCTTAGCGTCCCGCCGGGGCCCTCAAGCTTGACAAGCCCCCGGGGATTGTCTATGATTCGGACAAATCATGGTCCAAAGGCGTTGACGGATGACAAAATTGCCGAAGGGAACCGAAACGAGCATGGAGAAAAAAAAGACCCCGCCGTCCACGGACAAGAGAATCACGCTTCTCGTGTTCTGCCCGTCCGACATCATCCTGGCCGGGATCCTGCGGGCCCTCGAGGCCGACACGGACATGGAGATCGTGAACATCGAGAAGAACACCATCGAGTCCTTCATGGATTCGATCCGCAAGCTCAAGCCCCAGGTCATCCTGTTCGCCCACATGGAGCCCCTCCCCAATCTCAGGGAGATCTGCAAGGCCATCCGGGAGCTCTCCAAGAGCCAGGGCCGCTCGGAGCTCCTCCTCATCGGCAGCATCCCGGCCCACGAGGAGATCGTCAACCTCATCAACGCCGGGGCCCGAGGCTATTTCGATCTCAACGACTCCTCCACCCAGCTGCCGGAAGCCGTCCGGGGCATCCACAAGGGGGAGATCTGGCTCCCCCGAGACAAGATGTCCAGCATCATGGACCGCATCATCTCCGTGGTCGGACGGGACCTCAAGGAAAAGACCCTGGACCAGCTGACGCCGACGGAGTTCCAGGTCCTCCGTCTCATAGGCCAGGGAAAGAGCAACGACGACATCGCCGAACTCATGTTCATCAGCAAGAACACGGTGCGGTCCCACATCAAGAGCATTTACGCGAAGCTCGACACCCATAGCCGTCTCCAGCTGGCGCTCTACGCCATCAATTCGGCCCTGTTTTAGCCCAAGGAATCGAGGTCGTGATGAAAAAACGAACCGCCCCCACGAAGAGAGCCAAGCCCCTCCCCGAGGATCTGGAGGTCAACCGCCGCCGGGAATGGCGGTTCGATCTGCCCTTGCCGACCCTCGTCGAAGGCACGTCGCCGGATGGGAAGGCGTTCAAGGAGAAGACGCTGCTCGAGAACATCTCCTCCGGAGGCGCCTATTTCTGCCTCGACACGGGGGTCTGCGTCGGCTCCAAGCTCAATCTGTTCATCGACCTCCCGGAGAAGCTCGCCGACGGCAAGAAGATGAGACTCCGCATCGGGGGGGTGACCGTCCGCCTCATCAAGCCCGACAAGAAGTCGAAGCGCCAGGGGGTCGCGGTGCGCTTCAAAGATGAGTTCAAAGTCGTCCCCGCCCGCAAGAAGGCCGCGAAAAAGTAGCCTCCTCCGCGTCGCCCTGACCGGGGGGATCGCCTGCGGAAAGTCCGTCGTCGCCCGCGTTTTCGAAAGCAAGGGGTTCTACGTCCACTCCGCCGACGAGGCCGCGCGCGGCCTCGTCGCGCCCGGCCGCCCGGCCTGGAGGAAGATCGCCCGGCGCTTCGGGCCGGCCGTTCTTCGGCCCGACCGGACGATCGACCGGCCCCGGCTGGGAGCCGTCGTCTTCTCAGACCCGGAGGCCCGGCGGTTCTTGGACTCCCTCCTCCACCCCCTTGTCCTCGCCGAGAGGACCAAGGTCTGCCGGGAGGTCGAGCGGCGCGGGCATCATGCCGTCTTCGTGTCCGAGGCGGCGCTGACGATCGAGGCCGGCTACGCCCGGCACTTCGACCGGATCGTCGTCGTCCGCTGCGACGACGACGTCCGGCTCCGGCGGCTGATCGAACGGGACGGGATCGGAGAGGAAGAAGCCCTGCGGAAGATCCGCTCCCAGATGCCTCAGGCCGAGAAGGCCCGGTACGCCGACTACGTCATCGATACGTCGGGGTCTTTCGCCGAAACCGTCGAGGCGGCGGAAAGGACCGCCGCCCTCCTTCTCCAGGACGCCGCGCTCAAGAGGATGAGGATCGGCCGTCCGAGGTCTCGGACAAGAGGGCCTTCAGCTCCTGGCCGGGCCGGAACTTGATGCGGTGTCCTTTCTCGATCCGGATCTGCTTCCCGCGCCGGATATCACGGCCGAAGCCGGTCTTCTTGGCCACGACCTTGAAGCTCCCGAAGCCGCGGATCTCGACCTTGTCCTTGTTGGCCAGGGCATCCTTCAAGGACCCGAGAACGGCTTCGACGATCAGCAGGGACCTGGCCCGGTTGAATTCCGATCTCTTCTCGATGGCCAGGGCGACATCGTTCTTGATCATCGAAAAAACTCCTCGTCCCGGAAGGACGGGATATAATTAATTTATTGAAAATAAAAAGTCAAGAACAATTATCCGGGACGCGTTCGATTGACTTGTCCGCCCCGAATTCCTATAATGAGAGGGCCATGCGTATCCCCAAGGTCCTCCTGTCCCTGCTCCTTCTGGCCTCGCCGGCCCCGGCCGCGATCCTGAAGATCACGGTCGACGCGCCCATCCACCCCATCACCTCCGAGTACGTCGTTCAGACGATCGAGCGGGCCGACCGGGACGGGGCGGCCCTCGTCCTCGTCGTCCTCAACACGCCCGGGGGATTGGACACCTCGATGCGGGAAATCATCGAGAAGATCGCCAATGCCCGGACCCCCGTCGCCGCCTACGTCTCGCCGAGCGGCGCCCGGTCGGCCTCGGCCGGCTTCTTCATCGCCGTGGCCTGCGACATCTTCGCCATGGCCCCGGGGACGAACACGGGCGCGGCCCACCCCGTCGGCGTGTCCGTCACCGGGCAGGCCATGGACAAGACCATGGAGGAGAAGGTCACCCACGACGCCGCGGCCTACATCAAGACCCTGGCCGAGAAGCGGCGCCGGAACGCCCAAATGGCCGAGGACGCAGTCCGCAAGAGCCTGTCCTACACGGAGGAGGAGGCCCTCCAAGGAGGCCTCATCGATCTCGTCGCGGTCACGGAGAGGGACATCATCGACCGGTTCGACGGCCGAACTATCCTGAGATTCGACGGGTCGGAGCTGAAGCTGGCCCTCGCAGGCGAGCCCTTCATCGAGCTGCCGATGACCGTTCGCCAGAAGTTCCTGCTGACCATCGCCAACCCGAACCTGGCCTATATCCTGCTCATGATCGGCCTGCTCGGCCTCTATTTCGAGTTCTCCAACCCGGGGGCCATCCTGCCGGGGGTCCTCGGGGGGCTGTCGCTGCTCCTGGCGGTCTTCGCCTTCCAGATCCTGCCCATCAATTACGTGGGCCTGATGCTCATCCTCCTGGCCGTCATCCTGTTCATCCTCGAGGTCAAGGTGACGAGCTACGGAATGCTCTCGCTCGGAGGGATCATCGCCATGATCATCGGATCGCTTATGCTCATCAGCTCGCCCATCCCGGAGCTGCGTCCGAGCCTCGGGTTCATCATTCCCGTCGTCCTCGGGTTCGCGCTGATCGCTGTCTTCCTGGTCACCCTCGTCGTCCGGGCCCACGCCCGGCGCTCGTCGACGGGCCGGGAGGGGATGGCCGGGGAGAGAGGCACGGCCCGGACCGACCTCTCCCCGTCCGGGAAGGTCTTCGTCCACGGCGAGATCTGGGACGCCGAGGCCGAAGGTCCGGTCCGGGCCGGCGAGAGCGTCGAGGTCCTCGACGTCCTCGGCGGATTGAAGCTCAAGGTCAGGAAGCTCTGACCGAACGAAAATATCCGGGAGGCCCCGCGGCCTCGACAAGGAGGGTTCCGTGATCACGTATCCCGTCATCATCATCGGCCTCGTCGTCTTGTACATCCTGAACTCCATCAAGGTCCTCAGGGAGTACGAGCGCGGCGTCATCTTCCGGCTGGGGCGCGTCCTCTCGCAGCCCAAGGGGCCGGGCATCATCCTCGTCTTCGCGCCCATCGACCGCATGGTCAAGATCAGCCTGCGGCTCATCACGATGGACGTCCCGCCCCAGGACGTCATCACCAAGGACAACGTCTCGGTCAAGGTCAACGCCGTCCTCTATTTCCGGGTCATGGACCCCCTCAAGTCGGTCATCGAGGTCCAGGACTATCTCTACGCGACCTCCCAGCTGGCCCAGACGACGCTGCGCAGCGTCCTCGGCCAGGTCGATCTCGACGACCTCCTTTCCCAGCGGGAGAAGCTCAACGCCCATCTCCAGGAGATCGTCGATAAACACACCGACCCCTGGGGCATCAAGGTCCAGCTCGTCGAGATGAAGCACGTCGATCTGCCCGAGAACATGGTCCGGGCCATCGCCAAGCAGGCCGAGGCCGAGCGCGAGCGGCGGGCCAAGGTCATCCACGCCGACGGCGAGTTCGAGGCCGCCGACAAGCTCATCCAGGCCGCCGACATCATCTCCCGCAACCCCCAGGCCCTGCAGCTCAGGTTCCTCGGCACCTTGGCGGAGATCGCCACCGAGAAGAACTCGACGATCATCTTCCCCCTGCCCATGGAGCTGCTCAAGGCCTTCGCGTTCGATAAGAGCCGGGAGAAGTAGCGGCCGACATGAAGAACAAGGGCTTTCGGGAGATCCAGGTCTCGAGCTCCCTGCTGGCGGTCATCTTCCTCGGAGTCCTGGCCCTGGGGGTCTTCATCTTCCTGCTCGGGGTCAACGTCGGCAAGAATCAGGTCCAAATCGCGTCGCGGACCCAGGTCGTCTCCGAGCCTCTCGCCGAGATCGCCAAAGAGCCTGGCCCGGCGAGCCTCACCGGGGAAAAGGCGGCCGCCCCCGAGAAGGAATCGACGACGAGGACCTCCGTCTCCGGAGCCCCGGGCGGGACGTCCGCTAAGACCCAGACTGCCCCGGCGACGGCCCCGTCCGGGGCCAAGACGGCGACCGCGCAGGGGAGCGGGCTCTACTATGTCCAAGTCGCAGCCTTCACCGAGAGGGCCCAGGCTGCTTCCCTCGCCGACAAGTACCGGAAGCTTGGCTACACGGTGGTCGTCACCGACCCCCGGCCGAACGAGTCCCGGACATGGTACCGCGTCCGGCTGGGTGGGTACCCGTCCCGGGAAAGAGCGCTCGAGCTCCTCGACAAGCTCAACGAGGCGGAAAAAAGGAAGACTGACTACCGCGTCGTCCAGGATTAGCACGGCCGCCCCGACCCGTGGATAGAGGCCGGCCCGGCCGCCGCCGGCGTATTGACAAGAAGGGGTTCGTCCTCTATTCTGGGCGGTGACAAAGACCTGACAAGGAAGAAACCCGACATGCCCGCCATCGAAAGCCCCTCCGAACTCAAAGCCCGCCTCGACGGACTCTTCGAGAAGCTCGAAGAGGTCCGGGGCTTTCTTTGACCTCGATCGCAAGAAAGCCGAATGCGATGCCCTCAACGCCCGCCTGTCCTCCCCTGAGGTCTGGAAGGACCAGAAGACCTCGCAATCCCTCCAGCAGCAGAAGAAGAGGCTCGAAAAGGACCTCCAGTTCTCCAAGCTCCTGGGGGAGGCCAGGGAGGAGCTCGAGGTCCTCCGGGAGCTCGCGGCGGAGGGCGAGAGCGTCGAGACCGAGCTCGCGGCCTCGATCGACCGGCTCGAGAAGGGACTCGAGGAAGGCGAGCTCCGGGCCCTTTTCTATGACGAGGACGACCCCCGCAACGCCATCATGACCATCCACCCCGGGGCCGGGGGCACGGAATCCCAGGACTGGGCCCAGATGCTCCTCCGCATGTACCTCCGGTACGCCGAGCGCCGCGGCTTCAAGGCGGAAGTCCTCGACCAGCAGCCGGGAGAGGAGGCCGGGCTGAAGAGCGCGACCGTCCGGTTCGAGGGCGACTACGCGTTCGGCAACCTGAGCCAGGAGACGGGCGTCCACCGTCTCGTCCGGATCTCCCCCTTCGACGCCAACAAGAGGCGTCATACCTCCTTCGCGGCCGTCTTCGTCTTCCCGGAGGTCGACGAGGACATCGAGATCGACGTCAACCCGGACGAGCTGCGGATCGACACCTACCGGGCCTCGGGGGCCGGCGGCCAGCACGTCAACCGGACGGACTCGGCCGTCCGCATCACCCACATCCCGACCGGGATCGTCGTCCAGTGCCAGAACGAGCGCTCCCAGCACAAGAACAAGGCGGCGGCCATGAAGATCCTCCGGGCCCGGCTCTACGAGATCGAGAAGAAGAAGAGGAACGCGAAGCTGGAGAAGCTCGAGGACGCCAAGTCCGAGATCGCCTGGGGCAATCAGATCCGCTCCTACGTCCTCCATCCGTACCGGATGATCAAGGACCTGCGGACCCGGGTCGAGACCGGGGACACGGACCGGGTCCTTGACGGCGACCTCGACGAGCTCATCAAGGCCGCCCTCATCTTCCGGAAGAAAGCCTCCCTCGCCGCTTGATGTCGCCCCGCCAAAGGGGTAAGATGAAGGACCGAAAAACCCGCGCCCGGGACGCCCGGGCGCGACGGACATCCCACCGGAAGGACACCGAACATGACCGGCAACGACGAAAAGGCCGAGGAATTCCTCCCCCCGCTCGAGTTCAGCTCCATCGTCATTCTCCTCTATTTTCCGGCCCTCATCCAGCTCGGGCTCATGGACGACCCGGCGACCGGCGCGCCCCGGGAGAATCTGCCTTTGGCCAAGCGGAACATCGACCTCCTCGACCTCCTCAAGGACCGGACCAAGGGCAACCTCGACGAGCAGGAGCGGGAATTCCTCGAAGGGGTCGCCGGACAGCTCAAGACGGCCTACCTTCGCAAGGCCGACGTCCTGAAGATGTGATCCCATGATCGTCTACCACGGGCTCGACGACCCCGGGCTCCTCCCCCGCCCCGCCGCCGTCGCCGTCGGCAATTTCGACGGGCTCCATCTCGGACATCGCAGGATCCTGGCCCGCCTCTGCCGGGAAGCCGCGCAACGCGGCCTGCGCTCGCTCGTCCTGACCTTCGATCCCCATCCGGAACGGGCCCTCGGCCGGAAGTCGGTCCGGATGATCGATACGGTGGATCAGCGTTTGGACCGCTTCGCGGGGACCTGCGTCGATGCCGTCGTCGTCACGAAGTTCGACGCGTCCTTCGCCGGCCTGGGCTGCCGGGACTTCGTCGAGACCGTCCTCAAGGGACGCCTGGGCGCCCGCGAGGTCGTCGTCGGACAGAACTTCCGCTTCGGGCGGGGCCGGCGCGGCGACGGGCCGCGGCTCCGGGCCCTCGGCCGGGAGGCCGGCTTCGGGGTGGCCATCGTCCCGCCCATGGTCGTGGGAGGCCGGGTGGTCAGCTCGAGCGCGGTCCGTTCGCTTCTCGGACGCGGCCTCGTCGAGGACGCGGCCCGCCTGCTCGGCCGGCCCTACGAGATCGCCGGCCGGGTCGTCCCGGGACAACGCAGGGGCCGGGCCCTCGGCTTTCCCACGGTCAACATCCGGCCGGCCAGCGAGATCTTGCCCTTGGGGGTCTTCGTCTCGGAGGCCGTCTGGGAAGGCCGGGCCAGGCCGGCCGTGACGAGCATCGGCACGAACCCGACCTTCGGACCTGGCCCGCTCGCCGTCGAGACCCATCTGCTGACCGGTCCGCCCTCGCCCGAGGCCCCCGGCGTTTCGGTCCGGCTCCTCCGACGGATCCGGCCCGTCCGGAAATTCGCGGGCCCGTCGTCGCTGGCCGCACGGATCGGCCGCGACGTCGAAGAGGCCCGGGCCTATTTCGCCGCCCTCCCCGGCGGCGGTTGACATTTCGCCCCGGATAGGGCATGTTCGAACAGGAGCGAACCATGGACCAGAAGATCAAGGCCCGGATCATGGACTCGAACAAGATCCGGCGGGTCATCTCCCGGATGGCCACCGAGATCATCGAGCGCAACCGGAACCTCAAGAACCTCGTCATCGTCGGCGTCAAGTCGAGAGGCATCACGGTCGGCCAGCGCATCGCCCGGCTCATCGAGGACCTCGAAGGGGTTTCCGTCGCCGTCGGCATCCTCGACATCACCCGCTACCGGGACGACGTCCCCGCGCCCCGGGCCAAGGCGGCCCTGAAGCCGGCCGAGACCGGCTTCTCCGTGGCCAAGAAGGACGTCCTGCTCATCGACGACGTCCTGATGACCGGCCGGACGATCCGGGCGGCCATGGACGCGGTCATCGACAAGGGCCGGCCCCAATCCATCCAACTGGCCGTCCTCATCGACCGGGGCCACCGGGAGCTGCCCATCCGCCCCGATTACGTCGGCAAGGTCCTGCCGACCTCCCGGAGAGAGATGGTCCGGGTCCGTCTGAAGGAAACGGACGCGGCCGACGAGGTCCTGATCGTCGAGCCGGTCAAGCCGGGGCTGAGGACGAAACGTTGACCCTGCTCGTTCGCAAGGGGCTGGTCGTCGACCCGGGGTCGGGGGCCGGCGCCGTGCGGGACATCCTCGTCGACGGAGGCCGGATCGCGGACGTCCGCCCGCGGATCGACGCCGCCGCGGACCGGACGATCGAGGCCGAGGGCCTGGTCGTCGTCCCGGGGCTCATCGACATGCACGTCCACCTGCGGGAGCCCGGCTTCGAAGCCAAGGAGACGATCGCCACGGGAACGCGGGCCGCGGCCCGGGGCGGCTTCACGACGGTCTGCGCGATGCCGAACACCGATCCCGTCAACGACCGGCGGGCCGTCACCGAGGCCGTTCTGGCCGAGGCCTCCCGCAGCGGCGCCGTCAACGTCCTTCCGATCGCGGCCGTGACCTTCGGCTCACGGGGCGAAGAGCTGGCCGACCTGGCCGACCTCCGGGCGGCCGGCGCCGTCGCCTTCTCCGACGACGGCCGGCCCGTCATGAACAGCCGGATCATGCGGCAGGCCCTCGCGGCCGCCGAAGGCGCCGGCGGACTCGTCATCGACCACTGCGAGGATGCCTCGCTGGCCGCCGGAGGCTGCCTCAACGAAGGACGCGTCTCCGCGCGCCTCGGGCTGGCCGGGATCCCCGCCGTGTCCGAGGAGATCATGATCGCCCGCGACATCATCCTGGCCGAGGCCCTCGGAGCGCGGGTCCACATCGCCCACGTTTCGACGGCCGGGGGCCTCCGGCTGGTCCGCGAGGCCAAGGCCCGCGGCGTCCGCGTCTCCGCCGAGGCGACGCCGCACCATCTGCTCCTGACGGACGCCGCGCTCGAGTCCCTCGACACGGACCATAAGATGAATCCGCCCCTGCGGACCCCGGCGGACGTGGACGCCCTCGTCGAAGGGATGCGGACGGGCGCGATCGACGCCGTGGCCACCGACCACGCCCCCCACTCCGCCGAGGAGAAGGCCCGGGGGTTCGGCGTAGCCCCGTTCGGGGTCGTCGGCCTCGAGACGGCCGTGTCCCTGCTCCTCGACCGGTTCGTCCACCGGAAGGTCATTTCCCTGGCCCGTTTCGTCGAGCTCCTGTCGATCAACCCCGCCCGCCTGCTCGGACTTCCGGACAAGGGGCGGATCGCCGCCGGGGCCGACGGCGACCTGACCATCCTCGACCTGGACCGCGAGGTCAAGGTCGACAGGGACCGATTCGAGTCCAAGGGACGGAACACCCCGTTCCACGGCTGGGAGCTCAAGGGGGCTGCGGTCGTGACCATCGTCGGGGGGCGGATCGCCTATCCGTTCGACTGCGACGACCGGGTCTTGCGGCCCTGAACCGGGGAGGCTAGGAGTATCGTGTCCGTCTGGAAGCCCGAACGGCTCGAGAAGGTCATCGGCTATGCCTTCGGGGACAAGTCCCTTCTCTCCCGGGCCCTGACCCACAGCTCCTATGCCTACGAGGAAAGCCCTTCGCGCCCCGAGGACAACGAGCTCCTGGAGTTCCTCGGCGATTCGGTCGTCGGCCTCGTCGCGGCCGAATACGCGTTCGGCGCCTTCCCCGGCCGCGACGAAGGCCGGCTCTCCAAGCTCAAGGCGTCGGCGACCAGCACGGCCGCCCTGGCCAGGCTGGCCCGCAAGATCAAGCTGGACAAGGCGATCCGCCTCGGCAAAGGGGAAGAGAAAAGCGGCGGACGGAAGAAGGACTCCATCCTGGCCGGTTCGCTGGAGGCCCTGGCTGGCGCCGTCTATCTCGACGGCGGCCTGGACGCCGCGCGCTCCGTTCTGGCCGGCCTCCTGGGATCTTCCATGGGGAGCCTGCGGGGAGGGCCTTTCGAGCTCAACAACTCGAAGTCGGCCCTGCAGGAATGGCTCCAGGGCTCCGGCCTGCCGTCGCCGACATACCGGCTGCTCTCGGAATCCGGACCGGCCCACGACCGGACCTTCGTCGTCGAGGTCGCCGTCGGGGACGAGATCCTGGCCATGGCCAAAGGCCCGTCCAAGAAGGCCGCCGAGCAGAAAGCGGCCGAGAAGGTCCTTAAATCCCGCTACGGACGGAAGATCAAGAAGCTCTCCCCCGGGTCCTATCTGATCAGATCCGAAGACTGACGCCCCCCCGGGGCCCGGGCGTCCGGCCGTTCCCTACGAGCTCATCAGGACGGCGACCGGACGGAGCGGGGGCACGCTCTGGCAGAGGATCTTCAAGAGGGCCGTGAAGGGAATGGACAGGATCATGCCCGGGATGCCCCAGAGCCAGCCCCAGAAAAGAAGAGCGAAGATGACCACGAGCGGGCTCAGGTCGAGCCCCCGGCCCATAGCCCGCGGCTCGATGAAGCTGCCGATGAAAGAGTCCATGCTGACGGTGATGACCAGGATCCAGAACGGCGGCCAGAACGTCCCGAACTGGAAGAAGGCGAACCCGACGCGCAGGACGGCGGCGATGATCGATCCGACGTAGGGGATGAAGTTCAGGACGAACGCCAGGAACCCGAAGAGCAGGGCGAAATCGACCCCGAACAGGGTCAGGACGATCCAGGTCTGGAGGCCCGTCCCCAGGCTGACGGCCGTCTTGATGACGAGGTACTTGCTGACCTGGGCATTGGTCGAGGCGAGGACCGCCGTGACGCGTTCGGCTTGACCTGGGCCCAGGCTCTTTCTGATCCGGGCGAGGCCCCGTCCGCGTCCCGCGACGATGACGACCAAGAAGGCGAAGACGAGGGCCAGCTTGTAGACGAAGTCGAGGAAGGGCCCCAGGCCGGAGAGGATGAGCGAGGCCGCCCGTCCGAAATCGATGTTGCCCAGGAAGGAAGAGACGTCGATATGAAAAGGCCCGACGCCTTTGTCCAAAAAGGCGGCCAGCTCGGTCAGCCGCTGTTCGTACCGGGGAAGCTCGACGGCCAGCCTCTTGCCGCTCGTATAGACCAAGGTGCCCATGAGGTAAAGGGCGACGAAGGCCAGGAGCAGGACGACGGCCGCGGCGAGGGGCCGCGGGAAACGGAGCCTCTCCAGGAGGGCGAGCGGCGGATCGAGGAGATAGGAAAAGAAGACGGCCAGCAGGAACGGAAAGAGGACAGGCTTGGCCGCTTTGAGGAAGACGGCGGCGGCGAAGAGGACGATGATCGCGACCGCGGCCCTGAGCGACCTGTCTTCGTCCACGGGACCATCCTCCCTTCCCGGGCCGGGGGACGGGAACCGGCCCGGTCCGCGGGTCAGGCTTTCGGGGCCCCCCGGGCCGCGAGGGACGCCGCGATCCGGCCGAAGAGCGTTTCGCCTGCCTTTTCCAGCCCTGCGGGGACCCTGGCGACGCCGAACAGGGCGCTCCCCGCGCGCCCGACGAAAAAGTGCTGCCCGTAGCGGTTCTTCACATGATATCCGAGAGCGACCTTCTCGGGGACCTGCTTGTCCTTGGCGAAGAACTCCAGGAGTCGGCCGAGCATGGCTTCGGCGTCCCCGGCGGACGGGGCCTCGACGAAGAAGCCCTCCATTTCCCGGCCCTCGA
The DNA here is from genome assembly GCA_037447475.1 of Candidatus Aminicenantota bacterium. GTDB lineage: Bacteria > Acidobacteriota > Aminicenantia > Aminicenantales > Saccharicenantaceae > RBG-16-66-30. The sequence goes on from JBBIGP010000008.1 coordinate 57,015, forward strand.
TCTTGTAGGAGGCCGTGTAGCCGTCGCTGAGGAACTCGTGGCCCATGAAGTTCCTCTTGATGTACTTCTCGCTGCGGGGGATCAAGTTCTCCGCGGGGAAAGCCCGGAGGAGGCCCGGCAGGCGGCCCCTCTCTCGGACCGCGCCCTCCACATGCCGCCCGATATCGGCCAGCAGGGAGGGGGATTCCTCCCCCAGATCGAAGCCGAGGAGCTTGACGTAGAACCGTCCGGCGACGAAGTTCAGGGTCTCATCCTCGAGATAGCCGAGATCGCCGACCTGGGCGGGCTCGTTCTCCGGATAGCGCTCGGCGCTGAAGATGCCGAAGGCGTTGGCCGGGGTCCCCATGTCGTAGATCTCCAGCGTCAGCGAAGCCCCGCTCCCCTCCCTCCCGAATTGGACGACGAGAAGCTCGTTGAAGTCGAAGCTCAGATAGCTCTCCGCGGCGCCGTTGATGTATTCGAAGAGGCTGTCGGGAAGATAGGCCTGACGCTCCTCCGACTCCTTCCAGCCCTCGGCCTTGGGGACGAGCGACGAGAGCTCCTGCCGGACATCGTCCGCCCGGCCCGGACCCGCGGCCGAAGCCGTGAGGATCATCAGGCTCAGGAGAGCCGCGCGGAGCCTGTATCTCGGATATGAAAAGGTATTCATCCTCGACCTCCGGAACATATGTCCTTTCTACTATATCGGACCGGCGGGCCCTTGGCAAGCCGGGCCGGTTGACAGCCCTCCCCAAAACGTCCATCATGGGAGCGGAATGGCCACCTCGAGGGTCGTCGTCGTCAGGGCCGCCGGCGCGCGGGCCACCTCGGGCGCGCTCGAGCGGCCCGTCATCTCCAGGATGTTCCGGCGGGGCTTGGCCCTTATTTCCGGCGAGAGCGACGAGGCTCGGGCCGTGAGGTTCTTTTTCCGCCTCGGGGACCGGATCGGCATCAAGGTCAACACGATCGGCGGCAAGGCCCTCAGCACCGGTCCCGACGTGGCCTTGCCCCTGGTCGAATGCCTGGCCCGCGGCGGGATGCCGGCGGAGGATATGATCATCTGGGACCGGACGAACCGGGAGATCCGGGATGCCGGATACACCCTCTCGCCACGGCGCGGCCCCCGCGTTTTCGGCACGGACACCGACGGCGTCGGCTACGGCCCGGACCTCGTCTCTCACCTCAACGTCGGGAGCTTGTTCTCGCGCATCCAGACGGACCTCGTCAGCGCGTCCGTCAGCCTGGCCGTCCTCAAGGACCACGGGCTGGCCGGGATCACGGCCGGGATGAAGAACTACTTCGGCGCCGTCCATAATCCCAACAAGTACCACGACTCCCGCTGCGATCCGTTCGTGGCCGAGGTCTTCGACGCGGCTCCCGTCAAGAGCAAGCACCGGATCACGATCCTCGACGCGCTCGTCGTCCAGTGCCATCGGGGGCCGTCCTACCACGCCCGGTGGGCCGAGCCGTTCCGGGGCCTGGTCTTCAGCACGGATCCCGTGGCCGCCGACAGCGTGGGACGCGCGATCGTCGACCGGATCCGGGCCGCTAAGGGCCTGCCGTCGCTCGAGGAAGAGGGCCGCGAGCCTCTCTACCTGGCCACGGCGCAGAGGATGGGGCTGGGCCGGGCCGACCCGGCCGGGATCGAGACCATCGAGGAGACCGTCCGGTGAACCGCCGCCGGTTCCTCCACGACGCGGCCGCCGCCGCTCTCCTCCTCGGGCCCGGCCTGCCCGCCTTGCGCGCTGCGCTCGCCGGCAAGGGTGGGGCGTCCGGAAGGTCCCCCGTCGAGGCGCGCTACTACCGGAAGCTCCCGGACCGGGAGATCGAGTGCCTCCTCTGCCCCCGTCTCTGCCGGCTCGGCGACAAGGAGCGGGGCTATTGCGGGGTCCGCGAGAACGTCGGCGGGACCTACTATACGCTCGTCTACGGAGGGGTCTGTAGCTTCAACGTCGACCCGATCGAGAAGAAACCGTTCTTCCACTTCCTTCCGGGGACGGCGGCCCTGTCCATGGCGACGGCCGGCTGCAACGTCAACTGCCGGTTCTGCCAGAACTGGGAGATCTCCCAGGTCCGCCCCGAACAGATCGCCCACATCGAGATGTCTCCCGAGGCCGCGGCCCGGGAGGCCGCCGCGGCCCGGTGTCCGTCGATCGCGTACACGTACAGCGAACCCACGGTCTTCATCGAGTACATGATGGACACGGCCGAGGAAGCCCGGAAGAGGAAGATCCGGAACGTCGTCGTGACCGGAGGCCACATCAGCCGCCGGCCGCTCGAGGACCTCCTCGAGGTGGTCGACGCCGTCAAGGTCGACCTCAAAGGCTTCACCCAGGATTTCTACGCGAGGTACGTGCGGGGAGAGCTTGACCCCGTCCTGGACGCCATCCGGGCCGTCGGCCGCAGCCGGATCTGGCTGGAGATCGTCTACCTCGTCATCCCGACCCTCAACGACGACCCCGGCCTCATCCGAAAGATGGCCCGTTGGGTCAAGAACGAGGTCGGCGCCCGCGTCCCCGTCCATTTCTCGCGCTTCCATCCGATGTACCTGCTCAAGAACCTGCCGCCGACGCCGGTCTCGACCCTCGAGCGGTCCCGCGAAACGGCGCTGGCCGAGGGATTGAAGTTCGTCTACGTAGGGAACGTGCCCGGGCATCCCTCCGAGAACACGATCTGCCCGGGATGCGGAACCGCGGTCATCGAACGGTCCGGGTTCACCCTCCGGGGCCTCCATCTCGATAATGGGCGGTGTGCGACGTGCGGCGAGACGATCGACGGGATCTGGGCTTGAGGTCCGGGCTGCCGCCCTTCCTTCTCGGCTTTCTGTCCGCCTCCTTCCAGCTCTACCTGCTCAGGGAGTTCTCGGCCCGCTTCTACGGCAACGAGCTGACCTTCGGCCTCTTCCTCGGGGCCTGGCTCCTTTGGGGAGGCCTCGGGAGCCTGGCCAGGCCCGGCGCCCGCGTCCCGTCGCGTGGCCCGGCCCGGGTCTACGCCCTGACCATCCTGCTGTTCTTCGCGGCCCTCATCGCTCTGCGGTTCTCACATCGGGCCCTGGGCGCCCTCCCGGGAGAGATGACAGGCCTGGCCCCGGCGCTTGCCTTCGCGGTCGGCTTGGCGATGCTCGTCAGCTTCCCGCTGGGCCGGTCCTTCGTCCTCAATTCGGCCCTCCTCGGCGGGGACGTTCCCCGCGTCTATTTCCTTGAGTCCGTCGGCGCCGTCGCGGCCGGTCTCCTGATCCACTTCCTGCTCGTCCCTCAGGCCTCGAATTGGGCGGGCGGGGCCATGGTCGCGGCGGCCGCCTCTCTGTTCATCTTCGCCGGAATGGAGCCATCGAAGAAAAGACGGTGGGTCGTCCTTTGTACGCTCCTCGCGGCCGCCGCGGCCGTCGCCTGGCTCGATATGCCGGCCCAGCGCGCCGCATGGAAACCTCTGCGGCTCGTCGAGGCCGTGGACACGCGCCACGCCAAGCTCCAGGTCCTGCGCACCGCCGAGCAGGTCTCGCTCTTGGCCAACGGACTGCCCATCCTGACCTCCCCCGATCCGGCCGGCGCGGAGGAAGGCGTCCATTTCGCCCTCCTCCAGAGGTCCGGGCCCCGGCGCGTCCTGCTCATCGGCGGGGGGGCGTGCGGCGGAGCGGCCGAAGTCCTGAAGCACGTCGATGTCCGCTTGGATTACGTCGAGCTCGATCCCCGGGTCATCCGCTTGGCCGAAGGCCACCTCGACCCCCGGGAGCTCGAGCCGCTCCGTAGCCCCCGGACCCGGATCATCTTCGAGGACGGGCGCGCCTACCTCAGGAGGACCCGCGACGCGTACGACGCCGTCCTCCTCGACCTCCCGGAGCCGGCGACGGCCCAGATCAATCGCTTCTATACGCGGGAGTTCTTCGCCGAAGTCAGGGACAGGCTCCGGCCGGGCGGCGTCCTCAGCTTCCGCGTCCCGTCCGCGGAGAACTACATCGGGCCCGACCTGGCCCGCTTCCTCGCCGGACTCTCCGCCACGCTCAGGGCCGTCTTCCTCGAGGTCGCGGCCGTCCCGGGAGCGAACTGCGTCTTCCTGGCCTCGGACCGGCCCCTATCCATTGATCCGGATGAGCTGGCGGAGGCCGCCGTCGAGGCCCGCATCGAAAGCCGGTTCTTCACCCGCGAGATGCTCGCCGCCCGGCTCCATCCGATCCGCATCGCGACCCTGGACCGGAGCATCGGCGAGGCGCCGGCCCGCATCAACCGGGACCTCGTCCCCGTGAGCTATTATTTCCACTCCATCCTCTGGGCGGCCCAGTTCCGGGGGCTCGAAGCGGACTTCCTGAGATTCTTCGCCCGGATCCCCGCCGCGTGGGTCCTGGACGCGCCCCTCATCGCCCTTGCCTTGGCCCTGATCCTCCTCCGGGCGTTCGGCAGAACCTCGCGATACCGGGTCCTCGTCCCCGTGGCCGGGATGGGATTCACCACGATCCTCGCCGAAATGGCCCTGCTCATCGCCTTCCAGGCCTTTTTCGGCTACGTTTACGGGAAGATCGCTCTCCTGCTGACATCGTTCATGGCCGGCCTGGTCGCCGGGGCCTGGATGGGCCGCAAGAGGGCGAGCGCCTCCTTCTCCGATCTCATCGGGGTCCAGGGCGGGTTCGTCGTCCTGCTGGCCGTTACGCGCGCCGTCCTCGTCCGGACGGTCCCCGAGGTCCTCCCCTATCTGCTCCTGCTGGCCTTCGGGGCCCTCGGCGGGTTCCTGTTCGTCGCCGCCAGCAGGATCCTCCGCGGGAACACGGCCCACCTCGGCCTGGGTTACGGGTTCGACCTCATCGGATCCTTCCTGGGCATCCTCGCGGCCGCCACCCTGGTCATCCCTCTCTGGGGGATCCCGGCCTTGCTGTCGAGACTGACGGTCCTCAACAGCCTGCTCTTCATCTTTCTCGCGACGACCTCACGGCACCCGTCCCAGAAAGCCTGACCGGCGGAACTTTTGGGGACCGCGCGGAATTATATATAATAGACTTTCGGGCCTCTCACGCATGTTCGAAGATTGCTGCTTCCGACCGGAGAGAACCGGCCGCCCGGCCGTCGAAAAGATCGCCGGGATCGCCGTGACCCTGATCTTTCACGCGGTCCTTCTCTACGGCGTCATTCATGCCCGGTTCTCGGTCAAGCTCATGCCCTTCGACAAGGATGACGTCCGGGCCGTCTTGATCGTCCCCCCGCTCCGGGTCTCAATCCCCAGGATCGTCGGAGGCACGCCCGCTGCCGGGCTCCCCGAGGGCTTGACGGACGAGGTTTTATCGGGGACGCCCGGGGGCGCCGGGACGCCGGCCACCCCGACCGCAACGCAGGCAGTTCCGCCGCCCGCCGCCGCCCCCGGCGCCGGGCCGCCAGATGCGGCCGGCCGAGCAGTCATCGCCTCGCTCTCGTCGCGGTTCCGGGAATCCCTCGTCTCGCACCCCGGAGCGGGAGGCGATCCCAAGCTCAGGATCACCCTCGCTCCCCCCGGGACGCCGGCCGGGCCCCCGGGCGGACCGGTCGGCTCCGGGACCGGCCCGTATCCCGACTTTTCGACGTATATCTCCGGTCCCTGGGAGGGAGGACGGGGCGGGGCCGGCGCGGGAGGCGGCCGGGGGGGCCGCGGACGCAGCGGTACGGCCCGCCAAATGGTCGGTATGTCAATCCCGCTCAAGGGCTATGATCTGGCCCCCTGGGCGGGCCAGGTCGTCGACAGGATCCAGCGGTTCTGGGTCCTGCCGACCGTGTCGGCCCTGCCCGGAAGGGCCTCCATCCGGTTCATCGTCATCATCAACAAAGACGGGGAGCTCGACTCCATCGAGATCATGGACGGGACCTCCGTGGAATCCCTGGACCGGTCGGCTCTCGAGGCCCTCCGGGCGAGCCTCCCCTTCCCCTCGCTCCCCGAGGATTTCCCGGGCGAACTCCTGGAGATCCATTTCGAGTTCACCTACGATCTCAAATGATCCGAAGGCCAGCCGTCGCCGCCGTCTTGCTCCTGACCGCCGCGGCCGTCCTCCGGGCCGACTGGAAGGCCGACCTGCTCTCATACTTCGGGCCGCCGGCCGACTATCACGGGGCCCGGGAGTTCCTGGGCGCCCGGTACGAGTCCCTGGAACCCGAGGACCGCCAGACCGCCGGAGCGCTCCTCCCCTATCTCTCGCGGAAGACCGGCGACCGGGCCGAGGAGGAAGCCCTGGCCGCGGCCTATTTCGAGACCTACCGGGACAACGATCCGGACCTCAGCTTCCTCGACGACCTCACCCGGCGCGACTTCCTGGCCTTCTGGTACGGCTGGAAATCCCGCTACCCGCTCGTTCACGACCTCGCTCTTCTCCACTACGGCCGGTCCCCGACAACGGGCCTGCCGGCCGCCGTCGAAGTCGGGCTCGAGCTGATGAACGATGCGTTCTACCGGCTTTCGCTCGGTCCCTTCATCCTGGACGGCGGGCATTGGCGGCGCGGCTTCCACATCCTGACCATCCCGGTCCGCGAGCTCTTCGACAACAGCGAGACGTACGAGTTCTTCCTCGACCTCAAGGCCGGAGACCTCATCGTCCGCAAGCCGATACGGATCGGGATCGACATCGCTCAGATATCGGTCGCCGCGACCGCCCCCGCGCCGCAGCCGGCCCCCCTGCCCCTGCCCGGGACCCCGACGATATCCCCTCTGGAGGGCGAGCTCTCGCTCTACGTCGACGGCCGGCTGATCCTGAAAAGCCGCAAGATTGCCGCCAAACCGCCCCCGATGTCCTTCCCCCTCCCCGGCCCGTCCATGCCCGGGCAAAAACCCTATATGCCCCCCCCGAAGAACGATCCGATGGCCAGCGGCGTTTCCATCATCGACGCCCTCGCCCTGGCTTACAAAGCGATCAAGGACCTCGCGGCCCGCAAGCCGCCCAAGCCTTCGCCCCCCGCCTACAGCAAGGTCGACAGCCTGGGGTTCTCCTTCATACGGACCACGGCGGAGAGCCTGCCGGCTTCGGCCCGGGCCACCGTGACCCTCCTTCGCTCCCAGGGCCGGGTCCTGCGGGAGTGACGAGGCGCCCCCCGGCCCCCTGGGCGGACCTAGCCTGATCTATTCACGAGTCGAGGCGGCTGCAGATGCAAGGCGTGGAGGGTGAAGCTGTACTCCTAGTACTGCGAACCCTTCGCAACACGGCAGATGCGGCCGGATCGGCTCGCCCTCAGGGCGAAAAATGCCGGTATTTCTGAGAGGAGCTTGTAAAAAGCCCTGGCATTTTCATGAACAGGTCAGGCTAGAAAAGCTTTGACATCCCGGTCCTGTTTTTGATATATCTTCGGTCAGGGAGAGGAGGAATCAGGAGGCCGAGGGAGGCT
>JBBIGP010000009.1:0-53044 GCA_037447475.1 Candidatus Aminicenantota bacterium
TGAACAGGACCGAGGCCGCGTCGCCGATGCCCCGGCCGAAGGCGATCAGGACGCCGGTCAGGATGCCGGGCGCCGTCTGGCGGACGATGACCTTGGCCGCCGTCTCGAACCGGGTGGCCCCGAGCGATGCGGAAGCCTCCCGGAGCTCCCGGGGGACGAGGCGCATGACCTCGTCGATGGCCCGGCTCATGATCGGCAGCTCGAGGAGGGCCACGGTCAGGATGCCGGCCAGGAGCGAGGCCCGCAGCCCGAGGGCCATCATGACTACGAAGCCGAAGGCGCCGTAGACGATGGACGGCACGCCCCAGAGGACGTCGAGCGAGAAACGGACCGCGTCGGCGGTCCTCGATCCGCGGCCCTTGTAGACGTTGAGGTAGAGGGCTAGCGGCAGGCTCAGGAGGAAGGCTATCAGGGTGGCCCCGCCGGCGAGATAAAGGGAGCCGACGATGGCGTTGGCGATGCCGCCTTCCCGGCCCAGATAGAAGCCGCCCTGCGGGGTGCGCATCAGCATCGACAGGCTGAGGGCGGGCAGGCTCTTCCAGAGGATGACGCCGACGATGAGCAGGAGGCAGGCGATGACGAAAGCCGCCGAGGCGGCGGCCAGGGCGCGGAAGAGGAGGTCGGCCCGCTTGCGCCGCGCGAGGCGCCCGTCCGGGACGGCGCTCACCGGACCCTCCTTTCGATGCGGACGAGGATGCGGCGGGCGGCGACGTTGAAGGCCAGGACGATCAGCATGAGGACCAGGGCGGCCGCCATCAGGGCCGCATCGTATCGCGGCACGGACATCATCTCGCCGTAGTTGTTGGCGATGAGGGCCGGCAGGGGGTAGCCGGGGTCGAAGAGCGAGCGGGGCGCCGCCGGGACGTTGCCGACGACCATGAGGACGGCCATGGTCTCGCCGAAGGCCCGCGAGAAGCCCAGGGCCCCGGCGGCCAGGATGCCCTGGGCGCCTTTCCTCAGGACGACATGCCTCGTCGTTTCCCATCGGGTCGCGCCGAGCGACAGGGAGGCGTCGCGCAGGGCCCTGGGGATGGACGAGAAGACCTCGAGCGTCACATGGATGACCGTCGGGAAGATCATGATGGCCAGCACGAGGCCGCCGGCGAGGATGCTGTAGCCGCTCGACGGGACGCCGAAGAGCGGGGCCAAAACGTCGCCGACGAAAGGCACGACGATGAGGACGCCCCAGACGCCGTAGACGACCGAGGGCAGGCCGGCCAGGAGGTCGATCATCGGCCGGGCGGCCTCGCGGACCCAGCGCGGACTGTATTCCGATAGATAGACGGCCGTCAGGATGGAGACGGGCAGGGCCAGGGCCAGGGCCGTCAGCGTCACCCAGACCGTGCCCATGACGAAGGGGAAAAGCCCGAATTCGCCCTTGAGGGGGGCCCAGGAGCCGGAGAAAAGGAGGCGCGACAGGGGCTGGACCGCCAGGATGGCCTTCGACCGGAGGAACAGGCCGATAACGATGAGCAGGACGAGCAGTCCCGGCAGGACGGCGATGCCGCCCATCGCCCGCCTGGCCAGGGCGTCCTTGAGGAGCCTCATCTCCGCTCGGCGCCTCCCCTCACGCGGGCCAGGCCCGAAGCGATGGCCTCCGGGCCCAGAGCGATATAGCCCATCTCGGCGACGAAGTCCTGTCCCTCGGTCAGGACCCACTCGAGGAACTCGGCGACGGCGGGGCGGGACGTCCGGCCCTTGACGACGAAGTAAAGCTCCCGGGCCGGCGGCGACGGGTAGGCGCCCCGGGCGATGGACCCGGTGATCGCGTCGCGCGTCGCGGTGAAGTCCTCGTCCGGGCCGATCGCCCCGTTCCCGTCGAGGTCGATGGGACAGATCGCAAGACCGGACACAGGCTCCAGGGTCCTGGCGTCGTACGCGAAGTTGACGTTGTTGAAGCCGATGCCGAAGACCGACCGGCGGACGGCCTCGGCCAGCCCCGGGTCGCCGTAAACGCCGATCCCGTCCAGGTCCTCCTGATGACCCCCGAGGTAAGCCGCCCAGGTCTCGGCCGCCCCGCAGGCGTCCGAACGGGTGAAGACGTGGATGGGTGTGCGGCCCTTGCCGCCGAGGATCTGCTCCCAGCTTGTCGCGCTCCCGTCGATCCAGATCCGCCGGAATTCCTCCTTCGTCAGGCCCCGCCGGAGGATCACCGCGAGGAGCGGGTTCTTGCGGTTCACGGTCGGGACGACCGCGTCGATGGCGACCGCGACGGCCAGGGCGCCCTTCTCGACCTCGGCCGGGAAGATGCCGCGGGAGACCATGCCGATATCGACGACGCCGGCCAGGACGTCGGCCATCCCCTTGCCCGCCCCGCCGGCCTGGATGTCGATGTTCAGGCCCGGCCGGCCCTTGCGGAATTCCTCCTGCCAGCGGACGGCCAAGGGATAAAGGGCCCAGGCGCCGGACAGCGACAGGCTCTCGCGGGCCGGGCGGGGCCGTGAAAAGGCCGGGACTATCGCAAGATGCGCGGCAAGGGAGACCGCGACGCAGGCCCCAGCCCAACGGCAACCCGTTCCCTTAAGGGCTTCCTTGAGCCTCTCCCGTGCCCGGACCCGACGGCGGGCTTCCCTTACGGGGCCGTCCCCGGTCCTCGACGACTTCTTCATCGGGCCCGCAGAGGCCGGACCGGCTTCGCTCCCCCTCATGCCGTCCCTCCCGCCGGCTTTCTCCGCCGGCCGCTCTTGTCCACGAGCTCGGCGAAGGTCGTCCGTTCGAGGATCTCGGCCACGGAATCCCGGACCTCCTTCCACAGCCAGCGCAGCCCGCACGTCCTCTCCATGGGGCACGGCTCGTGGGCCATGACGCTGACGCAGTCGATGGGGGCCAAGGGCCCGTCCATGACCCGGATGACCTCGGCCACGGTGATCTTGGAGGGCGGCTTGGCGAGCTGGTAGCCGCCGTCCCGGCCCTTGCGGCTCTTGAGATACCCGGCCCGTTTCAGCTGCAGGAGGATCTGTTCGAGGAATCTCAAAGGGATGTTCTGGGCCTCGGAGATCTCATGGGCGTGGAGCGGGCCCTCGTCGAAACGAACGGACAGCTCGAGCATGGCCCGGCTGGCGTATTCGCCCTTGGTCGAAAGCCTCATCGGCGCTCCGGTTAATTGACTAAGTCAATAGACTAAGTCATTTAACATGAAACCAGACCGCCTGTCAAGAGGTTCTTCATTGGCGTTGAATTCCCCTTCCCGGCATTGAACGGGCCCCACATCCATGGCGGAGCCGTCCCCGCCCAGCCAAGAGAATTGATGAAAATTGCTGGAGCGGGGAGCTCAGCGGACGAAGGCTTTGCGGCCGGCGTAGACGGCGTTAGAGCCCAGGTCCTCCTCGATCCTCAGGAGCTGGTTGTACTTCTCGACCCGTTCGCCGCGGCAGGGCGCCCCGGTCTTGAGATGCCCGGTGCCCATGGCCACGGTCAGGTCGGCGATGAAGCTGTCGACCGTCTCGCCGCTCCTATGGGAGACCATGGCCCCCCAGCCGGCCTTGCGGGCCATCTCGATGGCCGCCACGGTCTCGGTCAGCGTCCCGATCTGGTTGAGCTTGATGAGCACGGCGTTGGCCGCGTCTTCCTCGATTCCCCGGGCGATGCGCTTGACGTTGGTGACGAACAGGTCGTCGCCGACGAGCTCGACGCGGTCCCCGATCGTCCGGTTCAGCAGCTTCCACCCTTCCCAGTCGTCCTCGGCCAGGCCGTCCTCGAGGACTTTGAGCGGATACTTGCGGACCCAATCCTCGTAGAGCCGGACCAGCTCCTCGGCCTTGACCTTCTTGTTTTCCGTGCGCAGGTTGTAGACGCCGTCCTCGTAGATGCCGCTCACGGCCCCGTCGATCGCCAGGACGATGTCGTCGCCGGGCTTGTAGCCGGCCTTCTCGATGGCCTTGAGAATGATCTCGACGGCTTCCGAGTTCTTTTTGAAGGCCGGGGCGAAGCCGCCCTCGTCGCCGACCCCGGTCGACAAGCCGCCGCTCTTGAGCAGGCCTTTCAGCGCATGATAGGTCTCGACCCCCCAGCGCAGGGCCTCCCGGAAATCCGGGGCCCCGACCGGGGCGATCATGAACTCCTGCAGGTCCGTGCTCTGCCAGTTGGCATGGACCCCGCCGTTGAGGATGTTGAACATCGGCACGGGCAGGAGATTGGCCCCCGACCCGCCCAGATAGCGATAGAGCGGCAGGCCCACGGACGCGGCCGCGGCCCGGGCCACGGCCAGGCTGACGCCGAGGACGGCGTTGGCCCCGAGCTTGCTCTTGTTCTCGGTGCCGTCCAGGGCCAGCATGGCCCGGTCGACCCCCGCCTGGTCGAGGGCGTCCAGGCCCTCGACGACTTCGGCGATGTCGATCCCGATGTGCTCGACGGCCCTGAGGACGCCCTTGCCCAGATAGCGGCCCTTGTCTTCGTCCCGCAGCTCCAGCGCTTCGTAAACGCCCGTGGACGCTCCGGAGGGCACGGCCGCCCGGCCCCACGCCCCGTCGGAGAGGGTGACCTCGGCCTCGACGGTCGGGTTGCCGCGGGAATCCAGGATCTCCCTGGCCTTGACCTTCTTGATGCGTGTCGGCATGGCGCACTCTCCTTTCTTTCGGCGTCCGTCCGGCCCCGGCCGGAGGATCCCGGGCGACGGCGCCGGTTCGTCGTCCGTCCGTGCGGAAAATTCTACCAGACTCGCCACGAATTCTCCAGCCGGACGGCGCGGCCCGAATTGACAACCTCCCCCCGCGGTGTTAATAAAGGAGGCGCAATGCTCGACCCGGCCCGCGACGCGCCGCCTTCCCGGAGGGAGATCCCATGGCCATCTTAGAAGTCATCCTGAAGCTCGTCCTGGCCATCGCCCTGGGCGGGCTAATCGGCCTCGAGCGCGAGGCCAGCCAGAAGCCGGCCGGTTTCCGGACCAACATCCTCGTCTGCGTCGGGGCGGCCATGATGATGACCATGGCCGGCCTCCTCGTCCAGGCCAAGGGAGGCTCGGCCGACACGATGGTCCGCATGGCCGCCGGGGTCGTCACGGGGATCGGGTTCCTCGGCGCAGGGACCATCCTCCATGCCCGGGGGGAGATCGCCGGCCTGACCACGGCCTCGACGATCTGGCTGGTGGCCGGGCTGGGCCTGGTCATCGGCGCGGGCTATTACGTTCCGGCCCTCGTCTTCACGGCCCTGACGATCATGACCCTGATCCTGTTCCGCCGGGTGGAGGAGACCTATGTCCGCAAGGCCCAGTTCCACTATCATCTCAAGGCCAAGGCCCGCCCCTACATCCTGTCGAGCCTCCGCAAGCTGGCCCTCCATCACGGCGTCCGGCTCGAGAAGCTGACCATGAAGCAGGAGCACCAGTCCTACGTCATGGGGTTCGCCTTCTCGGCCTCGGAGCAGAAGGAACAGGAATTCAACCAGGGGCTCCTCGAGCTGGCCGACATCGAAGAGCTGAAGATTGACTGATCGCGCGCTACTCCTGGCCACGACCAACCCGGGCAAGATCCGCGAGATCCGGGCCCTCTTCAAAGGCCTTCCCTGGAGGATCGTCGGGCTGGAGGATGTCTGCCCGGGCTTGACCTTTAAAGAAAGGGGCCGGACCTTCGCCGAGAACGCCCGGGGCAAGAGCCTCTTCTACAGCCGGAAATGGGACGGCTTGACCCTGGCCGAGGATTCCGGCCTGGAGATCGAGGCCTTGGGCGGCGCCCCGGGAGTCGTTTCGGCCCGCTTCTCGGCGCCGCGGCCGACCGACGAAAAGAACAACCGCAAAGTCCTCCGCCTGCTCGCCGGCGTGCCGGAGAAGGCCCGCCGGGCCCGCTACGTCTGCGTCTTCGTCCTCTCCGAGCGGGGCCGCGTCATCAAGGAGGTCCGCGGCGAGGTCCGGGGCCGGATCGCCGTGGAGCCGCGGGGGACGGGCGGGTTCGGCTACGACCCCCTGTTCTATTACCCCCGCCTGAGGCGGACCTTCGCCGAGGTCCCGCCCGAAGTCAAGAACGGGCTCAGCCACCGCGGGCGGGCCGCCCGCAAGATGCGGGCGTTCCTGGAAAAAGGCGGCAGGGCCCGGCCCGCCGGGAGCCGGACCCTGCCGTAACGGAAGGGAGAAAGAGGGGCTCCGCCCGTCACTTGGCCGCGGTTTCCGGCCCGACCGTGATCCTGTCCTTGATCTGCTCGTAGACTTTCTCGCCGATCCCCTGGACCTTCATGATCTCCTCGATCCTCTTGAAGCTGCCGTTCTTGGTCCGGTAGTCGACGATCCTCTGGGCCACCTTGGGCCCGATCCTCGGCAGGCTCTCGAGGTCCGAGACCGCGGCCGTGTTGATGTTGACCTTGCCCTTCGGGGCCGTCGCCTGGGTCTGGGCCCAGGCCAGGGACACGAAGAGGAAGGCCGCCGCCAGCCCGAGGGCCAGCGCCTTGTCGGTTTTCCTGGTCATTGGTGAGACCTCCTTTCGCCCTTCTTCTTGCAAACGCGGTGCCAGCCGGGCTCAGGCTCTTAACTAATTTATTATCTTTATGATGAGGGAAAGATGCCGCCCCCGGGCGTCAAGCCCCGTCGACAACCCGGCCGGGGCCGGGAAACGAAGGTTGGCGGTCAGGTCAACCTGGGTTATTGACGAGTCGAGACGGCTGCCGATGCAAGGCGAGATAGATCAGGTCAAGAGCGAGGATGGCTTTTCTTGTAGACGTCCATCATCCGCTTGAGGTCGATGTGGGTGTATTTCTGGGTCGTGGCCAAGCTGGCGTGTCCCAGCAACTCCTGGATGACCCTCAAGTCGGCCCCGCGCCCCAGGAGATGGGAGGCGAAAGAGTGCCGCAGGGAGTGGGGGCTGATCCTGCGGGCCACGGCCGTCCGGCGGATGTGCTTGCCGACCATCCGCTGGACCGACCGGGGCGTCAGCCGCCCGCCGCGGTAGTTCAAGAAAAAAGCCGTTCCTTCGCTTTCACCGGGGGCCAGAAGCGGCCGGACACGCCGGTAGGCCTCCAGGGCTTCTTCGGCCTTGCGGCCGAAAGGCACGAGCCTCTCCTTCCGCCCCTTGCCCCTGACGCGGACGAGGCGCTCCCCGAAGTGGATGTCGCCGGGCTCGATCCCGACGAGCTCGCTGACCCGGATGCCCGTCGCGTAAAAGAGCTCGAGAACGGCCCTGTCCCGGAGATCGAGGGGCTTGCCCGTGCGCGGCAGCTCGAGGAGGGCGGCCGCCTCCTCCTCGGAGAGGAACGACGGCACCTTCCTCTCCTGGCGGGGCGTCGCCAGGACCCGGGCCGGATTCTCCGCGATCCGCTTCCGGCGGACCCAGTAATCGTAAAAGGAGCGCAGGGCGGCCAGCTTGCGGCCGATCGTCGATCGCTTCCTCCTGCTCTCGTGCAGGCCGGCCAGGAAGCCGCGCAGGACGACGTTGCCGGCCTTGTCCCACCGGACGCCGGCCTCCTTGAGATAGGCGGCGACCTGCCGGAGGTCGCGCTCGTAGCCCGAGATGGTGTGGGGCGAGGCGTTCTTCTCGTGCCTCAGGTAGGTCAGGAACTCAGCGATGTCCTTGTTCATCGGCTCCGGGCCCCGGCGGCTCCCCGCCGGGCCCTCCCTCGGGCTGTCCCTTGCCGGCCGCCCGCTCCCAGATCTTCACCCGGGGGGCCGCCTCCTTGAACGCGCACTTCTCGTTCTTGCAGTAGACGTAGGGATCGCCCTTGATGAGGTTCTTCTTATAAAGGATCTTGGCCCCGCATTGCGGGCAGGCCCGGCCGAGGGGTTCGTCCCACGAGGCGAAGGTGCACTTCGGGTAGCGGCTGCACCCGAAGAAGAGCTTGCCCCGCTTGCTCTTGCGGGCCACGATCTTGCCGCCGCAGCCGGCGGTCGGGCAGTCGATCCCCGTCTCGACGGGCTTGTCCTTCTTGATGTATTTGCATTGGGGGTAATTCGAGCAGGCCACGAACGGCCCGAACCGGCCGAACTTCTGGGCGAGCTGGGAGCCGCAATCGGGGCACGTCTCGTCGAGGGGCTTGGACTCCTTCTTGTCCAGGCTCTCCCGGAAGTTGCAGCCCGGATACCCCGAGCAGGCTTTGAACTGGCCGAAGCGGCCGCCCTTGACGACCAGCTGCCGGCCGCACTTCGGGCAGGTCTGGTCGAGAGGGATGCCCGTCTGCTTGACGCCCGCGGTCTCGCCGGCCGCTTTGAGATAGCCCTCGAGCAGGGCATGGAACTCCCGGAGGCTCTCGAGACCCGTGCGGGCGCCTTCGGAGATCCCGTCGAGCTCCTCCTCCAAGTGGGCCGTGAACTTGTACTCCATGAGCTTGGCGAAGTGCTTGACGAGGAACTCCGTGACGTAGATCCCCATTTCGGTCGGCCGGAACTTGCCCTCTTCCTTGACGACGTAGGTCCTCGTCTGGATGGTGGCGATGGTCGGCGCGTAGGTGCTCGGCCGGCCGATGCCGCGGGCCTCGAGCTCCTTGACCAAGGTGCCCTCCGTGTAGCGTGGCGGCGGCTCGGTGAACTTCTGCTTGGATTCGAGCTCCAGGAGCTTGAGCGTCTCTCCGGCCTCGGCCTTGGGCAGGACGGTCTCCTTGTCGCCGCCGTTGTGGGGCCAGGCGGCCAGGAAACCGTCGAACTTGACGACCTCGCCCTTGGCCTGGAAGAGGTAGCGGCCGGCGACCGCGATGTCGAAGGCCGTCTCCTCGACGACGGCCGGAGCCATCTGCGAGGCGATGAACCTCGTCCAGATGAGCTTGTAGAGGTCGTACTCCTCCTTCTTGAGAAAGGGCTTGACCTTCTCCGGGGGCAGGTCGAGGTGGGCGGGCCGGATGGCTTCGTGGGCGTCCTGAGTCTTCTTCTTGCTCTTGTAGACGTTCGGCTTGGCCGGGACGTGGGCGGGTGAGTACCTCCCGGCGATGTGGCCCCGCGCGGCGGCCTGGGCCGCCTCCGACACGCGGAACGAGTCGGTGCGCATGTATGTGATGAGCCCCGTCTGGCCCTGCGCGCCGATGGGCATGCCCTCGTAGAGCTTCTGGGCCACGAACATCGTCTTCTTGACCGGGAAGCGCAGCAGCCGGAAGCCGTCCTGCTGGAGCGTGCTGGTGATGTAGGGCGGGCCGGGGTGCTTGGACTTGGCCCGGACCTGGACCTTGTCCAGGACGAACGGGGAGCGCTCACATTCCTCGCGGACGATCTTGGCCTGTTCCTCGTTCTGGACCCGGGCTTTCTTGCCGTCGATCTTGGCCAGCGCGGCCTTGAAGGCCGGCGGGGCCGAGGCCTCCAGCCGGGCGGCGATCGTCCAGTATTCTTCGGGCTTGAAGGCCCGGATCTCCTTCTCCCGGTCGACGATGAGCCGCAGGGCGACGGACTGGACCCGGCCGGCGGACAGGCCCCGGGAGATCTTCTTCCACAGGAGGGGGCTGATGCGATAGCCGGCCAGCCGGTCGAGGACCCGCCGGGTCTGCTGGGCGTCGAGGAGGTTGAGGTCGATCTGCCCGAGGTTGTCGAAGGCCGCCTTGACGCCCTCCTCGGTGATCTCGTGGAAGACGGCCCGGAAGATATGCCGATTGTCCTCTTCGAGGAGCTGGCCGAGATGCCAGGAAATGGCCTCGCCCTCGCGATCGGGGTCGGCGGCCAGGATGACCCTCTCGCTCGCCCGGGCCGCCTTGCGGAGCTCGGCGACGACCTTCTTCTTGTCCGGGATGACCTCGTAGGTCGGCCGGAAGCCGTTCTCGATGTCGACGCCGAGCTTCTTCTTGGGCAGGTCCCGGACGTGGCCCATGGACGCCTTGACGACGTAGTCCTTGCCGAGATAGTGATTGACCGTCTTGGCCTTGGCCGGGGATTCGACGATGACGAGCGATTTGGCCACTTAGATTCTCCTCTGGAACTGCTTGCCCGGGTGCTGGAGGACGGCTCCCTTCAATTCGAGGCCGAGAAGAAGGGCCAGCAGCTCGGACACGCTGAAATCCGTCGTCTCGGCCAGGTCGTCGATGGGCCGCGCCTCGTCGGCGGGGAGCGCCTCGAGCAGCGTCCGTTCCTCCCGGCTCAACGCCGGCTTATTGTCCATCTTCTCTTCCCTTTGCGCAAGGAGTATTTCCCGCCAGGGGCTCGGGAGCTCCCCGGCGACGTCCTCCCAGGACTCGACGAGCCTGGCGCCTTCCTTGATCAGGCCGTTCGAGCCCCGGCTGAGCGCGGACATCGTGGTCCCGGGCACGGCCATGACCTCCCGGTCCTGGGACAGGGCCAGGCGGGCCGTGATGAGCGAGCCGCTCCGCTCGGCCGCTTCGACGACCACCAGCCCGAGGCTGAGGCCGCTGATGATCCGGTTGCGGACCGGGAAATTCATCGCGTGGGGCGCCGTCCCCAAAGGGAACTCGCTCAGGACCGCGCCTCGCTCCGCGATCCTGTCGGCCAGCCCGCCGTTCTCGGCGGGATACATGACGTCCAAACCCGAACCCAGCACCGCCACCGTCCTTCCGTGTCTGAGGGCCCCCCAGTGGGCGCAGGCGTCGATCCCGAGCGCCAAGCCGCTCACGATGACGCAGTCGCGCGCGGCCAGGTCGCCGGCCAGCCTTTCGGCCACGGCCCGCCCGTAGGGGCTCGGCCTTCTCGATCCGACGACGGCCACCGCGGGATTTCGAAGGGCCTCCGTCCGTCCCCGGCAATAGAGGACGAAGGGAGGATCGAAGATCTCTCTCAGATGTCCCGGATACCCGGGGTCCTCGAAGGTCAAGAGAGTATACCCCTTTTCCCGGATCTTTTCCAGCTCCCGCCCGGCTTCGTCCAGGGCCCGGCGATCGACGACGGCCTGCTCGACGTCCCGGCCGAGCCGGAGCCCGTCCATGTCTGACGGCCCGGCGCTGAAGAGCCGGACCGGGGAGCCGAAGCGCTCCAGGGCCCTCCTGGCCGCCGGCGACCGGCCGTGAAAGAGCAGATGGAAAGCCAGCCAGTTAAGCTCCGCGTCGCCCATGCCGCCGTCTCCTCGAGTCTTCTCATCTTGACAGACGCTCGCCGCCCGCCACCTTTCTCAGTTTCATTTCAGGTTCTTGCCCCGATCCCGGAGAGTTCAGGTTGAGGATTGCCGATAGATATCCCTCCGAAGACCCCCATAGCGGAGGGGGACCCGCCGGAGGCGGGGGAACCGTCGGGACTGGTTCCCGGGGGTTTGGGGGGCTAGGGGGGATATCTATCGGCAGAGGACCTTCCAGAGCTCTCCGGGATCGGGGGAAGAACCGTTACTTTCCGAAGAGGATGGAGCCGCCGGTGTAGAACGTCCCGGCGACGGCGCCCGTCATCAGGCAGGCCAGGGTCGCCGCGAGCAGGGCCCGGAATCCGATCCTGGACAGGTCGCGGAGCCGGCCCGGGGCCAGGGCC
This sequence comes from Candidatus Aminicenantota bacterium, assembly GCA_037447475.1. Lineage (GTDB taxonomy): Bacteria > Acidobacteriota > Aminicenantia > Aminicenantales > Saccharicenantaceae > RBG-16-66-30. Next base: position 11,297 of record JBBIGP010000009.1, read on the forward strand.
CCGACGCCGCCGACGAAGATGGCCAGCGAGGCGACGTGAGCGAACCCGCAGAGGGCGTAGGAGGCGATGATGGCCGACCGCGGGTCGCGCAGGGCGCCGCTCGCGAGGAGCGCCGAGAGGTGGTTGTAGGAGACGAGCTCGGTCGTCACCGTCCGCTCGCCGATGATCCGGGCGACGGCTGCGGCGTCGGCCGGCGGCACGCCGAGGACGAGGGTGAGAGGGTAGAAGAGATAGCCCAGGAAGGCCTCGAGCGACCAGGCGACGTTCCAGCCGAAGAGGCCGTTGACGAAGCCGCCGGCCCAGCCCAGGCCCATGCTGACGAGGGCCAGGATCCCCAGGAAGGCGATGAGCAGGGTGATGATCCCGCCGAGAAGCTTCAGGCCGTCGAAGGCGCCCTTGATGACGGCCATGATCAGGTTCTCGTCCCGTTCGTAGTGCGGCCGGACGTCGATGCCGAGGGTCAGGGGCCTGCCGGTCTCCGGCATGACCAGCTTGGCCATGACGATGCACGCCGGCGCCGAGATGAACGAGGCCGAGACGAGGTGGCCGGCGATCGTCGGGATCTCGCCCTGAAGGATCATGACGTACATGGCCAGGACGGTCGAGGCGATGGTCCCCATGCCGGCCGTCAGGATCGTCCCCAGCTCGGACTCGGTCATGCCCTCGAGATGGGGCTTGACGACCAGGGCCGACTCGACCCCGACGAAGATATTGGAGGACACGGCCAGGGACTCGGCCCCGCTGATACGCATGAGCCGGGTGAAGACCCGGGCGAAAAGACGGACGAAGAACGGCATGACCCCGAGATAGTACAGGGCGCCGAGCAGGGCGGCGAAGAAGATGATGGTCGGAAGCCCTTGAAAAGCCAGAAAATAGCCGAGCGAGGTCTCGCCGGCCTCGTTGACGGCGCCCGGCGGCAGGGCCAGCCGCCCGAAAACGAACCGGGTCCCGGCCGTGGCGCTCTCGAGGACGGACACGACGGCCTGGTTGACCCACAGGAAGACCCGGGCCCCGGCCGGGACGATGAAGACGAACAGGGCCACGAGGAGCTGGAGCCCGAGGCCCCAGACGACGACGCGGACGTTGACGATCTTCCTGTTCGACGACAGGAGCCAGGCCAGGCCGATGAGGGCGAACAGGCCCGCGAAGCTGACGAGATTATGGACGCTCACGACTCCTCCCCCTTCTCCCCGGTCCGTCTACTCGACCCCGGGCTTCCTCGACCGGGGCTGGACCTTGACCGCGCGCAGGACCGTCTCTCCGTCCCGGCAGGGCCGCATCGTCCCGGCGGCCCTTATTTGCGGTCCTCGAGGACCGATCGGTAGCGTTCGAAGAGGTCCTTGAGCTCCTTGCGGGTGACGACATAGCGGCTGACGTAGACCGACCAGACCGAGCGGACGGGATCGTTCGACTTGATGAGGACGTAATCCCGGAGCGACCCGGTCCTCGTCTGGGGCGCGAACCGGAACTCGACCACGCGGGAGTTCCCGGGCGGGATGCGCAGCGGGAAGGACAGGGGCTTGCCCCCGGAGAAGAAGCGGATCTCCTCGTGGGACATCTCCACTTGGAGCTCCCGCTCCCCGACGCTCTTGACCATGACCTTGACCGTGGGGGCCTCGCCCTCGAGGCTCAGCCCCATGTCGACGTTGTAGACGTCGAGGTCGATCCTGGCCGACGGCGGGACCTGGATGTCGACCGTCAGGGCCAGCTCCCGCCGCTTCTTCTCGGCGTCGTTGGAGACGAGGATAACGTAGCGTGTCATGCGGCCCGAGTAGCCGCGGGTGTCGAAGGTCGCCTTGACCCGGCCCTCCTGGCCCGGCCCGATCGTCTGCTCGGAGAGCAGGGCCGCCGTGCAGCCGCAGGTCGTCTCCACCCGTTCGATGACGAGCGGCTCGTCGCCCTCGTTCTTGAAGACGAACTCGTGGACCAGGACCTCGCCCTCCTTGACTTTGCCGAAGTCGTGGGCCGTCTCCTTGAACACGGCGCGGGCCTTCTTCGCGGCGCCCGGGGCGCCGGAAGCCGCCAATACCGCGGCAGCCGCGACGAGAACGGCGCCGAGGCGCAGCGCGGGACGTATGCTCATCGGTGTCTCCTTGCGTCCGGATGGTCCATCTATGATATACAGGAAATCGCCCGCCTCCCGCAACATCTCCCCGGCATCACTCGACCGTGACGCTCTTGGCGAGGTTGCGCGGCTGGTCGACGTCCAGGCCCTTGGCGGAGGCGGCGTAGTAGGCGAAGAGCTGCAGGGGCAGGACGGTCAGGAACGGCGAGAAGAGCTGGTGGACGGCGGGAATGGGAAAGACCTCCTCGGCCACGGACCGGGCCTTGGCGTCGTCCTCGAAGGCCACGGCCAGGACCCGCCCGCCGCGGGCCTGGACCTCGGAGATGTTCCCGAGCATCTTCTCGTAGACCCGGTCGCGGGGGACGATGGCCAGGGTCGTCAGGCCCTCGTCGATGAGGGCGATGGGGCCGTGCTTCATCTCCCCGCCGGCGTAGCCCTCGGCGTGGGTGTAGGAGATCTCCTTGAGCTTGAGGGCCCCTTCGAGGGCGATCGGGAAGTTGATCCAGCGGCCGAGGAAGAGGTAGTGCTCACAGTCCAGGAACCGCTTGGCGATCCGCTCGACCGCGTCGGCCCGGCCGAGGACGGCCTCCATCTTGTGCGGGACGCGCTGCAGCTCCTGGATAAGGGGCAGGACGGCCCCCGGCTCGAGGGTCTTTTTCGCCTGGGCGAAGGCAAGGGCGAAGAGGGATAGGGCGGCCATCTGGCCGACGAAGGTCTTGGTCGCTGCGACCCCGATCTCCGGCCCGGCATGTGTGTCGAGGACCCCGTCGGCCTCGCGGGCCATGGTCGAGTTGACGCTGTTCGTCACGGCCACGACGGCCCTGGCCCTGTCGCGGACGGCCCGCAGGGCGGCCAGGGTGTCGGCCGTCTCGCCGGACTGGGAGATGCCCAGGACGAGGGTCCCGCGGTCCACCGTGAAGTCGCGGGCCCGGAGCTCGGAGGCGTATTCGACGTCGACCGGGACGCGGCCCAGGGTCTCCAGGAGGTACTTGCCGACCAGCCCGGCATGGTAGGACGTCCCGCAGGCCACCATGACGACGCGCCGGGCGGCCCGGAAGACGCGGGCGTCGAGCCGGGCGTCGCCCAGGAAGACGCGGCCCGATTCGAGGGACAGGCGGCTCTTCAGCGAGTCGCGGACGACGTCGGGCTGCTCGAAGATCTCCTTGGCCATGAAGTGGGCGAAGCCCTTCTTCTCGATCATCTCCGCTTCCCAGGTCAGGACCTCGACGGGTTTGGCGACGGGCTCGCCGTCGAAGGTCTCATAGCGGGCCCCGGCGGGCGAAAGGACGGCGATCTCGCGGTCGGCGAGATACGACACCCGCCGCGTGTGCTGGAGGAGGGGCGTGATGTCCGACGAAACGAAGGTCTCGCCCTCGCCGAGGCCGACGACGACGGGCGGTCCGTTGCGGGCGGCGACGATGCGGCCCGGTTCGCGGACCGAGATGCAGGCCACCGCGAACGAGCCCTCGAGCTCGGCGACCGCCCTCCGGACGGCCTCCTCGAGCGAGCCGCGGTCGTGCTTCTCGAGGAGATGGACGATGACCTCGGTGTCCGTCTCCGTCCGGAAGACGTGGCCCTCGGCCCGCAGCCTGTCCTTCAGGGTCCAGTAGTTCTCGATGATCCCGTTGTGGACGAGGGCCAGATGACCCGTGCAGTCCGTATGGGGGTGGGCGTTGTCCTCGCTCGGCCGGCCGTGGGTCGCCCACCGGGTGTGACCGATGCCGCAGGTCCCCGCGACGGGGCTCGCCCGGAGATGGTCCTCGAGGTCCCGGATCTTGCCCTTGACCCGCCGGCGCTCGATCCGGTCCCCGTCGAGGACGGCGATCCCGGCAGAATCGTAGCCCCGGTACTCGAGGCGGCGCAACCCTTCGAGCAGGTCCGGGACCGTGTCCCGGGCCCCGGCGCAACCGATGATGCCGCACATGGGAACACTCCTTTACAGGTCGAGATCGTCGTCCAACGGCTCGCCGTCCTCCGGGTCCGGCCCGGGCGGGGGAGGCGTGAGGCCGATGAGAGGCAGATACGCCGCGCCCTCGTCGTGGGGATTCAAAGACCTCTGGACGCGGAGGCCGCCGGCCGCGGCCAGATCGACCGTCTCGCCCTCGTTGGCCGGGGCGATGATCTGGACCGTCGGCCGGAAGATGTCCCGCTCGTTGACGGCCCGCACGACCCCGATCCGGCCGTCGCTCAAGGAGACAAGAGACCCCAGCGGCCAGACGCCCATGAACTGGAAGAACTTGTCCAGGAGCTCAGGGTCGAAGATCTTGCCCCGGTCGAGGAGCATCAGCTCGTGGATCTTCTCGGGGGGATAGTCCTTCTTGTAGGAGCGCTTGAGGGCCAGGGCGTCGTAGACGTCGCAGATGGTGACCATCATCGAGGCCGGGTGGGGCTTGCGGGCGTAGGGCGAGCGGGGATAGCCGGTCATGTCGTAGCGGAGGTGGTGCTCGTAGGCGACGATGATCGGCAGGACGCCCAGCGCGTCCTTGAACCCGTCCAGGATCTTGGCCCCGAGGAGCGGGTGATTGCGGACTTGGACGAACTCGCCCTCGGACAGCTTGTCCTTCTTCTGGATGATCTTGAGCGAGATGTAGAGCTTGCCGACGTCGTGGTAGAGGGCGGCGATGCCCAGGTCGAGGACCTCGTCCTTGGAGAACTGGAGCTTGGAGCCGAAGAACATGACCAGAAGGGTGACGTTGAGGAGATGGACGAAGGTCACCAGATCCCGCCTCTTGACCGAGACGAGATTGAGGAGCTCCTGGTGGCGGCCGACGAAGTCCTCCATGATGCCGAGGATGTTGAACCGCAGGTCCAGGTAGTCGACCTCCTCCTCCTCGAGGACGACGTTGAGGGCGTGGGAGACGGTCTGGACGGCGCCCTGGTATTTCACGCGGGTCGGGTCCTCCTCGACCGCCGGCGCCTCGCCCTTGACCATGGCCCGCAGCTTGCCGGCCCGGATGTTCTGGATGCCGTGGAGGTTGAAGTACTCCTGCTCGCTGATCTTCTCCTGGCGCTTGACCCGGGTCATGAAGATGATGAACTCCCGCAGCTCCTCGAAGCGCAGGCCCTGCTGGAAGATGATCCGCTCGACGCCGTTCTTCTCCAGGAAGTCGATGAGCGGGCCGAGCTTGGTCCGCAGGTTGAAGAAGATCTCGTCCTCCCAGGCCGCCTCGCCGCCGACGAGGCCCAGGACGAGCTCCTTGCGGTCCTCGAGGATCTCCTGGACGAGCTCGTAGAAGCGGTTCAGGTACTCCCGGAACTTGGGGTGCTCGCCGGCGTAGATCTTGCCCGCCTGGATGGCGTTCATCAGGTAGATGAAGCTGATCTTGACCTTATCCCTCACGCCATTTCTCCATGATCCGGCCGGCCTCCTGCCGGACCTTGCGGTTCCAGAAATTTTTCCTCTTCGACAGGGGCTCGATATAAGGGAGCGCGCCGCGCAGGTCGTGGCCCTCGACGATCCGCAGGTTGCGGAGAAGGGTCTTGTTTTGGAGGCCGTAGGGAGACGGCAGTCGGAAGAGCTTGGTGAACGCGACGTGCTTGGTCCGCTCGTTCCTCAGCAGGGCGAGGAGGGCCTCGGCCTGGACGAGCTCGTTCCTCTTCTCGAGGACGGGGAAGAGGAAGGCCTCGTCGAATTCCCTGAGAGAGCGCATGGCCTGGAGGGCCTTGACCTTCGCGCCCGGATCGCCGACGGCGTAGATCTTCTTGAGGAGGGCCAGCGACTCCGGGGCGTCCACGGCCGCCAGCCCCTCGGCGATCCGACCCAGGAGCTCGCTGTCGGAGGACTTCTTCTTGATCCGGAGCCGGATCTCCTCGATCCGGTCGGGGAAGAACCGGAGACAGGCCTTCATCAGCGACGGCGAGACGATCCGGTCCTTGAAGGCCGTGTCGAGATAGGCCTCGGGCGGGTGGAGGCTTCGGCCGAGCCTGTCGATGAAGGCGTCGAGCTCCGGGCTCGTCTCGCCCCGGAGCAGGCAGCCCTCGATGTGTCCGGCCAGGTCGGCCCGGGCCTGGGCGAACCCCGGCTCGCCGCCGAAATCGACGCTCCGGCTCTCGAGGACCTCGTAGAGGTCCCGCATGTACTCGAGATCGCCCTCGTCGACGATCCTCTCCCACTCCTCGGCGATCCGGCCCAACACGTGGGCCGCCATTTCGTTCTTCGTCTCCTGGGACAGCATGACGAGCAGGAGGAACCGGTAGTTCCGCTGGAGGAGCTGGTGGTCGAGCGCGAGCTTCTTCTCGAAGGAGATCTCTTTGAGGAGGCTGGACAGGGTCTGGCGGTAGATCTCGGAGTGCAGCTGGGTGGAGGTCCCCGAGAGCAGGATGCGGATCTTTTTTTCGACCTCCGACCGCCGGTTCTGGGGGTTGTCCGTGTGGAACAGGGCCCGGAGCGAGGTGGCGATCTTCTTGTGCCGCTCCTTGTCGACGATCCGGGAGAAGATGCTGAAGCTCAGGGAGTCGAACTTGTCGTTGCCTATGATCTCCTCCCAGAGCGTCGAGGCCATGTCCTCCTCGGTCAGGTCGGAGATGAGGAGCTTGAGGTTGTCGAACTTGGACTCGGTCGGGGTCTTGCGGGCCCCGGCCAGGGTCTTGAGGAGCTGCTTGGCGCAGGTCCGGTGCTTCTCCTCGGAGGTCGTCTTGAGGTAGCCGAAGAACTTGGCGAAGTTCTTGTGCAGCTCCTCGTTCTGGATGAGGTCCTCGGTGTTGAACTTGCCGACGACCTTCTCGAAGCTCCCGGCGAGCTGGTCGAACTTGGCGTCGTCGTTCTCCTCGGCGGCCTCCATGAGGAGATAGGGCCAGATGTCCTTGATCTCCTCGCCCTCGCCGAGCAGGAGCTGGGAGTAGTTGAGGACCTCGAGCGCGATGTGGACGATGTTCTCTCTCTTGAGGATGGCCTCGGCCCCGCCCTCCCTGACGAAGGCCTTGACCGGAAGCATGATCTTGGAGGCGAAGCGCTGGAACTCGGCGTGGGGGATGCCCGGACGGATCTCGATGCGCTTGATCTTGCGGAAGTGGAAAAGCTGGGCCAGGTCCATGTACGTCCGCTCGCCCTCCCAGAACCGGCCGTCGATGAACAGGGCGTGGGGCGTGAAGCCGATGGATACCGGGTTGAGATGGACGAACAGGGCCTCGAGCTTGGCCACGAGTTCGTTGACGCTGCTCTTGAAGGCCGGGTGCTCGGCGTTGTACATGGAGGCCATCTTGAACGACACCCTCAGGGCCCGGGTCATGGACCGGATGAGATCGTCCTTCTCCGGCGGCGCGGACGACGCCCCGGGGGCCGCGGAGGCCGCGGGCGTACCTGCGGATGTCGCGCCGTCTCTGTCGGGCGTCATGGATCAACCTCAAAACCGGGGGGTTCCCTCCCCGATTCTCCTCGTCCAGGGCCAAAATATCATGCCCGCGAAGGGTGATTCAAGGGGTGATTTGCCCTCCCCGCAGGAACCCTTGAGGACCCGGGGCGACTGTGCTATACTGCCGCGAAATGGAACGGAGGAAGGCCCCATCCGGAAAGCGGTTCTGGCCCTCGCGGACGGCTTCGTCCAAGAGGGCGTAGGGTTCGGCGCGAGCGCCAAGGCCGGGGGGGAAGTCGTTTTCAACACGGGGCTCGTCGGCTACCCCGAGTCCATCACCGATCCCTCCTACCACGGCCAGATCCTCTGCCAGACCTATCCGCTCATCGGCAACTACGGCATCGACCCGGCCCGCTTCGAATCGGAAAAGCCGCGGATCGCCGGCTACGTCGTCTCCGAGCTCTGCGAGCGCCCTTCGCACGCGACCTCGGCGAAGACCCTCGACGGCTGGCTTCGCGAGCACGGCATCCCCGGCATCGCCGGCGTCGACACCCGGGCCCTGACCAAGAGGTTGCGCGTCGAGGGCGTCATGCCCGGCGTCCTGGCCGTCTCCGACGGCCCCGTCAGCGCGGCCCGGGTCCGGCGCGAGGCCCTGGCCGCGGCCGACCCCAACGCCCGGGACCTGGTCGGCGAGGTGACGACCGAGGAGATCAGGATCTATAACTCCGGGGCCCGGATGACGGTCGTCGTCGTCGACTGCGGCGTCAAGATGGGCATCATCCGGTCGCTCATCGAGCGCGGAGTCTCTGTCGTTCGCGTGCCGGCGTCGACGGACGCCGCCCGGATCCTGTCGTTCTCGCCGAAGGGCGTCGTCCTGTCGAACGGCCCGGGAGATCCCAAGAGGCTGGCCGCGACGGTCGGGGCGGTCCGCCGGCTGATGCGCGAGGGACTGCCCGTCTTCGGCGTCTGCCTGGGCAACCAGGTCCTGGCCCTGGCCGCCGGCGCCGATACATTCAAGCTCAAGTTCGGCCACCGCAGCCAGAACCAGCCCTGCCTCGAGGAAGGGACCAAGCGCTGCTTCATCACCAGCCAGAACCACGGCTACGCCGTCGACACGAGGACCCTGCCCCGCGATTGGGCCCCTTGGTTCCGCAACGCCAACGACGGGACGAACGAAGGCATCCGCCACCGGCGCCGGCCCTTCGCGAGCGTCCAGTTCCATCCCGAGGCCTGTCCGGGCCCGACCGACACCGCTTTCCTCTTCGACCGCTTCCTGGAGACGCTCGGATGAGAAAGCTCCGCAAAGTCCTCCTCCTCGGCAGCGGGGCCCTGAAGATCGGCGAGGCCGGCGAGTTCGACTACTCCGGGAGCCAGGCCATCAAGGCCCTCAAGGAGGAGGGACTCGAGGTCGTCCTCGTCAATCCGAACATCGCCACCATCCAAACCTCCGAGGGGATGGCCGACAAGGTCTATTTCCTGCCGGTGACGCCGTATTTCGTGGAAAAGGTCATCGCCCGGGAGCGGCCCGACGGCATCCTGCTCTCTTTCGGCGGGCAAACCGCTCTCAACTGCGGCGTCGCGCTCTGGAAGAACGGGGCGCTCGAACGGTACGGCGTGCCCGTCCTGGGGACCCCTCTGGCGGCCATCGAACGGACCGAGGACCGCCGGCTCTTCAACCGGGCCCTGGCCGAAGCCGGGCTCAAGACCCCGCGCGGGATCGCCGTCCGGTCCGTCGAGGACGGGCTGCGGGCGGCCCGGAGGATCGGCTATCCGGTCATGACCCGGGCCGCCTACGCCCTGGGGGGGCGCGGAAGCGGCATCGCCGCGACCCGGGGCGAGCTCCGGGCGTCCCTGCGCAAGGCCTTCGCCGCCGCCCCCCAGGTCCTCGTCGAGGAGTCGCTCGCGGGATGGAAAGAGATCGAGTACGAGGTCGTCCGCGACCGGGCGGACAACTGCATCACGGTCTGCAACATGGAGAACTTCGACCCCATGGGCATCCACACGGGGGAGAGCATCGTCATCGCCCCGTCCCAGACCCTGACCAACGAGGAGTACCACCGCCTGCGGGAGATCGCCATCCGGGCCGTCCGCCATCTCGGCGTCGTCGGGGAGTGCAACATCCAGTACGCCCTCGACCCCCGCGACGGCGACTACCGGATCATCGAGGTCAACGCCCGCCTGTCGCGGAGCTCGGCGCTGGCCAGCAAGGCCACGGGCTACCCGCTGGCCTTCGTGGCCGCCAAGCTGGCCCTCGGCCGGCTCCTGCCGGACCTGCCGAACTCCATCACCAAGGTCACCACGGCCTGCTTCGAGCCGGCCCTCGACTATCTCGTCGTCAAGATCCCCCGCTGGGACCTCAAGAAGTTCGCCCGCGTCTCGAAGAAGATCGGCTCGGAGATGAAGTCGGTCGGCGAGGTCATGGCCGTCGGACGGTCCTTCGAGGAGGCCGTCCAGAAGGCCGCCCGGATGCTCCAGGTCGGGATGTACGGCCTGGTGGCCAACGAGAACTACTCTTTCCGGGATCTGGAGAAGGAGCTCCGCCAGCCGACCGACGAGCGGCTGTTCGGCATCGCCGAGGCCCTCAAGAAAGGGTTCACCGTCGAGCGCATCCACCGGCTGACCCGGATCGACAGGTGGTTCCTCCATAAGATCGCCAACATCGTCGACTGCGGCGGCCGTCTCGGGAAGCACCGGCTCGGCAAGCTCCCGCCCGACCTGCTGCGGGAGGCCAAGCGCAAGGGCTTCTCCGACAAGCAGATCGCCCTCCTGACGGGCTCGACGGAGATGGGCGTCCGGAGGAAGAGGAAGGCCCTGGGCCTCGCACCGGCCGTCAAGCAGATCGACACCCTGGCCGGCGAGGTCCCGGCGCGGACGAACTATCTCTACACGACCTATCACGGCCGCGAGGACGACGTCCCGTTCCGCGGCGGCGCCGGCCGCCCGCAGAAGGTCCTCCTCCTGGGCTCCGGCTCCTACAGCATCGGCTCGTCGGTCGAGTTCGACTGGTGCTGCGTCAACGCCGCCCTGGCCCTCAAGAAGCTCGGCTACGCCCCGGTCATGATCAACTACAATCCGGAGACCGTGTCCACCGACTACGACATCTGCGACCGGCTCTACTTCGACGAGCTGAGCTTCGAACGGGTCCTCGACATCTACGAGAAGGAGCGCCCCCTCGGCGCCCTGCTCTCCATGGGGGGCCAGATCCCGAACACCATCGCCCTCAAGTGCCACCGGGCCGGGATGCGGGTCCTGGGCACGCCGCCGGCGAGCATCGACCGGGCCGAGAACCGCTTCAAGTTCTCCCGGCTCCTCGACGAGCTCGGCGTCGACCAGCCGGCGTGGCGCGAGCTGACGAGCGTCCGCGCGGCGAAGGCCTTCGCCCGATCGATCGGCTACCCGGTCCTCATCCGCCCGTCCTACGTCCTGAGCGGGGCGGCCATGAGCATCGTCTTCAACGAGGCCTACCTCGACCGATACCTCCAAAAGGCCTCCCGGGTGACGCCCGAGTATCCCGTCGTCATCTCCAAGTTCATCATGAACGCCAAGGAGATCGAGCTCGACGCCGTGGCCGACCGCGGCCGGGTCGTGGCCTCGGCCATCGTCGAGCACGTCGAGAACGCCGGGGTCCACTCGGGCGACGCGACGATGGTCCTGCCGCCCCAGAAGCTCTACATCGAGACCATCCGGCGCATCCGGGCCATCGGCCGCGAGATCGCCCGGGCCCTGGACATCACCGGCCCTTTCAACATCCAGCTCATCGCCAAGGACAACGCCATCAAGGTCATCGAGTGCAACCTGCGGGCCTCGCGCTCCTTCCCCTTCGTCAGCAAGGTGGCCCGGACGAACTTCGTCGAGCTGGCCGTGGCCGCCATCATGGGCCGGCCGCTGAGCGAACGGAAGTCGACGCTCGACCTGAACTATGTCGGCGTCAAGGCCCCCCAGTTCTCCTTCTCCCGCCTCAAGGGCGCCGATCCGGTCCTGGGCGTGGAGATGGCCTCGACGGGAGAGGTCGCCTGCCTGGGGGAGGACGTTCACGAGGCCTATCTCAAGGCCATCCTCTCGACCGGCTTCGCTCTGCCGGGAAAGAGCGTCCTGCTGACGGTCGGCGGCGAGGAATCCAAGCACCGGTTCCTGGGGGCCGCCCGGACGCTGGATCGCCTGGGCTACCGGATCTTCGCCACCGACCGGACCTCGGCCTACTTCAAAGCCAACGGCATCCCCAACACGCGCCTGTTCAAGGTCCACGAGCGCCGGGGCCCCAATATCCGCGAATCCATCGCCGGGGGCAAGATCGATCTCGTCATCTCCATCCCCAATCCGGACAAGCGCGTCGAGTTCAACTCGGCCTACAAGCTGAGGCGCCTGGCCGTCGACTTCTCGGTCCCCATCCTGACCAACCTCCAGGCCGCCGACCTCTTCGTCCAAGCCCTGGCCGCGAAAAGGACGGACGACCTTCTGATCAAACGCTGGGACGAATACGAGTGACATCCCCGGCCGCCGGGCGGCGGCGCTTGTCCGGAGGCGGAGAGTCGACTATAATCGCATCAAGGTGAATCCCTGATGCGCATGAAACGAATCGCCCTCTCGATGGTCATGATCCTCGTCCTCGGGGCCGCGCTTCCGCTCGTGGCCCAGGAACGGGCCCTCCAGGCGGTCCGGGTCAAGGTCACGGCCGAGCAGGCCAACCTCCGTGAGCGGCCGGACATCGGCAGCGCGGTCGTCCAGCAGATCCCCGAGGGCACGGTCCTCCAGGCCGACCGCAAGGAGGGGGAGTGGTATCTCGTCCGCTACATCCTCGACGACGGCGGCGTGAGGGCCGGCTACATCCACGAGAGCCTGGTCGTCGTGACGGCCGAGGAGGCCGGCCCGCCGGCCAAAGCAGCCCGTGAACCGCTGGCCGTGACGCCGGCCGAACCCCGCCCGAAGGCCCCCGCTCCCGGACCCGGGCGAACGCCGCGTCCGCCGGCCCCTGCGTCCCGGCCTTTCGAGCTCTCCATCTCGCTCGTGGGCGGTCCGGTCGACCCGGCCGACCTCAACGAAGGCGCCCGGGGGCTCGTCGCCTACAACGCGGCCCTCCTCGGCGTCGAACCCTCCGGTTCCGCGGGAGCCGTGAGGCTCGGCGCCGGCCTCGGCCTCGAGATGTCCTACCGGATCTTGCCGGAGCTTGCGGTCGGCCTGGGCCTCGATCATCTGCGGGGCGGGAACACGAGCCGGGTGACGTACGCCGCCGAGCTGTTCACGGAAACCCTGACCGTCCAGCCCGCCTTCCAGGCGATGCCCGTCAGGGCCCTCGTGCGCTTCTACCCGGGGCGCGGCTTCTACCTCAAAGGGGATTTGGGGGCCTACCGGGTGAAGGCCGGATACGTCTACAAGTTCGACAGGCAGGGCATCTGGAGACAGGACAAGGGCTCCGCCGCGGCCTGGACCTTCGGCGCCGAGGCGGCTTTCGGAGGGGACTGGGACGTCGGCCGCAACCTCGCCTTCTTCGCCGAGGCCGGGTTCCGGCTGGCCCGCCGGAGCGGGCTCGAGGGCCGCAACGTCTTCAGCAATTTCCTCGACGAGACCCTGACCGAGCAAGGCACGCTCTATTTCTGGAGACAGGCCCTGGACGCGTCCGGCTATCCGTTGCTGTTCGTCCGCGGGGACCGGCCTTCGGGCCCCCACGTCTCGGGCGCCAGGCGCGCGGACATCAACCTTTCGGGGGCGGCCCTGAGAGCCGGCCTCCGGTTCCGTTTCTGAGGACACCAGGCTCCCGCTTGACGCCCGGGGCGGACCGGACTATCCTAGCCGTGGAGGACCGATGCCGATCAGCCCTTCCCTGCTGGCCATCCTGGCCTGTCCCTTTTGCAAGGCCGACATCAAGCTGACGGCCGACGAAAAGGGGCTCAAGTGCGTCTCTTGCCATCGCGTCTACCCCATCAAGGACGACATCCCCATTATGATCGTCGACGAGGCGGCCGTCGACCCGGACCGGCCCGTCAAGGAATGAGCGCCTGATGTGCGGCGTCCTGGGGATCTGGGGCAACGGCCCCGTCTTCCGCGACCTCTACCAGGGACTGCTGGCCATCCAGCACCGCGGGCAGGACTCGGCGGGGATCATCACCTTCGACGGCCGCTTCCACGCCAAGAAGGGCAACGGCCTCGTCCACGACATCTTCACGCCGGAGGCCGTCCATCACCTGCGCGGCCCGATCGGCATCGGCCACACCCGCTACCCGACGATCGGCGGGGGCGGCGGCGACGACGCCCAACCCTTCCAGCTCAACTCCCCCTTCGGGCTGATCATGGCCCACAACGGGAACGTCGCCAACTACCGGGAGCTCAAGGACGAGCTGTACCGCAAGTATCACCGGCTCCTGAACTCCGACAACGACGTCGAGATCATCCTCAACATCTTCGCCGAGGCCCTGGCCCACGAGAACGCCCGGACGCTCGAGCCGGAGCACGTCTTCCGGGCCGTCCGGAGCGTGTTCCACAAGGTCCGCGGGAGTTATTCGGTCGTCGCCTACATCGCCGGCGAAGGGATGGTCGCCTTCCGGGACCCCTACGGCATCAAACCCCTGGCCTACGGGGAGCGGCGCGACGGGATCGTCCCCTCCTACGCTTTCGCCTCCGAGACCGTCAGCCTCAACATCATGAACTTCGACGAGATCCGCGACGTCGAGGCCGGGGAGGTCCTGTTCCTCGACCGGGGCCGGACCCTTCATCGGAAGAGGCTGGCCCGGGCCTGCGCCGCGCCCTGCCTTTTCGAGTGGGTCTATTTCGCCCGGCCCGATTCGTTCATCGACCGGGCCAACGTCTACAAGTGCCGGGTCAACCTGGGTCGGGCCCTGGCCCTCGAGATCCGCAAGCGCAAGCTCGACATCGACGTCGTCGTCCCCGTCCCCGACTCGGCCCGCGACGCGGCCATCGAGATCGCCCGCAAGCTCGGCCTGAAGTACAGCGAGGCCCTGGTCAAGAACCGCTACATCGGCCGGACGTTCATCATGCCTGCGGCGGGCCAGCGGCGCAGCTCGGTCCGCCAGAAGCTCAACCCCATCGCCTCGGAGATCAAGGGCCGCAAGGTCCTGCTCGTCGACGACAGCATCGTCCGCGGCAACACCTCCAAGGCCATCATCGAGATGGTCCGCGAGTGCGGGGCCAAGAAGGTCTACTTCGCCTCCTATTCGCCGCCCCTGCGCCACCCCTGCGTCTACGGCATCGACATGCAGACGAAGACGGAGTTCGTGGCCCAGGACGCCGACGAAAGGATCGTGGCCGCCAAGATCGGGGCCGACGAGGTCATCTACCAGAGCCTCGCCGCCCTGAAAAAGGCGGTCCGGACCGAGAACCCCAAGATCAAGAACTTCTGCGCGGCCTGCTTCGACGGCATCTATCCCACGGGCGACATCACCCCCGACCTCCTGGAGGACATCGAGGCCGACCGCAAGCTCGTCCAGGACAGCCAGATGGAGCTGGATATCTAGAATCCGAAGCCGTCGAGGAGGCCGAGGGACCTGCCGATGGCCCCCAGCCCGACCGAGAAGCGGAACTGGGTCTCGGGTCGGGCGCGGAAATAATAGACGCGGACGTCGGCCTGCAGCTCGAGGCATTGGAGGCCGTAGGTCACCCGGCACCCCGTGTAGAGGAGCTTGCGCTCCCGGATGTTGTAATCGGCGTCCGCCTGAATGCTCAAGGATAGGCCCGGCAGGCGCAACCCGCCGAGCAGGCCGATCTGGTGGCGGTTGTAGAAGGGCACAAGGGCCGGGTCGACGCCGGTGATCCAGGCGTTCCGGCTCTTGAACCAGGTCAGGCTCAGGAAATCGCCTTCGGCCCTCGAGCCGGCCGTCGCGCCGACCCTCAGGGTCGACAGGTTCCCGTAATAAGGGTTGTAGCCGGCCGAGGCGTCCAGGCTGAACTTAGCCTGGGGGTAGAAGCGGACGGTCCCGGCGATCTCCGAGAAGCGGGGCGGCCGGCCGTCGACGAGGAAATCCCGGAGAGGGCCGTCTTCCGGGGAGAAGTAGAAGGTCTGCCCCAGCCCGACCGACAGGACCTCGACCGGCCGGTCGCCGGACTTGAACAGCAGGCGGCTGGTGATCCCGTAGCTCATCTGGTGGAAGCGGTAAAAGCCGTAGGCCGTCACGATCCGGTCGGCCTGGCTCGTCGGGCTGTCGTATGTGTACTGGAAATAAGGCTCGAGGATGTTCTTGAGCCTCGGCCGGCCGTCCCGGCCATGGAAGACCCGGTAGAGGACGGGGCCGGTGACCTCGACCTTGAGGCCGAAGCCCGGCGCGAAGAACGGGTCATCCACGCTCCGGCCGGTCTCCGGGTCGAGGCTTTGCCCGTAATAGGCGAACTTGCCCGTCAGGGCCGTATCGGCCGTCAGCCACGGGGCTGGCGAAAGGGGCAGGCTGAGGGTCGGATGGACGGTCAGGGTCTCCGAGCGGCGCTCCGTCCCGGCATCGTATTCGGACCGCCGCCCGTATCGCCAGGCGTGGAACGACGAGCTCAGGGAGAAGTACAGAGGGCCGGCGAGGGGGACCTTGAAGACGTTGAACTGGACCTGCGGCAGCGAGGTATTGACGGCGGCGTCGCCGAGCTCGGAGAAGTACGTCTCGAAGCGCGAGGCCCTGGCGCTGAGGTTGAACCGGGCCCACGACCGGGTGATGTGGACCTGGGAGCTGCGGTTGAAGGTCACGGCCCGCCGGAAATCGTCGTCGAACTCCTTCAGGAAATCGTAGGAGCTCTGGAGGTCGACGTTGGCGGCCAGGCGGAAGCCCCAGGGCAGGGCCTGGGCGTGATCGATCCGGACGATGGACGAGCCCCCGGGCTTGTCCCCCGAGGCGTCCCGCTTGTACATGAAATGGTACAGGTCGATCTTGCCGCGGGTCTCGCCCGGGAAGAGGTACCGGAACTCGAGCCCGGCCCCAAGGCCCCGCCGGGCGAAATAATCGAGGCCGACGGTGGCGTCCATGTTGGGGGCGATGGTCCAGTAGAAGCTCTGGGAGAGGGAGAACCCCTTGGGGCCCGAGAGCCCGACCCGGGGCATGAGGAACCCCGTCGCCCTTTCCTCGAGGGGATAGCGGAGGTAGGGGACGTAGAAGACCGGCACGCTCTTGATCCTCAGGACGGCGTCCCACATGGCCACATATTCGTCCGTCCGGAGGTCGGCCCGGGACAGGGAGAACCCCCAGCGCGGGTTGGGCTGGGTACAGGGCGTTAGAAAGGCGGACCTGAGGCTGTAGAGGCCGGCCGCCCGCTTCTCGACGGACTCGGCCTCGAACAGGAAGGACGGCGGGACCAGGCCCGAGGCCCGCTCGATGGTCCCCAGCCCGGTCTCCAGGTTGAAGCGGACCCGCTCGGCCCGGATGACCTCGCCGTCGCCCTGGGCGACGACGTTGCCCTCGGCGAGGACGTCTTTGGTCTCGAGCCGGAATTCCACGCGGTCGGCGAACAGGCGGAACCTGCCGTAGTGGATCTCGACGTCCCCGGAGGCGAAGATCAGGTCCCCGACCCTCTCCTGGGTCCGGGCGACGATCCGGGCCTCTCCTTCGGCCGGACGGCCTTCTTGGAGGGCGGCGGCCGCCGGAAGGGCAAGGGATACGAGGAGGAGCGCGCTGAGCGTCAGGAAGGCCCGGGCCGTATGACGGATGCGGCGCTTCTCGGAGGGGAAGGCTGCCATCGCCGGAAATTTAGCACACCGCGCCCGAGGGAAGCAAACGGGCCCGGCGGGGTCACTCGTCGGGGGGCTCGTCCCTCATCTGGCGGCGGAGGGCCCGGAAGAGGCTCAGGAGACCCGAAACGATGCCCAAGACGGTGAAGACGAGCAGCAGGACGGGGTGCGTACCCAGCCACTTGTCGAGGAAGTAGCCGATGAACAGGCCGACGGCGATCGAGGACGGCAGGATGAGGCCGAGCGAGCTCAGCTCGGCGAGCCTGCGCAGGTTGGGGCGGCGGGGCGTGAGGGCCATCGTTCCGGCCCTATTCTTGAAGAAGGCCGAGGGCTTGTCAAGGGAAGCGCGATCGATGGTATACTACCGCCCATGAACGCCCCCGAGTCCTTCGACGAGCGCGTCCTGCGGCGGGTCCCCCGGGAGATCCTGGCGGTTTCGGCCGTTCTGGCCGCGGCCGCCGGCCTGGTTTTCGATCCCCTGACGGGCTTGCTTTTCTTCGCCGGAGGGAGCCTCTCCGCCCTGGGCTTCGCCTGGCTCGAAAGCTCCCTCGCGCGCATCCTCGCCCAGGGGAAAACGCGGGCCCTGCGGTCCGGGATCGCCCTCTACGCCCTCCGGCTCGCGTTGATTTGCGGGGTCTTTTTGCTTATAATCCTCCTCATCCCGGGGAGGGTCCTGGCCTTCGTCGCCGGGTTCTCGGTGCTCGTGCCGGTGGCCCTCGTCGAAAGCCTCCGGGCCCTGCTCCTGATGAAGACATGGAAGAGCTAGAACACAGTTTCTGGATCGTGGACGCCTTCAACCGCGTCTTCGGCCCGCCCCTGGCCGCGGCCCTGGGGCTGATCGGCGTCGAGGTCCGCGATCCCCTCCATCTCGTCCCGGACTTCATCGTCGTGGCCCTCATCGTCGCCGCCCTCCTCGTCGTCTTCCTCGGCCTGTCCTCGCGGAGGCTGGCCCTGGTCCCGTCGGGCCGCCAGAGCGTCCTCGAGGTCGTCGTCCAGGCCTTCGACGGCCTGCTCGCGGACACCATCGGGCCCGAGGGCCGGAAGTACATGCCGGTCGTCGGCACGGTCGGGCTGTTCGTCTTAGGCTGCAACCTCATCGGCCTCGTCCCCGGCTTCATGGCCCCGACGAGCAAGCTCAACGCGACGGTCGGCTGCGCCCTGGTCGTCTTCCTCTACTACCACTGGCAGGGCGTCAAGTCCCAGGGCCTGAGGTATTTCAAGCACTTCGTGGGCCCCATCCCGGCCCTGGCCCCGCTGATGATCCCCATCGAGATCATCAGCCATTTCTCGCGCCCGGTCTCGCTCTCGATGCGGCTTTTCGGCAACATCTTCGCCGAGGAGCTGCTGCTCGTCATCATGGCCTCGATCATCCCCTTCTTCCTGCCCCTGCCGTTCATGACCGTGGCCATCTTCACCTCGCTCATCCAGGCCTTCGTCTTCGTCCTGCTCTCCTGCATCTACATCGCCGGGGCCGTCGCCCACGAACAAGACCATTAAACGGAAAGGAGTCCCGTCATGTCCAAGAAATTGAGGTCCCTGAGCCTTCTTCTCTTCTTCGTCGTCCTGTCCGCCCTGCCCCTCCTGGCCCAGGAAACGGCGGAACCGAGCGAGTCCCGGACATCGCTCTTCAAGCTGTCGCTCATCGCCGGAGCGGCTGTCATCACGCTGTCCGTGGCCGCTGGGGCCTTCTGCCAGGCCAAGGCCATCAGCAGCGGGTGCGAGGGCATCTCCAGGAACCCGGCGGGCGCTCCCCACATCCGGTTCCTGCTCATCTTCGGGCTGGTCCTCATCGAGACCCTGGTCATCTACGCCCTGCTCATCACCATCATCATCCTGATGGTCCAGTGGGGCAAGTACGCTTAAGGAGCCGATGGCGCCCGTCACGTTCAGGATACTGGCCGCGTCCTTCGCGCGGTTCAACAAGGACAAGTGCTGGACGGCGGCCGTCGTCATCTCGTACTTCTCCCTGCTCTGCAGCGTCCCTCTGATCGCCCTGTTCTTCGCCGCGACGGCCCGCTTCCTGGGCGACTCCGAGATGGCCCTGCGCAGCCTCAACATCTTCACCGACGAGTTCTTCGTCCATCTGGACCCGGGATTCTTCAAGAGCCTTCAGGCGGTATCGGGCAGCGTCGGCCGGCTCGGGTTGTTCGGCATCCTCGGCTCGCTCGTCGCCGCGAGCCTCCTGTTCTCCAACATCATCTCGACCATCAACCACATCTTCCGGACCAAGTACCACAAGTCGTTCTTCTACAACCGGCTGATGGAGTACCTTCTGATGTTCGTCATCGGCATCATCATGCTGTTCTCGCTGGCCATCACGGCCGTGTGGTCGGCCCTGGACCGGGCCGTGAGAGCCAGCACGCTCGTCCGGACGACCATCAATCCTGACGCGGTCGCCCTGGTCAACAACTTCTTCCTGCAGTTCGTGATCCCCTACGCGCTGACCTTGCTGGTCTTCTTCGTCGTCTACAAGTTCATCCCCGAGACCAAGGTCCACACGAGGTCGGCGGCCCTGTCGGCGGCGGTGGCGGCCCTGCTCTACGAGATCTTCAAGCGCATTTTCGCCTTCTACGTCGTCCGTCTCTCGGCCATCGGCATCGTCATGAGCCGGCTGCTCCAGGGGACCCTGACCTCGATCATCTTCTTCCTGCTGTGGGTCTCGGCCTCGCTCGTCATCATGCTCTGGGGGGCGGAGCTGGCGGCCGTCCTCAACGAGCGACGCGAGGCGGCATCGCCGCAGGCCCCCCCGGCCCCCGCCGCCTCGGCCGTCTGAGCGCAGGCGGGCGATCCGATCATGATCCTGGATCCCCGGGGGTCGGATCCCGCCGTCTCGTGCGCGGAGATGATCACGGCAACGACTGCGGACGATCCCCGAAGCCCGGATAAATCGCGGAGAGGGCCGGGTCGACAGCGCGGGCGGCGGTCGGGAGGATGCTCGACGGCTCAGACGTACTTGGCGACCAGGGCGGCGAGCTTGTCCTTCGACTGGACGCCGACGGCCTTCTCCCGGGCCTCGCCGCCCTTGAAAAGGATGAGCGTGGGGATTGCCATGATGCCGTAGGTCTGGGAGGTCGTCGCGTTCTCGTCGACGTTGAGCTTGACGACCTTGAGCTTGCCCTGGTGAGCCTCGGCGACCTCTTCGAGGGCGGGGGCGACCATCAGGCAGGGCCCGCACCAGGGGGCCCAGAAATCGACCAGGACCGGGAGCTCGGACTTGAGGACCTCGGTCTCGAACGTGGCGTCGGTGCCGGTGAGGACGGCGTCGGACATAGCGGTCTCTCCAATTCTTAGCATTTTAGTAGTCTATCGGCGAGTCCCCATGATAGCGGCTCGAACCCGGCTTGTCAAACGCCGCGGCCCGGCTACTCGGCCCAGCCGAGCTTCTCCTTGACCAGGGCGTAGTAGCTCCGGCGGGGCGAGGTCACGAGCTGGAGCTCGAACGGCGCCTTGCGGATCTCGACCGCGTCGTGGGGGGCCATGAGCCCGCCCCTCTGGCCGTCGAGGGTCAGGAAGACGTCCTCTCCGGCCGTCAGGAGCTTGACGCCGATGGCCGAGGTCGGGGGCACGGCCAGCGGCCGGAAGGTCAGGGTGTGCGGGCAGATGGGCGTGATGACGACGGCCGCCACCCGGGGATGGACGATGGGGCCGCCGGCGGCGAGCGAATAGGCCGTCGATCCGGTCGGCGTCGAGACAATCAGCCCGTCGGCCTTGAGCGAGGCCACTTCCTGCCCGTCGATCGAGATGCCCAGCTCGATCATCCGGGCCACGGCGCCCTTGGTGACGACGATGTCGTTGAGGCCGTAGGAAGGGCCGTTGGCGGACCGGCACTCGAGGAGCCAGCGCGGGCTGACGACGTCCGCTCCTCCCGCGAGGAAGCTGTCGAGGGCCATGGTCGCCTCGCTGACGGTGATCTCGGTCAGAAAGCCCAGCCGCCCGAGGTTGACGCCCATGACCGGGACACCGGCCCGGGCCGCATAGTGGGCGACGCTGAGGAGGGTGCCGTCGCCCCCAAGAACGACGACGAGGTCGGAGGCGGCGGGGACCTCGGCCCGCGCGAGCCCGCCGGGGCGGCCGATCTTGCGGGCGGCCGCGTCCTCCAGGACGCAGCCGATCCCCCGGGCCTCGAAATAATCGACGAGGATCTTCAGGATGCCCTCGACCGAGGGGGCATGGGGCTTGATCACGATGCCGGCCTTGCGCACGTCTTGCGTCTTATTCATGGCTTGCCGCCTCCTTGATCCACAACGGAATGAGGTTTCGGTTCAGGCCCGGCCTTCCCTTGGCCCACCGGACGAAGAACTCGCGGTTGCCTCTCTGGCCTCGCGTCGAGCAGGCGATGACCCCTTCGAGCCCGAAGCCGAGCTCCCGGGCCCCTTCGACGATCCGCCCCAGGACTTCCTGGTGGACGGCCGGGTCGCGGACGACGCCCTTCTTCCCGACCTGCTTTCTCCCGGCCTCGAACTGGGGCTTGATAAGGGCGAGAAGGACCCAGTCCC
Organism: Candidatus Aminicenantota bacterium; assembly: GCA_037447475.1. Classification (GTDB taxonomy): domain Bacteria; phylum Acidobacteriota; class Aminicenantia; order Aminicenantales; family Saccharicenantaceae; genus RBG-16-66-30. The sequence continues at coordinate 32,801 of JBBIGP010000009.1, forward strand.
CCGGCAGCTTGCGGACGGCCGGAAGGACCTTGAGGAGGGAGATGAAGGACAGGTCCGCGGTGACGACGTCGGGAGCCTCGCCGATGTCCCCGGGCTCGAGATGGCGGGCGTTCTTCTCGACGGGGACGACGCGCGGGTCCCGCCGCAGGGCCCAGTCGAGCTGTTTCGTGTCGACGTCCACGGCGTAGACCTTCCGCGCCCCCCTTTTGAGCAGGCAATCAGTGAAGCCGCCGGTCGAGCTGCCGAGGTCGACGGCGACCGCGCCGGCGACGTCGACCCCGAACCGGTCGAGGGCCTCTTCGAGCTTCAGGCCGCCGCGGCCGACATAGGGCAGGGGGCTCGCGACGGCGAGGTCCGCGGCCTCGTCGAGGAGCTCCCCGGGCTTGAGGACGGCCCGCCTGCCGCTCGAGACGAGGCCGGCCATGACGAGGGCCTGGGCCTTCTCCCGGCTCGGCGCGAGGCCGCGCTCGACCAGGAGTCTATCCGTCCGTTTTCTCATCGCCGAAGGGACGCGAAGGGGCCCCGAACAGGCCCCGGATCTGTTCGACCAGGCCGGGAACGTCCAAGCCGTACATGCAGCGGATCTCCTCGGCCTTGCCCACGGGGTAGACATCGAGAGGCAGCCCGATGGACTTGAAGCGGATGCCGAAACGCAGCTGCCGGTCAAGAAATTCGCGGACGGCGCTCCCCGCGCCGCCGGCGAGCACGCCTTCCTCGACCGTCACGATGGTCCGGCCCGGTCCGGCGTAGCGAAGGATGGCCTCTTCGTCGAGGGGCTTGACGAACCGGGCGTCGACGACGGCCAGGGACAGGCCCTCGTTCTCCAGCATCCGGGCGGCGGCGAGGGCCGGGTAGACCATGTTCCCGAACGCCAGGACGAGGTCGCGGCCGTCCTTCAGGAGCTCGCTCTCGCCCGGGGGGATCGTCCGGAGATTGGCGTCCATCGGCACGCCCAGGCCCTTGGCCTTGGGGAACCGGATGGAGACGGGGTGCCCGTAGGACAGGGCCGACCACATCATGTGCCTCAGCTCGTTCTCGTCCCGCGGCGCGCAGACGATCATATGGGGCATGTGCCGCAGGTAGGCGATGTCGTTGACGCCCTGGTGGGTCGGGCCGTCGTCGGGGACGATGCCGGCCCGGTCCAAGGCGAAGACGACCGGCAGGTCCATCAGGCAGACGTCGTGGTAGACCTGGTCGTAGGCCCGCTGGAGGAAGGTCGAGTAGATGGCCACGACGGGCCTGAAGCCCGAAAGGGCCAGGCCCGAGGCGAAGGTCACGGCGTGCTGCTCGGCGATGCCGACGTCGAAGAAGCGGTCCGGGTACCTCTCCGAGAAGCCCGCGAGACCCGTGCCCTCGCCCATGGCCGCGGTGATGGCCACGACCTTCCTGTCCCGGCCGGCGAGCTCCTCCAGCGTCCGGCCGAAGACCCCGGAGAAGGAGGGCGCGGACTCGCTGTTCAGTGGCTCGCCCGTCGCGATGTCGAAGGGGCCGGCCCCGTGGAACTTCGCCGGATGGGTCCGGGCCGGCTGATAGCCCCGGCCCTTCTGGGTGACGCACTGGATGAGGATGGGCCCGTCGTATCTCTTGGCCAGCTCGAAGGCCTCGACCATGGACTCGACGTTGTGCCCCTGGACGGGGCCGACGTAGCGGATTCCGAGCTCGGTGAAGACGAGGCCCGGGAAGATGGTCTTCTTGACCAGCTCCTCGAGGGCCCGGCCGGCCTGGATGAGCGGCCAGCCGACCTTGGGGATGTTCTTGAGGATGGACTTGGCCTGGTCCTTCATCCGGATGTAGTGCTGGCCCGACACGAGGTAGGACAGGTACTTCGACCAGGCCCCGACGTTGGCCGAGATGGACATCTCGTTGTAGTTGAGGACGATGATCAGCCGGGCCTTGAGATGGCCGATCTGGTTGAGGGCCTCGAGGGCCACCCCGCCGGTCAGGCTCCCGTCGCCGACGACCGCGACGACGTGATGGCCCTGCCCGGCCTTGTCCCTGGCGACCGCCATGCCGAGGGCCGCCGACAGGGCCGTCGAGGCGTGCCCCGTGTTGCAGCAGTCGTGCTCGCTCTCCTCCCGGCAGGGGAAGCCCAGGATGCCGCCGCACTTGCGCAGCCCCCGGAAGCTCTCCCGGCGGCCGGTCAGGATCTTGTGGGTGTAGCACTGGTGGCCGACGTCCCAGACGATCTTGTCCCGCGGCGAGTCGAAGGCCTTGTGGAGGGCCAGGGTCAGCTCGACGACGCCCAGGTTCGAGCCCAGGTGCCCGCCGTTCTTCGAGACCGTCTCGAGGATGAGGGCCCGGATCTCCGCCGCCAAGCGGGCCAGGTCCTGCCGGGACAGCTTCCGGACGTCGGCGGGTCCGCGGATCCGGTCGAGGACCACGGCTACTTGTCCTCCCCGTCGTCTTCCCCGGCTTCGGCGGCCGCGAAGTCCTCGGCCCGCAGGGCCCCTTTCTCGTCCTTGAGCAGGATCTCGATCTTGCGCTCGGCCTTGTCCAGCTCGGCCCGCAGGAAGCGGGTCAGCTTGACGCCCTTCTCGAACAGGGCCAGGGACTCGGCGAGGGCCACGCCGCCTTTCTCGAGCTTGGCGACGATCTGCTCGAGCTCGGCCAGGGCCTTCTCGAAGGTCATGTTGGTCATGGGCTCTCCTTCAGGAACCGCGATCCCAGGAGCTTCTTGCGGTCCACGCTGCGGACTTGGGCCTGGAACTCGCCCTTGAAGAACGAAACGGTCACGGTCTCCCCTTCGTCGACTTCCTCGACCTTGCGCACGAGCCGCAGGCCTCCTTCGTGCCAGACCAGGGCGTAGCCCTTCTTGAGGACGTCGAGGGGACTGAGGGCGTGGAGGGCCGCCGAGAGCCGCTCCCACGCGCCGCGGTGATCGCGGAGCCCGGCCCGGACGAGATGGACCATCTTCTCGGCTTGGAGGAGGGCCCGGCCCTTCATCTCGGCGAGGCTTTGGCGCTCGGCGCGGACGATGTTCCGGGCCCGGGCATCGAGGTCGTCGACGCGCTGAGCGAGGTTCAGGAGCCGGATCCGGAAGTTCTCGAAGATCCGGTGCCGGGCCAGGTCGGCGACCCCGGCGCGGCGCTCCTGCAGGCCGTACCTCAGGAGCTCGGCCGCCCGCCGGGCCAGCGAGTCGATGCGCTCCTGGAAAGCTTCCTCCTTCTCGATGACCATCTCGGCGGCCGCCGAGGGCGTCGAGGCCCGGACGTCGGCGACGAAATCGGCGATCGTGAAATCGATCTCGTGTCCGACCGCCGAGATGACCGGCTTGGGCGAGCGGGCGATGGCCCGGGCCACGGCCTCCTCGTTGAAGGCCCAGAGGTCCTCGATGGACCCGCCGCCGCGGCCGACGATGATGACGTCGATCTCCGGCCGCTCGCCCAGGCGGTCGAGGCCCTCGGCGATCTCCTGGGCCGCCCCCTCGCCCTGGACCCGGGCCGGATAGATGAGGACGCGGAGCTTCGCGTAGCGCCGCTCCAGGACGCGAAGGATGTCGCGGACGGCCGCTCCCGTCGGCGAGGTGACGACGCCGATCGTCCGGGGGCGGAGGGGGAGCTTCTTCTTCCGCCCGGGCTCGAACAGGCCCTCGGCCTTGAGCTTGGCCTTGAGCTGCTCGAAGCGGAGCTGGAGGGCGCCCTTGCCCTTGGGTTCGACGAGGTCGACGTAGAGCTGGTAGTCGCCGCGCGGCTCGTAGACGCTGATCTTGCCCCGGCAGATGACCTTGAGGCCGTCCTTCATCTCGAAGGCGACCCGGCGGGCGTGGCTCTGCCACATGACGGCCTTGAGGACGGGAGGATTGAGAGGGACTTTCTCGTCCTTGAGGGTGAAAAAGACGTGGCCGGACGAGGCCCGCTTGTAGCCGGAGACCTCGCCCTCGACGAGGACCTGGGGGAAGGCGATCTCGAGGGCCGTCTTGACCAGCTCGGTCACCTCGGAGACCGAGTAAACCCGCTCCCGCTCGACCAGCCCTTCAGGCATCGCCTCCGTCCTCCGAAAGGACCTCGCGGACGATCGACAGGGCCTTGCCCGTCCCGGGGTCGATGCGGATGAACACGCCGGACAGGAACAGCCCGTCGCGGGAGGGCTCGAACCTCTGCGGCCGCGAGGTCAGGAACCGCTCGAGGGCCTGCTGGCGGGCGATGCCTATCACGGAATTGCGGCCGCCGGCCATGCCCACGTCCGTGATGTAGGCCGTGCCTTCCGGCAGGACCCTTTCGTCGGACGTCGGGACGTGGGTGTGGGTGCCGACAACGGCCGAGACCCGGCCGTCGAGGTGCCAGCCGAGGGCCTGCTTCTCGGAGGTCGCCTCGGCGTGGAAGTCGACGATGATGACCGGCGTTTCGGCGGCCAGGGCCGCCACCTCCTCGTCGGCCCGCCGGAAAGGGCAGTCCAGAGGCTCCATGAAGACCCGCCCTTGAAGGTTCAGCACGGCCGCCTTGATCCCGTCGGCGTGCTGGAAGACGTAGGAATGCCGCCCGGGGTTCACGGCCGGATAGTTCGCGGGCCTCAGGAGCCGGGGCTCGCGCTCGAGGTAGAGCAAGGCCTCCTTCTTGTCCCAGATGTGGTTGCCCGAGGTCAGGACGTCGACGTGGAGGAAGAGGTCCTTGCCGATGTCCTCGGTGATGCCGCTGCCCCCGGCGGCGTTCTCGCCGTTGGCGACGATCATGGACGGCGCGTACTTCTTGACCAGGGCCGGCAGGAACTTGTCCATCGCCCGGCGGCCCGTCCGGCCGACGACGTCGCCGAGGAACAGGACGCCGAAGTCAGCGGGCATATTCGACGGCCCTCATCTCCCTGATGACCGTGACCTTGATCTGTCCGGGGTAGTCGAGCTCGTTCTTGATCTTCTCGGCGGTCTCCTTGGCCAGGAGGACGGCCCGGTCGTCGGAGATCTTGAGGCTCTCGACGATGATCCGGATCTCGCGGCCGGCCTGGAGGGCGAAGGCCTTGGACACGCCATCGAAGGACGTCGCGATCTCCTCGAGCTTCTCCAGCCGCTGGATGTAGGTCTCAAGGAGCTCCCTGCGGGCGCCGGGGCGGGCCGCCGAGAGGGTGTCGGCGGCCTGGACGAGGACGGCCTCGATGGACGGGAAATCGACGTCGCGGTGATGGGAGGCGATGGCCTGGACGACCTTCTCTGGCTCGCCGTACTTCTTGGCCAGCTCGACGCCGAGCTCCGTGTGCGTCCCCTCGGTGTCCTTGTCGACGGCCTTGCCGATGTCGTGGAGCAGGCCGGCCCGCAGGGCGACGTTGGGGTCGAGGCCGATCTCCCGGGCCATCATGGCCGCCAGCATGGCCACCTCCTTGGTGTGCTGAAGGACGTTCTGGCCGTAGCTCGTCCGGTACTTGAGCTTGCCGAGGAGCTTGATGAGCTCGGGGTGGATGTCGCGGACCTTGAGCTCGAGGACGGCCGACTCGCCCTCCTGCTTGATCTTCTGCTCGAGGTCGTTCTTGACCGACTCGACGATGTCCTCGATCCGCGCGGGGTGGATGCGGCCGTCCGTGACCAGCTTCTGGATGGACAGGCGGGCCAGCTCGCGGCGGATGGGATCGAAGCTCGACAGGATGACGGCCTCCGGGGTGTCGTCGACGATGATGTCGACGCCCGTGGCCATCTCGAGGGCCCGGATGTTGCGGCCCTCGCGGCCGATGATCCGGCCCTTCATGTCCTCCGAGGGCAGGTCGACGACCGAGACGGTCGTCTCGACGACGTGCTCGGCCGCCGAGCGCTGGATGGCGTTGGTGACGATCTCCCGGGCCAGGGCGTTGGCCTTCTCCTTGGCCTCCTCCTCGATCCGGCGGACCGTGGCGATGGCCTCGAGCTTGGCCTCGTCCTCGATCCGCTTGATGAGCATGGCCTTGGCCTCCTCCTGGGTCAGGCCGGAGACGCGCTCGAGCTCCTGGCCCGTCCTCTTCAGCGTCTCCGCGATCTTGGCCTCCTCGAGCTCGAGGTCTTTCTCCTTTTGAAAGATGTGCTTTTCCTTCTGGGAGAAGTCCCGCTCCTTCCGCTCCTGGGACTGGATCCGGCGCTCGATGTTCTCCTCCTTGTTGAGGAGCCGGCGCTCGAGATCGTTGATCTTGCGCTGCTTCTCCCGGTACTGAGCTTCCAGCTCGGCCTGGCGGCTGAGGTCCCGCTCGCGGGCCTCGAGGGCCGCCTCCCGCTTCGCTTTTTCCCCTTCTTCCTTGGCCTGGCTGATGATCTGCCGGGCCTCCTCCTGGGCTTCGAAGATGCGGCGGGTCCCCTCCCTCCTCTTGATGAGCAGGAAGACGACGGCTCCCGCAAGTATGACGATGACGGCCAGGCCGGCAACCATGATGGCGTTCACGCGAATTACCTCCTCTCGAAATGGGCGGAGACGAGGCGTCGGAAGGCAGGAGGTCGTCAGACGTCGAGAACCCGGGCCTCGCCCGGGCCGGGCCGGATATCCGGCGGTCCCGAGGGCCGGTCGCCCGGGAAGCCCCCCTTAAGAGGGAACTTCGTCCAGCTTCGTGTATGTCTTTTCATCTTCGAAAAGATGAACCTCCAAGCTTGCGATCTCCGTCTCCATGTGGCCAAGCGCTTCGTTGAGTTGATCGAGCTTCTTCTGGCTCAAGAACAGCTCGTCCGCGATGTTCAAGGCCGCCAGGACGGCGATCTTGGTCGTGTCCGCGGACTGGGATTTGACAGCCACCTCGTGCATCTTCTGATCAACGTACGAAGTCAAGTGGCCGATGTATCGCTCATCCTCCTCTCCTTTGACGCGGATCTTGTATCTTTGTCCGTAGATCTCGATCTCGAGAATCCTGTCGGTCATAGCCCGAGCTGATCGATCTGGCCGATGATGGCCTCGATCCTCCCCTTCAGGGCTTCCCGCTCGCCCTCGAATTTCTTCAGTTCCTCGTCCAGGCGGGCGACCTTGCGGGCGTTCTCCTCGGACTCCTTCCGCTCGGCCCGCAACTCCTTGATCTGCTGCTTCAGCTTCTCGTTCTCGGCCGTGAGCTTGTGGACGTGGTCGACGACCTGGCCGATCTTGCCTTCCAATATCTTAATACGCTCAAGCTCGGATGTCAATTTTTAGCCTCCCTCAGTTGGATGTCGAGAACGGATTTCAGGTGTCCGACGATCTCCTGTTCGACCCGGTCCACTTCCTCCGCCGTCAGCGTCCGTTGGGCGTGCCGGTACCGGAACCGGAGCGTCAAGCTGACCCGGCCCTCGGGGACGGGGCCGCCGGCGAAGCGGTCGCGGAGCTCGAAGCCCTCGAGGAGGGGGATGTTCAGCCTGCCGAGGGCCTTGGCGACATCCTGGTAGGGGACGGCGGCGTCGAGGAAGAAAGACAGATCCCGGACGACCCCAGGCAACCGCGGGACCGGGGCATACTGGAAGGGCTTCGGCGTCCGGCCGTAGAGGCCGGCGATGTCGACCTCGGCGGCGTAGGCTTTCCGCTCGACGGACAAGGCGGCCGCGAACGACCGTCGCACCTCGCCGAGGCAGCCGACCGCCTGGCCTTTGACGAGGAGGGCGAGTGCCCGGTCCGGCTCGAAATGCGGATGGTCCCTCTTTTCGAAAGCGACGGGCTCGAACCGCAGGCATTCCATGATGGCCTCGAGGGCGCCCTTGAGAACGAAGAAATCGGTCTCGGCCGGCGGGGCCGCGGACGAGCCGGGGAGGAGGCCCGCCGTCAGCAGTCCGAGGCGGAGCTCCTCCCGGTGCTTGTCGCCCTCCCAGTAAAAGACGTTGCCCAGCTCGAAGATGTGGACCCCCTCGAGCCCGCGGTTGAGGTTCCAGGCGGCATTCTCGAGAAGGCCCGGCAGGAGCGTCGTTCGCAGCACCGAGGCCCGGGACGAGATGGGATTCTGGATGGCCACGGGCGCCAGGCCGCTTCCGGCCGCCTTCTCCTTCTCCGGGTCGGCGAAGCTCCAATTGAGGACCTCGTCGAATCCCTGGCCCATCAGGCTCCGGCGGATCTTCTCCCGCCGTTCCCGGGCCTTGTCGACGCCGAGGTCGAACGACTTGACCGGGGTGAATTCCGACGGGATGCGGTCGTAGCCGTAGAAGCGGGCGACCTCCTCGATGAGGTCGGTTTCCCGGCCGATGTCGACACGGAAGCTCGGGACCTCGACCCGCCAGGCGCCTTTGGGCGCGCTCTCGACGCGGAAGCCCAGGCGCCCCAGGACGTCCTCGACGAACGCATCGGGGACCTCGACGCCCAGGAGCCCCGCGATGCGGCGCGTCCGCATGCGGAGCGACACGGGCCTGGCAGGCTTGGGGTAGACGTCGATGAGGCCGCGGCTGGCTCGGCCTCCCATCTGGGTCAGGAGCGAGGCCGTCATGAGGGCCGCCTTCGGCGGGAAGCCGATGTCCGACCCCCGCTCGAACCGGCAGGAGGCGTCGGTCGCCAGGCCCAGGGCCTTGGCCGTCCTGCGGATGCCGGCCGGATCGAAACAGGCGCTCTCGATGAACACGTCGCGGGTCGCTTCGCCGATCCCGGAATCGCGGCCGCCGATGATCCCGGCCAGGGCCACCGGGCGCGATTCGTCGGCGATGACCAGCATGTCGGGGCCGAGAGCGAGCTCCCGCCCGTCGAGGTCGACGAGCGTCTCCCCCCGCTTGGCCTTGCGGACGACGATCCTCCCCCCGCCGATCCTGCCGAAGTCGAAGGCATGGATGGGCTGGGCCGTGGCGAACAGGACGTAGTTCGACGCGTCGACGATGTTGTTGACCGGCCGCAGGCCCATGGCCTCGATCCGGCGCCTCAGCCAGTCGGGCGACGGCCCGACGGGGACGTCCCGGACGACCAGCCCGCAATACCGGGGGCAGAGCTTCTCGTCCCAGATCTGGACGTCGGCCAGCTCCGTCGTGGGTTGGTCGAGCTCGGTGATCGGCCAGCTCCGCTCGGCGAGGGGCCGGCCGAGCATGGCGGCGACCTCGCGGGCCACCCCCAGGTGGCCGAGCGTGTCGGGCCGGTTGGCGTAGGTCTCGATGTCGAGGAGGGCGTCCCCGTCCCGTTCCTCGACCGCCTCGACGACCAGGCCGATCATCGTCAGTCTCCCGACGAGCTCGGGCACGGGGAGGTCGACGGGGACGTACTCGCGGAGCCAATCCAGACTGATCTTCATTTGAGTTGGAACTGCCTGATGAACCGGAGGTCGTTCTCGTAGAAATGGCGCATCTCGGAGATGCCGTAGGAGAACATGGCCGTCCGCTCGATGCCCAGCCCGAACGCCCATCCGGAGTATCGTTCCGGATCGATGTTGACGTTCTTGAGGACTTGGGGGTGGACCATGCCCGAGCCCAGGATCTCCTTCCAGCCTGTCCCGCCGCAGACGCGGCAGTCGGCGCCCCGACCGCCGCAGACGATGCACTCGATGTCGACTTCGGCCGAGGGCTCGGTGAAGGGGAAGAAGCTCGGGCGGAAGCGGACCTTGATTCTCTCGCCGAACAGGGCCCGGATGAAATGCTCGAGGGTGCCCTTGAGATGGGCGAAGGTGACGCCTTCGTCGACGACCAGGCCTTCGACCTGGTAGAACATCGGCAGGTGGGTCGGGTCCGGCGTCTCGTGGCGGAAGACCCGGCCGGGGCAGATGATGCGGATGGGCGGCTTGGTCCGCTCCATGACCCGGATCTGGACCGGCGACGTGTGGGTCCGCAGGAGCAGGTCGCCCTTGATGAAGAGCGTGTCCCACTGATCGCGGGCCGGGTGATGCGGAGGGAAGTTCAGGGCCTCGAAATTGTAATAATCGGTCTCGACCTCAGGCCCCTCCTCGACCGTGAACCCCATGCCGCGGAAAATGGACTCGATCTCCTGCTGGAAGAGGATGACGGGGTGCGGGGCCCCGACATGGCGCCGGCGCCCGGGGAGCGTCAGGTCGTCCGGCGGCGATACGGGCTTTTGGCCGGCAGCAGGCTTGCGCGGAGGGACCCGCTCATACTCAGCGTCAGGCGTGATCGATATTGGAATCTTCCCTTCGTAGGAGCGGCGCTGCAGCGCGTTGAATCGCTCTTGGAGATCGCGCTTCAGCTCGTTGACAAGCCTCCCGGCCTCCCTCTTCTCTTCCGGCGGCAGGGCCTTCATCTCCTCGAACAGACCCGTGACGAGGCCTTTCTTACGGCTGAAGAACCGGTTCCGCAGGCCTTCGAGGCCCTGGGCGCCTGCGACCTTTCGGGCACGCTCCTCGAAGTCCCTGCGGAGGCCTTCGATCCGGTCCTGGAGAGCGGCCATCGCCGGACTTCTAGACGGCCGCGTCCTTGGCCATCCGGGCCAGCTCGGCGAATGTCCGGGGGGACCGCGCGGCGAGCTCGGCCAGGATCTTGCGGTCCAGGGCGATGCCGAGGGTCTTCAGGGCCTTGATGAACCGGCTGTAGGTGATCCCGTTCTCGAGGGCCGCGGCCTTGATGCGGACGATCCAGAGCGACCGGAAGTCCCGCTTCCGGGTCCGCCGGTCCCGGTAGGCGTAGAGCAGGGACTTCTCGACGGCCTCCTTCGCCGTCCGGTAATTGCGGCTCTTGGCGCCGAAATATCCCTTGGCGAGCTTGAGGACCTTGGTCCGGCGGTCTTTTCTCTTGGTGCCTCTTCTTACGCGTGGCATGAACGTCTCCTTGCGGCGGTGGGCGATCGCTTACATGTCGTGGGGGAGCATGGCCTTGACGGCCCGGCGGTCGGCGGGGCTCGCGAGGGCCTTCCTGCCCAGCTGCCTCTTGCGCTTGGAGGCCTTCTTGGTCAGGATGTGGCTCTTATTCGCCTTGCTGTGCAGGATCTTTTTCCCTGACGTGACCTTGAACCGCTTTTTCGCTCCCTTGTGGGTTTTTAGCTTTGGCATCTTTTCCTCCTGTTTTCAAGGGGACCAAGAGAGCGGAAACGGCCCAATCCTGTTTCCGGGCGCTGCCGTCCTGGGTCGCCAGGTCCTTCAAATCGGCCATGACCCGGTCGAGGACCTGCAGGCCGAGCTCCGGCTTCTGCTTCTCGCGGCCGCGGAGCATGACGGTGATCTTGACCTTGTTGCCCTCCCCCAGGAACCTCTTGACGTGCTTCATCTTGAAATCGTAGTCGTGGATGCTGATCTTGGGCCGGAACTTGATCTCCTTGACCTGGATCTGCTTCTGGTGCTTCTTGGCCTCGTGGTCCTTCTTGTGCTGCTCGTACAGGAACTTCCCGTAGTCCATGATCCGGCAGACCGGGGGCTGGGCCGTCGGCGCGATCTCGACGAGGTCGAGGCCGCGTTCGCGGGCCATCTGGACGGCCTGATGGGTCGGCAGGATCCCGAGCGGCTTCTTGTCTTCGTCAAGGACCCGGATCTCCCTGGCCTGGATCATCTCGTTCGTCCGGTGGGGCTTGGCTTTGGCGGCGACAGGATAGAAGGCGTGTCTCTTGAAAATGTCCGTCCTCCTCTAGAAACTCACGGTCAAACGTTTATTCTGATTGAATTCCTTCGCTTTTGCAAGGAAGGCGGCCAGCTCGACCTCCCCCTTGTCGCCCTGGCCGTGGACGCGGAGAGCGGCGGTGCCCCGTTCGACCTCCTTGTCGCCGACGACGAGGATGAGGGGGACCTTGCGCAGCTCGGCCTGGCGGATCTTCTTGCCGACCTTCTCCCGGCTGAGATCGGCCTCGGACCGAAGCCCGTTCTCGGCGAGCGTCCGGACGAGCGACAGGGCGTACGGCTCGTGCCGCTCAGCGATGGGCAGGACGACGGCCTGGACGGGCGCCAGCCAGAGAGGGAAGCTGCCCTTGTAGTGCTCGACGAGGATGCCGAAGAACCGCTCCAGGCTGCCGAGCAGGGCCCGGTGGACCATGTAGGGGCGGTGCTCCTTGCCGTCCTCGCCGACGAAGGTCATGTCGAACCGCTCCGACATGTTGAAGTCGAACTGGATGGTCGTGCACTGCCAGAGCCGGCCGATGGCGTCCTTGACCTTGATGTCGATCTTCGGCCCGTAGAAGACGGCCTCGCCCTCCATCCGCTCGTAGGGCAGGCGGCGTGTCTCGAGGGCCTTGACCAGCGAGGCTTCCGCCCGGCACCAGAGGTCGTCCGCCCCGCAGTACTTCTCGCCGCACTTCGGGTCGCGCACGGACAGCTCGATCTTGTTGTCGGTGAAGCCGAAATCGGCCAGGATGGAGATCGAGAAGTCGAGGACCCGGAGGATCTCGTCCTCGATCTGGTCCGGCGTGCAGATGATGTGGGCGTCGTCCTGGGTGAAGCCCCGGACCCGCAGCAGGCCGTGGAGGGTCCCGCTCCGCTCGTAGCGGTAGACGGTCCCCAGCTCGGCCCAGCGGAGGGGCAGGTCCCGATAAGAGTGGACCCGCGACTTGTAGATCTGGATGTGGAACGGGCAGTTCATGGGCTTGAGGTAGTAGTTCTGCCCGTCGATCTCCATAGGGGAGTACATGCTGTCCTTGTAGAAGCCGAGGTGGCCGGAGGTCTCCCAGAGGGTCTCCCTCCCGATGTGAGGAGTGTAGAGGACCTCGTACCCGCCGGCCCAGTGGCGCTCGCGCCAGTGCTGCTCGATGACCGCCCGGACACGGGACCCCTTGGGGTACCAGAGGATAAGGCCGCCGCCCAGGTCGTCCGAGGTGCCGAAAAGCTCGAGCTCCGGGCCGAGTCTGCGGTGGTCGCGCTTCTTGGCCTCCTCGAGCATGACGAGATGGTCCTCGAGCTCCTTTTGGGTGAAGAACACGGCGCCGTAGATCCGCTGGAGCTGGCGGCCGCGCTCGTCGCCCTTCCAGTAGGCCCCGGACACGGACAACAGCTTGACGTTGGCCAGCACGCCCGTCGCGGGGACGTGCGGGCCGAGGCAGAAATCGGCGAACGGGCCCTGCCGGTAGATGCTGACGGCCGCGTCGCCTTTCTCCCGGATGAGCTCGACCTTGAGCGTCTGGCCCTGGCCCCGGAAGAGATCGACGGCCTTGTCCTTGTCGAGGACGAGGCGCTCGACGGCGGCGTTCTCGCGGGCGATCTCCTTCATCCGCCGCTCGATCCTCTCGAGGTCATCGGGAGTGAACGGCTCCTCCCTGAGGAAATCGTAATAGAAGCCGGTCTCCACCGCGGGCCCGATGCCGGTCTGCGCGCCGGGAAAGAGATCGAGGACGGCGTGGGCCAGGAGATGGGCGGCGCTGTGCCGGAGGACGTCGAGGGCTTCGGGATCGCCCGGTCCGACGAGGGCGACGTCCGCGTCCTCCTCGAGCGGCGCCGTGAGGTCGGCCAGCCGGCCGTTGACCCGGGCCGCGACGAACGGCCCGGGCGCGCCGGCGCGGGCGGCGAGATCGGACGGGCGCGTCCCCCTGTCGACGGGCAGAGAGGCGCCCCCGAATTTGATAATGATCCGTTCACTCATATTAAACGACCGCTTTGGTTCACAAGGGCAAGGGATTCAAATCCGGCCGTGCCGCCGGCCTCTTGAATTCTGACCGCTTGAGCCGAGTGGTAGGCGCGGAGGGGATCGAACCCACGGCCTCTTCCGCGTCAAGGAAGCGCTCTCCCACTGAGCTACGCGCCTAACATCCGCTTTTTAAAGCTGTTATATATTATGGAAATCGGGAGGGCCTGTCAACCTGTGCGCGCGAAATGCAGCGCGGGTCGATCCGGACGCTGGTGGCCTCTTTCGGCCGGCTTGGGATATAATGGCCGCCAGAGGAAGACCCCGTGATCGGCATCCTGTCCGACTCCCACGATAACCTCGACGCGGTCCGGCGGGCCGTCCGCCTGTTCAACGATGCCGGCTGCTCTCTCGTCGTCCACGCCGGAGATTTCGTGGCCCCGTTCACGGCCCGGGAGCTCCGGGAGCTGGCCGCCCCGGTCAAGGCCGTCTTCGGCAATTGCGACGGGGAGAAGGCCGGCCTGGCCCGCGAGTTCGAAGGGCGGGGCGAGATCCGCGAGGCGCCCTTTCTCTTCTCCCATGCCGGTCTCCGGTTCCTCCTCTGCCATCTCGACGGCCCGGTCGACCGCTATCTGGCCGGGAATCCCTGCGATGTCCTCGTCTTCGGCCACACCCACCGGCCCCTCGTCGAGAGGCGGGCCGGGGCCCTGGTCGTCAACCCCGGCGAGGCCGGCGGGTGGCTCAGCGGCCGGAGGACGGCCGCCCTCCTCGATCCGGCAACGCTCGAGGCGACCATCGTCCCCCTGGGGTAAGCCCATGACCCACGCCGTCAACCGCCGGCAGAAGCCCGCCTGGAAGCAAATCCGCAAGCCCGTCCAGCCCTTCCGCCCGCCGGGAATGCTAAAAAGGGGGCCGGCCCGCAAGATCTCTCCTCCACCCGCCAAGGGCAGATGAGCCGGGTGCGGGCCCCTGCGAGTCCCGTGAGCCGCCGAGTGCGGCCGGGCGAGAGGCGGTGACGCAGCGGGGCGGGGGCCCCCGTGCGCGCGCAGCCGCTGATGCTTGAGAGCGTTTTGGAGCGGTGAGCACGGACGGGGGTGCTCCGCGAGAGGAACCGTCCCGAGCCCGGACCATTCGCAGGCGCCCGGGATCACCGCAGCGACCGAGGGCGATCCCCGAGGCCCCCTTATTTGCAATAAAGGGCTTATTGGACTATACTTATCCTTCTTTCTGACAACTGAAGATCCGGCATTTTAAAGCGGAGAGGTTTTTTTACTTCCTAATAAGGAGAGAACGGAGTGAAGAAGGTCATCATCATGGGAGCCGCGGGCCGCGATTTCCATAACTTCAATACCTGCTTCCGGAGCAATGCAGGCTATCGCGTGGTCGCCTTCACGGCCACCCAGATCCCGGACATCGAGGGCCGCAAATACCCCGCGGAGCTGGCCGGCCGGCTTTATCCCAAGGGCATCCCCATCCACGCCGAAGAGGAGCTCGACGCCCTGATCGCCAAGCACAAGGCCGACGAGGTCCACTTCGCCTATAGCGACGTCTCCCACGAGTACGTCATGCACAAGGCCTCCCAGGTCCATGCGGCCGGGGCCAATTTCGTGCTCCTCGGCCCCGCCGACACGATGATCCGCAGCCGCAAGCCGGTCGTCTCCGTCTGCGCCGTGCGGACCGGCTCCGGCAAGAGCCAGACGAGCCGCAAGGTCGCCAGGATCCTGCAGGACAAGGGCCGCCGCGTGGTGGTCATCCGCCATCCCATGCCCTACGGGGACCTCGTCAAGCAGAAGGTCCAGCGCTTCGCCGACTACGCCGACCTCGACAAGCACGACTGCACGATCGAGGAGCGCGAGGAGTACGAGCCTCACATCGACAAGGGCATCGTCGTCTATGCCGGCGTCGACTACGGGGCCATCCTCCGCCGGGCCGAGAAGGAGGCCGACGTCATCCTCTGGGACGGCGGCAACAACGACTTCCCCTTCTACCGGTCCGACCTCGAGATCGTCGTCGCCGACCCCCACCGGGCCGGCCACGAGCTCCGCTACCACCCCGGCGAGACGAACTTCCGCCGGGCACGGGTCCTCGTCGTCAACAAGATGGACACGGCCCGGCCCGAGGACGTCCAGGCCGTGCTGGCCGGCCTCAAGAAGGTCAATCCCAGGGCGACCGTCATCCGGGCCAATTCCCCGACCTTCGTCGAGGACGGCGGCCGCATCAAGGGCCGGCGCGTCCTGGTCATCGAGGACGGCCCGACCCTGACCCACGGCGGCATGACCTTCGGGGCCGGCGTCGTCGCCGCCCGCCAATACGGGGCGGCCGAGATCGTCGATCCCCGGCCCTACGCCGTCGGCAGCATCCGGGCGACGTTCGAGAAGTACGGCCATCTCGACACGGTCCTGCCGGCCATGGGCTACGGCGCCAAGCAGACCCGCGAGCTGGCCAGGACCGTCGAGGCCGTCGATTGCGACCTCGTCGTCAGCGCAACGCCCATCGACATCACCCGGATCATCAACGTGCGCAAGCCCATCCTCCGGGTCCGCTACGAGCTCGAGGAGATCGGCACGCCGACGCTCAAGGACGTGCTCAAGAAGTTCTGAGGACCGATGAAACCCAGGATCGCGCTCGTCGCCTTCGGCGGCAACGCCCTGCTCCCCGAGGGCCAGCGGGGCCTGCAGGCCGAGCAGATGGCCAACGCCCGCCGGGCCGCCGCCCTGATGCTGTCCGTCGTCCGCAAGGGCTACGAGCTCATCATCGTCCACGGCAACGGCCCCCAGGTCGGCAACCTCCTCATCCAGATGGAGGAGGCGGCCAACAAGATCCCCCCCTACACGCTCGACGTCTGCGACGCGATGACCGAGGGCAGCATGGGCTATATGCTCGAACGGGCCTTGACGAACGAGCTCCGCCGGCACTCCATCGACAAGGAAGTCGCCTCGCTCGTCACCCTGGTCGTCGTCGACAAGGACGACCCGGCCTTCCTCGAGCCGACCAAGCCCGTCGGGCCCTTCTACCCGAAATACCGGGCCCAGCAGCTGGCCCGGGAGAAGAAATGGACAATGGTCGAGGACGCCGGGCGGGGCTACCGCAAGGTCGTCGCCTCGCCCCGGCCGATCGACGTCGTCCCCCATGGGATCATCCGGGACCTCGTCCAAGCCGGCCGCATCGTCATCGCCGCCGGCGGCGGGGGGGTCCCCGTCGTCATCAACGGCCGCGGGCTGTTCGAGGGCGTCGAGGCCGTCATCGACAAGGACTACGCCGCGAGCCTGCTGGCCCGCGAGGTCAAGGCCGACATGTTCATCATTTTGACGGCCATCGAGCGCGTCTACCTCAACTTTGGCCGCCCGGACCAGGCCGAGGTCCCGGTCCTGACCGTGGAAGAGGCCCGCAAGCACCTGGCGGACGGCCAGTTTCCGCCGGGCTCAATGGGCCCCAAGATCCGGGCCGCCATCGAATTCATCGAGGCCGGCGGGGAGGAGGTCCTCATCACCAAGGACTCCCACCTCAAGGCCGCCCTGCTCAACCGCTCGGGGACGCGCGTCGTCGCCGGGACATAGGAGACACCGCCATGAAGAAAGATTTTCTCTCGGTCCGCGACCTGAACACCTACGAATTCGGGATGCTCCTCGACCGTACGGCGGAGATGAAGAAGTATCCCCGCCGTTTCCGCCGGGCGCTCGAGCACAAGATCCTGGCCATGATCTTCCAGAAACCCTCTCTGCGAACGAGGGTGACCTTCGAGGCCGGCATGCTCCAGCTGGGCGGCGAGGCCATCTACCTGGCCCCCTCCGACATCCAGATGGGGAGCCGGGAGGGCGCCTACGACATCGGCAGGAACCTCGAGCGCTGGGTCGACGGGATCATGATCCGGACCTTCGGCCACGGGATCGCCGTCGCCCTCGCCGAGAGCGTCAAAGTCCCGGTCATCAACGCCCTGACCGACCTCTCCCACCCCTGCCAGGGGATGGCCGACTTCTTCACTCTCCGCGAGCACAAGGGCTCCCTGGCCGGCGTCAAGCTGGCCTACGTCGGCGACGGCAACAACGTCTGCCACAGCCTCATGCTGGCCGCCGCCCGGGGCGGCACGAAGATGGCCGTCGGCACCCCGGCGGGCTACGAGCCGGATGCCGGGATGGTCCGGGCCGCCAGGGAGGACGGCCGGGACACGGGCTTCGAGCTGACGGTCACGAGCGACCCCGACGAGGCCGTGAGCGGCGCCGACGCCGTCTATACGGACGTCTGGGCGTCCATGGGTCAGGAGTCGGAAAAGGAGAAGAGGGCCCTCATCTTCGCCCCGTACCAGGTCAACGCCCGGCTCATGGCCCGGGCCAAGAAGGACGCCGTTTTCATGCACTGCCTCCCGGCCCACCGCGGCGAGGAGGTCACCGACGAGGTCATCGATTCGCCGAACTCCATCGTCTACGACCAGGCCGAGAACCGGCTCCACGTCCAGAAGGTCATCCTGGCCCTCCTGATGGGTAAAAAAGACAAGATATGAGCACCGAGACCCCCAACCTCACCGCGGCGACGGCCGACGACATCCTGCTCGTCGAACAGGAGCTCGAGCGGACCATGCGGCCCCTCTCCCTCCGGGACCTCGCCGAGAAGCTGGCGTTCGCCAAGACGGCCGGCCAGCGGGCCCAGGCCGTCAAGAAGTACGATCCCTACGCCCGTTACGAGATCGGCGACTACATCTCCAAGGAGTACAACGAGCCCCTGACCGTCGGCAGCAAGGCCGTCGAGCACTTCGAAGGGACCGTCATCCTCCAGGTCACGGGCAAGACCTTCTATCGGAACTTCGGCTGCGAGATGCTGGAGGTCGACTACGCGGGCGGCGGGCCGTTCCGGAAATACATCGACTACATGAAGAAGACCCGGACTCAGGTCCTCCTGCCCGCCAACACGGACGGCCGGAACCAGGAGCCGGCGATCCTCGCCCATGAAGACGACCCCCGGCTTACCGAGCTGCCCATGACGGAGCGCGACCTCCGGGCGCTCGAAAAGAGCCTGCGGTCCGCCCTGTCGAAAAACCCCAAGCTCTTCGGCTGGAACGACCACTGGCAGCTCGTCTCCAAGCGGCTGGACGTCCCAGAGGACCGGTACAAGGAAATCGAGAGCGAGTTCGAGGCGACCCGGCAGTCGGCCTCGACCGAGGACCTCGTCAAGAGGCACATGGGGCTCGAGGCCTCCCACGACATCTTCGACCTCACCTGCCTGAGCCTGAGCTATTGGCTCGAGAAGAAGCACAAGAAGGAGTTCATCCTCCTGGCCGACACCGGTTGGGGCCGGTGGCATCTCAAGAGGATCCTCAACGCCCTGCCCGAGGGCCTGCCGGTGTCCGCGCCGATGGCCGCGAGGCCCGAGATCGAGGAGGCCGAGAAGCCGGAGATGAGCGTCGTGCCGGGGTTCCCCATCAAGGTCTACCTGACCTGGCGCGAGATCCTCTCGGGGGGCCTCAAGGTCCCCCGGAGCCTGAACAAGGAGCTGTCGAAGGCCCGGGAATACATTTTCACGGACGCCGAGGAGGGCAAGGTCCACACGCTCTACTTCTTCCCCGCCCAGAACTTCTTTCTGGGCCTCCAGTCTTTCTACGCCCAGCACAACATCCCCCAGGGAACGAGCCTGACGCTCGAGCGGTCGGGGCCGACCGCGTTCAAGTTCTGGGTCAAGAAGTCCAAGAAGAAGATCTCTGCGCCCCGCCCGGCCTACGACGCCGCGGCGGACGTCTTCGTCGATACGGGCGAAGAGGCCTTCTCGTTCGCCGAGCCGAACAAGATCATCTTCATCGAGCGCGAGACCCTGGCCCGCCTCCTGTCCTGCACGGAGGAGAGGGAAGGGCTCGATCTCAAGGACCTCCTCGTCCGGATCTTCAAGGACACGGCCCTGGCGACCACGTCCCATTCCCTCCATTTCCTGAGGGCCTACCATCTCGCGGACCTTCTCCGCCAGACGACCCAGGAGGACGTCGAGTTCACCCTCCTCAATTCCCCCGAATTCTCCAAGTCCGACAAAAAGAAGGGCGTCTTCACCTACGAAGAGCCCTATGTCCCCAAAGAGGAGGCCCCGGCCGAGGTCCCGTTCGGCGAGGCCTACCCCGAGGCGGCGGTCCCGGGCTATCTGGCCGGCGACATCCCGCTCGGAGAGGCCGAGCTCGAGGCCGCCGCCGAGGAGATCCTGAGGACCGCCCCCGAAGCCGTGCCCGCCGAGCCGCCCGTGGAACGGCGCAAGGCCCCGGCCGCCGCCCCGGCCGCCCCGCCGAAGAAAGAGAAGGCCTTCAAGAAGAGGAAGCCCAAGGCGGAGGGCGACAAGGCCCAGCGCCCGAGGAAGAGCGAGCGCCGGGTCATCGAGGAGAAGATCGAAGAGGAAGAGTCGGTCCAGGCCGCCCTGTCCGCCATCAAGGAGAAAGAGGAGGACAGGGACGAACAGCGGGCCCGGGAGAAGAAAGAGGACTTCAAGCCCATCCCCAAGGAAGAGCCCAAGTTCGGGATATTCGGGGACCTGCTGAAGACCGCGCTCAGGAAGAAGGACGTCAAGAAGCCCGAACCCGAAAAGAAGTAGCCCCGAACATCTCTTTCCGAGTCTTCACTACAAGGCGATCGTCATTGACCTCCGGCCCAAGGCCTCCTGAAGAGACTCATCCAGACCCAATCGCTTCACCAGCTCAACCGCCAACCAGACATCCCCGAATCGGCGGGGACGTTCGGTATGCACCCCGCGGAGATCGACCTCGGCCCACTCCGGAACACCTCTATGCCAACGCCCACCGGGGGAAGGTCAAGAAAGCGAGTCTGATATGCTTCCTCAAGATGGTTGAAGGGAATAATAACGGCCGAAATGCGACCGCTGCCGGACGGCACCCAAAACCAAGTTCCTATCCGTCAAGCCCAACGCCAGTTGAAACAGGGTCTTTTCGTTCATCCCCGGATTCTATACTATCCACTCAAAACGTCGAAGAG
>JBBIGP010000010.1:0-41749 GCA_037447475.1 Candidatus Aminicenantota bacterium
GTTAGCCGACGCTCTTGCGGAGCGCCCGTACGACGAAGGTGTTCAGGCTCTCGCCCTCCATCATGGCGTTGACCGCCAGGGCCCGGTGCAGCTCCGGACCGGTGCGGAGGACGAACTTCCCCGAGTAGGACTTCGCGGTGGGCGGGGGCAGGGGGCGGCCGTCCTTCTTGTAGATCTCGATCCACTCGTCGACCACGCCGCAGAGCTCTTTGTAGACCTGCGCCTCGTCGTCGCCGTGGCAGCAGGGCCCGATCCAGCCGGGCACGGAACCGACGTAGCACCCGTCCTCTTCCGACCACGCAACGATCTTGAGGTAACGGTCGCTTTCTTTCATTGTCTCGCTTCCTCTATCTTCAGGCGCACGGCTTTTTCCTGATAAGGCTTGGCGTCATCGCCGGGATTTCCGGAAAGCGTTATGACCACTCCCGATCCGTGAACGAAATTGCGATGATTGCCTTTGCCGCCGCGATTGGTAAATCCAGCCATTTCGAGGTCCTTGATGAGTTCTCGAATTTTTCTTGGCATTAAAATAGTACTAATATGATACTAACTTGTCAACAGGGAAAATTGAGCGATCATTTTGATCATAGTAAAAGACGCGGGCGGCCGCGGATTTTCTCACCTCAATAGGGCGTAAAACGTATTCCGGCGAGCGGAGCCCGGGCTTCGACACGATCCTGAAGGTTATAAAGGCCCTCGGCTTGAAGCTGAGCGCCGAGGCCATCCACCGAAGGGGTCCGTCTGCCAGACGGCCGTTTTGAAGCAAATTCACAAATCAAATTGGGGGACATGATACCTATTTCCTTATTTTCCTTGACGCGCGGCCCCGAAAAAGGGAAATAGGTATCATGTCCCCCAATTATCGGGCGTACGGCGACCTGGCCTGGACCGAGCCGCTGCTGGCGTCCCCCGAAGAGTATGCGGACGTCGCGCGGCTACTCGCGAGGGTCATCAGGGACCATTCCCGGATCGAGGTCCGGACGCTGCTCCACCTGGGGTGCGGGGCCGGCGGCCACGACCACACTCTCAAGGAAAGCTTCGAGGTGACGGGCGTGGACATCAGCGACGGGATGCTCGCGCTGGCCCGCGGGCTCAACCCCGAAGTCCGCTACGTCCGCGGCGACATGCGGACGGTCCGGCTGGGCGAGAAGTTCGACGCCGTCGCCATCCCCGATTCCATCGGGTACATGACGACCCGAAGGGACCTCCGCAGGGCGCTGGCGACCGCGGACAGGCACCTGCGGCCGGGCGGCGTGCTGCTCATCGTGGCCCTGGTCAGAGAGGATTTCCGGGAGAACAACTTCGTGTACACGGGGAGGCGGGGGGACGTCGAGCTCGTCACGTTCGAGAACAACCGCGCCCGCGGGCCGCGCTCGTCGACCTACGAGGCGACGATGGTCTATCTGATCCGGCGCAAGGGCCGGCTGGAGATCGTCTCCGAGGTCCACACCCAGGGGCTGTTCCCGATGGCGGTCTGGCGGTCGCTGCTCCGGGAGCGCGGGTTCCGGCTCGCGCAGCGGAAGCTCGACCATACCTACGACCCGTTCATCATCGGCGACGGCCGCTACCGCGTCCGCGTCTTCTGTGCCTTGGCTGCTGCTTCTGGTTGATAATAAAGAAGTAAGCCAATCCCCAAACAATGCCAGTTGGTTTAAACGGCCATTTTGGGGCTCAAAAGGGCCTTTAGTAGAATGCAACAGCCAAGGCAGAGGCGCGGCTGCAGAGGCGCGGCTGTCAGGCTGAGACCGACGGACCGGTTTCGAGGGCTTCGAGCCACTCCTCCATGGCCCGGATGTGGAGGTCGATGGCCGCGTCGATGTCGGCGGGCGGGGCGAGGCCGCGCGCGGCGCAGTACTCGGCGAGCGAGGAGTCTATGTCGAGCCAGGGGGAGAGCTGCGCGGTCGGCGCTGGCCAGGTTTCAGAGCCGTCAGGGGGGAGGCCCGTCCGCTCCGCGCTCTGTTGAGTCCCTGCCTTCTTGCGCGCACTCCGGCCTGTATTCGACGGAGCCCTTGGGGCTTTTGCTGTGAGGGGCGTCCTGTTCTGTTCCTTGTCCACACGGGGGCCGGCCGCCGCGGACTCCGGCTCGGGCTCCGCACGGCCCAGGATCTCGATCATCCGGATGTAGAGCTCGCTGTAGCGCCGGGACCAATCGACATAGGGCTCGACGCCCTGGGACTCGAGAAACGAAGCGACCGTGCCGTCGCGTCCGATGACCGCCTGGCATCCGGGGTGCGCGCCGTAGAGAGCGAACGCCTCCCCGTCGTCCCCGCCCGTCTGCCGTCCCAGGGGATAGAGGCGGCACACCAGCGGCCGGCGCGGGTGGACGCGGCATCCTCCCTCCGGCCCGACGAAGACGCAGCGGCTGTCATCGGTCGTGCGCAGGGTCGTGCCGCCCCCTTCCGTATACCGGGACAGGAATTCGGTCGTGCCGGCGCCGAGGACGCGGGCCATGCCGAGGATCTCGTGCGGGCCGACGAGGATGACCTTGCCCTGGCAGCACCGGCCGCAGGCCAGGCATTCGAACGAGAAGGGGCTGTCGCGGCGGAGATCGAAGACGAGGCGGCGCGCCTGTTGGCCGCTCAAGATGCGGCGGCGTGTGCGGCTGGGGTTACGGCTCGCGATCCAGAACCCCTACCACTTGGCCTCGATCTTGTGCATGGACTGCAGGAGCTGGCCGGACCTGTACCATTTGATCTGGACCGAGGCGTTGACGTCGCTCTGGAGGTGCTTGAGGACGGCCGGCGGGAAGTTTCCGGCGTGGAGGAGCGTGTCTCCCGCGTACCATTTGATCTGGGCCCGCTCCCACTTGATCTTGTGGGTCCGCATCAGTTCGCCCTTGACCTGGCTCTGGGCATGCGGCCCGGCTTCCCCTTCGCGGTGGAGGAAGCCGAAAGAGGCGCAGAAGGCCGCGGCCGTCCCGGCCAGCTTGAGCGCGTCGCGCCGGCTGAGGACCTTGATTTGATTGTTATTTCCCATGGCCCGATTATGGCCCCGCCGCCCCGCCCTTGTCAAGAAAAATGGGGGACATGATACTCATTCCCCTATTTCCGCACGCAACTTGCCCTCAAGAGAAGGAAATAGGTATGATGTTTCCCGAATGCGACAAGGAGGGGCCAATGCCGAAAATGCTCGAGAAGGAGGAAGCCGATAGGGACCCGAAATCGGGGAATGGGTATTGTGTCCCCCATTTTGGAACAGGAGGGACCGATGAAGGATAGAAAAAAGATCGATCGGCGCGGGTTCCTGAAGAGCGCGGGGGCGGCCGTCGTTGCGGGCGGGCTGGCCGGCGCCGCGCCCGGATGCTCCCGGCCGGGAAGAGAAGAGAGGGAGAGGGCGGCCGGTCCCGGGCCCGGGTCCGAGCCGGAAAGCCCGGAGATCCACGGCTCGTGCGACCCCTGGATCGAGGTCGACCTGAAGGCCATCGAATTCAATGTCGGACAGATCGGCCGGAAGGCCGGGGGCCGGCCCATCATGGCCGTCCTCAAGTGCAACGCCTACGGCCACGGCCTGGCCGGCGTCGCGAAATTCCTGGAGGGCGTCCCCGTCCACAGCTTCGCGGTCGGCAAGCTGAGCGAGGCGGTCGCCCTGCGGCGGGCCGGCATCCGGCTCCCGGTCCTCAACCTCGGGCCTTTCGCCGCTGCGGACGCCGAGACCATCGTGCGCCACGACATCAGCCAGTCCGTCTACACGGACGCCGTGCTGGCCCTGGACGAGCGGGCCGCGGCGATGAAAAGGCGCGCGTCCGTCCACGTCAAGATCGACACGGGCCTCGGCCGGGTCGGGGTGCCGCACGAGGCCGCCCTGGCGTATCTGCGGAACGTCGCGGGCCTGGCCCATGTCCGGGTGGACGGGGTCTTCCAGTCGTTCAACGAAGAGGCGGAGATCGACGCCCTGCAGCTCGCCCGCTTCCTGGCCGTGACCGAGGCCGCCCGCATAGAGGGACTGCCCGTGGGCCTGCGCCACGCGGCGGCCAGCACGGCCATTTTCCGCTACGGCGAGGAGTATTTCCTGGACGCGGTCAGGCCGGGGATCGCCATCTACGGCCACTATCCGACCGAGGAGGAGCACCGGCTGAAGCGGATGACGCTGCGGCCGGCCCTGTCGCTGAAAACCCGGGCGGCCTACGTCAAGGACCTGAAGCCGGGCGACGGGCTCTCCTACTTCCGGAAGTTCGTGGCCGAAAAGCCGGAGCGGGTCGTGACGGCGGCCCTGGGCTATTCCGACGGCGTGCCCCACACCCTGGGCGGCCGGGCCTCGGCGCTCGTCCGGGGGAAGAAGTTTCCCTTCATCGCCGACGTGACCGCCAGCCACAGCTATCTCCTGGCCACGGGCCACGACGACGTCTCGACCGGCGACGAGATCACCCTCGTCGGCCGGCAGGGCGAGGCCGAGCTGCCGCTCTATGACCTGGCCCAGGCGGCGGGCGTTTCCGACTACAAGATCCTCATCGGCCTCAGCCCCTCGCTCCGGCGGGTCTTCCTTTAGTGCCTTGGCTAAAACGGCAATTTCGGGGCAACTGATGACCTTCTAAGCGATATCGCCGCTGATCTGCGAGGCCATGCCGTAGCTTCTTGAAGTGAGAATTATTGCAAAGAGGAGCGTCATTATTACTGGACGCCCGAGAACGGTCCCAAGAGAGCCGCAGTGAAGAACATGATCAATGACCGGAGCCCGGAAAGAATGAGAAAGATATGTTGCAATCAGTATCCAATATGAGTACAATTGTACTCATTATGGGTGCAAAAAGACTATCCTCCGGGCTTCTTGAGAGCTTATTCGGCAAAACAAGAAGATCCATTCTTGCGCTTCTCTACGGACACGTTGACGAGTCGTTCCACTTAAGGAAGGTCCTTCGCCTCACAGGGGTCTCGCCCGGCGCGGGCCAGCGGGAGCTCAAACGCTTGTCCGATGCGGGCATCATCCGGAGAAGCGTCAGGGACAACCAGGTCCATTTTCAGGCCGACCCGGATTGCCCGATCCATGACGAGTTGAAGAGCCTGACGACGAAAACCCAGGGGGTTGCGGACGTCCTGCGCACGAGGCTCAAGCCGATGGGCGCATCGGTCAAGGCCGCGGTCTTGCATGGTTCGATCGCCCGCGGGACGGCGACAAGAGCAAGCGACGTCGATGTCCTCGTGGTCGGCGACGCGGCCTTTGCCGAGGTCGTCGAGAGGCTCGGTCCGGCCCAGGAGATCTTGCGTCGAGAGATCAATCCATGCGTCATGTCCGAAGCCGAGTTCCGGAAGCGGCTCTCCGAAGGCGATCACTTTCTGATGTCGATCTTCAAGGGCCCGTTGATCCCGCTCATGGGAGATGCCGATGAGCTTGTCCGTATGGCTCGAGAACGGCTGGCTTCTTGAGCACGTTCCGAGCCCGCAGGAGATCTCGCACCTGCTGACTCTGGTGGATCGAGATCTCGCAGATTGCCGGAGCGCCGGGCTGAGCCGTGATTGGCGGTTCAATATCGCATATAACGCGGCCCTCCAATGCGCCAAAGCGGCCTTGGCTGCCTCCGGATTCCGTGCTGTCAAGGGCTCCCATCATTTTCGGGTCATCCGTTCGCTCGAATACACGATCGGCGCGGACGGAAAAACGTTGGGGAGCTTGGATGCGTTCCGCAAGAAACGCAATGTCAGCGAATACAATCATGCCGGCTCGATCACGGAAAAGGAGCTCGATGAGATGGCCGCGCTGGCGGGCCGGCTCAGGGATGCGGTCGAAGGATGGCTCCGAGCGAAGCATCCGGGACTGATGACCGATTTAGGATAGGCTCTGACAGGATGGGCGCCTGAACGGGCCTAGGGTCGGAAGCCGAGGGCCCGCGAAGAGAGAGATAGGAACGCGGTCAGGACGGGGTCGGCGTCGGCGATCGTCGGCCGTCCGTCGAGAAACCGGCCTTCCAGTTTCCGGCGGAGCTTGCGGAGATAGGAGAACCGGGCGGGGAACGAAGCCTGGCAGAGCCGCAGCGCTTTCCGCCCGAACCGGCCGCGGTATTTCCCGGCCGACTCCAGGGCCATGAGGGTGCAGGCCCGGAGCATGACGGCGCGCAGCGCGGCGCCGCCCGGCCGCCCACGCCCCGGGTTCCGTGCGAGGATCGCGGCGATGAACCATAGATACTTGAAGAGCAGGAGATCCAGCGCCTCTCCTCGGACCGCCGCCTGCGAAAAGACCGTCATGTGCCCGCGCCGGGCGTCATCCTCGACGTCCTGAAGGTCGTCGGCCAGCTGAAGGAAAGCCCCGAACCCGAAGCAGAACCGTTCCTGACCCGGATCGATCATGGCTCCAATTCCAGAAAGTCGTGTGGGCTGAGGATGCGGATGCCCATGTAGTTGCCGATGTCGAGGAGGGCCCGGTCGCCGGTGACGATGACCTCGGCCTTGAGGGCCACGGCGCACGCGATGAACCTATCGTCGGCCGTGTCAAGAGGCGCCGACCATTTTCAAAAAAGAAGTTGACAAACGGCATTAAAAGTATTATATTGTCTACCTACAGGGGATGAAATGACCGACACACCGGGAAGCAAGCCGTTCGAGCCGCCGTTCGGGGTACGTCTGCGGGCGGCCCGCAAGATGGCCGGGCTGAGCATGGAGGAGCTGGCCGCCAAGCTCGGCGGACGGGTCACGAAACAGGCCATCAGCAAGTACGAGCGGGGACGGATGATGCCCTCTCCCGACGTGATGGAGCGCCTGGTCGAGGTCTTGGGAACGGCGACCTGGGGGGCCTCGCCGCTCCGGCCGGCCGATGTCGAGCTCGCCCCGGCTCTCCTGATCCGGCAGGAGACCGACGAGCCCGTCGGGGCCCGAATGGAACGCCCGATGTTCCGCAGGCAGCGCCTCCTCGGGAAATGGCTGAAGAGAGCGGCGCCCGAGCCCGTGCTTTTGTGGGAAGAGAGCCGGGGGCCTGAAGAAGGGCCCAACAAGGGCCCCGAAAAACGACCCGAGGGCAGGCCCGAAGCGGGCCCCGAAGTGTTATACAGCATAATGATCGACGCCGACTTCCCTTCGCTCTCCGAGCGCCGCTCTCATTACGTCCGTGCTTGGGAGACCGGAGCCGGCCCCGAGCGCATCCGCTTCCGGGCGGGCGAGAAGCTCCCGGCCAAGTCGGCGTCCGCCCTCAAGTACCGGCTCGCCGACTATCTCCAGAAATATCTCGAGCTCGAGGCGCTCCTTGGGGCGGCGGCCGCCTTCGAGAACCCGGTGGCCGGCGAGACCGTCGCCGACGAACAGCAGGTCGAGACCGCGGCCCGCGCGGTCCGGCGGCGCTGGGACCTCGGCTCGGGCCCGATCGTCAACCTCCTGGGCCTGCTCGAGGATCGGGGCGTGCGCGTCTACGAGACGCGCGGCATCGAGGGCTTCGAGGGGCTTTCGGGGGTCTTCGGCGGCGAGCCGGCCGTGCCGTTCGTCGCCGTCAGCCGCGACGTCCCGCCCGACCGGGTCCGGTTCACGGCCGCCCACGAGCTGGCCCATCTCCTGTGCGACTTGCCGGACAAGGAGGGGGCCGAAGGATTGTGCCAGAAGTTCGCCGGAGCGTTCCTGCTGCCGCGGGAGGCCGTCGCGAGGGTCTTCGGGGAAGGCCCGCCGCGCCGGCGGGTCTCGCTCGCCGAGCTGGCCGAGATCAAGACGACATACGGGATCTCGCTCCAGGCGATCATGTGGCGGGCCAAGTCGCTGGGCCTCGCCGGCGATCGGCAGTTCCGCTCGTTCCGCGAGACGGTCAACGCCCGTGGCTGGACGGTGACCGAGCCCGTCGAGTACGCCGGGGCGGAACGGGCGACGCGCTTCAGACGGCTCATCCACCAGGCCGTGGCCTCCGGGATCCTGGACATCGAACGGGCCGCCGAGCTGGCCGGGGTGCCGGCCGCCGATCTTAAAGACGAGATCGGAGAGATCTTTTAAATAGCTAAGGAGGAAGGTCGATGCCGGGAACCTCGAAAAACAACCCGCCCTAGCCCGGCGGCCGCCTTCGGGCGGCCGCGCACGGGGCTGAAGACGAACTAAGAAAACCGGAGAAAGAGAGGAAAATCAAATGGGGAGAACTATCGAAAATTATCTGAAGGAAATGGGGATCGGCGAGGCTCAGAGCTTCGAGAACATGGCCGTCTTCCCGCTGACCCGGCCGCAAAACGGAGGGCCCGAGTACATCACCCTCCGCGAGGCCCTCGAGCGGGGCGTCTTCACGGTCACCGAGACGAGCGAGGGCGGCTCCGTGCCCGAGCTGCGGGTCGAGAACAAGGGCGATGTCGCCGTGCTGCTCCTCGACGGCGAGGAGCTGGCCGGGGCCAAGCAGAACCGGATCGTCAACACGACCATCCTGGTGGCCCCGAAGTCGGGCCTCAAGGTCCCGGTCAGCTGCACCGAGCAGGGCCGCTGGAGCTACGTCTCGAGGGAGTTCGTCGAGTCGGGCCACCAGATGGACTGCAAGCTGCGGAGCGCGAACATGGTGGTCGTGCACGAGAATCTCAGGGCGGAGCGGGGCTTTTCGTCGGACCAGCACAAGGTCTGGGACCGGGTCGCCGAGGTCGCCCACCTCGCCGCCGTTCCCACGAGGACCGGGGCCATGAAGGACGTCTACGACGCCAAGGGCGCCGAGCTCGACGACTACCTGAAGTCGTTCAAAATCGTCGATGGCCAGAAGGGCCTGCTCGTCGTCCTCGACGGCAAGCCCGTCGGCTTCGACTTCGTCTCGAGGCCCGCCGCCTTCGGGCTTCTGTTCCCCAAGCTCGTCAAGAGCTACGCCATGGAGGCCATGCTGGCCGCCGAGGAGCGGAAACGCCGGGAGCGCTCGAAAAAGGCGAAGACCGCCGGCCAAGAGGCCGTCGAAAAGCGCGGGGAGACCGCTCTCGCCGTGGGCGAGGCCCGTTCGTTCCTCGCGTCGGCCGCCGCCTGCGACGAGCAGAAGAACGAATCGGTCGGGATGGGCTCGTATTTCCGTTACGCGGGCCCGGGGATGGTCGGCTCGGCCCTGGCCGTCGACGAGGCCGTCGTCCACATGGCCTTTTTCGGCGTCGAGGAGGCCGACAAGGCCGGCCACGTCGCCCGGATGGGCTCCCGCCGCGGCTTCCGGATCTATTGATCTTAGGCTGAGTGAGAAAAACGCAGGGGCTCCTGCGTCTTTCAAGAAAGGAGAATAACATTCCGGAGCAAGAAGGTCTCAGAAAAGACCCTGAAGGACCTCATGGAAAAGCTGCGAAAGACCTGATATGCTTAAACCTATCCAGATAAGGATCGAAAGGGATGGGCTGACAGGACTGATCCCATGAGCGAATATTCGCATTCACAGCTGAGCAAGTTCGAGCAGTGCCCGCTGCAGTACAAGTTCATCTACGTGGACGGCATCAAGCGCGAGGAGGAGGGCGTCGAGGCCTTCCTCGGGCAGCGCTTTCACGACGCCATGGAGTGGCTCTACCGCGAGCGGGCCTTTCGGGTCGCGCCCCTCGAGGAGCTCCTGGACTACTACGAAAAGGACTGGGCCGCCCGCTGGCACGCCGAGGTCCGCATCCGCAAGCGGGGCCGCACGCCCGACGACTATCGCCTCATGGGCCGGCGCTTCATCGAGGACTACTATAAGCGCCACCATCCGTTCGACGAGGGCCGGGTGCTCGGCCTCGAGCGCTATATCCGGTTCCCGCTCGACGACCGGGGCCGGTACCGCTGCAAGGGCATCATCGACCGGCTGATGCTGGCGCCCGACGGGGCCTTCGAGATCCACGATTACAAGACGGGGTCGGCCCTGCCCGAGCAGAAGGAGCTCGACGACGACCGCCAGCTGGCCCTCTACCAGATCGGCGTCCAGAAGCTCTGGCCCGAGGCCAAGGAGGTCCGGCTCGTCTGGCACGAGGTTGCCTTCGACGTCGAGATGCGCTCGACCCGGACCCCCGAGGCCCTCGAGACGCTCAAGGCCGGCGTGGCCGCGCTCATCGACCGCGTCGAGGCCGAGCGCGAGTTCGCCCCCCGCGAGAGCGCCCTCTGCGACTGGTGCGCCTACTGGGACCTCTGCCCGCTCAAGAAGCACCTGGTCAAGGTCGAGGCCCTGCCTCGCGACAAGTGGAAGGACGAGCCGGGCGTCGTCATCGCCGACGCCTATGCGGAGAGGTGGCGCAGGAAGCGCGAACTCGACGCGGAGGACGCGATGCCCGTTTCCCCGTTCACACCGGGCCGCGGTGAGGAGGAGTGAGGCCGGAGCCGCGCCCCGACATGCCAAGGGTGTATCGGGGTGTGAGCAGGCGAGGATTTCGCTTGACTCGGGCCCGCGCCACGGTTTATAAATAACTCGCAGTTATGAGTTTCCAATTCGGGGATACGACACCCGTCACCCGATTTTTCAATCGGGAGAGCCTTCGGCGCTCTCCCATATCCCCGATCCATTCCCGATCTGACCAACGGGGGAGACCATGAGCGACAACGAGCGCGACGACAAGAAGCCGGGACCGGCCGAGGGCCCGGGTCCCGGCGGAACGCCCGGGGGTGACCGCGAAGGGAACGGCAACGGGCCGGAGAAGCCCGGCGAGCTCACCCGCCGCCGGTTCCTCTATTTCGCCGGCGTCGTCGGCATGACCCCGGTCGTCAACGGCGTCGACCCGCTCCAGCTGACCCAGACGACCCGGCCGCAGATCAAAGCCAAGATCGCCGACAAGCCTCTCGTGCCCCTCCAGAACCTCAAGTTCTCGGTCCTGCGCCCCGACGACCTCCTGGCCCTCGAGTTCGAGTGCGTCAATCTGCGGATCCAGGAGGGCCCCCGGCCGGCCCTCGTCCGCCAGAACGCCGCCAACCCGGCCTACCTCATCGTCCACTTCCCGCCCCAGCACATCGCCGAGCAGGCCTTCTATGAGACCGCCGGCCCCGCCATAAAGCCCGACGAGAAGGAGGCCAAGACGCGGCCCGAGCCGACGACCTCCGAAACCCCCTCGCCCCCGCCCGTCCTCTCGCGGATCGCCGGCCCCACCCGCCTGGCGTTCCTCGTCCCCAAGGAGATCTCCGAGATCCCTCTGACCATCGAGTCCCTCCTCTCCTGGGAGAGCTTGGAGCCGAGCCTGGTCGGCGTGGCCATCCCGCCCCGCGTCCCGACGGCCGGGACAGCCGCGCCCGTCCGCGGGCAGATCCAGCCGCGGGCCATCGCCCCGGTCACGGCCTCCGACGCCGTCTCGTTCACCCCGCCCGCCTACGTCCCGATCATCCTCCCCGGGGGCGCGCCGCGCCAGAACATCCACCAGACCCGGGTCTCGAAGGTCCCCGCCCAGCTCAACCTGGCTGTCCTCAAGATCGCCGAGCCGGCCGCCCACCAGACGGCCCTCGAGCTCCCCTATCGCCTCATCCTCTCGCCGCACGCCCTGAACCTCTGGGCCCACTCGATCCGGGCCGTCACCCGCAACGGCCGGACCGAGCTCTGGCACACGCGCCTGGCCGCGGCCAACCCCGACGGCTCGATCGTCGACAGCGGCAGCCCCTACATGGCCGTCCGCGCCGTCTGGTCGCCCGACTGCAACCCCGACGCCCCGACGCCCGGGCCGGGCCACTCGAACGCCCCCTTCCGCATGTCGCTCGACCGCCAGGACCGCCACGAGATCGTCCACCTGACGAGCAACTTCGGCCTCAAGTACGGCACGTCGGCCTGGCAGCCGAAACCCGTCGAGGTCGAGCGCCTGATGCTGACCTCCCTCGGCGCCTGGCTCGATTCGTCCGGCATGTGGCTGCCGACGCCGCTTTCGGTCGAGGAGTGGCGTCACAGGGCGACCATGGGCCGCGACCACTACGTCAAGGTCGTCTACAAGGGCTTCCTGATGCCTTTCGGCCACGCCGCCTCGCTGGTCAAGATCACCGAGCGCAAGTTCCGCAAGGGCCAGGACGGCAAGCAGATCGCCTACCTCTTCCAGCGGATGTACATCATCGTCCGCGATCCCGAGAAGGCCTTCCCGGCGCCCTTCCAGCCGTTCGAGGGCCGGGAGATCCCCTTCCGCAAGGTCCGGATCACGACCCTCATGACCCCGCCCCTCGAGGACCCGGCGGCGAGCCAAATGTTCGGCGGCGCCCTCCAGTCGGCGTTCTGGCCCCGCGTCCAGAACAAGGACTTCCGCTTCCACTGCGTCGCGACCGACTGGTCGGGCAACAGGGCCGAGTTCACGACCCCGATGGCCTTCGTCGACGCCATCTACGCCTTCGACGTCAGCCGGATGAAGCAGGTCGTCGAGGCCTACGCCCACGCCTCCCAGCTCGAGCGCCGCCGGCCGCCCTTCAACGGCCGGAAGGTCGCCTTCGCCGCCCCGAAGAAGCAGGGCGACACCGAGCTCGAGGCCGCGAGCATCACGTTCTCCGTAAGGTCCCCCGCGACCCATGTCAAGGTCGAGGAGTGGAAAGACGTCGATCAGCCGCTCTTCTTCCCGGTCATGGAGGAGGCCGAGGTCTCCGTCCCGGCCCTCAAGTCCCTCGTCAAGCTCGGCGGGACGGCCATCCGCTACCCGAGGACCTACCTCCAGAACGGCCTGGGCGGGGCCAACAAGGGCGAGGTCTTCGCCGCCGTCCCCGGGGCCCCGGGCCTCGATTTCGGGGCCGGCGGGGGCGACAAGTCCGGGGGCGTGGCCACCCCGAGCTTTCCCATCGTCGGCCTGTCGCGGGCCCTGGGCCCGGTCGGCGGGCTCCTGCCGCCGGGCGCGTCCGACGCCATGGCCGCCGCCGAATCGGCCCTGGCCGACGTCATCGGCGGCCGCTTCGATCCCAAGAAGTTCTTCGACGACAAGGCCAAGCTCCTCGGCGGCCTCCTGCTCAAGGACGTCATCGCGGCCGTCACCGACTTCCTGAGCCGACCCGAGGAGGCCCTGACCATCAAGAACGAGCTCCGCAACGACGCCAAGGGCTTCCCGGCCGAGGTCCACACCCTGGTGAACTGGAAGCCGCCGCTCCAGAACTTCACGGTCTTCATCGCCAACCGCGACGGGACCAAAGCGACCCTGACGATCGACGTCAAGAACGTCGCCTACCTCGACGGCCGGGAGCCGACCTACGAGCTGCGGGGCGAGCTGCGGGACTTCACCCTCGACCTCGTCCACCCCATCATCTCTCTCATCCGCATCAAGTTCTCGAAGTTCACGTTCACCTCCCGCAAGGGCCAGAAGACGGTCTTCGACCCGACGATCACGGCCATCCAGTTCGCCGGGCCGCTCGACTTCGTCAAGGACCTCCTCGACAAGGTCAAGCTCCCGGGCATGGGCGGCGCCGGCGGGCTCGGGGAGCCCATCCTCGACGTCGACACCTCGCGGGCCCGCCTCGGCTACGCCTTCGACATCCCGAGCGTGGCCTTCGGCGTCTTCACCCTCCAGAACATCAAGTTCACGGCCCTGGTCACGCTGCCCTTCACGGGCGACCCCCTCGTCTTCCGCTTCGCCTTCAACGAGCGCTCGAACCCCTTCCTCCTGACCGTGGCCATGTTCGGCGGCGGCGGGTTCTTCGCCATCGAGCTCCAGCCGAACGGCATCAAGCTCATCGAGGGGGCCCTCGAGTTCGGCGGCTCGTTCTCGATGGACATCGGGGTCGCCAGCGGCGGGATCACGCTGATGGCCGGCATCTACTTCAAGTACGAGGACGACAGCGTGACCATCACCGGCTACGTCCGCTGCAAGGGAAGCCTCGAGGTCCTCGGCATCATCAGCATCTCGGCCGAGTTCTATCTGTCCCTGACCTACGAGCAGGCCTCGAACCGCGTCTGGGGGCAGGCCTCGCTGACGGTCAAGGTCAAGGTCCTGTTCTTCAGCGCCAAGGTCACCCTCAAGGTCGAGCGCTCGTTCCGGCATTCCCCGCCGCCCCTGTTCACGGACATCATGGACGAGAGCCACTGGCTCGACTACTGCGAGGCGTTCGCCTAGAGCGAGACAAGCGATGAGCGACAAGGAGACAAGCCATGGCTAAGCCCGAAGTCGTGTGGGCGTTCCTTCCGAACGGGATAAAGGGCGGCAAGCTGAGGTTCTCGGCGGCCGCCTCCATCCGCCTGCCCGAAGAGGCCGGCCCGAAGCCCCATCTGGGCCTCTTCCCCGAGGTCCTGGACTGGGCCGGGACCGTCAAAGGCCTGACCTTCGACGTCCAGTTCGAGAAAGCGGCCCCCGTCGAGGCCAAGAGGGTCAGCCCCGACCCCGACCCGGGCCTGTGGCAGGCCGTTTTCCAGCCGGATTCGCCGGTCGTGCCCTTCAAGGTCGCCGACCTGAGCCGGCGGGCGGTCCTGTCGTTCCCGGTCAAGCACGTCCAGTCGTTCGTCGCCCAGCAGTACATCAACGTCGCGGCCGAGTCGCCCGAGGAGCCTCCGGCCATCGAGCGCGTCTTCCGCAGCGAGGCCCTGGCCCAGGTCCGCCTGAAGCCGGTCGTCAGCCCGCGCTTCGCCGGCGACGTCCAGCCGCGGACGACGGAATCGGTCATGGCCCAGTCGGTCCGGTCGACGATCGACCGCCAGAAGGTCAAGGCCATGCCGGTCTCCGAAAAGCCCTCGCCCCCGCAGGATTTCTACCTCCTGCGGCTCTACCACCAGCCGCGGAACAAGGCCGTCGTCGACCCCAAGACGAAACGGCCGGTCGTCCAGCGCGTTCCCCTCGCGCCGCCCGAGCTCGATTTCCACCAGGCCGTCTCCTCGCTGACCAGCTACCCGGCGCTCATGCGGCTCATGGGCCTGGCCCTCGACTTCGAGGTCGACGCGCCGTCGGGCCGCCTGCCGTCGAGCTTCGTCGCCCGGATCGTGCCCCGCGGCCGGCCCGACGACCGGACGCCGTGGACGCGGTGCAATATGAACGTCGCCGCCGGGACCTTTGAGGCCGCGCCGCGGTCCTCGAAGCCCGAGATCGTCGACGGCTTCCTCGACCTCTCGGACGAGGACAAGTTCGATCTCATCCAGATCGACGTCGACGGCGCGGCCCTCAAGACGGCCGAGCTGGCCGACCGGGCCGAGGACCGGGCGACCGGCGAGCTGCCGGCCCTGCGGTCGAACGGGTTCTCCGTCGTCCGGACGGGCAACGCCGTCGTCCTGGCCGAGGCTCTGAGGATGTCCGTCGAGCACCACCAGGCCCTCGCCGGCCGCCGGGAGGCGACGTTCTATGCCGAGGACCTCGTCCAGGGCTACCGGGTCGACGTCTGGGACGAAGCGGGCAAGAGGTGGCATTCGCTCTGCAAGCGGGTCGGCACCTACAGCTTCCTGCGCGGCGGCCGCAGCGAGACCCTCGAGGACGAGGGCTTCGTGTCCGAGAGCGTCACCGAGGCGGCCGACGGCTCGTCGGAGGACCTCTTCGCCCACGAGACGCTCTTCGGCTGGGACGGCTGGAGCCTCGTCGCGCCGCGGCCGGGCAAGACCATCGACAAGGACGACCGGGCCGCCGCCATCCAGAGCCGGGCGGCGATGTCGTTCCGGCTGGAGACGGCGTTCAAGCCCGCGCCCGGCTCGCTGCCGAAGCTGAGGTTCGGCGGCCGCTACCGGCTGAGGGCCCGGGCCGTGGACCTGGCCGGCAACAGCGTCGGGCCGGAGTCGGACGACGCCCGCAAGGCCATCCCCGCGCCGCCGAAGGAGCCGGCGTCCTACTCGCGGTTCGACCCCGTCGCCCCGCCGGTCGTGGTGCCGAGGGAAAGCCCCAAGCGGGGCGAGACCGTGGATGACGTCGTCATCCGCAGCTTCAACGACGCCGTCGCGAAGGACACGGTCGCGACGGCCGAGACGGCCGAGCGGCACGTCGTGCCGCCCAAGACGTCCGAGCTCGGCGCCGAGACCCACGGCGCGCTCGACGCCGAAGGGGGCGGGCCGCGCAAGGACCTCTACGGGCTCATTGCCGCGAAGGACCCGGGGGAGCTCCGGGAGATCGAGCCGGCCGAGGAGGTCGAGCTGCCGTACTTCCCCGACCCGTGGGCCAAGGGCGTCGTCGTCCGCGGCCTGCCGGGGGTCCCGGCCGACAAGCCCCTGCGGATCGAGTTCGAGGGCAAGTGGCCGGACGCGAGGCCGTTCCGCATCCGGGCCGTCGAGGGCGCCAGGCCGGCCGAGTGGAACGCGGCCTCGAGGGTCCTGACCGTCCATCTCAAGAAATCGGACGTGGTGACGCTCCGCCTGAGCTGCTGGTTCCCGGAGCCCGTCCTGCCGAACGTCGGCCTGTTCAAATGGCTGGAAAAGCCGGAGCTGGCCATCCCGAAGAAGATCCTCCAGGCCCCGCAGGCGACCGGGCCGTTGCTCGTCGCGCCCGTAGGGATCAAGAAGGACGTCGCGGGGCCGGCCGGAAAGGCCCAGGCCCCGGCGCAGTCCCGGGAGCAGGCGCAGGCCGCGCCGCCCCCGACGATGCAAGTCAAGCAGGCCCAGGTCCAGCAGGTCCGGCCGGAAGTGGTCCCAACCCAGGTCGCGCCGGCCCGGGAGCTGGGGCCTGTCTTCCAGCTGCCGAGGATCAACCTGGGCCAGATCAAGAGCCTGGCCGTCAACGCATCGCACTGGATGATGACCCCGTTCCGGACCGTCGTCCTGACCCACGCCGTCCAGCAGCCGCTGGGCAGGCCGGGCGCGAAGAGGTTCGGCGTCAAGCGCGGGCTGGGCGATACGCACGCGGCGTTCGACGCCGAGCTCGACGTCCACGGCTCGAGCAGCCAGAAGGTCGAGATCGCGGCCGAATGGAAGGAGCCGGTCGACAACGTCGCCGAGAAGTCCTGGAAGACGCTCGACGGCGCGGCCCATGTCCTGGAGCAGGATCTGGCGAGGGGGACGACGGCGTTCAGGATGAACGACCCGGCCGCCCACCGCCACGAGTTCGGCGACACGAAGTACCGGCGTGTGGCCTACACCCTGACCGAGACGACCCGCTTCCGCGAGCAGATGCCCGAGGCGGTGGCCGCCAAGCCCGAGCTGCTCATCCGCCGGAGCGATCCGCTGGTCGTCGACGTGCCCAACGCCGCCCCGCCGGCCATGCCGCGGGTCGTCTACGTCGTGCCGACCTTCGGCTGGGAGCGCAAGCGCGAGGCCGGCAGGTTCACGAGCATACGGAAAGGCGGCGGGCTGAGGGTGTATCTCGAGCGGCCGTGGTTCTCGTCGGGCGACGGCGAGCTGCTGGGCGTCGTCTTGAACGCGACGCCGGGCGTCCCGACCGAGAGGGTGGCCGCCGCGGGGCCGGCGGCGACGACGAGGGGCGCCCTTCAGCCCCAGACCGCGGGGGCGAAGATCCAAGCCGTCAGTCCGCAGGTCCAGGTCAAGCCCCAGGTCGCGGCCAAAGCGGCGCTCGCTTTGCCGTCCGTGCCCGAAGAGCTGAGACCCTACGTGACCCTCTGGGGCCTCGATCCGCTGTGGCGGGCGGGCACGATCCCGACGGCCGAGTACCCGGCCCCCGGCGATTTCACGCTGGCGGAGGAGACGCTGGGCGGGCTGTCGATCCCCGAGCTTCCGGGCATGCGGGCCTTCACGGCCGTCGGCCACAAGGTCGCCTACGACGAGGAGCGCGGCCTGTGGTACTGCGACATCGAGATCGACCCCCACGACGCCTATTATCCGTTCGTGCGGCTGGCGCTGGCCCGGTTCCAGCCGGCGTCGGTGGCGGGAGCGCACCTGTCGAAGGTCGTGACGGCCGACTTCATCCAGCTGGCGCCGGACCGGACGGTCTCGCTGGCCTTCAACCGGTCGAATCTCCAGGAGATGAACATCACCGTGAGCGGAGCGTCCTACGTGCAGGCGGCCGCGGGCAGCGGGCCGGGCGAGATCGAGGTCGCGCTGGAGACGCGCAGCCTGGCCCTGCCGGAAGAGGTCGGCTGGACCGAGGTCCCGAAGACCGCCGTGACCCTGAAGGCGCAGCGGGCGGCGGGCGGCGAGCCGGGTCAATTCTTGTGGACGGGGAAGCTCGAGGTCCCCAGGGGGATCCAGCTCAAGGCCCACCGGGTGGCCGTGCGCGAGTACGAGGAGTTCCTGTCGGACGAGCTGGCGACCGCAGCCGGGAGGCCGGTGACCACGGCCCGGGCCGTCGAAATGAAGAAGGTCCGCCGCCTCGTCTTCGCCGAGACCTTTGCCCTGTTCGACCTTTGATTCGGGGACACGATAGCCGTTTCCCGACTTCCGGCCTTCCCGCTCGTCCGCTAAAGTAGTCAACAGGAGCCTGAGATGTTGACCGTCAAGGAACAAGCCTGTCGGCGTTCCGGTCGATTATGAGGAGTTCAGGCAGATGGAAGAGCTGTTGGAAGTCCTGGAAGATCATGCCCTCGGGAAAGAGGCCCTGGCGCGGGCCAAACGGAAGGGCAGAAAATGGGTCACTCTTGAGGAAGCGGAGAATAAGCTGGGCCTGAGGTGATATGCGAAGTCCTGATCGACGTGCTGGTGCTGAAGAACGATCTCGAGGGGATCGAGCTTCATCATTAAAGTGAGGATCCTCAAGGCCATCCGGGAGCGCTGTTGGTGGCCATGGGCCTTTTGGCGGTCCTCGTCCTGACGGCCTACGCCCGGACGGTCGTCACGGGCAAGTTCACGGCCTTGGCCGTCGACACGACCGCGTCCAGGACGATCAACACCGGCCTGACTGACATCCGCGTCCTCCGGATCTACGTCTATGATCCAAGGAGGCCGGCCGAGATCGCTTACACGACCGACAAGATCCAAGCAGACCGGCCCGGAGCGACCTGCTACGGGGAAGCTCTCGGCGATTGACGGCTGAGATTCAGCCGGCCGGGGCGATCTCGAGGATGCGGTCGAGGCGGAAGGTACGGGATTCGCGGCGGGTGTGGCAGTAGGCCCGGAGGCCTTCGAACGTGCGGCCGCGGTATTCCATCATCTCGACGGCTTCGGGGCGGATGCGGCGTCGGGATTTCGTGTCGTCGGGCTTGAGATAGACGATGTCGAGCTCGCGGCCGGCGCGGATGGCCTCGAGGACGAGGGCCCGCTTGTCGGCGGCGGGCAGGGTTTCCTCGGCCTTGCGGTACTGGAAGCGGGTCAGGAAGCGGACGATGCGCCAGTCCATCCAGATGTGGCTGCGGCGGATGGGGGTCTTGAGGACCAGCCCCTCGAAGCTCGTGCAGCGGCTGAGGGCGACGTAGACCTGGCCGTGGGCGAAAGCCCCGCGGCCGATGTCGACGACCACGCGGTCGAAGGTCTTGCCCTGGCTCTTGTGGATGGTCACGGCCCAAGCCAGCCGCAGGGGGTACTGGGTGAAGGCGCCCACGGACTCCGATTCGATGCGGTCCGCGCCGGCGTCGTAGCGGAAGCGGAACAGCTCCCAGGTGTAGGGCGAGAGGTCGATCTCCTCGCCGCCGGGGAGCTCGACGACGATGACGTCGTCCTCGTCGGGGACCTTGACGATCCCGGAGACGCGGCCGATCGTGCCGTTGACGAAGCGGCCGTTGCGGTCGTTCACGAGGAGCATGACCTGGGCCCCGGGCTTGAGCTCGAGCATTTCGTCGGTCGGGAGGGAGGAGCGCTCGAACTCGCCCTCGATGAAGCCTTCGTAGCGGCGGGGGCGGCCCGGCAGGGCGGCCAGCTTCTCGCGGTTGCGCGCCGAGGCCAGGTCGTTGGTGCTGGTCAGGGTGATGGCGAACGTGCCGTCCGGGGGCGCGTAGGCGGGATCGAGGCGGCTGTTGAGGAGGGTCAGGTGGGCGTCGTCGACCGAGCGGTTGCGGATGGCGTTGAGCAGGCCGATGAAGCCGGCGTCGGTCTGGCGGTAGACCTTCTCGAGCTCGACGAGCTCCATGTCGAACGTCGGCTCGGCGAAGATGCGGGCCGAGAAGAAGTAGGGCGACTCGTAGCGGCCGGAGGGGGCCGGGGGGGAGGCGGAGGCCCCGCGCGGGCCGGCCCGGGCGGTGGTGACGGCGGGGCGCGCGGAGAGGAACGCGCCGGACGGGCCGGCGAAGAGATCGCGCTCGCGGGAGGTGACGACGGGTGGGAGCTGGTAGAGGTCGCCGATGAAGATCATCTGCAGGCCGCCGAAGTGTTCCCTGGGGCGAGGGCCGTTGAGGCGGAGGAACTTCTCGACGCAGTCCATGAGGTCGGCCCGGACCATGGACACCTCGTCGATGACCAGGGCGTCGAGGTTGCGGTAGAGGGCGGCCCGGTCGGCGGCCGCGCCGCGCGGCTTCCCGAGCTTGCGGACGGCGTCGGGGGTCGTGTCGGGCTTGAAGCCGAAGAACGAGTGGATGGTCTGGCCGCGGACGTTGAGGGCGGCCACTCCGGTCGGGGCCAGGACGGCGATGCGCTTGCGGGTCTGCGAGCGCCAGTGCTCGAGGAGGGTCGATTTCCCGGTGCCGGCCTTGCCGGTGACGAAGACGTGGCGGTCCGTGCCCTCCATGAGATCGAGGGCCCGGCGGAAGCCGGCGTTGATCTCGATCCCGCCGGCGGGCGCGCGAAACGCCCCGGGGACTTGGGGCGGCGAGGACTTTCGCGGTCCCTCGGCGACACGGCGAAGGGGGGGCTTCCGGCGGGCCTGGGGCGATCGAGGCATCTTGGTCATTTTCCTTCAAGCTCGGTGCTGGACCCGGAACTTTCTCATTTGGGGTCGGACCAAAAAATATTCTTTATTTACAGCAACTTAGATGGCCAGGTGGGAGCTAAGTTGTTGATTATTGCAGTCGATTCTCGCGTTTTTGGGGTCATTTTGTAGTAGCTCGGCGCATGGGCGGCGATGATAGGGCTCATTTGTTTTTGCCGTCAAAAAAGTGCATCCAACAGTTTGGGACGCATTAGAATCACATGTCAACTTGTTTATTATCAATGAGAAAATTAGGTCCGACCCCTAACGGGGGAGCCAGGCGCGGATTTGGCGGGCCATGCGGCCGGCGGCCGGAGGGCCGAGGTTGGCCATAACGACGATGGTCACCCCGTCCGCGGGCATCCATTCGAGGACGGCGTTGATGCCGGGCGCCCCGCCGGCGATGCCCAGGCCGCCGCGGCCCTCCGCCCAGGCGGCCCCGTACACGCCCTTCTCGAGGGCGATCGTGTACCTGAGGAGGTCCCGGGCCGTCGAGTGGCCGCCTCCCGCCGAGCTGCCGATGCCGGGGAGCGTGTCGTAATTCGTCCTCCACGCCCCCCCCTCGCGGACGTAGCCGAGGGCCCGCCCGGGGAGGTCCACGGTCTTCGAGGCCCAGCCGGAATCGTTCATGCCGGCGGGTTTGAAGACGTGGTCGCGGATGTACGAGTAGTAGTCGATGCCCGAGACCTTCTCGATGATCAACCCGAGGACGATGTAGCCGCCGTTCGAGTAGAGATTGCCGTGGCCGGGCTCGAAGGCCAGCGGACGGTCGGCGAAGAGGGGCAAATAATCGGACAGGCCCCGGATCTTCTCCTTGTCGGCCGCCGCGAACCGGTCGCCGAAGAAGTCGCCGATGCCGGAGCTCA
Source organism: Candidatus Aminicenantota bacterium (assembly GCA_037447475.1). Classification (GTDB taxonomy): domain Bacteria; phylum Acidobacteriota; class Aminicenantia; order Aminicenantales; family Saccharicenantaceae; genus RBG-16-66-30. Next base: position 21,295 of record JBBIGP010000010.1, read on the forward strand.
TCTCGAGGAGGTGTCCGACCGTCACCCGGGCGGCCGCGGTCTTGTTCGGGTAGTCGGGGAGGAACTTGCCGATCGCATCGTCGAGAGAGAGCCGGCCCTCGGCGGCCAGCTTGCGGACGGCCAGGGCCGTGAACGACTTGTTGATCGACCCGAGGTTGAACTTCGTATCGACGGCGTTGGGGATTCTCTGTTCCCTGTCGGCGTAGCCGAAGGCCTCCTCGAAGACGGGCGTGTTGTCGCGGGCGATGAGGATGACGCCCGAGAATTCGCCGGCGTCGGCGGCCCGGCGGGCGTGATCGCGGACGGCGGCGATGAGCGCCGCGTCGTCCTTCTTGGGATCGGAGGCCGGGGCCCGGTCTTCGGCTTCGTCGACCGCTTCGATCCTGATGCCGAGGAGGCCGTGCGGGGCGGCGGATTCGAACGAGAACTCGAGCCGCAGGAGGCGCCCCGCCTGTCCCCGGGCGTGGACGCTGACGAAATCAGGGCGGTCCTCGACGACCTCCAACGGGTCCAGCGACCCGACCTGGGCTTTCATCTGCCGATAGCGGGCCATCCGGGTTTGGACCGGCATCTTCTGAAGGGCCTCCTTGGCGGTCGAGCGCGTCAGGAACTCTTTCATGGCCTCTTCGCCGGCGTTGAAGGCTTTGAAATAGCCCTCGGCCGCCCGTCCGGCCGGGGTCGAAGGGAACTCGGCTTGGGAAATAATAACCGACTTCCCGGCTGCCGAGAGGCCGACGGAGACAAGCAGCAAGATCAACAAGTATTTGGGGTCGGACCTCAATTTTTTCTTATTTAGCAATAAGTTAGCCATGTTTTGCTGCCCTCCCCAAACTGTAGATTACGCATTTTTGTGGCCAAAAACATTCACGCTCGGGCCGGCGCAAGATAACTCTTCAGCATATAAACGAGCCCAAAAACAAACTCGTTGCGCCTCATTATCAACAACTTAGGATCACATGAGCACTCTAAATCATTGTGAACATTAAACAATTTGTGGTCCGACCCCTAATTGCCTCCATGAGTGGCCCTCCGGCTTGATCATTGGCTTCTTCTACTACTCTACCAAAACGCCCTTGAGGCGGGAAGGTCGCCTGTGAGAAAAAATCCGTCCGCAGAGCGCCTGATAGATTGACAGGAGGTTAAAGATATGTACAATAATATTGTACGACAAAGAGAGAAACCCAAGGCTATTCAAACGACCTATTCTCAGGCCCGTCAGAACCTGGCCAAGTTGCTCGACGAAGTCGCGCTCAACAGGGAAACCGTGGTCATCAAAAGGCGGCGCGCTACCATTACTAGGGCAGATCCGTCCTGCCCCGCTATTTGATCTCTTTTAAAAGCTCGGCGACGGCGGCTTCGAGCTGCTCGTCGGCGCCCTTGACGACCTTCTCCTTCTGGTTCTCGACCCGGACATCGGGCTCGGTCTGGAGGTTCTCGAGATAGCCGACGCCGACGGCCTTGACCCCGAGAGGCACCGCTCCCCAGCGGACTCCGCTCTCCCCGAGCATCTCCCACCCGGCGAACGAGCATGTCCCCGGCACGGGCATCCCGACGAGCCTGCCGATTCTCATGAACTGGTAGGCGAACGCGAAGCAGTGGCCGTCGCTGTACTGGGCCTCGCCGACGACCGAGATCGACGGCTTTGTCCATCGGAAATTGGGCTCGTAGCCGTTGCTGCGCGTGTCGGTCGTGTAGTCGAAGAACTTCTTGCCGCTGAGGAACATGTCGAGGTCGGCGACCAGGTCGCCGCCGCCGTTGAACCGCGTATCGACGACCAGCCCCTCGCGCGCGGCGAACTTGCCCATGACCTCCTCGTAGGCCGACCGGTAGGCGCTGTCGCTCATGCCCGGGATGTGGATGTAGCCCAGACGCCCCCCGCTCAGGCGGTCGACCTCCTCGCGGTTGCGCAGGACCCAGCGCCGGTAGAGCAGCGCGTTCTCCTCCCGCGGCGAGACCGGCTTGACCGTGACCGAGCGCTTCCCGGCCCCGGGCTTCGCGCCCGGCGCGCCCGCCGCGGCCGGCGCGGCCAGCGTCAGCAGGACGTTCTGGCCGGCCTTGCGGTTGAGGTAGTGCTCGAGGCCCTTGTCGGCGGCGACCGTCTCGCCGTCGACGGCCTCGACGATCGTCCCCGGGGCGATGTCGAGCCCGGCCTTGTCGAGCGGCCCGCCGGCGACGACCTCCTCGATCCGGTAGCCCGGGCCGGCATAGGCCGGATCGTAGAAAGCCCCGAGCGAGGCCGTCTCGTCGGCGTTCTCAACGCGCCGGGAGTAGCGGGCCCCGCTGTGGCTGACGTTGAGCTCGCCCAGCATCTCGCTGAGCAGCTCGGCGAAGTCGTAGCCGCTGCCGAGGTGCGGGAGGTGCTTTTCGTAGACCGTCTTGAGCCCGGCCCAGTCGGCGCCGTGATATCCCGCCGTGTAGAAGGTCTCGAGCGTCCGGCGCCAGACATGCTCGAACTGGGCCATGCGCTCGGCCGCCAGGTCGACGGTCATCTCGCCCCGCACGGCGATCGTCTCGCGCTTGCCGCTCCCCGGATCGATCTTCGACAGGTCGCCGTCGGCCAGCAGGAAGATCGACTTCATCTCTTTGTCCCAGGCCATCTGCCCGCTGTTCGCGTTGAGCGCCGCCAGCATCTTGGTCTCGCGCGTCCGGAGGTTGGTCGTCCACAGGTTCATGCCCCGTTCGAAGCGGGCGAGATAGTAGAGGTTGTCGCCGTCCTTGTTGACGAGGGCGTCGCCGAGCGACGAGGAGTGGATGGTCAGGCGGGCCTTGCGCAGCTCGAGGCCGGGCCAGTCGATGGCCAGAGGCTTGACCTCGTCCTTCTTCTCCTTCTCCGCGGGCTCTTTCTTGTCCTTGGGGGCCTCGGCCTTGGCCTTCTTCTCCTCGATCTCCTTGAGCAGGGCGGCCTCCTCCTTGGACAGGCGGAAGCGGTCCCACGCCTCGCGGGTGAGGAACAGGGCGTAGACGTCGAACTGCGATCCGCCGCTCCAGGCCGCGCCCTTGAGCCCGTCACGGTTGCTGGCCCACATCACGGCCTGGCCGCCCAGGGTCCATTTGGCCCGGCGGTCCTCGAAGCCGCTCTCGCTCAGGTTGACGGCCGGGGCCGAGCCGTCGGCCTTGACTACGCCGATCTCGCCGGGCGCGAAGCCGGGCACGGAGAGGTCGAACAGGATCCAGCGTCCGTCCGGGCTCCACGCGAAGGACTGCCCGGCGCCGGCCGAGGGGGCCAGCTCTTTGATCGTCAGGAGGGTGCGCGTCGCCTTGGAGGCGATGTTCAGGACCTTGAGGGTGGCCCGGTCCTCGACGAAGGCCAGCTCCTTGCCGTCGGGGGAATAGGCGGGCGAAGCGTTCTGCCGGTCATTGACGACGAGCGGCTTCTCCTCGAGGACGGTCGAGGCGTAGAAGTAGGGCTCCTCGGCCCGCGTGCGGCGCGTCTCGTAGATGCCCCAGCGCCCGCCGCGCTGAGAGGCGTAGAGGACGGCGGCGCCGTCGGGGGAGAACGAGATGGACGATTCCTGGCCGGTCGACGAGGTGACGCGCTTGGTCATCCCGCCGTCGACGTTGGTGACGAAGATGCCGCCGCGGGCGACGACGGCGATCTCCTTGCCGTTGGGCGAGACGGCGAACTCGCGGGCCCCGCCGCTGACCGGCACGACGATCTCGTTGTTGGCCCGGGCGTCGGCGGCCAGAGTGACGGCGACCTTGCGGGGGTCGCCGCCCTCGCGCATCGTGTAGATCTCGCCGTCGTAGCCGAAGCACAGCGTGCCGTCGTCGGCCATGGACAGGAAGCGCACCGGATGGGGGCCGAATTTCGTGACGGCCGTCGAGGGGCCGCCGCCCATGGTCAGCCGGTGGACGTTGAAGGCGCCGCTCTCCTCGCTGAGGTAGTAGAAGCCTTTCTCGTCGGGCGTGAAGACGGGGCTGCGGTCCTCGCCGGCGAAGGTCGTGATCTTGTGGTGGCGCCCGGCGCGGATATCGTAGGCCCAGATGTCGCGGGCGATGGCCGAGATGTGGCGCTTGCGCCACTCGTTCTCGCCGCCCTTCTTGTCGTGGTAGAGCATGATCCGGCCGTCGCGGCTGAAGCGGACGTCCTCCGCCGGGGTGCCGAGGACCATGACGGGGCGCCCTCCGGCGGCCGGGACCTTGTAGAGCTCGGGCTGGGAGCCGGTCGGGAAGAGGCGGTTCGCGGCCGTGTCGAGACGGGCCGCGCCGAAGTGGACGTCCCGGCCGTCGGGCGAGAAGGCGAAGGGCGTCTCGGAGGCCGAGTGGAACGTCAGGCGGCGGGCCGGTCCGCCGGCCGCGGGCATGACGAAGACATCGAAGTTGCCGAATCGGTCGCTCGAGAAGGCGATCCATTGGCTGTCGGGGCTCCATACGGGCGAGGTGTCGTGGGCTTCGTGGAGCGTGAGGGGAACGGCCGCGCCGCCGGAAGACGGGACGCGGAAGAGGTCCCCCTTGTAGGCGAAGACGATCGTCCGCCCGTCGGGCGAGATGGCCGGATAGCGAAGCCAGGTCGGCGGCGAAGCCGGGTCTTGGGCGGCGGGGGAGGATGGGGCGACGGCGGGCCCGCCCGCCGCCGGCGCAGCGGGCGTGACGGCGGGCACGGATGCCGCCGAAGCAGGGGCTGTGACGGCCGCCGCGTGATCCGTGACGGGATGGGAGAATGTGCGGGACGCGGCGCGATCGGGCATAGCGAAGGACGCGGCGAATACGCCGATGACGGCGAACGAGAGCGCGACGGTTGCGACAATAATGATGAGATAACGACGGGCGCCGGCTCTTCGGGCGCTGACGGCGGTTCGGTCGACGGTGCGTTTCATGGCGGGACTCCTTTCCGAAAGGGCGAAGGAAAAGAATATACTCCCGCGGCCGAAAACAGGCAACTCCAATTCGTGATCTTGGCAAACTGTCGCTTGCATGTTTTTGATGGCAAAAATAGATCAGCTCGGCCCTCGTGTCTCAGGGACACATCTCTGATAAAATAGCCCATGAAAACGGTCGCGGCGTGCGCAAATATCAACAACTTAGCGAGTGATCGAGAGCCTAACATGCTGAAAAGAAAGAAAAATTTGCGGTCCGACCCCAAATGGGGATTGGTGATGACGGGGGGCGGGGCCCGGGGCTTGGCTCACATCGGCGTCCTCGAGGTCCTCGACGAGCGCGGCCTCAAGCCCGGCGTCATCGTCGGGTCGTCGATGGGCGCGGTCGTCGGGGGCTTCTACGCGGCCGGCGTCTCGCCGCGCGAGATGGAGAGCCTGGCCGAGGAGATGAGCCTGGAGAAGATCGTGTCGCGCCGCGCCCGGCGGTTCCTCCGCAAGGCCCGCAACCCGCTCTTCGATTACTTCCTTCTCGAGGTCCAGCGGAAGCGCCTCGTCAAGAAGGTCACGGTCCGGGGGAAAGACACGATCGAGTGCTATCTGAGATCGGTCGTCGGAAACGTCCGGATCGAGGACCTCCCCGTTCCGTTCGCCTGCAACGCCCTCGACCTGGTCACGGGCCGCGAGCACGTCTTCCGCGAGGGTTCGCTGGCCCGCGCCATCCGGGCCTCGATGTCGCTCCCCTTGGCCCTCGAACCGGTCCGCATGCGGCGCATGGTCCTCGTGGACGGCGGCCTCATCGACAACGCGCCGGTCCGCATGGCCCGCGAGCTCGGGGCCCGGATGACCGTCCTGTCGGACGTCCGCCGCGGCCTGAAGCCGATGCCGGCCGCCCGCCTGCGCAATCCCTTCCAGGTCATCCAGCGCGTCGTCCAGACGATCACCACGCGGACCACCGAGGAACAGGAGGTCGACGCGGACCACGTCATCCGCATCCCCGTGGACGTCGAGACGCTCGACTTCTCGCGCGTCCCGGCCATCATCCGCAAAGGCCGCTCCGCCGCCGCGGCCGCCCTCGCTACTCGTACTTGACGGAACAGCCGTAGGGCTTGGTCGTCGACGCCGAGACCGGCTTCCCGGCGATCAGCTCGTCGAGCGCGGCCAACACATAATTGACCCGCTCGGGGTTCTTGCCGCCCGTGTCGTTGTCGATGGCCCCGTTGTAGACGATTGTGCCCTCGGCGTCGATGATGTACATGTGGGGCGTCGTCTTGGCCCCGAACGCCTTTCCCGTCTTGCCGTCGGCGTCCATGAGGAGCCTCGCATAGGCGGCGCCCCACTCGGTGAAGATCTCCTTCAGGGCCGCGGGCTCCTTGTAGTCCTTGTGGTTCGGGTTGGTCGAATTGACGGCCATCCAGACGACCCCTTTCTCCTTGGCCGCTTTCTGCGCGGCCTGCATGAGGCCGTCCTTGTAATGGCGGACGACGACCGGGCATCCGGGGTTCGTCCACTCGAGGACGACGATCTTGCCCTTGAACTCGTCGAGCGTATGCGTGCCGCCGCCCGTGCACTTCATGGCGACTGCGGGCGCTTTCTCGCCGACGGCAGGGGGGTCTTCGTCCGCGGCGCGGGCCGCAAAGGACCCGACGACGGCCAAAGCCAGGGCCAGGAACAGGGCTCCGACGATCCGTGTGTTCTTCATGTCATTCCCTCCAAGGATGATTATTGGGCTTTTCATTGACGCTTCGCATTTCCGGGACCGTGAGGCGCTCGGCGGCCACAGGGGCCGCGAGCTCGAAGCCGGCCCCGCCGACGATGACCAGCCCTCTGACGGTCGCCGGCGGCGGCCCGCCGCTTCCGCGCGAGGGCGTCAGGGGCAGGACGATCCTGCCGTCCGCGCAGGAGATGCCGGCATGATCGATGACGAAACCCTCCAGAGGATGGGGATAGAAGTCGACGGCCCGGGCCGCCGCCTCTCCGCTCAAAGCGATCTCGACGAGCCAATCCCCGCCCGAGCGCCGGGCCGTCGCCGACCCGACGGCCAGCCCCGCCTCGGCGAGCGGCCGCGGGAACCGGGCGGCGAAGGCTTCGCTCAACGACCGGCCCCGGCTCCCGGCGTCGTCGTCCGGAGGGAAGGCCAGGCGCACGGCCGTCTCGCCGGTGACGCAGCTCTCCTTGCAGGCCATCCACTCGAGGACCGCCGCGGCCTCCCACGGCCCGCCGCCCCGATGGCCCGGCGCGGGCGCGATGTCGCAGAGCAGAAGGACGGGGCTCTCGTGTTCGAATGAGACGATCCCCCCGCCCGCGGTCTTGACCGGGACGGGATGGCGAAGCGGCCCGGCCCGGAATCCCGGCGGGAGCGTCCATCGGACGGCCGGGGCCAGGCCGGCGTCGCCCGGATTCCCCCAGTAGAGGTGCCAGCCGGGCTCGAGCTCGACGACCAGGCCGAGCCGGATAGAGCCGGGATCGCGAGCGGGGCCGAGGCCCGCCCCGACGCCCGCGCCGCCATCCCGCGCATGACCCGGGCCGGGCGTTCCCGTGTCGATGACCAGGATCTCGACGCTCTTCACCGGCGATGAAGAGGCCCTTCCGTCGGGGGCGAGGGGGAACACGGAAGCCCCCGGCAGCCCGGAAGACAAAACCGAGCAGAGGATCGAGGCCGCCGCGGCCGCTGTCGCGATCTTTTTCATCGTCCCGTCCGACAGGGACAGGATACCGGACCGCGCCCTCAATGTCAACAAAGACTATCGTATTAATAGGAAATGCCCGCCCGCCGGCCGCCGCGGGCCCTTCTCACGCTTCCGGGCGACGCGGGGATCGACGGGAGTGGTTCACGTAAGCATGGAGGGCGGATCTGACCCCGGATCGAGCCCTGGCTGTCGTAACAAGCTTTAAATAAATTAGTTAGGCTTCCATCGGGGGCTCTCCGGGAGCCCTTTTCCCGCTTCCGGGTGACGCAGGGATCGATGGGGCCGGTTCCCGGAAGCCCGGAAGGCAAGGAAGGCTGTAGGGTCAAGACGTGGCCGCTGCAGACGGCTTCAAACAAGAAGGAGAAGCGCCCCGTCGCGGGCCCCGGCCCCGAAAGGCCCCTCGACGCGATTTCCAGGGCCGAACGCCGTTAGGACCTACTTGACGCCGAACTCGAGCTCACCCGACGGGCAGGCCTTGACGCACGCCGTGCACGAGAAGCAGTCGGGCCGGTAGGCCGCGCCCTTGAGGATCTCGGGGACCGCCGGGCAGGGCGACTTCTCCGCGCACACCGCGCAGTCCGTGCAGACGGGCTGCTTCCGAACGATCCGGAACAGCCCGAACTGTTCGACGAGGTTCGTCAGCAGGCCGATCGGGCACACCAAATAGCAGAACGGCCGGTAGAACTTGAAGGCGAAGCCCAGGGTCAGCAGGAACGGCAGGAAATGGACGACCGTGTCGAACGGCGTCGCCTGGGCCCGGATCTCGAAGCCGTGGAAGGCGTTGACGTAGTCGTACGACGAGATGGCCACCGTCCGTTCGTTCTGGACCGTATGGAGGATCGCCGTCCCGCTCAGGAAGATGAACAGCAGCAGGAAGCCGACCCGGACGGCGTTCGTCGTCCGGAAGTTCCACTTCCGGCGCTTGATGCCGAGCTTGTCGGCCAGCATGGCGATGAGCTCCTGGACGGCCCCCACGGGGCAGACCCATCCGCAGAAGAGCTTCGGCCCGACGAGGGTCAGGAAGAGAATGACCGCCAGCGTGACCATCATCGGCGTCCGGAAACCGTACAGAACGGCCTTGGCCGCCGAACAGATGGGCGAGGGGTGCATCGAGAACCCGTCGAATATCTTCATCGACAGGTTGGCCGCGATGCCGTAGAGGAAGGTCGAAACCAGCAGGATGGGGACCTTGATCCCGTTCTTCATCTTCTTCGTCAGCAGCAGGGCCAGGACCACGAGGCCGATGACCAGCATGGTGACGAACTTGGGCCGCTGGAGGACCTCGAGGAACGTCGCCGGCCGCCCTCTCCCGCCGCCCTGCTGGGCCGCCAGGGCCAAAGGCACGGCCAGCGCGCCGAAGCCCGCCGCCGCCGCGAACCCGATCCGCTTCATGACTCTCATCTCGACCTCCGTCTCACTCTATGTTCTCGTTTCCGCGCCATTTTACCGGAAATCCACGCGCATGAAAAGAACGCGTGAGAATTCTTTCGCCGCTCCGGCGTCTATCCCTATGTCCCGGTGATCCCGAGAGAGCCGGGGCGCATCGCGCGAATAGCGACCCGGGCGCGCCGCCGGGGACGCCGGGGACGGGAACAGCCGCCGCCCCCCCGCCCCGGACGGCCCCGGAAGCCGAGAGGTGACGGCATGGCCATCCTGATCCATCCCCATGCCAGGGAGCGCATGGAGGAACGGGGCGCCGCCGAGGACGAGGTGCGCTTCACTCTCCGCAAGGGCTTCCTCCTGCCGGCCCGCTTCGGCCGGCGGAAGCACTGGGCGACCTTTCCCTTCGAGCGTTACTGGAACGGCAAATTCTTCAGGTTCAATCAAATAGAGGTCTATTCCCTCGACGAAGGAGAAGACGTCATTGTCATCACGGTTGTAGTAAAATACTTCTAGGAGAGCGGCGATGGACATATCCTACGACCCCCGGTACAACATCGCCTATATCCGCCTGAGGAAGAAGGTCCCGGGCGTGAAAACCGTCCAGGTCGGCGAGGAGGTCAACGTCGACCTCTCCCCGGACGGCCTGGTCTGCGGCATCGAGCTCCTCAACGCCAGGGAGCAATTGATGAAGGGCCGGAAGATCTCGTTCACAGACGCGTCGACGGGCAAGGCCGTCGAGCTTTCGCTGGTCCCCTGAATTACAGCCTCCGGCGCGTCGGCCGGAAGTCCCAGGTCAGCTGATAGGACATTTCCCGCAGCAGGCTGTGCATGGCCTCGTTCTTGTCGCGGATGCCGACGGTCGGGATCCCGTTGGGTCCCATGCTCAGGGCGCCGACCGTGCCCTCGCGGCGGATGCTCTCGGTCCAGATCGTGGCCCCGCTCTCGGTGGACACCAGGCGCACCGTCATGGCGATGTCGAACGTGGCCCGCACGAACAGGCTCTTGACCGACGGCGCGGCCAGATCGATCTGCGGCTTGACCTTGGAGATCGCGACCTCTCCCAGGAAGCAGGACCGGACCCCGTATTCCGCCCCCACGGCTTTGGCGGCGTCGCGGTCGAAGGCCGGCCGGCCGATCTTGCCCAACACCTCCGCCGGGGCGCCCATCTCGACGACCGGCACCCGCTGGGCCCTCGTGACCTCCTCGAGGAACAGCTGGGCGGCCAGCCCGCCGAGGTCGCCCTCGACGCCCTCCGCCCGGAAGGCGACCATCCCGAGGTCGGCGTAGGCCATGAGGTCGATGGCCGGCGGGACGATGGTGTACTTGGCGCAGCCGGTCACGGCGGTCAAGGCAGCCAGCGCGACGAGCGCCGGGATGAGAGATGTCTTTTTCCTGCTCACAGTGGGCCTCCTGTTCGAGCCCGGTTCCAGGGCATGCGTGTCAGCCCGCCCGTTGAGGGCCCGCTCCTCGCCGCAGATCGTCGGACGGGCCGTTCCCGGGTCGGGATAAGTCCAACATATATTAGTCGCGCGTCCCGCCCTTTCGCCGGGCCGGATGTCAAGAACGGATTTGACCCAGCCCCCCCGATTTGCGAGAATGGCCCCTCCCGGCCCCGTTTCCCGCCGCCGCCGAAACCCGGCCCGGACGAAAACCGTATAGTCAAGCATACGGAGGTATCATCACGTGACCCTTCACAAGACCCTGCGTCCTGTCCTGATCGTCCTGCTGGCGGGCCTCTGGCTGGGCCAGGCCGCCTCGGCCGACCTGGCCTTCGACCGCTACCGCAAGCCCGAGGAGCTCAACGCGGCCCTCCGCGATCTGGCCAAGGCCAACCCCTCGGTCGCCCGCGTCCACTCCCTGGCCAAGTCGGCCGGCGGCCGGGAGCTCGTCCTTCTCGAGATCGGGCCCGAGACGGCCAGGACGGCCAAGAGCCTTCCGGCCGTGTTCGTCGCGGCCAACATGGAGGGCACCGTGCCCATCGCCGGCGAAGCCGCCCTTTACCTGGCCAAGCTCGTCCTGGAGAAAGCCGAGGCCCGCTCCGACCGGACCTGGTACATCCTGCCCTGCGGCAATCCCGACGCGGCCGCCCGCTACTTCGCCAAGCCCCTCTATCGCAACGCCCGCAACGCCCGGCCCCACAACGACGACCAGGACGACGCGGTCGACGAGGACGGACCCGACGACCTCGACGGCGACGGCCTGATCACCGTGATGCGCGTCAAGGATCCCGAAGGGGAGTGGATGGCCGTCCCCGGCGAGCCCCGGATCATGAAGAAGGCCGACGGGTCCAAGGGCGAGAAGGGCGTCTGGAAGCTCTATCCCGAGGGCCTCGACAACGACGGCGACGGACGCTATAACGAGGACGGTCCGGGCGGCGTCAACCTCGGCACGGCCTTCCCGCACCTGTTCAAGTATCACGCGCCGGATTCCGGCCCCTGGCCCGGGAGCGAGCCGGAGACCTTCGCTCTGTTCCAATTCTTCGACGCCCACCGCGAGATCGGCCTGACCTTAGTCTTCGGCGAGTCGAACTTCTGCCTGACGCCGCCGCGCGGCGGCCGCCGGGGCGAGGCCGACCTCAACCAGATCAAGATCCCCGCGAACGTCGCCGGCTTCATCAATGCCGACCCCGACAAGACCTACACCATGGCCGAGGTCATGGAACTCGTCCGGCCGCTGGCCCCTCCGGGCATGGAGCTCACCGAGTCGATGATCGCCAGCTTCCTCGGCCTGGGGGCCGTCGTCAATCCCCTCGACGAAGACCTCAAGTTCTACAAGGAGCTCTCGGACAAGTACAAGGAGTTCCTGAAGGCCGCCAAGCTCGACGCGAAGAGGCTCGACCCGGCCCCCGACAAGGACGGCTCGTTCGAGCTGTGGTCATACTACCACCTCGGCCTGCCGTCGTTCTCCATGGATCTTTGGACCCTGCCCGAGCCCCCGAGTGAGAAGAAAGAGGACGTCCTCACTCCCGACCAGTTGGAAAAGATGACCAACGACGAGTTCATCGCCCTGGGCGAGGAGAAGATCGACGCCTTCCTCAAGGCGGCCGGGGCCCCCGACTCGTTCAAGGCCAAGCAGGTCATCGCCGGCCTCCAGGGGGGCATGATGAACACCAAGAAGATGGCCGAGATGATGCGGCAGATGCCTAAGCCGCCGAGCCCCGAGGGGGCCGATCCAAAGGAGAAGGCCCTGCTCGCCTGGAGCGACAAGGAGCTCGGGGGCAAGGGCTTCGTCCCGTGGAAGCCCTTCAAGCACCCAACGCTCGGCGAGGCCGAGATCGGCGGGGCCGTGCCCTTCGCCGACAACACGCCGCCCGCGGCCAAGATCGAGGGCCTGCTCGCGGGCCAGGTCCCCTGGGCCCTCGAGGTCGCCAAGAAGATGGCCCGCATCCGGATCGCCGACACGGCCGTCAAGCGGCTGGGCACGGGCGTCTACGAGATCAAGGTCTGGGTCGAGAACGCCGGCGAGCTTCCCTATCCGACGGCCATGGGCCGGCGGAACATGAGGATCATCCCGGCCGTCGTCACAGTCGCCGGCCCCGGCGTGGAGATCGTCGAGGGCCGGGCGCGGAGCCTTGTCCCCGCCGTCCAGGCCCGCGGCGCCCAGCTCGTGACCTGGATCGTCCGGGCCGAAAGGCCTGTCAAGGTCGAGGTCAAGGCGGAGACGCAGAACGCCTGGGGCGATTCCCGCACGATCGATCTGGGAGGTGCCAAGTGAAAAAAGCCGCCGCGCTCGTCCTTTCGATCCTGTTCATCGGGGCGGCCCTGCCGGCCCAGAAAGCCGGGATCTCCGTCCCCCTGAGGTTCGATCATTACTACACGCTGGAGCAGGTGTATGAGGCCCTCCAGGCCCTCCATAAGGCGTACCCCGGGCTGACGGCCCTCGAGGTCGTCGGCCGCAGCGACGAGGGCCGGCCGATCTACGCCATGACGGTCAACAACCCCAAGACGGGGCCGGCGCTCGGGAAGCCCGGCATTTACGTCGACGGCAACATGCACGGCAACGAGATCCAGGGCGGCGAGATCTCCCTCTACCTCCTCGACTACCTCCTAGGCAGCTACGGCCGCAACGACGAGGTCACCCAGCTCGTGGACAAGGTCTGCTTCTATGTCGTCCCGGTCGTCAACGTCGACGGACGGCATCACTTTTTCGCCGACGCCAACACCTCGAGCAGCAACCGCAGCCTGCGCATCCCGACCGACGACGACCGGGACGGCCTCGTCGACGAGGACTTCCCCGACGACATCGACGGCGACGGCAACATCTGCACGATGCGCATCCGGGACCCCTTCGGGGCCTGGAAGACCGATCCCGAGGACCCCCGGCTGATGGTCCGCATCAAGCCCGGCGAGAAGGGGGAGTGGACCATCCTCGGCGAGGAGGGCATCGACAACGACGGCGACGGCCGCGTCAACGAGGACGCCGAGGGCTACGTCGATCCCAACCGCAACTGGGGCTTCGACTGGGCCCCGCCCTATGTCCAGAGCGGCTCCGGCGAATACCCGTTCTCCGGGACGGGCGTCAAGGCCCTGGCCGAATGGATCTTCGCCCGGCCCAACATCTGCATCGGGTGGTCGTTCCACAACTTCGGAGGCATGTATCTGCGCGGCCCCAGCCGCAAGGGATTAGGCGAGTATCCCGCCCAGGACGTGGCCGTCCTCGACTACATCGGCCGGCAGGCCGAGCGGATCATGCCCGGCTACCGCTACCTCATCTCCTGGAAAGACCTCTACACGACCTACGGCGATTCCATCGAATGGCTGACCCAGACCACGGGGGCCTACGCCTACGTTCCCGAGGTCTTCCAGGCCGTCAGCGAATCGTTCCGGGGCGCGTCCGAGAAGCCGCAGGGCGGCGACGCGTCCGGCGAAGGGATGATGGCCATGCTCTCGAGCGGGGTCTCGGAGCGCGAGCGGCTCAAGTTCAGCGACCACCTCGCCCAGGGCGAGCTCTACAAGCCGTGGACGCCCTTCAAGCACCCGGCGTACGGCGCGATCGAGATCGGCGGCTGGGTCAAGATGAGCTCGCGGCTCGGCGCGCCCTTCACCATCAAGGACCTCGTTCACCGCAACGCCATGGTCGTCATATTCTCGGCCAAGCACGCGCCCGAGGTCACGCTCGAGGTCACCGAGGTCAAGGCCGTCGGCCGGAACCTGTATCGGGTCCGCACGCGGCTGGCCAACGGCAAGGCCATCCCGACGATGAGCGCCGTCGCCCAGAAGATCGACCTCCACCCCAAGGACATGCTGAAGATCTCCGGGGCGGGGGCCAAGGTCGTCGCCGGCGGGCTGCTGACGGACCCCTACCACGACCGGGTCGTCAATAAGCGGCACCGGCCCGAAGTGCAGCTCCTCGTCGTGCCCGGCTTCGGCAAGATCGAGCACGAGTTCCTCGTCGAGGGCAGGGGCTCGGTCACGTTCCGCTACGAGTCCCGCTGGGCGGCCGACGTCTCGAAGACGGTCGAGCTGAAGTAAAGCGACGCGAGGGACGCCCGGCCCGGCCATCGGGCCAGGCTTTTCGCTTGCCATTTCAGCGGGGGCGGGAGCATAATGGGGGACGGAACCCGGAAGGGGCCATAAGGAGACCGGCGATGCTCAGAAGATTCCTCATCCAGGGCAACAAGATCGTCGAGACGGCCGAGGAGCAGGCCCCCATCCTGCTCTTCCTCAATCCCGACGAGGCCGAGAAAAGGTACCTCGTCGACACCTTTCAGGTCGACGAGCATACGCTCAACTCGGCCCTCGACCCCGACGAGCAGGCCCGCCTCGAGTGCGAGCCGAGCCACATCGCCTACATCTACAAGCGCCCCAAGAACTACTCGGGCGCCGACCAGCTCCTGTTCAAGGCCTCGACGATGGGCGTCTTCTTTTTCGGGGAGACGCTGATCCTGGTCACGGCCGAGGACATCAACCTCTTCGAGGGCAAGCAGCTATCCAAGGTGGGCTCCCTGCGCGAGCTCATGATCCGGCTCATCTACCGGGCCATTTTCCACTTCATGGAGCACTTGCGGATCATCAACCAGATCGCCGACTCGGTCGAGCAGAAGATCAACAAGTCCATGGAGAACAAGCACCTCATCAACCTGTTCTCCCTCGAGAAGAGCCTGGTCTACTACCAGAACGCGGTCAACTCCAATGGGGCCCTCATCGAGAAGATGCGGCACATCGCCCCTAAGTTCGGGTTCACGACGGACGAGTTGGAGCTGCTCGACGACGTCTTCATCGAGAACAACCAGTGCTACCGGCAGGCCGAGGTCTACGCGAACATCCTGGCCAGCCTCATGGATGCCCGGGCCTCGATCGTCAGCAACAACCTCAACGTTCTCATGAAGACCCTCAACATCATCACCATCTCGATCATGGTCCCGACGCTCATCGTCTCGATCTTCTCCATGAACGTCGAGCTGCCGTTCGGCTTCGAAAAATTGCCGGACTTCTGGAAGATCATGGGCCTGGCCGCCGTGTCGATGGTCGGCTTCCTGACGTTCTGGAAGTACAAGAAATGGTGAATTGCGCCCTGGCTGCTATAACAAACACATAAAAAAGAAGATAACTCGAATTTTGAAGTCCTGCATCAGTTTTAACGCGCGTTTTTTTCGGGAAAAAAGGGAAAAGGGCTTTACGGCTCTGATGCGGCCATTTTATTTTTCCGCCCGCTTGTAGCTGAGCGAAAGGCCCGACCAGCTGCCCGGGGCGAACGACGTTTCCATGAAGGGGAGGCTCTCCACGTAGGCCAGGAACTCGCCCGTCCCCCAGCCGCCGCGGCGCTGGCGCGGGGAGACGTTGTGGGCGGCGAAGCAGCCGCCGACCGTGAGCTTGGGCAGGACGGCAACGAAATAGTTCTTGTACCAGTCCTTGTCGGCGTCGCAGAACACGAAATCGAAGGGCCCGGCCAGGGCCGGGACGAGCTCGTGGGCGTCGGCCAGCCGGGCGTCGATGTATTGAGCGAGGCCGGCTTCGCGGAAGTTGGCCACGGCCTCGCGGTGGCGGCCGGGGTCGATCTCGACGGTGATGAGCCGGCCGCCGGTCTTGCTCAGGGCCCAGGCGATCCAGATCCCCGAATGGCCGGTCGAGGTGCCGATCTCGAGGGCCCGGGTGTAGTTGTTGGCAATGATGAGGTCGTAAAGGATCTTCCCGTCGGACTCGGGGACGTTCATGTCGCGCCACCTGCCGCGGTGGCGGTCGAGGAAGGCCCGGACCTTCGCGTCGAGGTCCTCGTCCGAGGCCCCCGGCGAAGCAGGCCGGGCATCAGTTTCGAGCGTCGCTGAAAGAGCGGGCGGCGGGGGAAGGGGGATTGCGGCGGAAACGGCCAGGGGAGCGGCCAGGCCGGCGATGAGGGCGGCGAGCCCGGCGGTCCTCAGGGCCTTGTGGATCGTGTCGGTCATGTCCGTCCTCCGGTCGCGTCGAGATGGCGACGGCCGCGGGCGCGTGACGCCCGCCGCCCGTCGTCCATAGATATTGACGTCCCTCCCGGCCCGTTTCTTCCTTAGCTTCTGAAGGATCCGAAAAAGGGCACGAAACTCGATTTTCGGGGCCGGAAAGAGGGAATTAGCGGCTCAGGTCCTTTTATCCGAGGCGCCGGGCTTGCTGAGGGGCAGACCTTTGGCGCAGAACGGGCAGGCGCCGGGCTCGAAGGCCTCGACCTTGAGGGCCAGCAGGCTCCCGACGGGCTTGCCCTCGACGGGCACGGAGCCGGCGCTGCGGTCGACAAGAACGTAGACGCCGGCGACCTCGGTCCCGCGCGCTTTGAGGCTCTCGACGACCTCGAGGATGGAGCCGCCGGTCGTCAGGATGTCCTCGACGATGACCGCCCGCGAGCCGTCGAGCCCGGAGAACCCGGAGCGGAACGACATCTTCCCGTCGACCCGCTGGCTGAAGGCGAACTTCTTGCCGAGCTTGAGGGCGGCCAGGAAGCCGATGGCGATGGCCCCGTAGGCCGGGGAGACGACATAGTCGAAATCCGGGGCCTCGCGCCGGATCCTCGCGGCGACGAGGTCGACGATCCTCTCGAGCGCCCCCGGCTTCTCGATGAGCCGGATCTTCTCGAAGTACCACTCGGAGTGCTTGCCCGAGGTCAGCTTGAAGTGGCCCTGGAGCAGGGCGTCGCATTCCTTGAACAGCCCGAGGACGAGCTCATGGGACGGGTCCGCGATCATGGGGTCTCTCCTTGGCCGGGGCCCGGCCGGGGTCCCGGCGTCGCTTTCGCGCTCGGCGCGGGCCCGATTATAGCGGCATCGGGCGCGGGGGGCAAGGGCTCCGCCGTTCTACAGCGCCGTGATCCTGAACCGGACGCCGTCGGGATCGGGGCAGACGAGGACTTCGGTCGCGGCGATCCAATCGTCGGCCGGCAGCTCGTCCTCCCTCTGCTTGGCCGCAAGGAAAGGGAAGAGGCCGTTCAGGGCGTAGAGGCAGACCCTTTTCCCCTTGGGGATCTCGAGCATCCCGCCTCCGCGGATGAAGAAATGGTCGCCGGGCTTGTGTTTGGCCCCGCAGCGCTTGTTGATGCCGATGACTTCGACCTTGAGGTCTTTCATCTTTCCTCCTTCTATGTATTAGATAGGCCGGGCTCCGATGATTGGCAACCTTTTTCGTCATGGGCTTCGGGGAGGGAGTGCTCGGGGAGGCGCCCGCACTTGGGCGGGAAGCCGGGCTTGTGGGCGAAAACAGGCCCGAAAAGCGCGATTAATATATTTATATCAGTGACTTACGGCAGCCCAGGCGAGGCGGGCGGCGACGAACAACAGGAACAGGCCGTAGAGGAGCTTGACCGTTGGCGAGGGCAGGCGGATCGTGATGCGGGCGCCGAAGACCGTCCCCAGGAAAAGCCCCAGGGCCACCCAGGCCGCCGCGCCCACGTCGAGCGTCCCCGCATGGTAATAATAGAGGACCCCGGGCAGGCCGACGGGGGCGAGCAGCGCCCCGAGCGACGTGGCGATGGCCAGCTTGGCCGGGTAGCCCAGGGCCAGGACCAGGACGGGGACGATAATGTTGCCGCCGCCGATGCCGAACATCCCGGCCATGATCCCGGCCGCCAATCCGACCGCATAGAGAACGGGTGCGGGCGGACGCGGCGTTCGCTCCGGCTCCGGCCTCAGCACGGCCTCATGGCCCAACAGCCGGCGAACCCGGGCGACCGGGTCGACGAAGTTCCAGCTCACATAGAGCAGGAAGGCCGCATAGAGCTTCCTCATGATGTCTGCCGGGAGCGTGTTGGCCAGCCAGGCCCCGGCGGCGACCGAGGTCAGCAGGCCCAGCGCGAGATAGACCGCGGCCCGGACGTCGATGACCCGGGCCCTGTGGTAGGCGATGACGCCCAGCAGGCCGACCGGCAGCAGGATGGCTGCAAGCGACGTCCCGGTGGCCTTGACCAGCGAGAACCCGGCGAAGACGACCAGGACCGGGACGATGACGACCCCGCCGCCGATGCCGAACATCCCGGCCATGACCCCGGCCGCCAGCCCCACCGCCACCAGCCACGCTCCATCCATGCCCGCGATTATATCATACCGGGGTCGGACCTAATTATCTTATTGATTATAAAAGAATAAGACCCGCTTTTCCGCGATCACATCAGTTTAGCGGTAACGTTATTGCCGGCAAAAAGAGAAATCTGGTATAGTGAGATCCCGGCGCCGCCCATGCGCCCCTAACGCCCGTGCACGGAAGGAACACGATGAGGACGAAGAAGACCGATCCAAAGCCGGTTGGAAATGCCGCCGGAGAAGGCGCCTCCGTGAACGCCCGGCCTGCCCGGGCATTCGGTCTGGCCGTCATCATCCTTGCGGCCCTTGCCCTGGCCGTCCCCAGCTGCAAGGGCCGGCCGCCCGCGAAATCCGCCTCCGGCTCCTCCGACTACCCCATCCGCCCCGTCCCTTTCACCCGGGTCACCCTCGCCGACGATTTCTGGGCCCCCCGCCTCGAGACCAACCGCGCCGTCTCCATCCCCTTCGCCTTCCGGATGAACGAGGAGACCGGCCGGGTCGACAACTTCCGCAAGGCCGCCCGCCTCATGACCGGCCCCCACAAGGGCCGCCGCTTCAACGACACCGACGTCTACAAGGCCATGGAGGCCGCCGCCTACTCCCTCCATCTTCACCCCGACCCGGCCCTCGAGCGAAGCCTCGACGAGCTCATCGGCATCATCGCCCTGGCCCAGGAGCCGGACGGCTACCTCTACACGACCCGCACCAACGACCCCGCCAACCCGGCCCCCGGGGCCGGCCCCGAGCGCTGGTCCAACCTCCGCGTCAGCCACGAGCTCTACAACGCCGGGCACATGTACGAAGCGGCCGTCGCCCACTACCAGGCCACCGGCAAGCGGACTTTCCTCGACATCGCCCTCAAGAACGCCGACCTGCTCCTGCGGACCTTCGGACGCGGCCCCGGCCTCCGCCGCGGCTTCCCCGGCCACCAGGAGATCGAGATCGGCCTGGCCAAGCTCACCCGCGTCACCGGCCGCCGCGATCATCTCGATCTGGCCGAGTTCTTCCTCGACGAGCGCGGCCGTTATTTCGGCGGGACCAAGCACGCCCCCGGCGACCCCTTCTCGGTCTACGACTCGGACGAGTACCTCCAGAACCACAAGCCCGTCCTCGAGCAGGACGAGGCCGTCGGCCACGCCGTCCGGGCCATGTACATGTACGCCGGCATGGCCGACGTGGCCGCCCTCGGCGCCCGCCCCGAGTATGCCTCAGCTATCGGCCGCCTCTGGGACGATGTCGCCGGCCGGAAGATGTACCTCACCGGCGGCGTCGGCGCCCGCCACACCTCCGAAGCCTTCGGCGACCCCTACGAGCTGCCCAACGCCGAGGCCTACACCGAGACCTGCGCCGCGATCGGCCACGCCTTCTGGAACCACCGCCTGTTCCTGTTCCACGGCGACGCGCGATACATGGACGTCTTCGAGCGCGTCCTCTACAACGGCCTCCTCTCCGGCGTCTCCCTCTCCGGCGACCGCTTCTTCTACCAGAACCCGCTCGAATCGGCCGCCGACTACGAGCGCAGTCCCTGGTTCGAGGTCGCCTGCTGCCCCCCCAACATGACCCGCTTCCTGCCCTCGCTCCCCGGCTACGTCTATGCAACGGCGGGCGACGTCGTCTACGTCAACCTCTTCATCGCCGGCCGCGGGACGGTCGAGGCCGCCGGCCGCCCGGTCGCCCTCGCCCAATCCACCCGCTATCCCTGGGACGGCGCCGTCCGGATCGCCGTAGATCCCGGCTCTCCCGCCCCCTTCGAGCTCGCGCTCCGCATCCCCGGATGGGCCCGCGGCGAAGCCGTACCGACCGACCTCTATGGTTTTCTCGACGAGAGCGCGGACGCTCCAACGCTTTCCATCAACGGCGAGACCGTCCCCTCGGACGTCCGGAACGGTTATGCCCGCATCCGCAGGACCTGGAAGCCTGGCGACACGGTCGAGCTCGTCCTGCCCATGCCCGTGCGCCGAGTCATCTCTCACGAGGCCGTGACCGCGAACGCCGGGCGCGTAGCCCTCCAGCGCGGCCCGCTCGTCTATTGCCTCGAAGGGGTCGACAACAACGGCCTCGTCTTCGACCTCTTCGTCCCCGACGCCGCC
>JBBIGP010000010.1:41849-43741 GCA_037447475.1 Candidatus Aminicenantota bacterium
CGCCTCCTTCTGGCGCGCCGGGCCCCGCTGGTTTATAATCGGGGCGAGATCGACGAGGAGGCCCCGATGTCCGGAAGACGCGCGACAGCTGCCGCACCCTCCGCGCCCTCCGCTCCCGTCGCGCCGGGGGTTCTCGCGTGGGCCTTGCCGGTCCTCCTGACCGCGGCCGTCCTGTCCCTCGGCCCCCCGGCCGCTGCTCCCGGCATCGGCCCCCCGTCCGCCGCCGCCGACTTCGTCCTCGACAACGGGCGCCTCAAGGCCGTGTTCAACGACCGCGGCCTGGTCTCGGTCTCCTCCGTCCGGACCGGCCGGACGATCGCCGTCTCCTCCGATCCGGCCTCCGTCGTCATCGACGCCAAGCGCTTCGACATCGGCTCACTCGGCCCGGCCGAGATCGAGTTCACCCCGGCCCGCGTGGCCTACCGCACCGTCCGCGACCCCTACACCTTCGACGTCGTCTACGAGCTCCGCCCGGCCTGGGAGTTCCTGACCAAGCAGATCGTCGTGACCTCGGTCGCCGGCCGGACCTTCCGCCTCGGCCGCATCACGCCCCTCGCCTCGACCCTGGACCTCGCCCCCTCCGAAGAGCTCGAGCTCTCAGGCGGCCGCTTCGGGGCCCTGCTCCGTTTCCCGGCCCCGGAGGCGCCGGCCGGCGGCCCGCCCGCCTGGAGCCTCTTCCTCCTCCTCCAGAACCCGTTCATGGATTGGAAGCGCTCCGGCCGTGCCGTCGAAGTCTCCTACGACCCCGACATGGACTGGAGCGCCGCCTACGGCCCGTTCGCCTCGGACCGCCTCTGCCTCGGCCTCGCCGACCTCGGCGGGACGCGCTTCCCGGCCAAGGCCGTCCCCGAGTGGACCCTCGTCGCCGACTACGACGCATACCTCCGCGAGTCGCCGGCGATCGACGCCGACGAGATCAGCGCCCTGACCGACTGCGTCCGATCGTTCCTCCTCTACCATCCGGCCCGCAGCATCCGCGTCCACATTCCCTGGTGCGAGAACGACTACCAGATCGACGTTGGGACCCCCGAGGGCGTCGAGGAGTACAAGCGCATCATGGACCGGGCCGCCGAGCTCGGGGTTACGCACCTCCTCTACACCCCGGCCAACAGCCTGCTGTCCCGCCTCGAGGACAACGCCGATGCCTGGGGCTGGGAGAACCTCCTCTGGTTCGGCCTCGGCCAGAAGCTCCGCAAGGGCGAGTGGGACCCGCGGCGCGACGAGGTCCCGGCCCCGCTCCAGGCCATGCTCGACCACGCCGCCTCGAAGGGCCTCAAGCTCATGGCCTACGCCTACCCCTCGCTGCCCTTCCTCCAGCGGCCCGAGTGGACGGCCTGGGCCGGGGACAAGGTCGGCGGCTATTCCGGCGCCGACACCGGCGTCCGCAGCTTCCAGGACTGGTGGCTCGACATGCTGACGGCCTTCATGCGCAAGACCGGGGCCGCGGGCTTCTCCTTCGACCACTGGTGGATCGCCTACGACAACGCCACGAGCAAGTACGCCCAGTGGCACGGTTGCCGCCGCATCCTCGAGACCCTTCGCCGCGAGGCCTTCGGCGTCGTCATCGACGGCCGCCAGCAGTACCAGAACTTCGGCCCCTGGACCTGGCTCGCCGGATCCTATCCCCACCCCGTCCTGACCGACGAACAGCCGGAGAGCTTCAAGGCCTTCCCCGACCTCAGCACCGACCGCGTCTCCGCCAACCGCCAGCGCTTCGCCGCCTGGGTCTACCGCGTCGAGCGCTTCTGCCCGCCCGAGATCATGCCCGGATACATCACCCACCAGACGACCCGCTCCGACGCCGCGGGCGTCATGCGCCGCGACCGGTTCCGGACCAAGGACTGGGACGTCCTCGGCTGGAAGTACTCCCTCCTGTCCTCGATCGCCACGGC
>JBBIGP010000010.1:43841-51756 GCA_037447475.1 Candidatus Aminicenantota bacterium
CGCCTCGAGGCCCGCTTCAAGCTCGACGCCTCGATCGGGCTGGCCAAAGGCGGGCCCTTCATGATCGGCGAGCTCCACCCACAGGAGGGGCGGCTCGTCGCCTCGCCGGACGGCTTCTGGGAATACGGCAGGGAGGTCGTTCTGCCGATGGCCGGCCGCGAGGCCGCGGTCCTCGAGATCTTCCCGGCCCCCGAAAAGATCGAGACGCCCATCCTGTTCAACGTCCTGGGTGACGCCTCCCTGCAGACGACGCGCCTCGTGCTCACGGGCGTCACCGCCGAGGCCGGGACCCGTCAGGACGTCCTCGTCCTCGTCCCCCCGGGCCGGACGGTCCTGGCGGTGTCCGTCAACGGTGTCGCCTATCCGTTCAAGTTCGATCGGGGGAAGACGACTCTCCAGGTCGGGTTCGCCCTGCGGGCCTTCGGCCGCTCCCAGCAGGTCGGGACCGTGCCGGCGGATTTCCGGGGCGGGACCTTCAAGGCCAGGGTCACCGTCCCGGCCCGCGTCTTCGCCCAGCTCGCCGAACGGAAGAAGCGATGGCCGGTGTCGTATACCGAGGACGACCTCCTGGCCCCGTGGCTGGCCCCGTGGCGCCTGCTCCTCACCGTCGCCGTCGCCGAGCCGGTCGACTCGATGGACGTCGGGATGAAGATCAACGGCTTGCCCGTCGAGGTCCGCAAGGCCTACAACAGCGTCTACCCGCGCCGGCCCGAGCGGACGTTTCTCGGCTGGTACGCCGACCTGTCCCGGATCAGGCCCGACAGCCCCATCGACATCGAGGCGACCCTGCCCGCGCTCGGGCCCGGCCGGTTCCAGGGGCTGTTCTTCGACACCGTCGAGGCCGAATACACGCACCGCATCCTGGCTCCCCCGGCGCCCAAGAAATGAGCGAACCTTTTCATTGACAAGCTCTTCGCTTGTCTACTATCCTTGACTTCCAAAGTCCCGGACGTCCGCGGAGGTTTCGCGATGGACGGCAAGCCGATCCTCAACATCAAGTCGCTCAAGGAGCAGGTCTACGAGCACCTCCGCGAGCAGATGAGGACCGGCCGCATCCTGCCCGGATCGGCCATCGACATGGAAGAGACCTCGAAGAAGCTCGGGGTCAGCAAGACGCCCCTCCGCGACGCCCTCCTCCAGCTCGAGATGGAGGATTTCGTGACCATCCTCCCCCGGCGCAGGGTCGTCGTCAACACCCTCAGCGAGGAGGACATCCGCAACTACTACGAGATCATCGGCTCCCTGGAGAGCATGGCCCTGCTCAAGGCCTTCGACGCGATGGGCCGGGAGGCCGTCGACGCCATGCAGGGGCTCAACGACGCCATGAAGAAGGCCATTGCGGCCGGGGATTTCGACCTCTACTACGATCGCAATCTTGCCTTCCACAACATCTTCCTCGGGCTCTGCGGCAACGTAAGCCTGATCAGGCTCGTCAACAACCTCAAGCGGCGGCTCTACGATTTCCCGAGGCAGATAGGGTTCGTCAAGGAGTGGGAGGAATCGTCGACCGTCGAGCACCAGGCCCTCATCGACCTCATCCGGGCCGGCAAGCGCCTCGAGGCGGCCAACCACATCCGCGACGTCCACTGGTCCTTCGAGGTCCAGGAGAGGTTCATCCGCAGGTACTATCCGGCCCTGGTCTGAGGGCCCGGTCCCGGGCGCCGCCGTCCCGGTCTAACGCCAGCGCCACCCGGCCGAGGCCTGGAACGTGTTCCGGACGAGGCCCGGTTCGCTCGTCCGGGAATAGTGAAGCTCGATCCGGACCCTCTCGAAGGCATACCAGACGGCGCCCGCCGTGAGGATGCCCGCCCGGACCTCAAGAAGGTCTTGGATCGTGGGACCCTCGAAGGGCCGCGAACCCCGCCCGAACCCGGCGTAGAGGAAATTCTCGTCCGAGAAATAGCGCCGAAGCTGCAAGGACCAGGAGAAATGCCCGCGGCCTCCCTCGGAGCCGAAATTGAAGCGGCCGTAGGGATAATAATTGCCGAGATACCAGCCGAGCGAGCCCAGGGCGACCGTGACCGGCCGCGACGGGAACCGCATGTGCCAGACGCCCAGGGAGGCCTCGCCCCCGGTCAGGAACCCCTGATAGACCTCGGCCAAAGCGGAATAGCTTGGGTAATGGACGGCCCGGGGCGACGCATCCAGCTCGAACCGCCCGTAGGCTCTCGTCCACAACCGGGGATAGGCCTCCAGCCCGAGCTGGAAGTCCCGCGCGCCGGCGCGCAGGGTCTGCCCGGCCTTGACGATCAGGGGCCCGGCGCCTCCGGGCAGGCCGAGATGCAGCGCCAGCCGGTCGCTTTGGAAGTCGGCCCGGCCGTCGCCGAAGGCGTCGACGGTGTGCCCGTAACGGACCTCGCGCTTCGCCTGGAGCCGGGGGGCGGCCGCGGTCAGGGCCGTCCGGTAGTCGTCGTTCCCCGGGGCGAGGGCGACGGCCCGGTCGATGCTCTCACGGGCCAGCCCGTAGTTGCCGTCCCACTTGGCGACGAGCCCCAGGCGGTAGTGGACCTCGGCGTTTCCTGGGTCGCGCTCGAGGATCTCGCCGTAGATGGCCCGGGCCCCGGCGTGGTCCCCCCGCCAGGCGGCGACATCGGCGATGCCGATGAAGGCCTCCGCGTTGCCGGGATCGATGGCCAAGACCTCGTCGTAGCCCGCCAGGGCCTGCGGATAGCGCTTCTTCCACGACAGGACGCGGGATTCGAGAAGGAGAACGTCCGTGTTCCGCGGCTCGGCGGCCCGCATCCGGGCCAGGACCTCGAGGGATTCGTCCCAGCGGCCGGAGAAAGCATAGGCCTGGGCGAGGAGGAACTTCAGGTCGTAGTCGTCGGGGGTCACGGCCAGGTGGAAGAGGCAGACCTCGATGGCCGCCCTGTAGTCCTTCGTCTTCATGGCCCGCTGGGCCCTGGCGACGGGGATGTTGTCGGAGACCTGGAGGGCCGCCGCGGGCGCGGCGACGGCGATGTACAGGGCCAGGAGAATGACGGCCGGCTTTTTCACGGGCGCTCCTCCTTCAGGGAGAAGCCCTTCCTCTCCATCTTTCCCCACTCCGTTTTCCCCCGGAACAGGTCGAGAAAGGCCTTGGCCCGGACGAAGGCCAGGAACTGCCGGAAGAGGAAGTTCTCGAGAACGCCGAAGGCGACGATGACGACGATGTCGGCGAGCCGGGGGTACCTCTGGAAGGACAGCTCCTCGAGCATGACGGCCACGAGCGACAGTAGCGTCCCGTAGAGGACGGCCAGCAGGAAGAAGCGCACGGCGAACGGATGGTCGATATTCCCGGTGACGAGGAACGCGGCGAACGCGACGTAGCCGAGGACCTCGATGAGGGGGCCGATCATCTCGAAGACGACGTAGAAGGGCATGGCCAACAGCCCGGTGACCCCGTAGCGGGGATTGAAGAGCATCTTGATGTTGTGAACGAGCGATTCGATGAGCCCGCGGTGCCAGCGGTTCCTCTGGCGGGCCAGGACCCGGAGGTTCTCCGGGGCCTCGGTCCAGCAGATCGGGTCGGGGATGAAGGCGATGCGGAACGGGCGCCGCCGCTCGTGGCAGTGGCGGCGGAGGCGGACGACGAGGTCCATGTCCTCGCCGATCGTGTCCCGGCGGTAGCCGCCGATCTCGAGAGCGATGTCCTTGCGGAAGACCCCGAAGGCCCCGGAGATGATGAGCAGGCAGTTGAGCAGGCTCATGCCCATCCGGCCGCCCAGGAAAGCCCGCAAGTATTCGACGACCTGGAAGCGGGCCAGGGGATTGCGGGGCATGCCGACGCGGACGACCTGCCCGCCGCGGATCGTGCAGCCGTTGCTCAGGCGGATGATCCCGCCGACGCCGACGGTCCGCTCCGGATCGTCGAGGAACGGCCTGACGACCTTGAGGAGGGCGTCGCGCTCGATGAGCGAGTCGGCGTCGATGGCGCAGAACAGGGGGTAGCGGGCGACGTTGAGGCCGGCGTTGAGGGCGTCGGCTTTCTTCCCGTTGACCTTGTCGACGACGAGGAGCTTGCGGTCCTTGGGCGAAGCGTAGATGGCGCGGATGGGGGCCGTGTCGATGCTCTTGCGGAAGACCCTGTGGGTCACCCGGAGATCGAACGCACGGACGAGGGTCTCGAGCGTCGCGTCGGACGAGCCGTCGTTGACGACGATGACCTCGAACAGCGGGTATTCCAGGGCCAGGAGCGACCGGACGCTCTCGAGGATCGAGGCCTCCTCGTTGAAGGCCGGGGCGATGATCGAGATGGGCTTGGTCATGGGATTGGAGAAGATGTCCTTCAGCGGGACATAGCGGTTCATGCGGCGGAACCGGATGACGCCGCCGAGGGACAGGAGAAGGAAGAGGAGATAGAAGCTGTTGACCAGGAAGAAGAAGGCCAGGACGGTGTAGGTGACGGCCTGGAAGAGGAAGGAGAGCGCGCCGTCCATCAGTGCCCCCGCGTGTCGCTCAGGGTCTCGAGGGCCATCCGGGCCATGTCCGCCGCGAACCGGTCCTCTTTCTGTTCGGCCGCTTCCCGCAGCCGCCGGACGCCCTCCGGCCCGAGGCTGAGGAGCCCCTCGCGGGCGTTCCAGCGCACGTGCCAGGCCGGCGAGAAAAGGCCTTTGGAGAGGACTTCCAGGGCCTCGGGATTGCGGAGGTTGCCGAGGCCCCGGAGGGCCTGGGCCTGGACCTCCCAGTCCTTGTCGGCGGCCATCTCGATTAGGACGTCGAAGGAGTCCGGGGAGCGCAAGGCGGCCAGGGCCTTGGCGGTCTTGATGCGGACCTCCTTGTCCGGATGGCGGGTGAAGGGCGGGAGGAGCGGCGCGAGCGACCGGAGAGGGATGGCCCCGACGAGCTCGATGAGCAGGCTCAATCTTTCGGGCGAGGGGTTCTTGGACAGGGCTTCCCGGACGAGGGGCTCGATCCTCTGGCCGGCCCCGAAGATGATGTTCGCGTAGGCGTGGATGTCCGGCCCGGAGTCCTTCTCAAAGGCCTCGAAGACGAGGGCCAGCGACTCCCTGTCGGGGACGTGGGTCAGGGCGTTCGCAGCCGCCAGGCGGACGATGGGCTTGTCGCGGAGGAGGTCGACGAGGAGGGCCCGTTCGGACGAGGCGGCGAACAGTCCGATGAGCCGGGTGGCCCGCAGGCGCCGGGCGACGAAAGGCGATCGGAGGTCCTTGAGGAACCGCCGCTTGAGGGCGTGATCGAAGATCGTCCGCAGGACCTCGCGGCCCCGTCCGCTGATCATCTCCGCGAAATTGACCAGGACCTGGGTCAGGACCTCGGGGCGGCGGCGGTGCTTGAGGGCCGCGGCCACGGCCGCTGAGATGTCCCCGGCGGCGATGGCCTGGAGGACCTCCTGCTCGATCTCGAGATAGCGGATCCGGAAGACGGCTTCGCGGTGCTGGATGACGAGCCGCCGGAGGAGGATGAACAGGAACAGGGCCGCGGACAGGAGCAGGAGGAACAGGAAGATGTACGTGACGAGGACGGAGAGAACGTCATCCACGGCGCGCCTCGAGGGCCCGCTTGACCTTGGCGATGAGGACGGGCGGGGAGAAGGGCTTGGCGAAATAGTCCGCGGCGCCGCCCTCGATGGCCTTGAGGATGTCCGTCTCCTGGGCCAGGATGCTCAGGACGAAGACCGGGAGCGGGGCGGTGGCCGGGTCGTCCCGGAGGTCCTTGAGGAGCTGGTAGCCGTCGATCCCCGGGACCATGAGGTCGAGGATGATGAGGTCGGGCCGCTCGCGAACGGCCGTCCGGAATCCCTCCGGGCCGTCGGCCGAGACGAGGACGCGCAGGCCTTCGGTCTCCAGAAAATATTTCAGCAGGCGGACCGTGAACGGGTCATCCTCGAGGAGAAGGACGGTGCGCAGCGGCCCGGGCGGGGAGGCCGCTTCGATGGGAGGGAAGGGGGCCGGCTTCGTCCCCGGCGGCGTGGGGGTTTGCGGAGGCGAGGGCGGAGGCGGAGAAGGGTGATCGGGGGGGTGGGACTCACGGATGCCGAGAAGCTTGCGGGCTTTCTTCAGGGTCCGGATCTCCGCGTCGAAATAGCTTTCGGGAAGGCGGGCCGTTCCCGGCGGACCGGAGCCGAGATGGGGGTGCGTCAAGGGCGACTCGGGGACGGCCGCGGCGATGCCCGCGGCCAGGGTTTCCAGACGTCGGGCCCGTTCCAGCTCTTCGATGGTCGCCCCGAGGAGCTCGGCCGTCTTGGCCTTGACCTCGGCGGCCAGGGCCAGGTGGCTGTGGATCTCCTCCGCGCTGCGGGCCAGGAAGTCTGCGACCGCCTTGTCGTCGAGGCTTGCGCCGGGCGCCGGGCCGGGCGTTCCAGGAACGGCGGGTGCGGACGGGCGCGCGGCGTCCCCGGCGGCGGGGATTGCGGGCCTGGCCTTCTTGGTCTTCATGCGGACTGCTCTCCCGTGACATTAAATGACAGATAATCAAAACCATTAATAGCCTGTCGAGAGGATTGGCAGGGTGAATTATTGGACAGGGGGCAGTCGCCGCGAAGGAGAGCGGCTCACCCCTTCCGGTGACGCGGTCTCAGGGCCAGGGCCGAGGGGGCGGCGGCCAGACCGCCGAGGGCCGTGCAGCGGAGCTCGGGCGGCAGCATCCGGCCCGCAGCGAGGGAGGCGTCGACCGTCTCGTCGAGGGGGACGGGATTCTCGTAACCGCCGAGGACGAGGTCGGCGCAGACGAAGGCGCTCGCGGCGGCCGCGGCGTTGCGCGTGTGGCAGGGGATCTCGCACATCGCTTGGACGAGGTCGCAGACCGAGCCCATCGTGTTCTGGAGGGAGATGGCGGCGGCATCGGCGGCCTCGCGGGCGGTGCCGCCGGCCGCCTCGACGACCGCGGCGGCGCCCATGGCCCCGGCCGCGCCGATCTCGACCTGGCAGCCGGCGACTTCGGCGGCGAACGTCGCCCGGTAGGCGAAGACGAGCCCGACGGCGGACGCGGCGAGGAGGGACAGGGCGATCCCTTCGTCGTCGAGCTTCCTCTCTTCGGCCAGGGTGACGGCGACGCCGGGCAGGACGCCGGCGGACCCGCCGGTCGGCGCGGCGCAGACGACGCCCATGCTGTTGGAGACGTGGAGGGCGGCCATGGCCCGGGCGGCGGCCCGGGCGTGGAGGCCGCCGGCGGCCAAGGCGCCGCGGCGCTCGGCCCGGAAGATCTTGCCCGCCGTGGGCCCGAGGAGCTGCATCTTGACGTTGCGGCCGGACAGGCCCGCCCGGACCGAATCCCTCATGATCCGGTAGCGGCGGAGGACATCTCGAACGATCTCCCGTTCGGGGAGGCCCAGGAGCCGGGCTTCGTAGTCCAGGGCCAGGCGGCCGAGGGAGAGGCGCTTACGCCGGGCGAGATCGACCATCTCCGCGGCGCTCCGGAAGAGGGGCCGGCCCTTGATCAGCGGGAAGAGAGGCTCGGAGGTCCAAACCGCTCGGATGCCCGGGAGCCGGGCGAGCGCGGCGCAGGTGCCGGACCCGATGGGCGCGCCTCTCTTGAAGGACAGGAGAATGTCGCCTCCTTTCCCGGCGCGGAAGGCCCGTCCCGAGGGCGGGCCATCGGCCGTGACGAGCCGTTCGGCCACGCGGGCCCGGGCCGCGGAGACGAGGATCAGGACCTCGTGGCTCCGGCCGTCGAGGCGGACGGGGCGGCCGTCGAGCTCGGTCAGGAGGATCATTCCGCCGCCGACCGACTGGGCCGCGGCTTGGAGGCGCCGGCCGCCCTTGGAGACGAGCTCGATGCGGACGGCGTTGGGATGGTCGGCCCCGGCGAGGGGAGCGACGGAAAATCCGAGGCGGAGGCCGTGCCGGGGGGCGAGGGCCAGGGCCCGCGCGAACCGGGTGTCGGTGATGGGCCAGCCGAGGAGCCCCGCGGCCAGGGCCCGGTCGACGCCCTGCTGACGGTAGGTCCTGGCGTAGGACCCGGCGGGATCGAAGGTGAA
>JBBIGP010000011.1:0-4047 GCA_037447475.1 Candidatus Aminicenantota bacterium
CCACCCGGACCGTCGGATGACCCTCCCGCGGGTCAAGGGAGCCCAACTCTTGAGGTTCTTGCCCCGTTTCCGAGGGCTTTAGGTCATGAGGCTTGCCGATAGACATCCCCCCTTGCCCCCCACGCCCCCGGGAACCAGTCCCGACGGTTCCCCCGCCGGCGGCCGGCGGGTCCCCCTCCGCTATGGGGATCTTCAGGGGGATGTCTATCGTCCCCTCATGACCATCTGTTCCCCGGAAAAGGGATAAGAACCACTCTTGAGGGGGTCATCTCAAATTCTAGAGGAACTTGGGCGAGCGATACCTGTCGGCGAAGCTCGATCCTGTGGATTCTCGGGAATGATCGAAGTACATTAACGATGTTACGGCTCATGACGCTGGAACGATAACCCGGGCCGTGCGGCGGGACAGTACGGCCAGGATCTCGAGGTGGGGGGTGTGGGGGAAAAAGTCGAAGGGGACGATCGTCTCGATCGCGTAGCCGGCCGCGACGAACTCCTTGAGGTCCCGGGCCAGGGCCTCCGGGTTGCAGGAGACATAGACGACGGTCGGGACGGCGAGGGGCAGGACCCGGCGCATCGCCTTGGCGGTAAGTCCGGGCCGCGGCGGATCGAGGACGAGGACGTCGGCCGGCCCTTGCCGAGGCCCGGCGAGAAGGGCTTCGACCGTCCCGGGCACGAACCGGGCGTTATCGATGTCGTTGAGGATGGCGTTCTCGACGGCGTTGGCGATGTTGGCGGCGGAGGAGTCGATGCCGGTCACCAAGCCGGCGCCCCCGGCCAGGACGAGCTCGATGGGGCCGCTTCCGCAATAAAGCCCGAGGACCCGGCTGTCCGGAGTAAGGGGGACTTCTTGTCGTATCCGTGCGTAGAGGAGCTCGGCGGCCCCGGTATTGGTCTGGAGGAACGTCGGAGGATGGATGCGGAAGGTCAGCCCGGCGGCACGCTCGTCGATGAACGGAGCGCCGAAGATAAGGCGCATGTCCATGAGCTCGACGACGTCCGATCGGCGCCGGCTGACGGCGTGGATGAAGCTTGTGAGGCTCGGTTCGGCGCGGGCCACGCGTCCGGCGAGGACGGCTGCGTCCTCGTCGGCCGATCCGGCGGTCGTCAGGACGGCCATGAGTTCCCCCGTCCGTTCGGCCTGGCGCAGGACGAGGTGTCTCAGGAGGCCCTGGCCGCTCATCGGGTCGAACGCGGTCAGGCCTCGCTCCTCCGCGAACCCGAGAACGACCGGTAGGACGGTCTCGGCGACCGGGCTGAAGATCGGGCACGTCACGAGCCCGAGAGTCCGGCGGCAGGTTTGCCGGCGCGAGGTCACCCGTTCCCGGAGACCGAGGGCGAGGCGGCCTTCCCGCTCCCCGAATGAATACTCCATCTTGTTCCTATAGCGATAGATACGAGGGGACGGGGTGACTTCGAGCAGCGTTCCGTCGGCCGGTAGGAGCGCGGCGTCCCTCAGGACCCTTTCGAGATGCCGGCCCTTGAGCTCGAGTTGAAGGCCGTAGTCCAAATGCTGGGTGAGGCAGCCGCCGCAGGTCCCGAAATGGGGGCAGGCCGGTTCGGCGCGGCGCGGCGAGGGCGATTCCGTGCGCAGGACCTCGGCCCGCCGGGCATGGTCCTTGTCTCCGACGACCTGGACGCGGAGCTGGTCCCCGGGCACCGCACCAGGGACGTGCCATCTCTGTCCGTCGACCGCGGCGATCCCCTGGTCCCCGGGCCATTCCAGGTCCTCGATGGTCACCGACCGCAAAGGCTCGGAGAACAAGCTCAGGAGCCGGCGGACCTTGGCCGCCGGGAAGCCGACGACGTTGTCGAAGTCGCCTTTCATGCGCTCGACGAACGCGTCGCCGATGTCCTGCACGGCGTAGGCCCCGGCCTTGTCCAGATACTCGTTCCGGTCGAGATATCCTCCGATCATCTCCTCGGTGAGGGGCCGGAAGGTCACGTAGGTCAACTCGTAGCCCGTAATGAGCCGGTCCTCGTTTTTGCGGTAGAGTGCGATCCCGGTGATGACACGATGCCGGCGGCCGGAAAGGGCCCGGAGCATCTCCCGGGCCGCGGCCCGGTCGGCGGGCTTTCCGAGGATGCGCAGGTTCAAGGCGACGACCGTGTCGGCTCCGATGACGAGGGACGTGGGGAAGGCGTCACCGCCTTTTCTCGCCTTGAGCGCGGCCGCCTCGATAGCAAAGCGAACGGGGTCGGTCGCGGCGACCGAGGATTCGTCGACGTCGACGGGAAAGACGCGGAACGAGGGCGTGACCTTGGCCATGAGCTCACGCCGCCGCGGCGAGGCCGAGGCCAGGACGATGTCGGGCGACTGCGGATGATGCATGGATGCGGCGCCTATTTTACACCATTCCCCGTCGCCCGGGCAGGGCCGGAATGCCTATCGATCAAAAGACCCATCTGGATAGCGAGGGAATGCGGGAAGCCCTGCGCAAGAAGCTGGACGCCCGGATCACCGGCGCCGGTGAACCTCCGGGCACGGTTGCCTTCGGCCGGGCGCCTCGCATACAATGGCCCTGAGATGACGAGGATCGAGCGCTACGCCGTCGGCGTCGATCTGGGAGGCACCAAGGTCGAGGCCTGCCTGGTCGACGAGACGCGGACCATCCTGGCCCGCAAGCGCCGCCCGTCCGAGCCGGACAAGGGCAGGGAACGGGTCGTCGCCAACATCCTGGAGCTCGTCGACGAAACGGCCGGCGCCGCCCCGATCGAGGCCGTCGGCATGGGGACGCCGGGAACCTACCACCCCGCGGACGACATCATGTACGGCGCCCCCCACACGCCGCTCTACGAGCAACCCGGTCTTGTCAGCCTCCTGCGGTCGAAGCTCGAAGTCCCCGTCGTTGTTGAGAATGACGCCAACTGCCTGGCGCTGGCCGAGTTCTTCGCCCAGTGCCACGGGACGTACGATACGGTCATGGCCGTCATCCTGGGCACGGGAATGGGCTCGGGCCTCGTTCTCGGCAACCGTCTCCATCGCGGTCCGCACGGCAACGCCGGAGAGATCGGCCACATGTCGGTCGACATCGACGGACGTCTCTGCGAATGCGGGAGGCGGGGGTGCGGCGAAGCCTACCTCTCGGGGCCGAGCCTGTCACGTCGTTATGCGGAACTTGCCGGCGAGCGTCTCGCGCCGGACGCGATCTTCGAGCGCTATCAGGCCGGCGATCGGAATGCGATGCGGATCTTCGAGGACTCCTTCCGGATCATGGGCGAGCTGTTCGCCGACTGCGTCAACATCCTGGACCTCCAGGCCATCGTCCTCGGCGGCGGGGTGTCGAACATCCCGCTCTGGTATGAGCGCGTCCCCCCGATCATGCACAAGTCGCTGTTCGGCACGCCCGGCCGGGAAATCCCTCTCCTCAAGGCCGTCCTGGGAGATTCGGCGGGTGTCCTCGGCGCCGCCTGCCTGGCCCTCCGTGATATGGGCCTCATGGAGTTTTAGGACCTCGCCCCCCGCCCGAGGGCCCTATTGATACTTCCCCATGATGTAGTTCTCGAGGTTCTCGATCTTGACCTTCTGCTCGGTCATGACGGCCTTGACGACGTCGCCGATGGAGACGACCCCGTCCAGCTTGCCTTCCGTGCAGACGGGCAAGTGCCGGATGCGCTTGTCCGTCATCAGGGCCATGCATTCCTCGGCCGACGTGTCGAGGCGTACTCCGTAGACTTCGGTCGTCATGATGTCCCGGACAGGCGTGTCCTGCGATTGGAGGCCCTTCAGGATGACCTTCCGGGCGTAGTCGCGCTCTGATATGATGCCCACGATCTCGTCATTCTCGACGACGACCAGGGCGCCGATCCCCTTGTCGGCCATCATCTTCAGGGCGTCGAGGACCTTGGCCACGGGCGCGATCACCCAGGCCTGGCGGCCCTTCTGATCGAGGATCTCCTTGACGGTCATCATGGTCGTCCCTCCCGACTGTCGTCGTTATCTCATGTGGATAAATAATGCCGTCCGGGGAACGCCGGGATTCCCTATTCTGGTGGCTCTTTTATAACGGAAACGGAGCGGTCCTGTCAACCAGGCTCGCGGACGGT
>JBBIGP010000011.1:4147-43458 GCA_037447475.1 Candidatus Aminicenantota bacterium
GTGGCTCTTTTATAACGGAAACGGAGCGGTCCTGTCAACCAGGCTCGCGGACGGTGTCGATCGGCGGCCTGGCTCCGGCGGGCCGGCCGCGCCGAGATCGACGCCGGCCGCCTTGGCCGCGTTGAGCAGGGTGGCCGTGACGACGACGGTTGTGCCGTGCTGGTCGTCGTGCATGACGGGGATATGGATATTGCGCCCCCGGATTGTTGCTGCTAAGATAGATGACGCGAAACGAGCTGCGCCATGATCGTTCCCATCGCCGTCGGGGCCGCGGCCGGCGCCGTCGTCGGCTTTTTCTTCCACAAGTTCGTCGGCTGCCGGCAGGGGACCTGCGTCATCGCCGGCAACCGGTATCTATCGACCCTCTATTGGGCCGTCCTCGGCGGACTGGCGGCCAACATCATTACCAAGCTCTAGGGTTCAGTCTATGAGCAGAAAGGCGCAGCGCTTCGTTTCCTGGAAGGCCGCGCCTCGGCTATAATGGGAGGCCATGAAAGCTCTCTCCCGGTTCGCCGTGATTCTGGTCCGGCCGGACAGTTCCGAGAACATCGGTCTTGCCGCCCGGGGGATGGCCAACGCGGGATTCGACGACCTGAGGATCGTCGGGCTCGAGCGGCTCGAGGCCCCTGCCTGGCGAACGGGCGTCCATGCCGAAGCCGTACTGGAGAAGGCCCGATTTTTCGGGAGCCTGGCCGAGGCCGTGTCCGGCTTCCATCTCGTCTTCGGATCGACGGCCCGCGTCCGCCGCGACTTCCCCCTCGTCACCCTGCCGGAAGCGGTCCGACAGATCTCCGAGCACCCCTCCTCGACGCGGGTCGGTCTCGTCTTCGGCAACGAACGGACCGGCCTGACCTCGGCCGATATCGGCCTCGCCAACGTCTGCTTCCATATCCCCCAGGCGGCCCGCCAGCCCTCCTTCAACCTGGGCGTGGCCGTGACCCTGACCCTCTACGAGATCGCCCTCCGCGAACGGCCTGTTCCGGCCGTCCGCAAGGACCGGCCGCTGACGCATGCCGAGCAGGCCGCGGCCGGGGACCGTTTCCGGGCCATGCTCGACGGCCTGGGGTTCATGCACGACACGAACCGTGACTTCATCGAAGAGAAGGTCCGGGACATCTTCTTCCGGATGGCCCTGACGGCCAAGGACCGCGACGTCATCCTGGCCATGTTCCGCAGGGCCCTGCTCGGCCCCCGGAAACCGGGCTCCCGTGCCAAGAAAGAAAAAGAAGGATAGAACATGACCGACAGGGAGTTGAAAGTCGCGTTCGGCGAAGGCCTCCGGGTCGACGTCGAATACAAAGGGTTCGTCGTCAAGACCGACCAGCCCGCCCGCGAGGGCGGCGGCGGGACGGCCCCGTCCCCCTTCGACCTGTTCCTCGTCTCCCTCGCGGCCTGCGCCGGCTTCTACGCCTTGGCCTTCTGCCGCGAGCGCAAGATCCCCGTCGAGGGTCTCAAGGTCGCCATGACCACGGAAAAAGGCGAGGTCTCCAAGATGATCGACAAGATCATCATCACCGTCGACCTGCCCGCTGGTTTCCCGGAGAAGTACAAATCCGCCCTCGTCAAGGCCGTCGACCATTGCACGGTCAAGGCCCACATGCTCCGGGCGCCGCAGTTCGAGATCGTCACCCGCCCCGCGTCCTGAAGCCCCGAGGCCGGCGGCCGGCTCATTCGGCCTGGGGCAGCCAGAGGTAGTAGAAGCCCGTCTTGAGAGCGGCGACCGTGGATTCCAGGAATTTCGCCTCGAGCGGCGAGAAGTCCCCCAAGCGGCCGGCATAGATGTTGGTCTTGACCTTGGGATAGTAGGTGTAGGACACGAGCCGGGCGCTCGTCAGGGACGAAAGCTCCCGGGCCTTCCGGAAAGCGTCGTCGAAGTATCCGACGGCGTCGATGAGCCCGAGCTTCAGGGCCTGTTGGGCCGTATAGACGCGCCCGTCGGCGAGCTTCCGGAGCTCGTCGGCCGGGATGCGGTCCTTCCTTCCCCGGGCCACGACGCCCAGGAAGGTCTCGTAGTACTCGTCGATGATCCCCTGGAACAGGGCCCGCTCCTCCTCGGTCATGTCCCGGAACGGGGAGCCGGAGTCCTTGGCGGCGCCGGACTTGATGATGTTGACCTTGACGCCGACCTTGCCCATCAGCGACTCGAGGCTCGGGAAGACGGAGATGACGCCGATGCTCCCCGTCAGCGTGGAAGGGTGGGCCATGATGACGTCGCAGGCCGAGGCGATGTAGTACCCGCCCGAGGCGGCGACGGCCATCATCAGGCCGACGACCGGCTTTCCCGTCCGCTCCCTGAACCGGAGGATCTCGTGGTAGATGACGTCGCTCGCTGTGACCTCGCCGCCCGGCGTGTCCAGCCTGAGGATGACGGCCTTGACGAGCGGGTCGCGGCCGGCCCTCTCGAGGCGCTCGAAGACCCGGGAGACGGCGTTCTTCTCGCGCGAGAGAAGTCCGTCGTCGACCGTCGAGGAGATCATGCCCTCGACGTCGATCATCAAGACCTTGTCTTTGGCCGGACCCGGCAGAAGGACGATTTCCTCGAGCTTCTCCTGGCCCAGGACGTCCAGGTGGATATGGGGGGAGCACGCCGGCGCCGCGGCCAGCGCAGCGGCGACCGCCAGGAATGCGGCCTTTCTCATCGGTCCTCCTCCTCCGCCGCCAGGAACCTCTTCCTGGCCCGCCGGGTCGGGGGGCAGAGCATCCGGATGGCCCGGGGCAGGACCCGGAATTCGACGGTGTCGCGGTCGCCGATGACCTCGCCGTTGAACTGGACGGGGAGGCCCTGGCCCCGGATGACGAGGCGCTTGGCCTTGAAGTGTCTTAGGCGTCTCTGGTAGAGCCCGAAATAGATCAGGGGGAACAGCAGGACGTACTTGGCCGGGCTGAGCTCGAAGAGGGTCACGTCGAGGTACCCGTCGTCCACGACGGCCCGGGGGGCGATGTTCCAGCTGTAGCCGAAGAAGTTGGTCTTGGCCACGATGCAGTCGTAGAATCTCGAGCGGACGACCCTGTGCTCGAACGGGCCGTCGTCGTCATGCCCGTCGAAGAGCTCGAGATCGGCTTCGGCCAGTGGGATATGGAACAGTCGCCGGGCGGCCAGGACATGACCCCACATGCCCTGCACCTCATGCCGCAGCTTCTCGTCGGTCACCCGGGCCGTGGCCCCGACGCTGGCGAAAGCGGCGACGCGGCCTTCGACCTCCATCAGGTCGATGGACCGGGGGACCCCCGCGGACAGGCTGTCGATCGCCCGGCGCGGGTTCTTGGAGATGCCGAAGGCCTTGCGGAAGGCGTTGCCGCTGCCGAAGGGGATGACCCCGAAAACGACGTCGCGCTGCTTTCCGGCGTCGAATATCCCCTGCAGGGCGTCGGCGACCGTCCCGTCTCCGCCCATGGCCACGATGACGCCGTGGTCCCGGCAGGCCGCGGCGGCCCGCTCGATGGTCGTCCTCATGTCGCCGACGCCGTCGTAGATCTCGCCGGGGAGCTTTCTCTGAAGGTAAGCCCGGAGGAATTTCCGCCTCAGCCACTTGGAGTTGGCGGCCCGCGGATTGACGAGACAGGCGACCCGTTCCGCTCCGGCCTCAAAGCGCTCCATGTTCGATTCCCTTCTCATGTATAGCATGAGGGCCGGGACCTGTCAAAAGAACGCCCGCCGTCCGGCGCGTTTTCTGTTGGAACGAGCCCGCGCTTCGGCTAAAATAAGCAACCTGACCATGAACGAGATGGACAAAGTCATCGAGGCCGGAGGCCGGAGCTTCCTGCTGCGGGTCGAGACATCCTCCCGGGCCCAGGACTACCGGATGTACGAGGACCTCCGCAACGAGGTCTGGGGCTTCCCCGAAGATCACATGTCCGGGACCCGGAACATGATGTGCGAGAACTTCCTCCACGAGGGGGGCAGCCTGTTCATCGGGGCCTTCGCCCGCGACGAACGGGGCGCCTTCCCGGCCGACGGCGCCCACCTCGCGGCGTTCTGCTACGGCTTCACCGGCGTCCGCGACAAGGAGGTCGGTTTCCGCGATCCGGCCAACCTGCGCTTCTATTCCCAGTTCGCCGCCGTCCGCCAGGGCTTTCAGGGCTTGGGCCTGGGCGTCCGGCTCAAGGAGTTCCAGGGCGAGGCCGTCCGCGATCTTCTCGGCGTCGGGACGATCATCTGCACCTACGACCCCCTGACGGCCGTCAACGCCTACCGCAACGTCCGCCATTTCGGGATGGAGGTCCTCGAGTACCGCGTCGCGACCTACGGAGAGTACGGCGGGCATCTCAACCGGCTCGACGTGCCCACGGACAGGTTCTTGATGGGCTGGGACCTCAACCGATGGGCGCCGGGCCGGTCCCGGGCCCGCGAGGCCGTCCCGTCCGACGCCGGGCAGGCCCTCCGGACCGCCGCCCGCAGGGTGAAGGGCCGGA
Source organism: Candidatus Aminicenantota bacterium (assembly GCA_037447475.1). GTDB lineage: Bacteria > Acidobacteriota > Aminicenantia > Aminicenantales > Saccharicenantaceae > RBG-16-66-30. Next base: position 8,561 of record JBBIGP010000011.1, read on the forward strand.
CGGCCGAGGTCGAGCTGGAGATCGTCGAGGCCGTCGAGCCCGACCGTCGCGAAGGCACCGTCCTCGTCCGCATCCCCTCCGATTTTTACCTCATGCTCCGGGAGACGGACGTCGAGGATCCGGAGGTCCGGCGGATCCCCATGGACTGGAGATCGGCCACGCGCCGGGCGTTCACCGCGCTCCTTGCGGCGGGCTACGCCGTCATCGATTTCCGGCGGCCGGGAGGGAGCGTCCCCGGCGGCGAATACGTCTTGAAGAGAAAGGAGCTTTCATGATCCGCTCGAGAACCGCGTGGATTGTCCCGGCCGCGTTCGTCGGACTCGGCCTGCTGTTGGCCGGATGTCGCCCGGCGCCGCAAAGCGTCGAAGAGAGGGCCCGCGACCTGCACCGAAGGATCCTGACCGTCGATACCCACTGCGATACGCCCTTCAACCTGCTGCGGGAGGACTGGAAGATCGGAGAACGCCACGATCCGACCGAGCGCGGGAGCGGCAAGATCGACCTGCCGCGGATGAAGGAAGGCGGCCTCGACGCCGAGTTCTTCGCCGCGTTCGTCGGCCAGGGGCCCCGGACCCCGGACGGCTACGCCCGGGCCAAGGACCGGGCCCTCCAGGCCATCCAGGCCGTCCGCAAGATGACCGAGGAGTACCCGGCCATGATCGGACTGGCCCTCATTCCCGACGACGCCCGGCGCTTCAAGAGAGAAGGACGGCTCTCGGCCTTCATCGGCATGGAGAACGGCTATCCGCTAGGCCTGGACGTCGCGCTCGTCGAGTTCTTCTTCGACCGGGGCGTCCGCTATATCACCCTCTGCCATTCCTCGGACAACGACATCTGCGACTCGTCGACGGACCGCCGCGATCCCGAGGACAACGGTCTGAGCGACTTCGGCCGGCAGGTCGTGGCGGAATGCAACCGGGTCGGCATGATCATCGACATCTCCCACGCTTCCGACAAGTCGTTCTATGACGTCCTGGCTGCGACCAAAGCGCCAGTCGTCGCCTCGCACTCGAGCGCCCGGTCTGTCTGCGACAATCCCCGCAACCTGTCGGACGAGATGCTCCGGGCCCTGGCCCGCAACGGCGGAGTGATCCAGATCTGCTTCCTCTCGGCCTACGTGAAGACGCCCGCCCCGAACCCCGAGCGCGATGCCGCCCTGAAGGCCCTCGAGGCCAAGTACGGCCCGCTCCGCGCCATCCAGGACCAGGAGCTCCGGGCCCGGGCCATGGCCGAGCGGGAGGCCGTCAACCGGGAGTTCCCGCCGGACCGGGCCACCGTGGCCGACCTCGTCGACCACATCGACCATGTCAAGAAGGTCGTGGGCGTGGACTACGTAGGCATCGGGACCGACTTCGACGGCGGGGGAGGGGTCGTCGGCTGCGACGACGTCAGCGGAATGATCCATGTCACCGAGGAGCTCATCCGCCGCGGCTACACCGACCGGGAGATCGAGAAGATCTGGGGCGGCAGCTTTCTCCGCGTCTTCCAGAAGGTCCTCGACCTGGCCGGAAGATAGCCCCCATCGCCGTCCTTCCCGCCGGACCGTCCGCCCGGTCCGTCGAGGTGCTTTTTTTCGGGGAATTCGCTATGATGAAAGCGGCCCCATGACTCCGCCCCGAAGACGTCCGAGCGCGCCCGCCCTCGTCGCCGGGCTCGCCGTCCTCGTGTCCGTTGCCGGCCTCGCCGGCCCGCTCGTTCAAAAGAAGGCCGAGTCCCGCCCGAAGCCGGGCGGGACCCTGCGGGTCAAGGGCTTCCTCCTGCCCTTCAACCCCGTCTTCGATCCGGCCGGCCCGTCCCATTACTTCGTCTGCGAACAGCTCTACGACGGCCTGGTCCGGTTCGACGACCGGTTCACGCCGATCCCCGCGCTGGCGGAATACTGGACGATCTCGGAGGACGGAAGACGCATCACCTTCTTCCTCCGCAAAGGCGTCACCTTCCACAATGGGCGCCCCCTGACCGCGGAGGATGTCAAGTTCTCCCTCGAAAGGCTCGTCCAGGACCGGCCGGGGAGCGCCGCCTATGAGCAATTCACGCGCAAGGTCGCGGGGGCCGAGGAATTCCGGCAGGGCGCGGCAAAAGAGGTCTCGGGCTTTAAGGTCCTCAACGACGCGACGTTCGAGATCCATTGGACCCGGCCGTTCGTGTCCGGCCTCCACCTGCTCGGCATGTACTACTGCAAGATCCTGCCGAAGGACCTCCTGGAATCCCAGGGCCGCGGGTTCTTCCAGAAACCCGTGGGGACCGGTCCCTTCATGTTCGAGCAGTGGGTCAGGAGCCCCCGGCTCGACGTCCTGGGCGTCCGGCTCGTGCGCAACGCGGCCTACTTCGGCAAGAAGCCCTATCTCGCGGCCCTCGAGTACAGCCCGCACTTCACGGAGGAGCAGTTCGAACAGGGTGACGTCCATCTGATCTCGGTGACTTCGGCGAGGATGCTCGCGAGAGGCCATCAGATCCTGGAGAACGAAACGCTGAGAACGGGCTTCCTGGCCCAGAGCTGCGAGATCCCGCCCCTCAACCGGCCCGAGGTCCGCCGGGCTCTGGCCCTGGCCCTCGACCGGACCCGCCTGGCGGAGGTCTGCTCCACGCCGGCCTCGGGCGCGAAGGTCCTGGACAACTTCGTTCCGCCCCGCCTGCCCGGCTTCTTCCCGCGCACCCTCAGTCCCCAGTACGATCCCGAGGGGGCCAGGATGCTCCTCGACCGTCTCCTTCCCGAGAGCGGGATCAAGAAGCTGGACCTGACGCTCCTGCTTCCCTCTCCGCGGCAGGACACCCACGCGCGGCTCGCGAGCGAGTTGGAGCGCCAGCTGAAGGCGGCCGGCATCGGGCTCTCGACGAGATATCTGAAAAAGGCCGAGGACATCCTGCGAATCCGCTCGCCTTACCTGAAGCTGCTCGAATACGGCATGGATTTCCCGGACCCCGAGAACATCCTCGTCCCTCTCTACCACTCCCGGTCCGTCATCAACCAGCATAATTCCCGTTACTCGAACCCGCGCCTCGACGGCCTGCTCGAACAATCCGAGGTCGAAAGGAGCTGGGAGAAGAGGACCGCCCTGTTCAGGCAGGTCGAGAAGCTCCTGTTCGAAGAGTCGCCCTCGATCCCTCTGTACTCCGAGATCATCCGGATCGCCCTCCTCCCGCGGGTCCGAGGGGCCAAGCTGCCGGCCATCGGGTTCATGTTCCTGGACGCCAAAGAGATCTGGCTGGAGGAGTGAAGGGGGGAGCGGTGAAGTTCAAGATCTCGATCGCGACGCGGCTCGTCTTCTGGATCGCCTCGCTCCTCTGCGTCCTGTTCGGGGCCGTCCTCTTCGTCATCCAGAGGATGGAGGCTCGGACCCTCCTGGAAGAGACACGGGCCCGAGCCCGGCTCCAGGCGGAGCATATGGCCGAGATCAACTGGCCCCGATTGAGCCTCTCGGACCAGACCGCGGTCCAGAAGTACGTCGATGAGCACGTCAATGAGGGGCTGCCGTATATCGTCTTCTACGACAAGGCGGGCCGGCCTTTCGCCGCCAACGAGTTCATCCGTGAATATGAGGAGATCTCCAAGGTCGGCCGGTTCGACTCTCAGAGCGCCATGCGCGGCGACGCGGAATTCCAGGAAAAACGCATCCGCCTCGGCGGCCGGTCGCTGAGGGTCCTCGAGGTCGAGATCCCCATCTTCCCCCCCGACTCCGAAACGCTGTGGGCGTCGGTCAAGCTCGGCCATTCCCTCGAGCCTATGTACGCCAAGGTCCGCTGGAGCTCGACCGTCTTGATCCTCATCGGCGCCGCCGGCCTTCTGCTGGGGATCCTGGGCACCGCGCTCCTGGCCCGGATGATCACGAGGCCCATCCACCGGCTCGTCGACGGGACGGTCCGCATCGCCAAGGGGGATTTCTCGCGGGTCATCCCCATGTCCTCGAAGGACGAGATCGGCGAGCTCGGCCGGAGCTTCAACGAGATGACCACCCAGCTCCTCCAGGCCCGGCAGCGCATGGAGGCCGCCAACCGCAAGCTCATCCAGGCCGAGAAACTGGCCTCGATCGGCCGGCTGGCGGCGACGATCGCCCATGAGATCCGCAATCCCCTGACATCCGTCAAGCTGAACGTCCAGAAGCTGGCCGGGGACGAATCGCTCGGTCCCGCCGTCCAGGAGCACCTCGGGCTCTCCCTCGAGGGCATCGACCAGATCGAGCGGTTCATCAAGGGGCTCCTCCAGTACACCCGGGTCGCGGACCTGACCCTCGAACGGTTCCCGATCGAGCAGATCGTCGACGAGGCCCTCAAGATGCTTCAAGCGGCGCTTGCCCATAAAAGGATCCGCGTCGACAGGGCTTACGCCCCGGACCTGCCCCCCGTCCTCGTCGACGGGGATAAGATGCGGCAGGTCTTCCTCAACGTCATGCGCAACGCTCAGGAAACCCTTGGGGAAGGCGGGCGCGTCTCGGTCTCCGTCGACGCCGTCGAGGACGAGGGGAGAAGGAAGGTCCGGGTCCGGATCTCGGACGACGGCCCCGGAGTGCCCGAGCGGGACCGGGAGACGATCTTCGAGCCGTTCTTCACGACCCGGCCGGCCGGCTTCGGCCTGGGTCTGGCCAACGCCCGCAAGATCGTCGAACAGCACAACGGCTCGATCCGGGTGGACCCGGACGGCGGGCCGGGGGCCTGCTTCGACATCCGGGTCCCGGCCGAGGAGGGGACATGAGATCCATCCTGATCATCGAGGACGACGCTCTCGTCCGCAAGACCCTGACGTCGCAGCTCGGGAAGCTCGGCTTCGAGGTCGCGGCCGCCGGGACCGGAGAGGCCGGCGTCCGGATGTTCGCAGAGACCAAGCCCGACATCGTCCTCCTCGACGTCCGCCTGCCCGACACGGACGGCCTCGAGGTCCTGCGGCGGATCAGGGAGAAGGACCGCCGGGCCGTCATCATCGTCATGACGGCCTTCGACGACATGAAGACGACCGTGGAAGCCGTCAAGCTCGGGGCCTTCGAATACCTCGTCAAGCCCCTCGACGCCACCGAACTCGACCTGGCCATCGACAAGGCCTTCCAGGTCCGGGCCCTCGAGGAGAAGGTCAGCTATCTCGTCGAGGAGCGGCAGAAGGAATACACCATCGACAACATCATCGGCCGCTCGCCCGAGATGAGGAACGTCTTCAAGCTCATCGGGTCCGTCGCCAACACCCGGACCAACGTCCTCATCCAGGGCGAGAGCGGGACGGGCAAGGAGCTCGTGGCCAAGGCCATCCATTACAACAGCCCCTGGCGGGACGAGCCGTTCATCGTCATCAATTGTTCGGCGATCTCCGACACCCTCCTCGAGAGCGAGCTCTTCGGCCACGTCAAGGGGGCCTTCACGGACGCGCACTGCGAGACGAAGGGCAAGTTCGAGATCGCCGGCAAGGGGACCCTGTTCCTCGACGAGGTCGGGGACGTTTCGCCGAACCTCCAATCCAAGCTTCTGCGGGTCATCGAGAGCCGGGATTTCATGAAGGTCGGCGGGGAGAAGGTCCTCAAGACCGAAGCCCGGATCATCGCCGCCACGAACCAGAACCTCAAGGCGCTCATCGACAAGGGCCGGTTCCGCGAGGACCTCTATTACCGCCTCAAGGTCGTCGAGATCCATCTCCCGCCGCTGCGCGACAGGCGGGAGGACATCCCCGAGCTGGCCGCCTATCTGCTGGAGAAGATCAACAGGGAGCTCCGGCGCAACGTCCGCAAGGTCTCTCCCGGCGTCATGAAGACCCTGACCGAGCTTCCCTGGAAAGGGAACGTCCGGGAGCTCGAGAACGCCCTGACCAGGGCCGTCATCCTGGCCAAGGGCGACCTCGTCCTCAAGGAGAACCTGCCTCTCGAGGTCGAGGAGAAGCATCCCTTCCCCGACACGCTGGTCTCCCTGGACCGGATCGAGAGGGACTATATCCAGCACGTCCTGAACTCCGTCCAAGGAAGCAAGACCCGGGCCAGCCAGGTCCTCGGCATCAGCCGGCCGACCCTCGACAAGAAGATCAAAGAGTACGGCCTCGAGCTCGGGGACGGGCGGCGGCCGCCCGGCGCGTAAACGTCCTTGCCTCCCTGTAAACAATCTTAGACCGCTTGCCCCGGGCCCCCCGCCTCGGGGCCCGCCCTCCCCTGTAAGCGCCCGCCGAGAGGTTGGCATGAAACCTGCAGAAAAACGGGTGAACGGATGACGTGAGGCAATCATCATGGCCGTTAAAAAGATCGTCGTCGTGGACGACGACAAGACCATAAGGAAGACGTTCGACCTACTGCTCGGCAAGAGATACAAGGTCTATTCCGCCAAGGACTCGCGGGAGGCCGTGGCCAGGCTCCGGACGCTGGCCGCGGACCTGGTCATCGCCGATTTCAAGCTCCCCGACATGAACGGCTTGGAGCTCATCAAGACGCTCCGGGCCTCGGGGTTCGAGGGCGAGGCCATGCTCATCTCCGCCCACCCGGACCTCGTCAGGGTCGAGGACATGAGCCGGTTCTCGATCAGCCATTTCTTCGTCAAGCCGCTCGACCTCGACGCCCTCAACCAGTCCATCGACCGGGCCCTCGCGGCCAAGGACGCCGTCGAAACGGCCCTCTGATCCCGGCCGCCACGGGCCGCCATCATTCCGTTTGACTTCCCGGCGGCTGCCTTTCTACAATGAGCTCCCACCGAAATAAGGAAGGAGGTCCGTCCATGATCCGTCCCTCAGGCCTCGAAAGGCGTGATTTCCTCAAGTATCTGCTGGCCGGCGCGGCCCTGTCCGCGTCCGCTCTTGACGATCTCAACGCGGGGATCGCCCAGAGCATCACCTCCCTCAACCAAAAGTACCTGGACGACGAGGCGCCCGACGGCGTCTACTGGGAGGAGGTCAGCAAGCTCTTCGAGTTCGAGGACCGCTTCATCATGATGAACAACGGGACCCTGGGGCCCATGCCCAAGCCCGTCTTCAACACCCTGGTCCGCTATTTCCGGGTCCAGATGGCCAATCCCTACGACGGCTACAGCTATCTGCCGACGTTCAAGGAGGCCGTCCGGGCCAAGCTGGCCGCCTTCATCCACGCCTCCCCCGACGAGGTGTCGCTGACCTCGAACACCACGGAGGGCATCAACATCATCGTCAACGGGCTCGACATGAAGGGGGGCGACGAGGTCCTCGTCACCAGTCTCGAGCACCCCGGGCACATCAATCCCTGGCGCCTGAAGGAGAAAAGGGCAGGGATCAAGATCGTCGAGGTCCCCATGCCGCTCTTCCCCAAATCGACCGATGAGATCGTGGCCGCCTTCGAGGCCGCCATCACTCCGAGGACGAGGATCATCTCCATCAGCCACACCGTCTTCATCACCGGGCTCATCATGCCCCTCAAGGAGCTCAGCAAGCTGGCCCACGACAAGGGGCTGCTCATCTTGGCCGACAGCGCCCACGGGATCGGCATGCTGGACCTCGACATGAAGGCCGCGGGCGTCGATTTCTTCATGTCCAGCCCCTACAAGTGGCTCGGGGCCCCGACCGGGATCGGGCTCCTCTATGTGAGGAACGAGGTCCTGGACAAGGTCTGGCCGGCCATCGTCTCTTCCGGTTGGGACACGACGAAGGGGGCCGGCAAGCTCGACCCCCAGGGGCAGAGATCGGACGCCTTTGTCTTCGCCCTCGACGAGGCCATGAACTTTCAGAACCGCATCGGCAGGTCCCGCATCGAGAAGCGGATCAAGGTCCTGTCCGGCCGTCTGAAACAAGAGCTGGCCAAGATCCCGGGCGTCAAGGTCCATACGCCCGCGGACCCCTATCTCAGCGCCGGGCTGACGTCCTTCTCGATGACCGGGGCCGATCCGGCCAAGCTCGTCGATTACCTCCGCGAGAAGCATAACCTCGTCGTGCGGACGACCGGGAACAGACAGGCGGGCACATACGGGGTCCGGGTCTCGACGCCCATCTACGTCTCGACCAAAGAGGTGGACATGGTCGTCGACGGCGTCAAGATCCTTATGTCCCGGAAGTCCTGAGCCGGGAGCCCTCGTAAACGAAGTTTACAGGGCCGCAAGGAATCTTTCCTTCTCCGCCCTCCCATCAGGGGAGAAAAGCTGCTCCGGTTTGGCACGATTTATGCAGGTTCTTTGGACGGCACGATCGAGAGCGGACGATGGCAGACATTGGCTACGGCACCTTGAGGGCAGGCATGATACATAGATCGGCTGCGAGAGAGAATAGAACCCAATACCGCTTCCCTCGAGGTGCTTCCTCAAGCCCCCATTCCCACAATACCCTTCCATAACCCTCCTTCTTTCAGTTCCGGAGCGAGGGGCGCCGCGGGGGGCGCCCCTCCTCCCCTTTTTTTCGGCCCAGCAGGCTGGAAAAGGCGAATGAAACCGGGCGTTGACATGCCTTTTCGAGAGGGCCTATAATTCCGTCAAAGGTTGCCGTGCGGTGAAAAATATCTTCTCTCCCTCTCTCCGCACGACTAAAGGGCATATCCGTGGTGAAGGCCTCTGTCCCGAGGGCTTCTCGATCCGACATCAAGGAGGATCTCATGATCTCCCCAGAACTCCGTTCCAGGAGCCGCCGGCAGACGGTCATCCTGGCCGGCTTGATCCTAACGGTCGCCTCGTCCCTGCCGGCTGCCGTCGTGTACGATTTCGTCCTAAAGGCGCCCGAAGCCAAATGGGCGAGGGCCATGGCCTCTCCGGGAGAATTGCCCTGGAACGGGCAGGACAACGACGCGCGGGGCTTTGCCCGCCACATTAAAAACACCGTCCTCGAGGACGGGAAGACCTACACCCTCGTCCTCCAATCCCATCCCGAGTGGAAGAGCGGGGGGAGCATTTTCGGGGTCTACTCGAACGTCCAGATCCCGGCCGGGGCCAAGTTCGTCGCCTTGGTCGGCTTTTTGAAGAACGCCACGGCCACAGACGGCGCGACCTTCGCGGTCCATGTCTTCGATCAGACCACGGGGGCCCTCCAGCGGCTCGTGACCAAGGAGGCCCGCCATGACGGCGTCCTCGACGAGCTCACGGCCGATCTCGCCCCTTACGCCGGCAAGACCGTGACCTTTCGCTTCGAGGTCCATGCCGGCGCGACGGCCCGCCAGGACTGGGCCGTCTGGGCTTCAGCGGCCATCACCCAGGAGCTCGCGGTCCAAGCCATGAAGGTCGCGGCCGTCAAGACGATGCCGGCGACCCAGGTTGCCGCTCCTCCGCCGACCGCCCCGATGGTCCAGGCCTTCAAGCCCGCGGTCATAAAAAGAGTGACGCTCCTTCCGGCGGGGACCGCGCCCCCGAAACACCGCATCGAGGACGCCGGCACCCTGTCCGTCGAGGAGCCCCTGACCGTCCTCGACCGCGTCTGGAAGGACAACGAGCGCCCCAATACCTAATTACTACCTGCCCCGGGAGATCAATCTCGTCCGCGACCCGGCCTCCGGGAACTACCGCGTCAGCGCCGTCTGGACCCAGGACCAGAAGGTCCGGACAACCCTGGCCCTGCAGGCCAACATCGATCCGGCCGACGTCAAGATCCTCGACGAGGCCCTGAAGAAGGCCAAAGGTTCCCAAGCCCTGCTCAAATCGATGCCCTACGACGAGGCCAACATCATCGACATGAAGGGCTGGGAGGACTGGCAGATCGAGAACATACGCATCCCGACCTTCGGCTCCCTGGAGAGCGAGCTGCCCGTCAATATCAGCATGACGCCGGAAACGCTGGCCCAGCTCAAGCCCCTTCTCGAGCGCGAAGGGCTGACCGCGGGCATGCGCATCAAGACGGGCGATGTCGAGCGCGAGGTGCCCATCAAGGTCGGACTGAAATACGCCACCGGCCGGATGTACTCGGACCTGGGGGGCTTGAGCTTCTCCTACAAGAGGGCCGACTTCCTGCTGACCCTCCACAACATCCGGAACCTCACGGCCTTCCCCCTCAAGATCAACTCGGTGAGCTTCCGGTTCCGGCTGCCGAACGGAGACGAGACCTACAAGGATCTCAGGCCGCAGGGCGAGGCCGTCCTGCCGGCCAACGGGACGGGATCCGTGACGGTGAGACTCACCCCGCAGCCCTTGCTCGCGGCCGAGATGGCCAGGTCCCTTCCGGCCTCGAAGCCCGACGACAAGCCCGTCAACCCGCTGCTGAAACAGGCCCTGGACAAGCTCAAGGGCGAGGTGGCCGAACGGACGGGCATCGAGGTCCCGGAGAAGGGAGAGACTCTCGACCCCAAGGTCGACGAGTTCTTCAAGTCGAGGGCCCGCAGCTACTGGATGGAAGTCGTCCCCGACTTCGAATGCCAGGACTGCCTGGACGCCGTCTGGGACAAGATCGAGGTCGTCTCGTACATCGAGCGGATGAGGAAGGTCAACGTCGAGGCCCTGGCCAACGTCTTCGACCCGGCCGCCTACGACAGCCCTCTCGAGGTCGAGAAGGTCCACGTCGAGATCCGCTCGCCCTACCTCAGCGCCCAGGCCAAGGACGGATTGATGGCCGCCGTGGACCTCTCCAAGGACAAGCTCCGGGAGGACGTCGTCGTCTATCTGCCGCGCTCGAGCGGCGAGACGCTGTCGTTCGACTATAAGATCAAGGTCATCCTGAAGACGGGCCGGTCCGCCGAATCGCAGGCCTGGGAAAAGGTCTCGGATTCCCTGGACCTGACCCTGGGAACGTACCATATCGCAAAAATCTTCGGGAACACGGACTGACAAGGAGGCCCGCATGCGTTCACGCTCGACATCTCTCGCCGGGATCGTTCTGGCCCTGGCCCTGGCGGTCTCGACCGCCGCGGCCGAGATCCTGCTCGACGCCGAGCCCATCCAAGCCGGCAACGCGCTCCTCTTCCGGGACCACGCCGACGAGCACGGCTACCACTACATGCCGCTCGCCCCGCGCATCTCGACCTGGCCGGACGGCACCCCCAAGTTCAGCTTCATCCAGTACGTCCGGACCGGCAAGGACATCACCGGCGGCATCCTCCATTTTCTTTGCACCTTCGGCTTGAGCGCCGAGGAGATGAAAGAGGCCGAGCGGGAGCTGGCCCGCATCGACAGGGACGGAAAGATCATCGGTCCCGTGATGTTCGTCAAAGGCGACTTCCACATCATCTCGGCTTCGGCCGGCGAGGGCGGGGTCTTCGCCCGCAAGATCGCCGGCACCGGCAAGGCCCCGCTCCTGGCGGGCTCGGAGGCCGCCGTGTCCATCGCCCTGACCGAGGAAGGCTCGACCCTGCTCATGGAGTCCTTCCGGCAGCCGACCTCGGACGTCAGCGTCCAGTTCGTCTTGACCTACCAGGGGCTGACGCCCGCCTACCGGGCCATCCTGACCGTCGATTGGGACAAGGTCTACGAGCACAAGGAGTTCAAGGCCTCGGTCGGGAACTTCCTGGTCAGCGCCCAGATCCAGAAGATCTACGCCGAGCTGCGGGAGCAGGGGGTCATCAAGCTGGACGTCCTGGGCGAGGACACCAAGATGGACGAGCTCCTCGACACGGCCTACAACACCATCACCCGGATGATGTTCGAGGCCAAGCCCGTCCCGGCCGAGGACATCGGCAAGTCCCAGGCCTCGACCGGCAGCAACTGGCTGGGCAAGCTCTTCGGCGCGGCCCACTTCGGGTTCTATCAGAAGACGGTCAAGATGACCGGGGCCTACACGGTCGACCTGACCCGCCGCAAGCGCGACCAGCGGGAGGTCCCCTTGACCGGCAACATCGGGAACCTCCACCGGAGCCACGGCAACAACCGCGACCTGTTCGCCGTCGTCGACCTCGACGACCCGACGTTCGAGGAACGGACCGTCAACGTCATCCTCGACGGCGAGGACCTGGAGTCGTTCAAGCAGTACATCAACTTCGCCGGGGTGACCTTCAAGAAGGACTACGAGGACGCCGACATGAAGTCGGTCACCGAGGACCTCATCTTCGACCGGACGAAGTTCGGCCAGAACGGCAACAAGCTGTCGCTCAAGTACCGGCGCAAGGGGGACTCGACCGAGAAATGGCTGGAGTACCAGTTCAAGCCGATGTGGAGCTACATCGGCGGCCTGGAGGTCGCCGGCGAATGGCAGACGACCTCCCAGCCGGTCATCACCCTGGCCCCGCCCCACCGGTACCGGACGATCGAGGTCCTGGCCGAAGAGGAGAACATGAACGCCCAGGGCGTCATCCGGATCGCCGTCCAGTTCCGGCACAAGAACTTCGGACGGCAGCTCCAGAAGGAGGTCGTCCTCCGCAAGGGAGAACCCCTGAACGTCAACTACGTCTATTTCCACGAGCCGAACAACCTCGAGTACGAATACAACGTCACCTGGCTCTTCAAGGACAACACGCGGTCCTCGTCGGGATGGAAACGGGCGACCGACCCGTTCGTCTACGCCTACTTCGAGAAGACCTGATCCATGAGCCGGGCGAGGGTCGTCATCGGGCTGCTGGCCGCGCTGGCCGGGGCCGGCCTCTCGGCCGACCCGCTCCTGACGCGCCCCGAGACGGCCGGGGGGCGGGTCCTCCTCTATCCCGACCACCGCGATCCTCGGGTCTTCTACTACGTCCCGAGCGAGCTCGCCTTGACCCGGGCCTTCGGCTCGCCCCAGTTCTTCTTCTACAAATATATCTATGTCAAGCCCGACGCCCCCGAAGGCCCGCAGACGCTGGCCGGCGGCGTGCTGACGCTGACCGTCGAGTTCAAGGACGAGACCGAGGCCCTGAGAGCCCTCAAGGGGGCCTCCTACGAGTTCCGTCCGGTGCCCATCGAGGCTATGACCTGCACGCTCGGCTATCACCCCGTCGAGGGCGAACCCCCGGAGGCCGGCCGGGAGGACCTGGCCCGGAAAAAGCTCCTGTGGACCCATAAGAGCTTCACGTTGCCCCTCAAGCGGGAATCGGCCTCTTATCTGTGGTCCGTATTCGAGGACGCCAAGGCGGCCGGTTTGAGCGTCGACTGCGAGTTCAGCTACTCCGGGTACGAGCTCGACGACGAGGGCAAGCTCAAGCCCGGATCCCGGGACGGGCGGCTCTCGCTGGGCGTGCCCGTATCCATGGCGGCCGACCCCGGCCTCTTCAAGCTCGTCAACCTGGCCGGCAAGATCGCCTTCAACTACCGGCGGCTGAGCGTTCTCTGCTTCGATTTCGTCAACGGCACGAGCGGGGACGTCTTCAAGGTCACCGCCGAGATCGAGATCCTGACCGCCCGCAAGCAGCGGGACTTCAAGACGGTCTCGTTCACGGCCGATTCGGAGCCTCAGGTGGACCTCGAGTTCGACATCCCCGAGGCCAAAGGCGGCCAATACCGGTATCGGCTGACCAGGGTCCTCAAGGACGGGCGGTCGGAAAAAAGCGGGTGGAAGGAGAGCGACGACATGTTCCTCGACCTGTCCACGTACGATGTCTCTATCGATGACGGGAGCCGGAACGTTCCCGCCCAAGGAGGCCTGCGATGAAGAGGGATATGAAGCTCACGACCATTCTTGCGGCGGTCCTTCTCGCCGGGGCGGTCTCGGGGTTCGCCGAAGTCGCCTTGGACGAGGTGGTCCAGGCGGGGCGGTTCGTGTTCTACCGGGACCATGCGGACCCGCACCGGTACTATTACGTCCCGGACGCCCCGCGGCTGGCGGTCAAGCGGGACGGGACGCCGGAGTTCACGTTCATCAAGTACACGAAGACGGGAGGCGAGACCAGAGGGGGCGTCGTCCATTTCCTGGTGACCTGGGGATACACGAGCGGGGAGCTGAGCGCGGCGGAGTCGGCCCTCAAGTCGTCTGACCCGCAGGCCCGCATCGCCGGGCCGGTACCGTTCAAGGAGGGCACATTCCAGGTCGTGTCGGCGACGGCGGGGGAGGGCGGGTTGTTCAACCGGCGGATCGTCGGGGAGGGCAAGGCGCCCGTGCTGCCGGGCCAGAAGGCGGCGGTGTCGATCGCCCTGACGGAGGAGGGGGCCTCGCTGCTGTGGGAGTCGTTCAAGAACCCGACGTCGGACGTGTCGGTGCTGTTCGCGCTGAAGTTCACGGGGGTGACGCCGGCGTTCCAGGCCAAGCTGAAGGTCGATTGGGACAAGGTCTACACGCACCATGACGTTCGGGTGGCGGCGGAGGGGACGATCAAGGTCGTCAAGCTGAGGGCGGAGATGCAGGCCATCCTGGACGAGCTGCGGCAGAAGGGGGTCATCCAGCTGGACGTGGTGGGTGAGAACGAGAACATGCAGAAGATGCTGGACGCGGTCTATACGCACATCCTGAACATGATGTGCGAGCCGGTGCCGACGGGGGCGCGGGGCGCGGCGCCGTCGCCGCCTGTCAAGGGGCCGGTGGCGGAGCTCGGACCTCCGGCCTGGTCGTTGGACGTGCTGGCGGACCTCGTCCGGGCCTCGGGCGAGCGCTTCCGCGGCGGCCCTCTCTGGGACCAGGAACAGGCCGCGGGGAGCGCCCGGGCGAGTTCCTTCTGTGACGAGCCGTCTCGCCAGAGCGCGGAAGCCTTCGAGCGCCGAGCCGCCGCCCTCATCGAAGAGGCCAAGTACGCGGGCGCCGTTGAGATGCTGGAGAAGGCTTATGCGGCCTGTCCGGATCCCCGCTACAAGCATGTCCTGGCCGGGTACGCGGACATGTTCCTGGACCGTTCCAAAGCCACGCAGCTCTTTCAGGCCTTCCTTGATGAAACGGTCAGGGCGTCCGGCTTCGAGGAGGAGAAAAAGCGTGCTCGGGCCTATCTGGATGGAAACGCCGAGGCCCCTCGTCACGTTGAAGCGGGAGAGGCTCATTTTGGCGCAGCGAACGCTCATTTCGCCACTGGGATCCCCAGCTCGGGCGTCAACAGCTATTACGCGGCGGTCCAAGAATTCACCTGGTTGTGGGATAAGATCGGCGCTCTGGAATTCCTTTGGAATATGGGACTCACTTACGTGAACATCGGAGAACCTAACCGGGACAGATATAACCTCCTCAACGCCTTGAGATGCTTTCAGGGCATCTTGGACTTCGTGTCCGTGATGGAGGGGCGGGGCGACTATTTCCTTGAAGATGCGAACAAAGGCGTTAGGGAAGTGCGCAAGCTGCTCGGTCCCGACGCGCCGAGCGTCCCGGACACAGGCCCGATCCCGGCGACACGTCAGCCTCCTGTCCGGCGGGCCCAGCCGGTTCCCGGAGCCGTTGCGGCGGAGACAGCCCGAGCCGAACAAACCCAGGCCGATATCGAAGCCGCGCGTCGGGCCCAAAGACAGACGGCAACCAGCCAGCGACCGGACTCTTCGGCCACCCTAGGACCGCAGACGCAGGGGCCGGAACGGCTCACTGCATTGAGACAATGGCCCCTTGAGGGCGGGACGAAGCCGCCGACGGGGCAGGAGCAAGCCGCGGCCGCGACGGCGGGGCAGGCCCAGCAGCAGACGGCGGCCCAGGCGGGGGCCACGGCCCCTCCAGCCACGGGCCAGACGCCTCCGGTCAAGCCGGCCGGACAGGCCCAGCAGGCGACGGCGGCCCAACCGGCCGCCGCGGCGCCCGAGGTCAAGCCCATCGTCAGCGTGTCGCTGGGCTACACGTTCAAGCGGGTCAAGATGTCGGGCCGCTACGAGGTCGACATGCGCAAGCGGCTGCGGGAGGACCGGGACATCGTCATGAGCGGGAACATCGGCGGCGTGTTCCAGAAGTACGGGGAGGACAAGCGGTTCTTCACGGTGGTCAGCCTGGACGACCCGACGTTCCAGGAGCGGTCGGTCGAGGTCATCCTCGACGGGCAGGACGCGGAGGACTTCAAGAGCTTCGTCAACACGGTCTCGGTCCTGTTCCGCAAGCAGCGGTTCTCGGGGGCGCCGATGACGGGCGAGGTCAAGTTCTTCGCCGACCAGTTCGCCCAGAGCGGGAACCGCTTGTCGTTCCGCTACGGGCGGCTGAACGAGGCCTCGACGGAGTGGCTGACCTACGAATACAAGCCGAAGTGGAGCTTTTTCGGGGGCGTCGAGTGGGAGGGCGAGTGGACCAAGACCTCGGACTCGGTGCTGACGCTGGCGCCGCCGGTGCGGCGGCGGACGCTGGAGATCTCGGTGGACGAGGACAACATCCTGAAGAACAGCGTCAAGGCCCTGGCCATCCAGATCCGGCACGAGATCTACGGCAAGGAGATCGTGAAAGAGGTCATCATCGACTACGACAAGGGGGACCCCCTGCAGGCCCGGTACACGTACATGCACGAGGAGGGCAGCCCCCGATACAGCTACAAGGTCATCTGGCTGACGACGGACGGCCGCGAGGTCGAGACCGGCTGGATGAGCCGGGAAAGCCCGTTCATCTACGCCGTCTTCGCGAAAAGGTGACCGGGCCCGAACGACGATGACGACAAAGACAAGGAGGTTCTTATGAGGAAGATCACCGGAACCCTGTTGATCCCGCTTCTAGCGCTCGCGGCGCCCGCGTTCCTGGCCGCCGAGATCGAGCTCGACCAGGCGCCCCTCCAGATCGCAGGCGCTTTGCTCTTCAAGGACCACGCCGAGCCCGGCGCCTACTACTACATGCCCAACCAGCCGCGCCTGGCCTTCTGGCCGGACGGCACCCCCAAGCTGACCTTCCTCAAGTACACCAAGGCCGGCAAGGAGGACGCCAAGGGCGGCATCCTCCATTTCTTCGTCAAGTACGGCCTGACCGAGCAGGAGCTGGCCAAGGTCCGGGCTGAGCTGGCCAAGCAGGTCCCGGGCGCCAAGGTCAAAGGGCCCGTGGTCTTCAAGAAAGGCACTTTCGTCGTCATTTCGGCCGCGGCCGGCGAGGGCGGGGCCTTCACCCGCAAGATCCTGGGAGAAGGAAAAGCCCCGCTCATCACGGGGTCGGAGGTTTCGGTCTCGATCGCCGTGACCCCGGAGGGCGCGGCCTTCCTCGAGGAGGCCCTGCGCCAGCCGACCTATCCCGTCAGCGTCCGCTTCGACATGACCTACGAGGGCCTGAGCCCGAAGTACCAGGCCAACGCGACCATCTCCTGGTCCAAGGTCCGGACCTATTTCGAGCAGTACTCCAAGTGGAAGATCTACAAGAAGAAGAAGCTCGGCATCTGGACCTGGTACGTCCACAAGGGCACGGGCGAGGAGCTCCGCATCTCGGACGACCTGCGGTCGACCGGGGCCGTGACCGTCGACGTGACCGGCGAGGACCAGAACATGGAAGCCATCCTGCAGACCGTCGTCGACCAGGTCATGCGGGAGATGTTCGACACCAAGATGGAGCTGCCCGGAGAGGGACAGGAGGAGGGCGAGGGGGATAAAGAAGGGTCCTCGGGATCCCAGGACAGGCCCTACGGCGTCAGCACGACGATGAAGAGCGTCACCCGGTCGGACAACTGGACGGTCAACCTGACCAAGCGCCTCCGCCAGGAGCGCGAGACCGGCCCCATGGACGCCGGCATCGGCGACACCCTGCGCAAGTTCAAGAGCAACAAGAAGGTCTACGACATCATCAACCTCGACGACCCCGACCTCCAGGACCGGACCGTCCACGCCATCCTCGACGGCGAGGACTTCGACACCTTCCGGAAGTACATCAATTTCGTCACCGTCAGCTTCCGAAAGGCCCACGGCCAAGGCGAGCCGACGACCCGGGACCTCATCTTCAACGCCAAGTCCTTCGCCGAGCAGGGCAACATGCTGACGTTCGTCTACCCGCGTCTCGGAGAGGGGGCCAACTGGCTGAATTACGAGTACAAGACGACCTGGAGCTTCGTCGGCGGCATCAAGGTCGACGGCGCCTGGACGCGCTCGGACGAGGCCGCCGTCAACCTCTTCCCTCCGCACCGCTACCGGGAGGTCGACGTCATCGCCGACGAGGACAACGTCCGGGCCCACAACATCAAGCTCATCACAGTGGCTTTCAAGAGCAGGATCTTCGACCGCGACAAGACGGGCGAGGTCAAGATCCTGCCCTCGGAGACCCTGCTCACCAGGTACGAATACGTCCATGCGGAGAACGAGATGGGCTTCCAGTACCAGGTCACCTGGCTCCTGGGTGACGGCCGGCGGGTCGTCTCGGGCTGGAAGACGAGCGCGGACCCCTTCGTCTACGCCCTGTACGAGGAGAAATAGCGCCCGGCGTCAGCGGGCCTTGGGCGGGACGAAGCTCATGGCCCGCTCGGCGAGGGCCGCAATGGTCAGCGACGGGTTGACGCCCAAGTTGGCCGGTATCGCCGACCCGTCGACGATGGACATGTTCTCGTAGCCGAAGACGCGGTGGCGCGCGTCGACGACCCCGTGGTCCCTGTCCTTCCCGATGATGCAGCCGCCCAGGATGTGGGCCGTCATGGGCATGTTGAACAGGACCTCGGTCAGGGCGTTCTGGGGGATGGCGTCCATCCGCTCGGCCATTCCCCGCAGGGCCTGGTTGGCCTCGGGGATGTAGGTGGGGATCTTCTTCCCCCCGTTCTTCGAGGCCAGCCCCTTGGCCCCCAGCGCCCACCAGCGGCGCTTCCGGGAGACGGTCAGATAGTTGTCGAGCGTCTGCATGACGAGGAGGATGACGGAATTGCGGCCCCAGCCGAAGGGGATGCGGATCCTCAGGAACCGCAGGGGGTGGCGGAGGATCGTGCCGACGGCCCTGAGCGGCCGCGGGAGCTTTCCCCCGCCGTCGGTCATCAGCCCGGCGAACATCGACATGATGTCCGAGCCCTTGGGATAGCGGACGAGCTCGATGTGGGTCGCGTCGTTGACGAAGACGCTCGAGGTGATCGACACGCCCAGCGAGTGCTGCTGGTTTTTGCGGGAGGTCACTCCGGCCAAAACCTCGCTATTGGTCCGAACGACGTGTCCCAGGCGGTCGGACAGGGCCGGGAGGGACCCGCTGTCCTTGCAGCGCATCAGGAGCTCGAGGGTGCCGAGAACGCCGGCGGCGAACACGACCCCCTTGGCCCGCAGCGTGACCTTTCTCTTGAACAGGAAGTCGGTCGTCTTCCGGGCCGCAACGACATACCCGCCGTCCCCGTCCGGCCGAACGTCGACGGCCTTGTGCTCGGCGAGGATGCGGACGCCGAGGCGCTCGGCCAAGTACAGATAGTTTCGGTCCAGGGAGTTCTTGCCGCCGTCGCGGCACCCGACCATGCAATGGCCGGTCATCGTGCAGCCCTTGCGCGGCGGGCCCTGCCCCCCGAAGTACGGGTCCGGGACCTCGATCCCGGGCGGGCCGAAGAACACCCCGACGTCGGTCGCCTTGAAGTGGTCCTCCCGGCCGATCTCCCGGGCGTAATCGCGAAGCATGTGGTCCGTCGGCCAGAACCGGGGGTTCGGAACGACCCCCAGCATCCGCTTGGCGGTCTCGTAGTGGGGCGCGAGCTCGGCCTTCCAGTCGTCGACCAGCCCTTTCCACTGGGGATCCTCGAAGAAGACGTCGGGCGGGACGAACAGGGTGTTGGCGTAGACCAGGCTGCCGCCGCCCACCCCGCTCCCGCCGAGCACGAGGGCGTCGTTGAGCGGCTGGATCCGCTGGATCCCGAAGCAGCGCAGGACCGGGGCCCAAAGGAACTTCCAGAAGGCCCAATTGGTCTTGGGGAAGTCCTTTCCCCGCCAGCGCTTGCCGCTCTCGACGACGCAGACCGAATAGCCTTTCTCGGCCAGCCGCAGCGCCGCGACGCTGCCCCCGAAGCCTGATCCGATGACGATGGTGTCGTAGATCATTCGCTCTTCCGCCGTGTCGGGAGTTATAAACGAAACCGGCGGGCTTTGCAAGGCCTGCCGGGCTTCGCCGCCCGCGCCCGCCGGCGCGCCACGCGATTGACTCCTCCTCCGGACCTGATGTAGCATGAACCGGGCGCATGGGGGCCCTCAGGGGGCCCTCGCCCCTCGATAAGGAGAGCCGCGATGCGCACGACGGTCAAGAGCCCCCACCTGCCGTTCGGCGACCAGCGCACGGCGCCCTGGTACGGCAAGGACGTCATTTCCATCAAGCAGTTCAGCCGGTCCGACTTGGAGTACATCTTCGCCGTCGCCCACGAGATGCGGGCCATGGTCGAGCGGGTCGGGACCTTCGACCTGCTCAAGGGCAAGATCCTCGCGAATCTCTTCTACGAGCCTTCGACCCGGACATCGTCGTCCTTCCTGGCGGCCATGGAACGGCTCGGCGGCAACGTCATTTCCATCAGCGAGGTCCGCTACTCCTCGGTGGCCAAGGGCGAGAGCCTCCCGGACACGGTCCGGACGCTCGAGTGCTACGCGGACGTCATCGTCATCAGGCACCCCGAGCTCGGCTCGGCGGCCATCGCCGCCCAGGCCGCCCGCAAGCCGGTCATCAACGCCGGCGACGGGGTCGGCGAGCACCCGACCCAGGCCCTCCTCGACGCCTTCACCATTCACGAAGAGCTGGGCAGCCTCGAGAACCTGACAGTGACCATGCTCGGGGACCTCAAATACGGCCGGACCGTCCACTCCCTGTCCCGTCTGCTCGCCCTCTACAACGCCCGCCTCCATTACGTCTCGCCCGAAATCCTGCGCATGCCCCCCGATATCATCGCCGAGCTCGAAGGCAAGGGCGTCTCCCAGACCGAGCACACGACCCTGGACGGGCCCCTTCCGGACACCGACGTCCTCTACGTCACCCGGGTCCAGCGGGAGAGGTTCCCGAGCGAGGACGTCTACGAGTCCGTCAAGAGCGCGTACGTCGTCGATGCCGAGGTCATGAAGGCCGCCAAGCCGCGCATGATCGTCATGCACCCCCTGCCGCGCGTCAACGAGATCGGCGTCGATTTCGACGACGACCCCCGGGCCGCCTATTTCCGCCAGATGGAGTACGGCCTCTACGTCCGGATGGCCCTGCTGGCCATGGTCCTGGGCAAGGCCTGAGTCCCGGGATCTCCGGCCCGAAGCGGGGGCGGCGCCGCCGTCTCGCCGCGGGCCCCGCCTTCCTTGACAATCGGCCCGGGGTGTGCTTTTTTAGATAAGCAAAGACCTGAACGTATCCTGGAGGCGCGAACATCGAATACGCGACCGGGGCCTGGGCTTTTAAAGGAGAGACATGAGAAAAACAGCGCTGGTTCTCGTCGGGTCCCTGTCCGTGTTCTTGCTCATCGCGGCTTCGACCGGGACGCCGCAAGCGGGCGAAACGCTCTCTTCTTCACCGGCCGCCCCGCCGGCGCCGACCGGGGTCCGCGCTGGATATGGACGGATCCCGCTCCAGTTCATTCCCAACGAGGGACAGGTGAGCGGTCACGCGGCATTCTATGTCCGTGGAGGGGACAGGACGATCTATTTTGCCGCCGAAGGGCTGACCTTCGCCCTCGTCGGACCGCGGGAGACCGGATCGGAGACAGCCGGACGCTGGGTCGTGAAGCTCGATTTCGTGGACGCGAACCCGGAGGCGGTCCCGGCGAGCCTCGAGACCTCCGGGGCGACCGTCTCCTTTTTCAAGGGCCGGCCCGGGGACTGGAAGACGGGGCTTCGAACGAGTTCCAGGATCGTCTATCGAGAGCTCTGGCCGGGGATCGACCTCCTTTATTACGGCACGGCCGAGCGGATGAAGTATGAGTTCATCGTCCACCCCGGCGGGGATCCTTCCCGCATCAAGCTGGCCTATCGAGGGGCGGAGAGCGTGAGGCTGAAGGCGGACGGCCGGCTCGAGATCTCGACTCCCGCGGGCGGCCTCCAGGACGATGTCCCCGTCGCTTGGCAGGAGGTCGGGGACGGCCGGGCGGATGTCGCCGTGGCCTATACCCTCGAGGCCGGGGAGGGCGGCCCGGAGAACCGGGCGCATGTCTACGGGTTCCAAGTGGGCGAATATGACGAGAGCCTGCCCCTCGTGCTCGATCCGGCGATCCTCGTCTACTGCGGCTACCTCGGAGGCTCGAGCGTCGATACGGGCCGCGGGGTGGCCGTGGACCTCTCGGGGAACGCCTACATCACGGGCTATACGACCTCCGCCGAGCCCGAATTCCCGGCCATCGCCGGTCCGGACCTGACCTTCAACGGCAGCTACGACGCCTTTGTGGCCAAAGTGAACGCGGACGGCACGGACCTCGTCTACTGCGGCTACATCGGCGGTTCGGCCGGCGATTACGGCTATGCGGTCGCCGTCGACGACCAGGGCCATGCCTACGTCACGGGCATGACATACTCCAGCGCGGACACCTTTCCGGTCATCGCCGGTCCGGACCTGACCCACAACGGATCGAGGGACGCGTTCGTGGCCAAGGTCAGCACGGACGGGACGGACCTCGCCTATTGCGGCTACATCGGGGGCGCGGGCGGTGAGTCCGGGAGGGGGATCGCCGTGGACGTTTCGGGCCACGCCTATGTCACGGGCCGAACGTCCTCGTGGGAGTCCAGCTTTCCCGTCGCCGTCGGCCCGGGCCTGGCTTACAAGGGGGGGGAGCACGACGCGTTCGCGGCCAAGGTGAAGGCGGACGGCACGGGCCTCGTCTATTGCGGCTACATCGGGGGGGAGAAAGCCGATCAGGGCGACGCGATCGCCGTGGATCCTTCCGGTCACGCTTATGTCACGGGCACGACGTATTCCACGCAGACCACCTTTCCGACCTTGGGCGGCCCCGACATCATCCACAACGGCGGCGCGGACGCCTTCGTCGCCAAGCTCAACCCGTCCGGCGCAGGCTTCGTCTATTCCGGATTCATCGGAGGAGCGAACAATGATGAGGGACTCGGGATCGCGGCGGACGATTTCGGGTGCGCCTATGTGACGGGGACGACGTTCTCGACCGAGACCGCCTTTCCGGTCCTCGTCGGCCCCGATCTGACCCATAACGGCGGAGCGGACGCCTTTGTGATCAAGCTGAACCAAACCGCGACGACCATCGTCTACTCCGGGTTCATCGGCGGGTCGGGCGACGACACGGGCAAGGGGATCGCCGTGGACGGCCTAGGGCACGCCTACGTCACGGGAGACACGTTCTCCACCGAGGCCACGTTCCCGGTCGCGGTCGGCCCCGGCCTGGTCCATGGCGGGGACAGGGACGCCTTCGCGGCCAAAGTCAATGTGGTCGGCACGGGCCTCGTCTACTGCGGCTACATCGGCGGCGTGGACCTGGACCTCGGCACGGGGATCGCCGTAGACGGCTCGGGGAACGCTTATGTCGTGGGCTATACCCGGTCCACCGAGACGACCTTCCCGGCCGTCGCGGGGCCGGGCCTGATCAAACCCGCTTTGCCCGGGTTCAACGACGGCTTCGCGGCCAAGATCTCGGCCTATGACATCCCGGGCCCTGCCTTGACCTCCCTCCTCCCGTCGGTCGTCGAAGCCGGGGATCCCCCTCTCACGTTGTCCGTTGTCGGCGGCGATTTTTCGGACCAGACAGTCGTGCGGTGGGACAGAGTCGCCCGCCCGACGACCTTCCTGAACGCATTCGAGCTGAACGTGGGGCTGGCGGCCGAAGACCTGGCGACGGGGAAGGCCGTCGAGGTCACCGCCCTGAATCCCGACGGCGGCGTGTCCAACGCCATGGAGTTCACCATCAACAATCCCCTGCCGTCCTTGACGTCCATTTCCCCGGACAGGACGGCGGCCGCCGGCGTCGGCTTCGTCCTGACCCTCGAGGGATCGAACTTCGTCCCGGGCTCGGTCGTTCATTGGGCCGGGAGCGCCCGAGCGACGACCTACGTGAGCGGAGCGCAGCTTCAAGCGGCCGTCACGTCCGCGGACATCGCCGCGGCGGGCCAGTTCCCGGTGACGGTCGTCAACCCCGCCCCGCTCGGAGGGACGTCCGATGCCCTCCCGTTCATGGTCGTCACCTTCACCATCGACGTCTCGCCCGAGAGCGCCACCGTCACGGCCGGCCAGTCCGCGGGCTTCACGATCGAAGTGACGCCCCAGCAGGGCTCGTTCGACACGCCGATCTACTTCGCCGCCCTGGGGCTGCCGGCCGGTTGCGCGGCGACCTTCGCGCCGGCCAGCGTGAGCCCCGGCGCCGATCCGGTCTCGGTCTTGATGACCCTGAGCACGAGGGCCCGGCCGACGTCGGCCGGAGGGATGTCGGCCTCCTCCGGGCATGTTCCACCGGGTTTGGCCCTTCTCTTCCTCGTCCCGGCCCTGGGGCTGCTCCCTCGGGCCCGAAACCTCGTTCGACAGGGCCCGTTCCGGCGCCGGCTCGCCGCGGTCGCCATGATCGGCCTGATCGTTGTCATCGGCGGTTGCAGCGTCGACGGCGGGGGAGGCCCGCCGGACACCGGAACGCCGGCAGGCACCTATACGATCACGGTCCGGGCGAATTCGGGGGGCCTGTGGATCTCGACCCCGGTGACGCTCATCGTCCAATAGACAGGGAGCAGGACATGACGAACTTCCGACGGATGAAGTGTTTTCTGGCGGCCGCCCTTCTGTCCGCCCTGGCCGCCGGCCTCGCCGAGGGGCAAAGGACCGGCTTTACGCGCGAGGAGTTCGCCCGCCGCCGGAGCGCCCTGATGGACACTGTCAAGGACGGCGCGATCATCCTGTTCGGCGACGCCGAAGCGCCCGCCGGGGCCCATTTCCGCCAGGACAACGACTTTTTCTACTTCACGGGGAACGAGGACCTGGGCGCCGTTCTGGTCATGGTCCCCGCCTCCAAGCAGGCCTGCCTGTTCCTTCCGCAGCTGACCCCCCGCGAGGAGATGATCGACGGGCCCAACCTCCTCAGGGATCCCGACGGCAAGGCCAAGAGCGGCTTCACGGACATCTTCCCGGTGAGCTATCTCGACGAGTTCCTGGCCCGGAACCTGGCCGGATTCAGCGGCCGCTTCCATGTCCGGCTCTCGCCGCGGGACACCCTGGACGACGCCCGCTCCGAGACCGCGCTGTGGGCCGCCCGGAGGGCGCGTCTCCATTATAACGACCAGCAGTCCCTCGACCAGCATCGACTCGGAAAGCTCAAGGAGCGATACCCGCAGATGGAGTTCCGGGACCTCGTCCCGGCGATCGACGCCATGCGGGTCATCAAGACCGCCGAGGAGATCGAGATCCTGCGACGCAACGGGCGGATCTCGGCCGAGGCCGTCAAACAGGCCATGCTGGCAGGGCGACCCGGCGTCTTTGAATATGAGATCGAGGCCGCGGCCGTTCACGTCATCTTGAAACATGGGGCCAAGGGCCCGGCCTACGCGCCCATCGTCGGTTCGGGGCCCAACTCGTGCATTTGGCACTACGACAAAAACTCCCGGCGGGTGGAGGAGGGCGATCTCATCCTCATGGATTTCGGGGCCGACCTCGACCACTTGACCATGGACATCACTCGGACCTGGCCGGCTTCGGGGCGGTTCACGGACGAGCAAAGGGAGGCCTACCGGACCGCCCTCGAGGTCCAGAAGGCCTGCATCGAGGCCTACCGGCCCGGGGCGACTTCCGAGAGCGTCAGGGCCCACGTGGCCAAGGTCATGAAGGCCAAGGGGCTCGACGCCCGCGGGCTCGAGGGCGGCATCGGCCACGGCGTGGGCCTTGCGGTCCACGACGTGCCGCTGGGCGGCGTGCTGAAGGAAGGGATGGTCTTCGCCATCGAGCCGGGCCTCTACTACCCGGAAAAGGGCTTCGGCATCCGCGTCGAGGACACCGTGCTCATCACCAGGGATGGCTGTGAAGTCCTTACGCGCGACGTCCCCAAGGAGATCGAGGACATCGAAGCGCTTCTCGCCCGCCGCGGGAAATAGGGAGGGACGTCCATCGCCGCCTCACATCGGACATCCCCGGAACACAGGGACCGGCGGGAGTAGGGCACGAGGCCGATGGATCTCGACACTATTATTGAACGGATCGAAGAAGGACTGCGGGCGCCGCTGCCGGGCCTGACGGCCCAGCTCCGCATGGTCCACGAGCCCCGGCCCGGGACCAAAGCCTATTTCGAGGTCGAGGGGACGAGCCTCAAGGCCGGCGTCCTTGTCCTGCTCTGCCGGAGGGAGGGACGGATCCGGCTGCTCCTGACGCGGCGCACCGACCGCGTCCTCCATCACCGCGGCCAGATCTCCTTCCCGGGCGGCGAGCAGCACCCCGGCGAGTCGCTCGAGGCCACGGCCCTGCGCGAAACCCAAGAGGAGCTGGGGCTGGACCTCGCCGCCGTCAGGATCATGGGCCGGCTCACGCCCCTCTACATCCCGCCCAGCAACTTCTGCATCTACCCGACCGTGGCCTTCCTGCCGGGGACCCCCGAGTTCCGCCCGCAGCCCGACGAGGTCGCCGACGTCATCGAGGCGCCCCTCGAGCATCTCATCGATCCCTCAAGCGTTAAGACGGAGACCTGGGACCTCGGGGGCCGGGAGGTCGTCGTGCCGTTCTACGAATTCGACGGCCACAAGATCTGGGGGGCGACGGCCATGGTCCTGGCCGAATTCCTGGCCGTCCTCGAGGAGGCCGCGCCGCGCCCCTGCCGGTGATCGGGCGGCAACTCCGGCCTTGATTGGCCGGTCCCGGGTCTATACAATAGCCCTGGAATCCAGGCGAGGTCCGGCCATGACGAAACGCAAGCGAATCCTCAGCGGCATCCAGCCGAGCGGCACGATCCATATCGGGAACTACTTCGGGGCCATCGAGAACTGGGTCCGCCTGACCGATGAGTACGACTGCTTCTTCACCATCGTCGACTACCACGCCATCACCGTCCAGTACGAACCGGCCCAGATGCAGAAGAGGATCTGGGAGGCGGCCCTCGACAACATGGCCGCCGGCCTCGATCCCTCGCGTTGCACCCTTTTCATCCAGAGCCACGTCCCCGAGCATACCGAGCTCTGCTGGCTGCTCAACTGCGTCACCCCGATGGGCGAGCTCAGCCGGATGACCCAGTTCAAGGAAAAATCGGAGCGCGAGCGCGAGAACGTCACCGCGGGGCTCCTCAACTACCCCATCCTCCAAGCCGCCGACATCCTCATCTACAAGGCCGACGCCGTGCCCGTGGGCGAGGACCAGGCCCAACACCTCGAGTTCACCCGCGAGGTCGCCCGGCGCTTCAACGGCCGCTTCGGCGATTTCTTCCCCGAACCGGCGACCCTCATCGGCCGCGGGGCCCGGGTCATGGGCATCGACGGGGCGTCGAAGATGAGCAAGTCCCTCGACAACCACATCGGCGTCGTCGAGAACCCCGACGTCATCTGGGAGAAGCTCCGGCCGGCCAAGACCGACGAGGCCCGCAAGCGCCGCAGCGACCCCGGCGATCCCGGCCGCTGCAACATCTTCAGCTATCACAAGCTGGTGACCCCCGAGGGGCAGATCGCGGAGATCGTCAAGGGCTGCGCCGAGGCCGGGATCGGCTGCATCGACTGCAAGAAGATCTTCTTCGCCAACCTCCGGAAGGTCCTCGATCCAATCCGGGAGCGGCGCCTCGACCTCGAGAGCCGGCCCGAGTTCGTCCGCGAGGCCCTTCGGGAAGGGGCCCGCAAGGCCCGGGCGATCGCCCGGGAGACCGTCGAAGGCGCCAAGCGGCTCATGGGGCTGGCTACGGATTTTTAAAGGTTCTTCTCCCGTTTCCGGGAGCCTAGGATCAACAGACGGCGACAGACATCCCCCTCAGCCCCCGGACCCCAGGATATCATCCCCGTCGCTGTCTATCGCCTCTCGTCGATTCGGATGTTGCGGAAGTATATCGGGGCGCCGGCGTGCTTGCCTTGGAGGCCGATCCGGCCGCGGGTCGGGAGCTCGGCCTTGGGCTTGCTCAACCAGCGCGGGATCTCGGTTCCGTCGGGGTTGGTCTCGGCCGAGGTCCAAAGCGTCATATCCATCTCGGTGACCTTTTCGCCGTTCAAGGCGACCGAGATCCGCGGCCCCATGCAGGAGATCGTGTACCGGTTCCACTCGCCGGGCGGCTTGACCGCGCTTCTCGTCGGGGCGAGGTGGCCGAAGATCGCCCCGCAGTGCCACGTGGCCGGCCGCTTGGCCCATTCCTCGGCATAGTCGTCGGCGATCTGGATCTCGACGGAGTTCGGGATCCAGTTCGCGGTGTCCGAACAAAAGACGATGACCCCGCTGTTGGTCCCGGGCGCGGTCATGAACTCGAGGTCGAGCGTGAAGTTCTCGTAGTCCCGGTCCGTCCAGATGGCCCGGTCCTCCGTTGCCGTCAGGACGCCGTCCTCGAAGGTCCACACGCCGGGCGTAAATTCGGCGTTCGCGAGGTCGGCGGCGAACAGCTCCGGCCAGCCCGAGGCGTCGGGGTGGGGCGGCGCCTGGGCGGCGGGGGCCGGCTCCTTCGGCGGCGCGCAACCGGCCAGGGCGATGATCCCCGTGAGGGACAGGATCAGGATATTCTTTGCGGTCGACATCGGGCCTCCTTCTCCGCGAGCGTCGCGGTCGCTTCTCATTCTATCAGGATTCCTGTCAGGAAAGCCAGGTCTCTGCCGGCCGCCGCGGGCGGCCTTGCGGGATCCAGCGGGCTGTATTATGCTGTCCCCTTCCGCTCGACATGAAGGAGGTGGAGATATGGAACGATACCGCACCTGGGGACCCTGGCTCCTGGCGGCCCTGCTGCTCGCGGCCTGCGCTCCGCGCCGCGATCGGGCCGTCTTTCCCGACGGCCGGCCTCTCGCGCTCGGCCTTCACGTCCTCGTCCAGAACGCCGAGGCGGCCGAGACGCTGGCCGGGGAGATTCCGGCCCTGGCCGCCCGCGGCGTCGGGCTGCTCATCGTCGAGGTCAACTACAACTACGAATACGTCTCCCATCCCGAGCTGCGGGGCGAGGACCCGGTCTCCCGGGAGGCCGTCGAGCGCCTCGTCGCCCTCTGCCGGGACTACGCGATCCGTCTCGTCCCCCAGTTCCAGAGCCTCGGCCACCAGTCCTGGGCCGAGAAGACCTTCCCTCTTCTCGTCCGTTATCCGGAATTCGACGAGTCGCCCGGGAAGTACCCGGGGAACAAGGGCAAAGATCCGTGGGGAACGGATTTCTACTGCCGGAGCTGGTGCCCCCTCCACCCCGAGGTCATGCCCATCATCACGGATCTCTACGACGAGCTCCTCGAGGCCTTCGAAGCCGACGCCCTGCATATCGGCATGGACGAGGTCTTCATCATCGCCGACGAGGACTGTCCCCGCTGCGCGGGCCGGGACCCGGCCGAGCTTTTCGCCCGGGCCGTCCTCGACGCCCACGACCACATCGTCGGGAAGCGGGGAAAGGAGATGATGATGTGGGGCGACCGCCTCCTCGACGGCGAGGCCACCGGCTACGGCCTCTGGGAGGCCTCCATGAACGGGACCCACCCGGCCGTCGACAGGATCCCCAAGGACATCATCATCTGCGACTGGCATTACGAGAGGAAATATCCCCGGCAGGCGACCAGGCGCGCAGAGTTCCCCTCGGTCCGCTTTTTCGTCGACAAGGGCTTCCGGGTCCTGCCGACGAGTTTCCGCGACGTCAAGGCCGTCCGGATGTTCATCGACCAATCCCTGGCCGTTCCGTCGGACAAGGTCCTCGGCCATCTCTGCACGATCTGGCGCGGGCTCGAGCCGGGAGAGGCCGCCCGCCTGCCCCAGCTCAAGGCCGCGGCCAGAAGGATCAGAGCGGCCTCGTGACATCGAGAAAGGAGCCGTCATGAAAAGAGCTTCAAGCCTCATCGCCGTCATCGCCGGATGCGCCCTGCTCGCCGGCTTTGGGAGCGTATGCCTGGCCCAGGGCCGGACGAAGCCGGTCGCGACCAACAAGGCCAAGCTCCTGACCCTGGCCGTCCAGGGCCAAATCGGCCACTCCCAGCCCTCGCGATCCTACACCATCACGTGGGACGGCAAGGCCAAGATGGCTGTCGGCACGGGAGGGATGAACTACAACCTCAAGATCGGCGACCGGATCTTCGGCTGGGCCTCGGCGGACCGGGCCACGATGGGAGTCGCCGCCGAAGGCGCCGACGAGCGCTCGGCGAGCTCCTGGGCCTCCATGACCTCCCTGGGCAATACGGTCCGCATCCTCGGCGGCGACGCCCGCGGCGGAACGGGCCTCGTCGTCGGGAAGTTCGGGATGTCCGTTCTCGTCCACTTCGAGGACGCCGTTCTGGAGAAGCTGGCCATCGGAGACCCCCTCCTCGTCAAGGCCAACGGCTTCGGGATGGAGATCGAGGGCGCCCCGGAGATCCATGTCCGTCATCTCAGCCCCGGACTCCTCGAGAAGCTGGCCGTGATGCGCGAGGACGGCAAGGTCGAGGTCCCGGTCGTCAAGGAGATCCCGGCCGAACTGGCCGGCCAGGGCTCCGGCGGAGGCAGCCTCACCGGACATTGGCACATCCAGACCTGCTATCCCCCCGACATCGAGAAGCTCGGCCTGGACGGTCTGCGCTTCGGCGATCTCGTCCTGATGAAGGATATCCAGACCGATTACGGGAAAGGGTATTACAAGGGCGGAGCGACGATCGGCGTCGTCGTCAGCGGGCCGAGCGACATCTCCGGACTGGGGATCGCGGTGACTCCCATCCTGTCCACGCGGTCCGACAAGATCGCCGTACGCCTCGATCCATCGGCCAACCTGGCCCGTTTCCTGGGGATCAGGGCGAGGATCGCGGCCCTTCCGCGCCCGAAGGCCTCGGCTCTCATGACGAACAAGGACACCCTCATCGCCACCGCCGTCCAGGGCGTCATCCAGCCGGCCCACGGTCCGTCCTTCGGGCCCGCCCATGACGGCAGCCCGAAGGCCGACATCGGCATGGCCTCCATCAACTACACCGTATCCGTCGGCGACCCGGTCTACGGCTGGGCGGCCGCCGACCACGTCGAACCCGATGTCACGATCCAAGGCCGGGACCAGCCCAGCCCCATGGAATGCGCCCTGGCCATCCTGGCCTGCATCGGCAACGAGGCCCGGGTCGTCTCGGGCGAGGGGCGAGGAGCGCGGGGGTACTACATCGGCCGCCACGCGGGATCCGACGACCTGGTCTGGTTCCCGAAAGCCGTCCTGGACACCCTGGCCCTCAACGACCGCATCCAGGTCAAGGCCCGCGGCGTCGGGCTCAAGATCGAGGGCTTCGAGGACGTCCGGGTCAACAAGCTGGATCCCGACCTGCTCGAGAAGCTCGGCATTGCGCGGGAAGGGGACCGGCTGATCGTCCCCGTAGTCAAGGAGGTCCCCGGCCATATCATGGGCTCGGGCATCGGCGGCCCGGGCATCGAGGCCATCGATTACGACATCCAGACGACCGACCCCCGCACGGTCGAGGAATACGGCCTGAAAGACCTGAAGATCGGCGACCTGGTGGCCATCCGCGATCATTACAACGGATACGGCCGGGGCCGCTACGAAGGGGCCGTGACCATCGGCGTCTGCGTTCACGGCTGGAGCGATTACGCCGGCCACGGGCCGGGCCTGAATCCCGTCCTGAGCGCCCTGCCGGGCCGCATCGAGACGCGCATCGACCCCCACTCGAACATCGTCTACGCCATGGGCATCCGGCCGCGACCTAAAGCCTAATCCCAGATGCGGGAATACTTGGCAACCGCCGCCTGCTCAAAAACGGACATTTTTTCGCGTTTCCGGACAAGCCAAAGCTCGATAAGCATCTTTCCAGAGCTGAAATACGTATTATTCGTGTGGCACGGATACGGCCCTCTGAATGAGCGGACCGGAGGGATCCCGGCTTCGCGGACAAGGAGTTGCCTGAATGAATACGTTCATGAGCCTCAGGAACGCCCGGGCGACGATCACCGGAGCCGGCGAGTCCATCCTGCTCCACGCTCCCGGCGGGGACTGGGAAGCCGACATATGCATCGATGAGGAGTACACATGACCATCTCATCCCGTTCGTGCGCCGCCCGCGGCCTCGTCAGGTCAGGGCTTTGGATCCTTGTGGCATCAACCATGGCCGCCTGGGCCTCGTCCCGCCAGGCCGTCCCTCAGGCCAAGCCGGAGCGGGTCGAGGCCGCCCGTTTTGACGTCTCCCGCGCCGTCTCGCGGATCAAGGTCGACGGCGTTATCGACGAGGAGGCCTGGCGCGCCGCCGCAGTCATCCCTCTCCCTTACGAATGGACGCCCCGCGACAATGTCCCCGCTCCCGTCGAGACCGAGTGCCTCGTGACCTACGACTTCCACAACCTCTACGTCGGGTTCCGGTGCTTCGATCCCGAGCCCGGCAGGATCCGGGCCCATCTCATGGACCGCGACGACACGGACCGGCTCATTTTGGACGACCACATCAGCATCATGGTCGACTCCTTCAACGACGAGCGCCGGGGCTTCCAGTTCCGCGTCAATCCCTTGGGCGTCCAGGCCGACGCCAACTTCAGCGAGTCCGAGGGCTACGAGGACTTCTCCTGGGACGCCATCTGGTCGGCGGCCGGCAGGATCGAAGATTGGGGCTATGCCGTCGAGATGGCCATCCCCCTCGACCAGCTCCGGTTCAAGAGGATGAACGGACCGCAGACGTGGGGCTTCAGCGCCGAGCGCTCCTGGCCCCGTGACGCACGGCACCGCATCACGTCCCACGTCCGGTCCCGCAACGTCGGCTGCATCATCTGCCAGTTCAACAAGCTGACCGGCTTCGAAGGCATCATGCCCGGGCGGAACATCGAGCTCAACCCGACCCTGACCGGCAACCGGACGGACGCCGTGGACATGGCTGGCTATCCGGACGGGCCCCTCGAGAGGGGGCAGGCCAAGGCCGATCCCGGCCTGACGGCCAAGTGGGGCTTGACGCCCAACCTCATCCTGAACGCCGCGGTCAATCCCGATTTCTCCCAGGTCGAGGCCGACGTCGCCCAGCTCGAGGTCAACCGCCGCTTCGCCCTGTTCTATCCCGAGAAGCGCCCTTTCTTCCTCGAGGGCGGCGACTTTTTCTTGACGCCCGTCCAGGCCGTTTTTACTCGGACGGTCGCCGATCCCCTGTGGGGGACGAAACTGACGGGCAAGATCGGCCGGACGGCCGTCGGCTTCTTCGCCGCCCAGGACGAGGTCACCAACCTCGTTTTCCCGTCCAACCAGGATTCGTGGCAGGGGTCGCTCGACCAGAGCGCCTAGGGCGGGGTCTTCCGGCTGCGCCAGGACGTCGGACGAATGTCGACCTTGGGCGTCCTCTACACCGGCCGGGCCGGGAAGGATTACTTCAACCATGTCGGGGGGATCGACGGGTTCCTGAGGCTCGATGACCGCAACTCCCTGACCTTTCAGTTCCTTCACTCCGAAACCGACTATCCGCTGGCGGTCGCCCAAAACTTCGGGCAGAACGAGTCGCGATTCGGCGGCAACGCCTTCAGCGCGGCCTTTCAGCACTTTTCGCGGAATTGGATCGTCGCCGTGAACTACGAAGACAGGTCCGGGGGCTTCCGGGCGGATTACGGATTCGTCCCCCGGGTCGACACGCGGGAGGCCATGGCCATGGTCTTCCGGCAGATCTGGGGAAAACAGGGCGGATGGTTCAACCTCATCCGGCTGGGCCTCCAGGGCCTGCTGACTTACGATCATGCCGGGACCCTGACCGACCGGGGCCTCGTCCTGGGGCTCGCCTACAACGGTCAGCTCGAAAGCCTGGCCAACCTCCATGCCTTCTTCGCACGGACCTTCTACGAGGGGCGATATTTCGATACGGTCAGCGGGAACCTGACCCTCCGCGTCCGGCCCTTCAGCGGCTCGGAGTTCAGCTTCAAGGCCCTCGCGGGGCAGGATGTCGATTACTCCAACGTGAGGACGGTCGACGTCCTGGCGTTGGGCCCCCAGGCGTCCCTCAATCTCGGCCGCCACTTCAATATCGGCGCCTCCCACAATTACGAGCGGCTGTCCCTGGCCGGGTCCGCGATCTATACGGCGAACCTCACCCAAGCCCGGCTCATCTACAACTTCAGCGTCCGGGCCTTCGTCCGGGCCATCGTCCAGTACAACGACCTCAAGAGGGATCCCGACATGTACTTGTTCCCCGTCGACGGCCGGAGCCGGCGGGTCTTCACCCAGTTCCTGTTCTCCTACAAGCTCAACGCCCGGACCGTGCTCTTCCTCGGCTACTCGGACAACTCCCTTGGCGGGAACTTCGAATACTCCTTGGGCCGGGACATCGTCGATATCACCCGGATCAACAGGACCTTCTTCCTGAAAATCGGCTACGCCTGGCAGATCTGAACCGAGCGGGGGGCCAACGGCAACGAGCTGGACAACACGGCCCGGGCCTCGAGGATGGCCGCCCTGCGCGTCGAGCGGTCCGGCCTCCTCGGCTACAGGACGCACGCCGACTTCGTGCTCGAGAAGAACATGGCCAAGACGCCCCGGGAGGTCATGGATTTCCTCGGCAAGCTCTGGGAGCCGGCCCTGGCCCGGGCCCGGGCGGAGGCGGCCGAGATGCAGGCCGTGGTCCGTGCCGATGGCGCCTACTTCAAGCTCCAGCCCTGGGACTGGTGGCACTATGCGGAAAAGGTCAAGAGAGCCAAGTACGACCTCGACGAAGGGGCCCTTCGCCCCTACTTCCAGCTCGAGAAGGTCCGCGACGGGGCCTTCATGGTCGCCAACAGGCTCCTCGGGATCACCTTCGAGGAGCGGACGGACATCCCCAAGTACCACGAGGATGTCCGGGTCTTCGAGGTCAAGGACGCCGACGGGTCCCATCTGGCCGTCCTCTACGTCGATTATTTCCCCCGGGCCAGCAAGCAGGGCGGCGCCTGGATGAACAACTTCCGGGAGCAGTCGATCCGCGACGGGAAGGATGTCCGGCCGGTCATCTCCAACAACGGGAACTTCTCCAAGCCCACGGCGGACCAGCCGGCCCTCATCAGCTACGAGGAGGCCCTGACCCTGTTCCACGAGTTCGGTCACGCCCTCCACGGCATCCTGTCACGGTGCACCTATGAGAGCCTCTCGGGGACGAACGTCCCCCGCGACTTCGTCGAGCTCCCCTCGCAGATCATAGAGAACTGGGCCAGGCACAGGGAGGTGTTCAAGATGTACGCCCGGCACTATCGAACGGGGGAGCCCATCCCCGACGCCCTGCTCGACAAGATGGTGCGGGCCTCTTCGACCGGGCGACGGCCGAGTCCTTCCGGCGGAACATCCTCGAGCGCGGCGGGACCGAGGATCCCATGACCCTCTACAAGCGATTCCGGGGCCGCGAGCCGGGCATCGAGCCGCTGCTCAAGAAGCGCGGCCTCGGCT
>JBBIGP010000011.1:43558-49340 GCA_037447475.1 Candidatus Aminicenantota bacterium
TTCCGGGGCCGCGAGCCGGGCATCGAGCCGCTGCTCAAGAAGCGCGGCCTCGGCTGACGGGCGGTCCGTAGGGGCGCGGCAGGGTGCAGGGGCGGTCCCCGATGGACGGCTCCCCGTGTCCTGTGGTATAAGTCTCCCGAAGAAGGCCCATGAGCGGAAACGTCTACGACGAGCTGAAAGAGCGCGGATTCGTGGCCCAGGCCTCCGACGAGGAGGCCGTCCGGAAGATGCTCGGGGACGATCCGGTCACGTTCTACGTCGGCTTCGACAGCACGGCCGTCAGCCTCCATGCCGGGAACCTCGTGCCGATCATGGCCATGGTCCACCTCCGGCGCGCCGGCCACCGGGCCATCGCCGTCGTCGGCGGCGGGACCACCCTTGTCGGCGACCCGAGCGGCCGGACCGAGATGCGCCAGATGCTCGACGAGGCGACCATCCGGGCCCAGGGCCAGGCCATCCACTTCCAGCTGGCGCGCTACCTCCATTTCGACGGGAAGAGCGCCATCGCCGTGGACAACGCCGACTGGCTCCTGCCCCTGAACTACATCGCCTTCCTGCGCGACATCGGCCGCCATTTCAGCGTCAACCGGATGCTGGCCGCCGAGGCCTACAAGCTCCGGCTCGAGAAGGGCCTGTCGTTCATCGAGTTCAATTACCAGCTTCTCCAAGCCTATGATTACCTGACCCTTTTCCGGAAGTACGGCTGCACGCTCCAGATGGGCGGCGACGACCAGTGGGGGAACATCCTGGCCGGCGTCGACCTCATCCGGCGCGTCGAGGGCGGCGAGGCCCAGGCCCTGACCTTCCCCCTCCTGACGACGGCCTCGGGCGCCAAGATGGGCAAGACGGCCCAGGGCGCGGTCTGGCTCGACGCCGCCCTCTGCAAGCCGTACGATTTCTATCAGTACTGGGTCGACTGCGACGACCGGGACGTCGGCCGGTTCCTGAAGATCTTCACCCTCCTCCCCCTCGAAGAGATCCGGCGCCTCGAGGGGCTCAGGGACAGCGGCATCAACGAGGCCAAGCGCGTGCTGGCCTTCGAGGCGACGAAGATCACCCATGGTGAGAAGGCCGCCGAGGAGGCCCGGGCGGCCGCGGCCGCGGTCTTCGTCAAGGGCGGCACAGGCGGCGATTCCTACGCCGTGGCCGACGCGACCGTCATCCCCACGACGGCCGTGCCCCGCGTCCGGCTCGAGGCCGGCATACCCCCGGCCGAGCTGTTCACCGAGGTCGGCCTGACCCCGTCCCGGCGGGAAGCCAAGCGGCTCATCGAGCAGGGCGGGCTCTACGTCAACGACGAGCGCATCGACTCCGTCGAGCGCGCCATCGGCCTGAGCGACCTCCGTCCCGAAGGCGGTCTGCTCCTCAAGGCCGGCAAGAAGAAGGTCCGACGCGTCGTCGCCGGATGAACGCGCGGCTGTTGTATTCGGCGGGCGTCTGTGGTTAACTGACGGGATGTCCCGGCACCTGCCAAAGGAGAATTCAGTGAATAAACCCATCGTTGTCGCCCTTTCTCTCTTGTTGATCGCCGCGGCCTGCGGGTCCAAGGCGGAAAAAGCCGCGCTCCAGGAAGGATCGCCCGCCTACGACCTGGCCAAGGAGCTGGCCGCCGTCATTCCCGCCCTCGCACCGGACAAGGACACGATCATGGTCGAGTCCAAGGAATTCACGGTCGCGACCGCCGAGGTCATTCAGACCATCCGGTACAATCTCGGCCCCAAAGCCGACCAGCTCAAGGACTTCGACGCCGGCCGGATCAAGGAGATCCTCGAGCGGGGCGCGATCCAGGTCGGGGAGCGCAAGCTTCTCCTGGCGGCCGCCCGGAAGGCCGGGACGGTCCTCCCCGACGCGGACCTCGAGAAGGAGCTGCAGGAGGAGTTCGACCGGGCCGGCTCCGAAGAGGCCTATCTTCAGGCCCTCAGCCAGGCGGGCGTCCCGATCGAGTACGTCAAGAAGAACATCCGTGAGAGCATGACCATCGACAAGTATCTGACCGATCTCATGCGGGAGGCGGTCACGGTCACGGACGAACAGGTCCTGAAGGCCTACCAAGAGGACAGGACGGCTTCGGTCCGCCATATCCTGCTCTTGACACAGGGCAAGAGCGACGCGGAGAAGCCCGGGCTGCGCACGAAGATGGATGGCCTTCTCGCCCGCGCCAGGGCGGGTGAGGATTTCGCGGCCCTGGCCAAGGAGTTCTCCGAGGACCCAGGCTCCAAGGACAACGGGGGCCTCTATGAAAACTTTCCCCGCGGGCGGATGGTCAAGCCCTTCGAGGACGCGTCGTTCTCCGTCCCCGTCGGCGGGATCAGCGACATCGTCGAGACGACCTACGGCTACCACATCATCCAGGTCGTGGAGCGCAAGAAAGAGACCCGCCCCCTCGAAGAGGTCCGGGCCGAGCTCGTGGAGCAGCTCAAGGAGACGAGGGAGAACGCTTTCGTCCAGGACCACGTGGCGGCCCTGAAGGAAAAGGCCGGGTTCAAGCTGATCGGGCTCTGAGCGGAGGCCGCGGCCCTAAAGAATGATCAGGGCCAGGACCTCGGCCACCATGGCCGGCTTGTCCGCCCCTTCGACCTCGAGGGTGTTCTCGACCGTGACCAGGACCTTCCGGAAGCCGCGTTTGGCCACGGACTTGAGGACGGCCCGGTTGCGGACGCGCGAGCCGGCCCGCACCGGATGGGGAAAACGGACGCGGTCGAGCCCGTAGTTGACGGCCATCCGGATGCGGCCCGAAAAGACCTCGTTCTTGAGGTTGAAATAGGGGAGCAGGGACAGCAGGAGGAAGCCGTGGGCGGCCGTCCCCCCGAGGGGCGAGCGGGCCGCCCGCTCGGGATCGACGTGGATCCACTGCCGGTCCTCGGTGCAAGCCGCGAAAGCGTCAATCCGCTCCTGGGAGATGACGAACCACTCCGAGAGGCCGATCTCGCGGCCCGCCATCTCCTTAAGGCGCCTGAGGCTGAGACGCGTCTCGAACAATCCCAAAGGTCCCTCCCGGCGTCTTCCGGCCCGCCCCATGATGGCAGAACGGCCGGACCGAATCAAGCCCCCGGCCGGGGACCCGGCATCCGGGGCTACTCCCTCCTGGTGAGGCCGAAATCCCCCTGGCAATCCTCTCGCGGGGGGATTCCGCCGGGGCGGGCCGCCTTCGATAATGGTCGGGTCGAGAAAGTATCGACATCAGTATCCACCGATACAGAGGAGGCATCATGAAGAAACTGATGACAGCCCTGGCGGCGGCGGCTTTCGCCGTCCTCGTGCTCCTGCCCGGCCCCGCGGCCGCCCAGTTCGGGATCAAGGTCGGCGGCAATATGGCCAAAGTCACGGGCGCCGATGCCCAGGACATCGGGGGGACCTTGAAGACCAAGGTCGGGTTCATGGGCGGCATCTTCCTGGCGCTCAACTTCGGCAGCGTCGTGACCGTCCAGACCGAGGTCCTCTACACGATGAAGGGCGCGGCCTTCGAGTACACGGACCTCGATGACACCTACACCGAGAAGCTCTACGGGGACTATATCGAGATCCCCCTGCTCCTCAAGCTGCGCATCCCGACCCCCGGCATCCAGCCCTTCGTGTTCGCCGGCCCGTCGGTGGGCTTCAAGCTCCGCGAGAAGCTGACCGTCAACGGCGAGGACATCCCCCTCGATGAGAAGATCCTGAAGAACAACGACTACGGGGCCATCTTCGGGGCCGGGCTCAATCTCGGCAGGCACTTCATGCTCGACGTGCGCTACAGCATGGGCCTCCAGAAGGTCATCGACACCGTCGGGGGCGAGGAGCCGCTCGATATCAAGAACGGCGTCTGGGGCGCGACGATCGGCATCGCGTTCTAGGTTCTTTTCGCTCGCTCGTTGCTAGGGGCGCTTCCGCCGCGCGGAAGCGCCCTTTCTTATGGTTCTTCTCCCGATCCCGGGAACCCTCATTCAGGAGCATCGTCGATTGGTATTTCCCTTGGCGCGACAGGTTGTCAACGCCGGCCGTTGACGATAAAATGGGGCCTTTCGAACCCGGCCCGCCCGGAGGTGCACCCATGACCGGCGCCTATCTGGCCCTCATCGTCCTGCCTCTCGCGATCATCGGCCTGTCGCTCGTCGTCTTCCGCCTGGCCCGCGGGGCCGGGAGCCGGGAGTAGGCCGTGAACGTCTATCAGAAGCTCATCCACCCGGCGGCCCTGGCGGTCTTCGTCGTCACCCTGTTCCTGCCGGTCATCATCGGCCTCCTGGTCAGGAAGAGGACCCGCTGCCAGTCGGATTTCTTCCTCGCCGGCCGCCGGCTGAGCCGGTTCTCCATCGCCCTCTCCGCGGTGGCTTCCGGCCGGTCCTCGTGGCTCGTCCTCGGCGTCAGCGGCATGGCCTACACGATGGGCGTCTCGGCCGTCTGGTCCGTCGTCGGCTACATCACGGCCGAGATGGTCCAGTTCGTGGCCATCGGGGGCCGGCTCCGGCGGCTCTCCGAGAAGTACGACGCGATGACCCTCCTCGACTTCTTCGAGTCCCACTTCGACGACCGGCGGCAGCTCATCCGCCGGGTCGGGGCCGTCATCATGGGCATCTTCCTCGTGGCCTACGTCGCCGCCCAGTTCAACGCCGGGGCCAACTCCCTGTCCGTGGCCCTCAAGCTGCCCCTGGCCGTTTCCCTGCTCATCGCCTCGGCCCTCGTCCTGGCCTACATGATGCTCGGCGGCTACCTGGCCGTCGTCTACAACGACGTCGTCCGGGCTGGGATCATGATCGTCGGGCTGGTCCTCTTCCCGCTCTACGGGCTGGCCAAGCTGGGCGGCCTGCCGGTCCTCCTGAGGACGCTGGAGGCCCTCGATCCCTCCCGCATCAACCCCCTGGCCCTCAGCTTCGGGGCCCTCATCGGCTTCCTGGGCATCGGGTTGGGCTCGCCGGGCCAGCCCCACGTCGTCGTCCGGTACATGACCATCGCCGATCCCGCCAAGCTCCGCTACTCGGCCGTCATCGGCACGTTCTGGAACGTCGTCCTGGGCTGGGGCGCGGTCTTCATCGGGCTCATCGGCCGGGCCATGATCCCGGACGTGGCGGCCGTCCCGGACCAGAACCCCGAGATGATCTACCTCGTGCTTTCGGCGCAGTTCTTCAGCCCTGTCGTCTACGGCCTCCTCGTCGGCGGCATCTTCGCGGCCATCCTGTCCACGGCCGACTCCCAGCTCCTCGTCGTCTCCTCGACCCTCGTCCGGGACCTCTACGAAAAGATCCTCCGCCGGGACCGGCCCCTCCCGGAATCGAGGAAGCTCGCCCTCTGCCGGTGGGTCGTGCTCGGGAGCGGCATCGTCTCCATCGTTCTGGCCTATCTGGCCAAGGACCTCGTCTTCTGGCTCGTCCTGTTCGCCTGGGGAGGGCTGGGCGCTTCCTTCGGGACGGCCATCATCCTTTCTCTCTACTGGAAGCGGACCACCATCGCCGGCGTCGTCGCGGGCATGATCACGGGGACCTTGACGACCATCGTCTGGAAAGTCCTCCTCAAGGATGCGACCGGCGTTTACGAGCTGATCCCGGCCTTTGTCCTGGCCCTGGGCGTCATCATCCTCTTCGGCGTCCTCGGCCGGAAACGGCCGATAAGCTTAGAAGGGAGCTGAAATGATACCTGTCGAAGAACGCAACGATATCACCCCCATCTGCCCGCACTGCAACGCCCCGTTGACCCTCGTCCAGTGTCGTCTGCTGAGCAGCGCGTTCGGGAAGCGCTATCCTGATCTATTCACGGGTCGAGGCGGCTGCAGATGCAAGGCGTGGAGGGTGAAGCTGTACTCCTAGTACTG
>JBBIGP010000012.1:0-16414 GCA_037447475.1 Candidatus Aminicenantota bacterium
TCACCCTCCACGCCTTGCATCTGCAGCCGCCTCGACTCGTGAATAGATCAGGCTAAACGGCCTGCCGGCAGAGAAGAGCCGCAGGGAATGCTAGGACCGCCCAACTTCGAGAAGGAGCCCGTCATGATGGAGTCATCGAGAGGAGCGCAGTGGATCGCAGGGGAAACGAGCCGCGAGGGGACGGCGACCTTCACCGGGTTCGACCCGCGGACGGGCATGGCTCTCGAGCCGGATTGCGCGAACGCCACAGCCGGAGAGATCGACCGGGCCGTCCGGGTGGCCCGCGAGGCCTACGACAGCGCCCGGCCATTCCCCGCCTCCCGGCTGGCGACGTTCCTCGAAGCCGCGGCCCTGGAGATCGAGTCGCTCGGAGAGGAGCTCCTCGAGACGGCCGACCGCGAGACGGGGCTCGGGATTCCCCGGCTCACCGGCGAGCGCGACCGGACGATCGGACAGCTCCTTCTGTTCGCAGCCCTTCTCCGCGAAGGCTCCTACGTCGAGGCCGTCATCGATACGGCCCGGCCGGACAGGAAGCCAGCTCCCCGTCCCGATATCCGCAAGATGCTTTTCCCCGTCGGCCCCGTGGCCGTTTTCCCGGCCGGCAACTTCCCGTTCGCCTTCGGCCCGGCAGGAGGCGACACCGCCTCCGCGTTCGCCGCCGGGTGCCCGGTTGTCGTCAAGGCCCATCCCGGCTACCCGTCCACCTCGGACCTTTTCGCCCGGGCCGTCAACGGCGCCGTCCGTGCGCGCGGCTTCCCGCCCGGCTTTTTCTCCCTCCTCCAAGGCGACCGGGCTGAGGTCGGCCGGGCGCTCATCGAGCACCCCGGCATCGCGGCGGTCGGCTTCACCGGTTCTCTCGGAGCCGGTCGGGCGCTCTTTGATATCGCGGCCGCCCGTCCGCACCCCATCCCCGTCTACGCCGAGATGGGCAGCGTCAACCCGGTCGTCCTCCTACCCGGCGCTTTAGCCGAGCGCGGACCGGCCATCGCCGACGAGCTGGCCGCTTCGGTGACTCTCGGAGGCGGTCAGTTCTGCACCAGCCCCGGGCTGGTCTTTGTCGTCGCCGGGCCGGAGACCGAGGCGTTTCTCCGGGCCTTCATCGAAGCTATGGAGAAACGGCCGCCCTGCATTCTGCTGAGCGCCCGGATAGGGGAGGGCCTGGCCCGGGCGGTCTCGGCCACGCTGTCGAAACCGGCTGTCTCGCTCATAGCGGACACCGGCCTGCCTGACGGACCAGGCGCCCCCTTCCCGCCGACCGTGATGCGGACGACATCATCCGCCTTCCGCGACGATCCCGGCCTCCGGGACGAGCATTTCGGCCCGGTCACGTTGGTCGTCGTCTGCGGCTCCGTGGACGACTTGCTTCACACTCTGCCTTCGCTCCACGGCACCTTAACGGCGACCGTCCACGCCTCGGACCCGGAAAAAGACACGGCCTGCGCCCTCCTCTCGCTGCTCCGGGAAAAAGCGGGGCGCCTGATCTGGAACGGCACTCCGACGGGTGTCGAGGTCGTGCCCGCCATGCATCACGGCGGCCCCTATCCAGCAACCACCATGCCTTGGTCGACCTCTGTCGGCACCGCGGCCGTCAAGCGCTTCCTTCGCCCCGTCGCCCTCCAGAACGTGCCCCAGGAGCTTCTGCCCGAGGCCCTTCAGAACGCCAATCCCCTGGGCATCCTTCGGCTCGTCGACGGCCAGTGGACGCGCGCCGCCATTCTTTAGTTTCCTGGTTCTTCCCCGGTTCCTGGATATGTCGATCAAGAATGACGGCAGATATCCCCCTGCAGAACCCCGTAGCGGAGGGGGACCCGTCGGTCGCCGACGGGGGAACCGTCGGGACTGGTTCCCGGGGGCCCGGGGGGCAAAGGGGGATATCTGTCGGTATGGCGTGGTCGAGAAGGTCCGAGGAAAAGGCGAAGAACCGCGCTTTTGCCACAGAAGAGGAACCGTGGTATCTTAGGTGACTTCGATCCGTATAAGCGATGACCACAGAGAGCATTCCCTCCCAAGGCGCCCCTAACGGGCGCGGTCTTCAGGCTTTCTCCGGCCCGGCCGTCGAGCTCCGCAACCTGACCAAGGTCTTCAACGGGTTCAAGGCCGTCGACGGCGCGAGCTTCGAGGTCATGGCCGGCGAGATCCTGGGCCTGCTCGGGCCCAACGGCGCCGGCAAGACGACCATCATCCACATGCTCGTCGGCCTGACGACCCCGACCTCGGGCTCCATCCGCATGTTCGGCCTCGACCTCGCCGCCCACCGCGAGAGGATCCTCGACCAGGTCAACTTCTCCTCGAGCTACGTCTCCATGCCCTACTCCCTGACCGTCGCCGAGTGCCTCAAGGTCTTCGCCCGCCTCTACCGCGTCCGCCGCCCGGGCCCGCGCATCGACGAGTTGCTGGCCACGTTCGGAATGTCCGAGGTCCGCGACAAGCAGGTCCGCCACCTCTCGACGGGCCAGCAGAGCCGCCTCAACCTGGCCAAGGCCTTCATCAACGACCCCCGGATTTTGTTGCTCGACGAGCCGACGGCCAGCCTCGACCCCGACATCGCCGACAAGACCCGTTCGCTCCTCGTTCAGGTCGCGGAGCAGAAAAGGACCTCCATCCTCTACACCTCCCACAACATGAGGGAGATGGAGAAGCTCTCGGCCCGGGTCGTCTTCATGCACCGGGGGAAGATCATCGCCACGGGCCGTCCGTCCGAGGTCGTCCGCAAGTTCCGGGGCCACGATCTCGAGGACGCCTTCCTCAAGGTCATCCGCGAGGAGCGGACATGAAGCTCCACCGGGTGTCGGCCGTCTTCCTGAGGCAGACCTACCTCTATAAGCGCAGCCTGCCGCGGCTCATGGAGATCCTCTACTGGCCCCTGCTCGACCTCGTCCTGTGGGGCTTCATCAGCGTCTATCTCGCCCGCTTCCAGGAGGGCCTGCCGAACTTCGTGGCCTTCTTCCTCGGCGCCCTCATCCTCTGGGACATCCTCCACCGGTCCCAGCTCGGCATCTCGGTCTCTTTCCTCGAGGACATCTGGGCCCGCAACTTCCTGAACCTGTTCGTCAGCCCCCTCAAGCCGAGCGAGTACATCCTAGCCCTGATGCTCGTCAGCGCTTTCAAG
Organism: Candidatus Aminicenantota bacterium; assembly: GCA_037447475.1. Classification (GTDB taxonomy): domain Bacteria; phylum Acidobacteriota; class Aminicenantia; order Aminicenantales; family Saccharicenantaceae; genus RBG-16-66-30. The sequence goes on from JBBIGP010000012.1 coordinate 3,110, forward strand.
ATCGTTCTGGCCGGGGCCGTCATGGCCCTGCTGGCCTGGGTCTTCTACTCCTTCAACATCTTCCTCATCGGCGTGTCGCTCATCCCCTTCGTCCTCAGCCTCGTCGCCCTGGGCTGGGCCATCGGGGTCTTCACCACGGCCCTCATCCTGAGGTTCGGCCAGCAGGCCGAGATCCTGGCCTGGGGCGTGGCCATGCTCTTCCAGCCCATGTCGGCCGTCTTCTACCCGGTCTCCGTCCTGCCGCCCTTTCTCCAGGCCCTGGCCCGCGGCGTCCCGTCCTCCTACGTTTTCGAAGGCATGCGGGAGGTCATCACCAACGGGGGGTTCCCGGTCCACAAGCTCCTTTGGGCGGCCGGCCTCAACGTCCTCTACCTGGCAGCGGCCTTTGTCGTTTTCTACCGGGTGTTCCGGACCGTCAAGAAAAAAGGCCTCCTGGCCCGGATCGGCGAATAAGGCGCCGCCGGCCCCTTTCCCGCGCCGGTCGTTCGTGTTATCATGCCCCCTCTTGAAACACCTTCCTTCCCATTCCATTGAAGGAGCGAGGTCCCATGGCCAAGACTGATGACCTGCGGAAGATCGCGACCCGGCTCCGCGTCCATTCCCTGCGGATGACGACGGCCGCCGGCTCCGGGCATCCCACGACCTGTCTTTCGGCCGCCGACCTGGCGGCCTGCCTGTTCTTCGGCGAGATGCGCTGGAACCCGCGCGATCCCTCCGACCCGGCCAACGACGAGCTCGTCCTGTCGAAGGGCCACGCCGCGCCGCTTCTCTGGGCGGTCTACGCCGAGGCCGGCGTCATCCCCGTGAAGGACCTCATGGGCCTCCGGAAGATCACGAGCGATCTCGAAGGCCATCCGACGCCCCGGATGGAATGGGTCAAGGCGGCCACCGGATCGCTCGGCCAGGGCCTTTCTGTCGGGGTCGGGATGGCCCTGGCCCAGAAGCTCGACAAGTCGCCCGCCCGGACCTTCGTCCTGATGGGCGACGGCGAGTGCGCCGAGGGGGCGGTCTGGGAAGCGGCCGCATCGGCGGCTAAATGGCGCCTGAAGAATCTTTGCGCCGTCGTCGACGTCAACCGGCTCGGGCAGTCCGACGCGACCATGCACCAGCACGATCTCGGGGCCCTGGCCCGCAAGTTCAGGGCCTTCGGCTGGGACCCCGCGATCATCGACGGGCACAAGGCCGACAGGATCCGCGAAGCCCTCGCTAAAGCCGGCAAAAAGGGGCTCCCGACGGCGATCCTGGCCAAGACCTTCAAGGGCAAGGGCGTCTCCTTCATCGAGGACCGCGACGGATGGCACGGCAAGCCTCTCAAGGCGGAGGAACTGGCCCTGGCCCTCGAGGAGATCGGATGCCTTCCCGAGGTCGACGCCGGGAGGCTTATCCGCAAGCCGAAGCCCTTCAAAGCGCCCCGCCGTACCGACGCCTTCGACTTACCGAGGACCGACTACAAGGAGAAGACGGCCACGCGCCTGGCCTACGGCAACGCTTTGCTCAGCCTGGGCAAAGTCAATCCCTCGGTCGTCGTCCTCGACGGCGACGTCAAGAACTCGACCTACGCCGACAAGTTCTTCGAGGCCTTTCCCGGACGGTCCCTGCAGTCCTACATCGCCGAGCAGAACATGGTCGGCGTCGGGATGGGACTGGCGGCCAAGGGCTACCTGCCGTTCATGGCCAGCTTCGCGGCCTTCCTGACCCGGGCCCACGACCAGGTCCGGATGGCCGCCTACTCATTCTCGAACATCAAGCTCTGCGGCTCTCACGTCGGGGTCAGCATCGGCGAGGACGGCCCGTCGCAGATGGGCCTCGAGGACCTGGCCATGTTCCGGCCCATCCCCGGCTGTCTCGTGTTCTACCCGAGCGACGCGGTCTCGGCCGAGGCCTGTGTCGCGACCATGGCCGCCCACAAGGGGATGGCCTACATCCGGACGACGAGGCCGGCGACGCCTATCCTTTACGGCCCGGGCGAGAGCTTTCCAGCCGGCGGGTCCAAGGTCCTGCGCAAGAAGGACGGCGATGCGGTCACGGTCATCGCCGCGGGCATCACCGTCCACGAAGCCCTCAAGGCCTGGGACGAGCTGGCCAAGGAGGGGATGTCCTTCCGGCTCATCGACGCCTACTCGGTCGAGCCGCTCGACGAGGAAGGCATCCGGCGCGAGGTCGCCGAGACCGGCGGCAAAGCCGTCGTCGTCGAGGACCATTTCCCCGGCGGCGGTCTCGGCGAGGCGGTCGCCCGGGCCCTGGCGGGGCGGGCCGAGCTGAAGCACCTTTGCGTCCGCGAGCTGCCGCGCTCGGGCAAGCCCGGCGAGCTGCTGGACCAGTACGGGATCAGCGCCGGTCACATCGGCCGGGCCGTCAAGGAGATGCTCGGCGACTGAGCGAGCGTGGGGTCGGACCATGAGGAGGCCGGCCCGCGGAGAAGGGCCTGTCATGGTGAATAGAGAACGCATCGGCGCCGCTTTATTGGCGGCCACGGCGTTTTTCGCCTTCGCTGCGGCGCTCGGAGCGCAGCCCGGCCCGGCGCCCGGCGGAGAAAGGCTCGCGGGCGCCGTCACGTATGTCTTCGACGGCGACACGATCAGGGTCCGGCTCGACGGGGGAGGGGACAGGCGGGTCCGGCTCATCGGAGTGGATTGCCCGGAGCTCGCCGACGACCGCGAGACGGTCCGCTTTCTGGCCTTCACCGCCAGGAGATACACCCATACGCGCCTCGTCCGGCAACGGGTCGGCCTGATCTTCGGCCCCGAAAGGGAGGACGCCTACGGCCGCCTGCTGGCGTTCGTCGAGATGGAGGACGGAACGATCTTCAACGAGACCCTCGTCCGGGCGGGCTTCGCCTCGGCCTTCCTCAAGTTCCCCTTCGACGAGAGCTTGAGAAAGCGACTCAAAGCCGCAGAGACCGAAGCCCGGCGGGCGGGCCGCGGGTTGTGGCGCAAGGAGCCCTACCCCGTCGTCGAGGCCGGCGAAGCCGGCTCGCGGCCCGGCGAGATCGTCACCGTGCGCTTCCGGTGCGCCCGCTCTTCCGAGCGCAGCCGCCTGCGCATCCTGGCGGCCGAAGGGAGCGGGTTCGAGGCGGTCATCCCGGCCGCGGTCCTCAAGGCCCTGCCGGGCTCCCTGGATTTCAAGGGCCGGACGCTCGAGGCGACCGGCCTCGTCGAGGAGTTCCGGGGCCGCCCCCAGATCATGATCGGCGTGCCGAGTCAGCTCCGTGACGCTTCGATCGCGAAGCCCGGCCTTGACAGGCTCTCCGCTCCTGTATACAATGTAATACAGAAATAGCGGGAGGTGTCAAATGAGTACAGCGATGTCCGTGAGGCTGCCCAAGGACCTTGCCGAGAAGCTCGACAGCATCGCCAGGGAGACGGAGAGGCCGCGCTCGTTCATCATCCAAAAAGCCCTGGAGTCCTATATCGAAGATTTTGCGGACCTGCAGGTGGCGCTCGATCGTCTCCATAATAAGACCGATCCTGTCGTTTCCGGCAAGGATTTAAGGAAATCTCTTGGACTATAATGTCGTCTATAAAAAATCGGTCCATCGGGATCTCCGCAAGCTGTCAAAGCCGGAAGCCCGCCGCGTTCTCGACCGGATCGAGAACAAGCTGTCGAAAAACCCCGACTCCAACCAGGTCCTCAAAGGACCATTCGCCGGGCTTCGCAAGTTCAGGGTCGGGGAATACCGGGTCATCTACGCGATATTGGACGCGGATGTCCTCATCTTAAGGATCGGACACAGGAAAGATGTCTATGAAAGCGAGATCTGACAAGGGCTCCGGCGTCAACGCGATACGCGGCGCGATCGAGGCCGTCGTCGGCCCGGGGAACGCCTTCTCCGACCCGGAAAAGTCCTGCGATTACGGCCATGACGAGTTCTCCCTCCGCGAGATCGCCTGCGAGCCAGAGCTCGTCGTCAAGCCGGGGAGCCCCGGCGAGGTCGCCGAGGTCCTCAAGATCGCCGGCACCCGGGGCGTGCCCGTCACGCCCCGGGGCGGGGCGACCGGACTCTGCGGCGGCTGCGTGCCCGTCCGCGGAGGGATCGTCCTGTCGCTCGAGCGGATGAACAGGGTCCTGGAGATCGACGCCGACAACCAGATGGCCGTCACGGAAGCGGGCGTCCGGCTCTCCGATTTCTCCAAGGCCGTCGAGGAGGGGGGGCTTTACTTCCCGCCCCACCCCGGCGACGAGAGCGCCATGATGGGCGGCCTGGTGGCCACCAATGCCGGGGGCAGCCGGGCCGTCAAGTACGGCACAATCCGCAACTACGTCCGGGGGCTCGAGGTCGTGACCCCGACGGGCGACATCCTCCGGCTCGGCGGCAAGCTCGAGAAAAGCAGCACGGGCTACAACCTCATGCACCTGTTCATCGGCTCCGAGGGCACGCTCGGCGTCGTGACCAAGGCCACGATCCGCCTCATCACCAAGCCTTCCGTCATGCGCTCGATCGTCGTCCCCTTCGAAAGCCTCGAACCGGCCCTCGAGACCGTCCCGCTCATCATGAAGAGGGGGGTCGTGCCCCTGGCCGTCGAGTTCCTCGAGATCGAGCCCATCACCCTGACCGAGGAGCACATCCGCAAGACATGGCCGACCAAGCTCGGGACGACCCATCTCCTCGTCATCCTCGACGCCGAGACCGACGCGGAGATGGACCGCCTCTCGGAGGCCGTGGCCGAGGTCTGCGCCGGGAAAGGGGCCATCGACGTCTTCGTCGCCGACACGCCGAGCAAGCAGGAGGAGGTCCTGGCCATCCGCTCCAAGATCTACGACGCCATCAAGTCCGGGACGGTCGAGATCCTGGATATCGCCGTGCCCCGGGCCGAGGTCGCCGGGCACGTCCGGAAGGTCCGGGAGATCGCCGCCCGGTACGGGATGTGGCTGCCGACCTTCGGCCACGCGGCCGACGGCAACGTCCACACCCACATCATGAAGGCCCGCACCGAGGCCGGCCGGATGGTCCCCGTCCCCGAGAGCGAATGGCGGGCGAAGGCCGACAGGGTCCGCGACGAGCTCTTCCGCGACGCCCGGGAGCGGGGAGGGGTCATCTCGGGAGAGCACGGCATCGGGCTGGTCAAGAAGCCGTACCTGTCGCTCGTCCTCGACGAACGGCAGATCGAGCTCATGCGCGGGATCAAGAAGGTCTTCGATCCCCGGGGCATCATGAACCCCGGAAAGATCTTCGACTGACGCCGCTGCGTCATCTCCTCGCGGCCTGCCGACCAGCCGGCGGGGGGCCTTGCAACGGCGGGGCGTTAGTGCTATAGATAGGGCGTCTGGGCATGGAAATCCAATCATCACGGGGGTCAAGCATGGCCGAGAGAACGACGGAGATTTACGTCATCCTGGAGAACAAGCCGTCCCAGCTGGGGGACCTGTGCGGTCACCTGGCCGAGAACGGCATCAACATCGAGGCCATCGGGGTCTTCCACGACACGGCCAAGTTCTGCGTCCAGAACCTCAACAAGGCCGTCAAGCTCCTGGGCAAGCTCAACTACACGACGGAGCTTCGCGACGTCCTGCGGGTCGACCTCGAGAACCGGCCCGGGGCCCTGGCAGAGCTGACGTCCAAGCTCGGCGACGAGGGCATCAACATCGAGTACTGCTACGGGACCCTGGCCCGCAAGGGCAACATGGTCTCGGTCATCATGGACGTCTCGAACATCGAACGGGCCCTCCAGGTCCTCGGGGGATGAGGCCGGGCGACCGGCCGAGAGCGGCCCATGGCTGACCGCTTCGACCTGGCCGTCGTCGGCGGCGGGGCCGCGGGGCTCACCGCCGCGGTGAGCGCCGCCCGGCGGGGGAGCCAAGCTGTCGTCCTCGAGAGAATGCCCCGCCCCGGAAAGAAGCTCCTGGCCACCGGCGGGGGCCGCTGCAACCTTTTCAACGAGCGCCTGTCGGCGTCGGGTTACGGCTCGACCGACCCGGCTCTCGTGTCCTCCGTGCTGGAGAGGTTCGGCCGGGAGGACATCCGGGCCTTCTTCGAGGGGCTCGGCCTCGAAATGGTCAGCGACGGGGCAGGGCGGGTCTATCCGGCCACCCAGCAGGCGTCGTCGGTCCTCAAAGTCCTGGAGCTGGAGCTCGGCCGTCTCGGCGTCCCGGTCTTGGCGGGCTTCGACGTCGCCGGCGTCGCCCCCAACCCCGGCTCTTTCATCGTCTCCTCCGCGTCCGGACGGAAGATCGAGGCCCGGGCCGTGGTCATGGCCGGGGGAGGGAAATCCTATCCCGCCCTCGGCTCCAACGGCGGCTGCTACGCCCTCGCCGAGCGGCTCGGCCACCGGATCATCTCCCCCGTGCCGAGCGCGGTGCCGCTTCTCGTCCGGGACCGGATGTGCCACCTCCTGCAGGGTCAGAAGGTCCGGGCTTCGGCCGCCGCGGTCGTCGACGGCCGGGCCGGGAGGCCCGCCGAGGGCGAGCTCCTCTTCACCCAGTACGGGCTGTCTGGGACCGCCGCTCTCGACGTCAGCGAGAGCCTATCGGTGGCCGTCAACCGGGAGGGAAAGAAGGGCGCCGCGGTCGTCATCGACCTCGTCCCGTTCATGACGGAGAATAGACTGGCCGCGGAGCTTCGCAGGAGGGAGAAGGCCGGGTGGGCGGACCGGGACCTTCTCGCCGGCATCCTGCCCGAGAAGTTCTCGCTGGCCGTCCCCCAGCTTCTCGGCAAAGAGGGGACCGCCGGCGATCTGGCCGTGAAGCTCAAGTCGATGCGGTTCGCCGTCTCCGGGACGCGCGGCTGGAACGAGGCCGAGTTCACTTCGGGCGGCGTCGACGCCCGGGAGGTCAAGCCGCGGACCCTGGCGTCCAAGCTGAGGAGAGGCCTCTATTTCGCCGGGGAGGTCCTGGACGTCCAGGGCGGGCGGGGGGGGTACAACCTCGCTTGGGCCTGGGCTTCGGGATTCGTCGCCGGGCTCGCCGAGTGAGAAAGGCCGCCGGACGGTCCGGGCGGCCCTCGACGAGCTCGAACGGCCGGGCCTACAACAGATCGTCGGGCCTGGTCTTGCCCGTTTTCCCGAGGACGGCGACGATCTCCGTCGCCAGCTCCTCGATGGGCTTGTTGGTCACGGTGATGACCGCCCAGCCGGGATGATCGTGGTAGAACCGGCGGGCATGCATCAGCTCGAGCCGGACGTGCTCCTGGTCGGCGTATTCCCCGGCCCCGCCCTGGAGATAGTCCGAGCGCGTCCGGCGGAGATCGGCCAGCTGCCGGGCGTTCGTGTCGAGGCAGAAGACCTTGCCCGGGGCGAGCTTCGACAGGACGGCGGGCGGCTCGTAGTCCATGGTGATGGGGACGTTGGCCACGAACCAGCCCTTGAAGGCCAGATAGATGCTGAGGGGGGTCTTGAAGGTCCGGGAAACGCCCAGCAGGACGATCTCGGCCTTGCGGATGTCCTCGAGGCGCTGGCCGTCGTCGTGCTTGATGGCAAACTCCATGGTCTCGATCCGGCGGAAGTAGGACTTGTTGAGCTGGGTGAACAGGCCCGGCTTCTCGGACGGGGAGACGGCCAAGGTTTCCGTCAGGCGGACGATGAGCGGGCCCATGAGGTCGATGGACTCGACGTTGTTCTCCCGGCCGAAGTTGACCATGGCCTCGCGAATCGCGTCCGTGACGATGGTGTGGACGATGAACCCTCCCGCCCTGGCCGCCTCGCAGACGACCTCCTGGGCCCGGGCCTTGGTCCGGACCTTGGCCCGGACGATGATCTCGACCGCGGCCCCGGGGAATTGGGCCAGGGCCGCGTGCAGGGCCTGCGAGGCCGTCCGGCCCGTGCCGTCGGAAACGACGAAGATGGTGTTCATGGGCTTCGGCCCCCGGTCCCTTTATAAATAATCGGCCGCCCCTTAGTCAACCTGATCTATTCACGAGTCGAGGCGGCTTCAGACGCGAACCCTCCGCAATACGGCAGATGCGGCCGGATCGGCCCGCCCTAAGGGCCGGCCTACTTGGCTTCCGGGTACAGCAGGGCGTTGAGGAAGAACTTGTACGTGCCGTGGGACTGGGCCCGGTGCTGGGAACGGACGCCGATGAGGATGATGCGCCCCTTCTTGTAGGAGGTGTCGACGACGGCCGCCTTGCGGGCGATGATGTCCTCGCCGAGCAGCCAGCCGCTGAGCAGGACGCCGCTCTCCGGGTAGCTGGCCACGACCTTGCGGTCCCAGTCGAAGGGCGGGGACCAGGTCTCGAAGGCCAGGCTGCCGGCGAAGACGGCGGCCGCCGATCCGTCGAAGCCGTAGCCGATGGGCGTCGTCGGGTCAACGTCGAGCTTGAGGATCGAGGTCGGGCAGAAGAACTGGGTCCGCTCGACACGCTCGAGGGCGTTGCGGGCCGGGGCCCCGAGCTCTCTGATGCCGAGAGTGGAGGCCGCGTTGAGGGTCACGGCGATGCCGCCCTCCTCGACGAAGGCCTTCAAGGCGTCGACGCCTTCCTTCTCGATGCCCCCTTCGTATTCGGGAGGCATGGTCCCCATGGCCCGGGCCCGCTCGGGGGAGTCCCCGTCGCGCCGGCCGGTCTTGATGACCTCGGAGTCCTCGCTGGCGAAAACGATGACGTCGAACGCCGCCCTCAGATTGACCTTCTTCTCCTTGGCGCCCTTGAAGTCCTTGTTGCGGAGGGTCGTGTAGGGGATGCCCAGGTCGTCGAAGACGTAGCGCGTCCAGCCTTCGTCCATGTTGCCGCGCCAGGACTGGTAGAGCCCGATGCGGGGATTCTTGACGGAGGCCATGGCGATGCCGGCGGCGTCGTCCAGACCGTGGGCCGCGGTCTTCCATTTTTCGAGCAGGGCCGGGAGGGCCTTCCGGACGGCCGGCGTGTTCTTGACGAGGAAGCTTCCGGCGGCGGCCTCGAATCCCCGGCCCTTGACCGTCTCCTTGGATCTCCAGACCTCGGCCTTGTCCTTGAGCAGGGCGAAGACGATGGCGTAGGACGCGTTGGCACGGGAGTCGAGAACGACGTAGGAGGCTTCGGCCCCCGGCGCGCTCACGGCCGGGACGGGGACGGCCTCGAGCTTGACGAGATTGACGTCGAACGGCTTGTCGATCTGCTCGCAGCGGACGCCCATCTGGAGGGGAAGGGTCCAGCCGGCGTTGTCGTAGGGCGGGACCGGCGGACCCCCGGGGTACTGGCGGAGGTCGGGGTATTTCTGCTTCTCGAGCAGGGCCCAGGCGTAGGCCTTGTAGGGCTGGGCCATGAGGACGACGAACGACCCGGCCGGGTAGTAGCGCCCGTCGGCCACGAAAGCCTCCGGGGCCCGGTGGATCTCGACGCCGCCGAAACGCAGGATCTCCAGCATCCGCAGGGTCGTCGGAGCGTCGGCCTGCTCGGAGGGGATGACGAAGGCGAAGGGCTGGCCCTTGTCCCGGTGCTCGACGCTCAGCTTGGACATGTGATAGGAGCCGAAGAGGAAGTCCTCGCGGTGAAGGAAGGACGTCTTGACCAGGCTCTTGGAGAGGACGAGCTCATATTCGACGAGGTCGCGCAGGCGCCACCAGCCGCCCGGCCAGGGATCGACGAAATCCATGCGCTTTTCGGCGTAGGACTTGGGGATCTCGGTCGGCTCGATGTAAATGGGCGAGGCGATCCGGACCGAGGCCATCTCGCTCAGCAGCCCGATCGTGTTGTGGAGCCAGGAGGTGTCGTCGCAGGCGCCGATCCACCACCCGGTGTAGCTGCGGCCGTTGACGACCCCGCTCATGCCCGCCTTCTGGAGGTCATAGGCCATGTTGATCCCGCAGAGATTGACCCCCCGCCAAAGGAGGGGTTGGACGTTCGGCAGAGGGGGATCCATGAACGGCGGGACGAACAGGCGGGCGCCGGTCGAGCCCATCTGGTGCTGGTCGATGTGGATCTGGGGGAACCAGTCATGGTAGAGGACCTTGGTCACGGCCTTGGTCTCGGCCAGGTTGAACATGAACCAGTCGCGGTTGTTGTCGTGGCCGGCGTAGTGGTGGTAGAGCCAGGGCATGCCGCCGCCTTCGTACTTCGTCCCGACGTACTTGCGGTACCACTCGGTGACCATCTGGTGGCCGTCCGGGTTGCTCGTGGGGACGAGCAGGACGATGACGTTCTGGAGGGCCTTGTCGGCGTCGAAGGGGGTCTTGCCCGTGACGAGGTCGTAGGCCAGCTCCATCGACATCTGCGAGGCGGCGATCTCTGTGGCGTGGAGGCTGCAGGTGATGAGCAGGATGGTCTTGCCCTCCCGGGCCAGCTTCCGGGCCTCCTCGGGAGAGAGGCCCCGCGGGTCCTTGAGCCGGCGGGCGATCTCCCGGTAGCGGTCGAGGCGGCCCATGTTCTCCTCGGCCGTGATGACGGCCATGATCATCGTCTTGCCCAGCGTGGACCGGCCGATCTCGACGAGCTTGAGCTTCGGCGATTCCTGGTCGAGCTTCTGGAAGTAGCCGACGATCTGGTCGTAGTCGGCGAGCTTGCGGTCCTCGCCGGCCTTGTGGCCGAGGTACGCGTCGGGCGGGGTCTGGGCCGCGAGCGGGCCTGCCGCGAAGAAGAGGACGGCCAGGCCGAGGGCCGTCCCGGTCATGATGCCGGGGGATCTTTTCATCGGGGCCTCCTTCGGATGGTCGAAGGAGTCTAATTACCACTCGGGGAGGAGGCTGTCAAGGAGGTCCCGGACTTCGGATCCGGCGCCGGGGCCCAGGGCATCGACAGGGTGTCGTGGGCGATGAGGAGCATGCCCTGGACCGGAACGCCGTAGGGACAGACCGCCTCGCAAGGCGCGTCGCAACCGGCGCAGACATCGGCCCGGGCGCCGGGGATGGCCGCGTAGAGGGTCATGGCCTCTTTCTCCCGGCGCTGGGCTACGAAATACTGGTTGTAGCGCATGATCGTGTTGACGGGCACTCCGTGCGGACAGCCCGGCTCGCAGACGCCGCAGGCGTGGCGGCAGTAGAGCGATCCGCACCCTTCCCGGTAGGCGTCGAGCCGGGCCCCGTCGGCGGCGCTCGGCCGGGAGCCGGAGAGCCGCAGGACGGCGTCGAGGTCGCTGTAGGTCGGCGTCCGCAGGCAGGCCGTGTGGACGGCCGGGTTGGAGAGCACGAAGCGGACGGACGCGTCGCGGATCTCCGCGGGGTCCTTCAAGCCGCGGGCCTCGAGGAACTCCCGGCCGGCCTCGACCATGTCCCGGTAACGCTTCAGGCCTTCGGCGATAAGCGGGTTGACGTCCTTATTGTCCTTCTCGAGGGCCTCGACCCGCGAGCTCAACGAGTGGTAGGTCGCGACAGGCGTCGTTTTCATCAGGGCGACGCCGATGTTCTTCCGGCGGCAGGCCTCGAGGACGGACTCGGCGCCGTCGCGCCGCAGGAAGTTGTAGGCCATCAGGAAGACGTCGAACCGGCCGTCGTCGGCCGCGGCCGAGAGGACCTTTTCCATGGTTTCCTCGGAGTCGCGGAGCCAGAACGAGCCGTGGTGGGAGACGCCGACGTGCCGGACCCGGCCCTCCGCCTTGAGCTCGGTCATGGCCGCGTGGAAGCCCTCGCACTGGAGGGTCACGGCCTTTTCGGGGCAGTGCATCATCAGGCAGTCGACGGACTCGAGCTGGAGCTCCTCGAGAGCCTTGCGGGCCCGCTTCAGGAAGGCCTCCTTGGGCTCCGGCTTGGAGGCGTCAAGCTTGGTCGTGACGAAGACCTTGGAGCGGTCCATCTGGCGGAGGGCCCGGCCCAGGACCCGGTGGTGGCCGGGGTACTCCTCGGCGGTGTCGAAGTAGTTCATTCCCGATTCGTAGGCGGCCTGGATGACGCCTTCGTCCATGATGAAGCCGCAGGCGATGTCGGAGACCTTGAATCCCGTCCGGCCCAGCGGCCGGTATTCCTTGATGCGGGGCCGATCATCGGACGCCTCCTGCGATCCGCACCGGCCCAGGGGACCGGCTCCGGACGCCGAAGAGCTTCGGGCGGCCCATCCAGCCCCCAATGCGCCGAGCGCCGACGTCCTGAAGAACTGCCTGCGGCCGAGGGACAGATTTCTCATCGTAGGAACTCCTGCGCGCATCCGCTCCTTTGGCGGTTCATGAAGTCCGGAGCATAGCAGGGAAAAGGCCGCAAATCAACCTCACGTGCCGTGCTCAAGGGCGAGGATCGGTGACGTAGCGGAGCACCCCCGTCCGTGCTCACCGCTCCAAAGCGCTCCCAGGCATCAGCGGCTGCGCGCGGGCGGGGGGCCCCCGCTCCGCTGCGTCGCGGCCCCTCGCCGGCCATCGGCGTGAAGCGAAGGATTCCGGTCCGGGCGCATTCTCAATGGCGGGACTGGCGGAGCAGGAACATGCGCAGGAGTTGCATGGCGGCCATGCCCGTCGAAGCGACGTATGTCAGGGCGGCCGCTCCGAGCACCTTTCGGGCCCCGGTCATCTCGTCGGCCGTCAGGAAGCGGCGCTCTTTGAGCAGGGCGAGGGCCCGCCGCGAGGCGTTGAACTCGACGGGCAGGGTGATGAGCGAGAACAGGACGGCTCCCGCGAAGAGCAGGATGCCGATGTCCATGAGAATGCTCGGCCCTTCTTTGCTGAAGATGAAGCCGACGAAAAAGAGCGGGAAGGCCAGGGTCGAGCCGAGGCTGGCCACCGGATAGACGAGCGACCTCAGGTGCATGGGCTGATAGTGCGTGTGGTGCTGGAGGGCGTGGCCGGCCTCGTGGGCGGAGATGCCCAGGGCGGCTATGGACGGGCTGTCGTGGACGCCCTGGGAAAGGCGCAGGACGCGCTGGCGCGGGTCGTAATGGTCGGTCAGTTCGCCGGGCTGGCGCTCGATCTTGACATGGCCGGCGCCGGCCGCCTGGAGGAGCTCATAAGCGGCCCGGGCCCCCGAGATCCGCGACGAGGCGAAGACCCGGCTGTATTTCCGGTAGGTGCTCTTGACCCTGGACTGGGCATACAAGGCCAGGATGAGGGGCGGTATCAGAAGCAAAAACGTGCTGTCGAAAAACATGGGATGTATCTCCGATCTATCAGGGTATCTATTGTACCATAAACGGAACGGCCTTAAAAGGTGCTATAATGGATGCTCGACCGTGCTAGATGGGGAGCTAGCGGTGCCCTGTAGCCCACGATCCGCTCCAGTGGGATCGAATTCCCTGCCGAGGCTTCCCTCTGTCCGGCCGGTGCCCCGGCACGTGGCGTCGAGGGTGGGGGCCCTGCGCGAAGAGCCTTCCGCAAACCCCGTCAGGACCGGAAGGTAGCAGCGGTAGCGGGACGGCCTCTTGTGCGGCAGTCAGCTCCGCCTGAGCCGGCGGCCGGGGACACGCGGGGAGAGTGCTGTCGGAGCAGGGTGCACGGTCGTTCTTTCTGTCCCGAGCAAGGATATGCGGGGGAGATCGTCAAG
>JBBIGP010000012.1:16514-48164 GCA_037447475.1 Candidatus Aminicenantota bacterium
GGTGCACGGTCGTTCTTTCTGTCCCGAGCAAGGATATGCGGGGGAGATCGTCAAGCTCCCAACAGGCAAAGCCCGCGCAGCAGGGCCTCGATCTCCTTCCGGCCGGCCTCGTCGATCGGCAGGAGCGGCAGCCGGACCGGGCCGCCGTACCAGCCGCGCAGGTCCTGGGCGTATTTGAGCCCGGCGATCCCGTAGGTCTCCATGATGGCCTTGTTGAGGGGGATGAGGTCGTATTGCCGCCGTCGGGCCTCATCTTTCTTTCCCGCCTTGAAGAGGTCGAAGATCTCGGTCGAAAGCTCAGGGGCGGCGTTGGCCACGGCCAAGACGGCCCCGTCGGCGCCCATCTCGAGACCGGGGTGGATGACGTGGCCCGAGCCCAGGAAATAGTGGAAGCCCAGCGGGACGTGCGGAAGGACCTCCCCGAGGTAGGCCAAGCTGCCGGCGCTTTCCTTGAGACCGGCGACGTTGGGATGGGCGGCGAGCTCGACGACGAGCCGGGTGTCGAGGGACAGGCCCGTGTTCTGGGGGATGTTGTAGATGAGCAGGGGGACCTTGGCGGCGTCGGCCAGGACGAGATAGTGTTTCCGGAGGGCCTCCCGGGTCATCTTGGACTTGTAGTAGGACGGCGGCCGGACGAGGGCCGCGGCGATTCCGAGCGCCGCGACCCGGTTGGTGAACTCGACCGTCAGCCGGGTGGATTCGCGGGCGGTGCCCACGAGGATCTTCTTTCCGGGGGCCGCAGAATCGAGGACGGCCTCGACCAGGGCCATCGATTCCGCGTCGGAGAGCGACACGGATTCGCCCGTCGAGCCGAGGACGAGGTAGCCGGCCAGGGCCGTCCCGTTGTACTTGAGGACGTTCGCCCGGAGCTTGTCCGGGGCGATGTCGTCGTCGGCGAATGGGGTGGTCAGGGCGGCGTAGACGCCTTCGAGGGGCTTGCTCATGTCTTGTCTCCTCGGCGCGATTCGCGGACGGCGCGTTCGATCTCGCGCAGATCCGCCTCGCCCAGCCCGAAGTAATGGCCGACCTCGTGGAGGACGGTGTCGCGGACGTGGTCCTTGATGTCCTCCGCCGTCCGGGAGATGCGCTCGATGGGCCGCTGGTAGATGACGATGACGTCGGGCGATATGTTGCCGTAGGAGGCCGGGCCCCGGTGGGTGAACGGGACCCCGTGGTAGAGCCCGAGAAGGTTGGTCCCCGGGGGCGACTCGTCCTCGACCATGATGGTCAGGTTCTCGATGAGCTTTCGGAAGCGGCGAGGGATCTCGGCCATGGCCTCCCCGACGAGCTTCTCGAATTCCTCCCGGCCCATCGAAGGACGGAACGGGCTGCGGCCGAAGGGATCGGCGCGGCGCCTCATTTCTCGATGCCTTCGCGGGCCTTGACGCCCCGGTCGAAATAATGCTTGACGTCCTTCATTTCGGTGACCAGGTCGGCCCGGTCGATCAAGGCTTCGGGCGCGCCCCGCCCCGTCAGGACGAGCTCGACGGCCGCGGGCTTGTCGTTGATCAGGCCGAGGACCTCCTCGACCGTCAGGACCTTGAGCAGGACGGCCGTGTTGATCTCGTCGAGAACGACGATGTCGTAACGGCCGGAGAGCATGGCTTCCCGGCACTTGCGCAGGCCCTCACGGGCCCTGCGGATATCCTCGTCGTCGGGGCCTTCCGTGATGTGCAGGAAGCCCTCCCGCCCGAAGCGTTCGATGCGGATGAGGGAGGAGAGCTTCTTGACGGCCTCGAGCTCGCCGTAGTGCTGGCCTTTCAGGAACTGTCCGAAATAGGTCCTCATCCCGTGCCCGGCGGCGCGAAGGGCCAGGCCGAGGGCGGCGGTCGTCTTGCCCTTGCCGTTGCCCGTGTAGACCTGGATATAGCCGTCCATCGCGCCTATTCTTCACGAATGCCGCGAAGTTGTCAAAGGAGCCGAAGGCATGGTCCTTCCCCGATTTCCTTTCGCCTTTTCGTTGCGCGACGCCTGTGCTATAATCCGGGGCATGCTGGACCCCAAGTATGTAATGGATAATGTTGATTCCGTTCAAGATAGGCTTGGAACGCGAGGCCCGAGGATCGATCTCTCCGGTCTCGTCAAGATCTCGGCCGAGAAGAAGGCCCTCCTCAAGAGGGTCGAGGACCTGAGGGCCGAGAAGAACCGGGCCTCGGAAGAGGTCTCGCGGATGAAGCGGGACGGGCGGGACGCCTCGGCCCTGATCGACGAGATGCGCAAGGTCGGCGACGAGATATCCGGCCTCGAGGAAAAGCTCAGAGGCCTCGAGGAGGCCATCAGGGAGTTCCTCCTCAACATCCCCAATATCCCCCACGAGTCCGTGCCCGTCGGCCGGGGCGCCGAGGACAACCGCGAGGTCCGGGTGTGGGGCGAGAGGCCGGCCTTCGGCTTCGAGCCCCAGGCCCACTGGGACATCGGAGAGAAGCTGGGCATCCTCGACTTCGAGCGGGCGGCCAAGATCACGGGCTCGCGGTTCACCGTGTCGTACGGGGCCGCGGCGCTTCTCGAGCGGGCCTTGATCTCGTTCATGCTCGACATCCACACCAAGGAGCGGGGCTTCACCGAGGTCCTGCCGCCGTTCATCGCCAATGCCGCGAGCCTGACCGGAACGGGGAACCTGCCGAAGTTCAAGGAGGACCTGTTCAAGCTCGAGGGCTGCGACTGGTACCTCATCCCGACGGCCGAAGTGCCGTTGACCAACCTCTACCGGGACGAGATCCTCGACGGGGGGACCCTGCCGCGGCGGTTCGCAGGATGGACGCCTTGCTTCCGCAGCGAGGCGGGCTCGCACGGGAAAGAAGTCCGCGGCCTCACCCGCCAGCACCAGTTCAACAAGGTCGAGATGATGGTCTTCAGCCTCCCCGAAAGCTCCTTCGACGAGCTCGAGCACATGACGGCCTCGGCCGAGGAGGTTCTGAGGCGTCTCGGCCTCCATCACCGCGTCGTGCTGCTATCGACGGGCGACATGGGCTTCGCCAGCGCCAAGACCTACGACCTCGAGGTCTGGATGCCGAGCCGGGCGGGCTTCCTGGAGATCTCGTCCTGCTCGAACTGTACGGATTTCCAGGCCCGCCGGTCCAACATCCGGTTCCGCCGCGGGCCGAAGGCCAAGCCCGAGTTCGTCCACACCCTGAACGGGTCGGGGCTGGCCGTGGGCCGGACCGTGAGCGCCATCCTCGAGAACTTCCAGCGCGAGGACGGTTCGGTCGCGGTCCCTGAGGCCTTGAGGCCGTACATGAACGGCCTCGAACGGATCTCGGGCGTCTGACGCCGTCGTCCCGACTTTCGGGCTAGGAGCCCCGGCACCTTTTGGCCCCTCTCGACTCGTCGCCATTCCCACGCTTGCCAGCCGGCCCCCGGGCACGTAGAATAAGGTCGTGACGCGGAGGGATGGCCGAGTGGTTGAAGGCGGCGGTCTTGAAAACCGCTTTCCGGTCTTCCGGAACGGGGGTTCGAATCCCTCTCCCTCCGCCATCGTCGCTTTGCTGCGCGGCATCAACAACGTCGGCAGCAAGAGGGTGACCATGGCCGCGCTCAAGTCCGCGTTCGAGGCCATGGGCTTCACCAAGGTCAAGACCGTCCTGGCCAGCGGGAACGTCATCGCCGAGCCGCCGCGGCGGGATGCTCATCTGGCTCGAACGATCTCCAAAGGGCTCGATAAAGCCCTAGGCTTTCCCGTCGTCATCATCACCCGGACGATCCGGGATCTGATGGCGATCGCCGGATCGGAGCCGTTCAAAGACGCCCCGTCGGATCCGCGGGTCCAGCAGTATGTGACCTTCCTCGTCAAAAAACGATCGGCTCGTTCACCGGTCGAGCTGCCGCCTCCGCCCAAAGGGGCCCGCGTCGTGCGGATCGATCCCGGGGAGATCTACAGCTTGGTCGATCTGTCCAGGGGCGGGAGAACCCCCGATCTCATGAGGTTCATTGACCGGAACATCGGCCCCGTCGGGACGACCCGGAACTGGCGGACGGTCCTCAAGATCGTCGGCACTGACAAAGGTCCATCTCGATAGAGGAAGACGACGAGGAGGCCCCGCAATGAGTCAAGCCGTGAGAGAGAACAGGCTGACCGACCTGCCGAACGTCGGAAAGACGACGGCCGCCAAGCTGGAGAAGATAGGGATCAGGACGGCTGAGGATTTCCTGAAGCGCGATCCCTATGACGTCTTCCATGAGCTCCGGGAAAAGGTCGACCCCACGCTGTGCCGCTGCGCTCTGGCCGGCATCGTCGGGGCCAAGACCGGGAAGCCCTGGCACAAGATCACCAAGAGGACGGCCGCCGAGTACGAGAGGCGCCACCCGGGCCATGTGTGGGGTCCGTGCTGATCAAGCCTGGGCGGCGTTAGCCTGATCTATTCACGAGTCGAGGCGGGTGCAGATGCCATCCCTTCGCAACACAGCAGATACGGCCGGATCGGCTCGCCCGGAGGGTGAAAATGCCGGTCTTTCTGAGAGGCGCTTGTAAAAAACCCTGGAAAAATCGGAAAGCTGGAGATCCTGCAGATATCGCAGGACTTAGAGAACACATCGGCATTTTCATGAATAGGTCAGGTTAATCGGTCAGAACGGTTTCCACGGACAAGGATCGAATCAGCGGAAAACCGAACGGGCGTTGGATTTCGACCCGCGGGTCGTGCTAGAATAGCCCCACGTTCCTTGACCGCGGAGAGGTGCTGGAGTGGTCGATCAGGAACGCCTGCTAAGCGTTTGTCTCGGCTTAAACCGGGACCGCGGGTTCGAATCCCGCCCTCTCCGCCATTGATCCCCTCCAGGAAGGACGGCCGATGATCAGAAGATGCGCGAATTCCAGACAGATAGGAACGGCCCTGCTCGCCGCTCTCCTCCTTGCCGCGGCCGGCGCCGCCTGCGCCAGGAAGATGTCGACGGACACCTATGGAACCATCCTCCAGGCCTTCGCCGATCCGCCGGCCGAGTTCCGGAGCGCCCCGCTCTGGGTATGGAACGACCTGATGACCCGCGAGGAGATCCAGCGACAGCTCGAGGACTTCAAGGCCCGCGGCATCGGCGGGGCCTTCATCCACCCGCGGCCCGGCCTCATCACCCCCTACCTCACGGACGAATGGTTCTCCCTCTGCGCCTTCGCCGTCGAGACGGGCAAGTCGCTCGGCCTCAAGATCTGGCTCTACGACGAGAACTCCTACCCCTCCGGCTTCGCCGGGGGCCACGTCCCGGCCCAGATGCCCGACGCCGTCCGCTCCGGGCTCCGCATGTCGCGCGTCCAGGGCCCGCTCGTCGAGTTCGAGGAGCCGCCGCTCGTCGTCCTGCGTAAGACCCTGACCGGCTTCGAGGACGTCACCGGCAAGGTCAAGCCCGGAGGCAACGACAAGTCCATCTATTACGTCTTCGAGGTCGTCCGCGCCCGGCCCTCGCCCTGGTACGGCGGGTTCGCCTATGTCGACCTGATGCGCAAGGACGTCACCGAGAAGTTCCTCGACCTGACCCTCAACGGCTACAAGCGCGTCATCGGCAAGGAGTTCGGCCTGACCGTGCCCGGCGTCTTCCAGGACGAGGCCGAGATCGCCCCGGCCGGAGGGCGGGAGGCCGTCAGCTACACCCCGGCCCTCTTCCAGGCCTTCCAGGCGAAATGGACCTACGACCTGCGGCCCCACCTCGTCTCCCTCTTCGAGGAGGCCGGCGAGTGGCGGCGCGTGCGCCACAACTATTACTCGGTCCTCCTCGACCTGTTCATCGAGAACTGGGCCAAGCCCTACTATGCCTACGCGACCGACAACAACCTCATCTTCACCGGCCACTACTGGGAGCACGAGTGGCCCTCGCCCCGGGTGTCGCCCGACAACCTGGCCATGGCCGCCTACGCCCACATGCCGGGCATCGACATGCTGATGAACGAATGGGGGGACGGCCCGCACGCCCAGTTCGGCAACGCCCGGGCCGTCCGCGAGGTCCGCAGCGCCGCCAACCAGCTCGGGAGGCAGCGGACGCTCTCGGAGACCTACGGGGCCTCCGGATGGGACCTGACCTTCTTCGACCAGAAGAGGATCGCGGATTGGCAATACGCCCTGGGCGTCAACTTCCTCAACCAGCACTTGTCTTACGCCACGATCAAAGGGGCCCGCAAGCGGGACCACCCGCCGTCTTTCTCCGACCACCAGCCCTGGTGGGGGTCCTACAACACGCTGGCCGACTATTTCGCCCGGCTGTCGGTCGTCATGAGCCTGGGCGAGCAGATGAACCGGATCCTGGTCATCCAGCCGACGACCTCGGCCTGGATGCATTACTCGCCGGCCGGGAGCTCGGAGACATTCGGGACGATCGCCTCGGATTTCCAGGAGTTCGTCCACCTCCTCGAAGCCGAGCACATCGAATACGACCTCGTCAGCGAGAAGACCCTCCAGGAGTTCGGCTCGGTCCGCCTCGGGAAGCTCCGGGTCGGGAGCCGGGGCTACGACCTGGTCCTTTTCCCGCCGGGGCTCAAGAACCTCAACGACGGGACGGTCGTCCTCCTGCGCGATTTCCTGATGAGCAAGGGGAAGATCATCTCCTGGCCGGCCCCGCCCGATTACATCAACGGCATCGTCACCGACGACCTCCGGGTCCTGCAGAGCTCCTACGGGGACCGCTGGCTCGACTCGGGCCCGGGGAGCGGCTTCGACAAGGTCCGGGCCTACGCCCCGCCGGCGCTCGTCTTCAGCGAGCCGTCCCGCCACCGGGGGCTGTTCCACCAGCGCCGGGAATTCGACGGCGGACAGTTCGTCTTCCTGGCCAACGCCGGCCCCGACGAAACGGCCGGAGGCCGGATGTCGCTCGAGGCCGGTTCGGCCGAGGTCTGGGACCCCTTCACCGGCCGCGTCGCGCCCTATCCGTACGAGCGGCGCGAGGACCGGGTCGAGGTCCGCTTCTCCATCCCCCCCGGCGGGAGCCTGCTCCTGTGTTTCCCGGATCATCGGGGCAAGACCGATGCGGCCCGGCCGCCGGAAGAATGGGAAGACGTGCCGCCGGAAGGGGAGATGGCCGTCGAGGCCGAGTCCCCGAACGTCCTGACGCTCGACTATTGCGACCTCCTCCTCGGCGGCCGCCGGGAGCGGGACCTCTACTTCTACGAGGCCCAGCGGAGGACCTTCCAGTTCCACGGGCTCGAGCGGAACCCCTGGGACAGCGCCGTCCAATACAAGACGAACATCCTCGACCTCGACAAGTTCCCGGCCGGCTCCGGTTTCGAGGCCGTCTTCGAGTTCCGGGCCGTCAAGGGCGACGCGCTGGATTTTGCGGACCTGCGGGCCGTCGTCGAGCGCCCCGAGATCTTCCGGGTGTCAGTCAACGGCCGCGAGGTCCGACCGGCTCCAGGGGAATGGTGGCTTGACCGGGCCTTCGGCGTCTATCCCATCGGGCGCCTGGTCGTCTCGGGGAGGAACACTCTCACGGTCACGGCCAAGCCCTTCACCATCCACTCCGAGCTCGAGCCGGTCTATATCCTCGGCGGTTTCCGTCTGCGCCCCGCCGCCCGCGGGTTCGAGGTCCATCCGCCGGCCCCGCCGGCCGTCGGCCCCTGGGCCGCCCAGGGCCTTCCCCTTTACGGAGGCTCCGTCCGGTATCGCCGGACCTTCCTGATCCCTGAAGGAGAGGCGGGAGCCCCCTACAAGCTCAAGCTCGGCCCCTGGCGGGGGGCCACGGCGGAAGTATACGTCGGCGGCCGTCACGTAGGGACGGCGGCCTTTCCCCCTCACGAAGTGGACCTGACCGGGGCCCTCGCTCCCGGCCCGAACGAGATCGACGTCGTCGTCACCGGAACGCTCAAGAACACCCTGGGGCCCTTCCACAGCGATCCGCCCCTCGGCCGGGCCTGGCCGGGCTCGTTCCAGCAGGGGGCCAAGGGGGGGCCGCCGCCGGGCTCGGCCTATCATGTCGTCGATTACGGGCTCTTCGAGGATTTCAAGCTGCTTCGCGGGACCGGGACGGCGAGATGAGCCGCGCCGCCGGGTTCGACAACGAGGCCTACCTCGAGAAACAGACGACGGCCATCCTCGAGCGGATGGCCCGCTTCCCGACGAAGCTCTATCTCGAGTTCGGCGGCAAGCTGTTCTTCGATTTCCACGCCGCCCGGGTCCTGCCCGGCTACGACCCCAACGTCAAGATGAAGCTCCTCCGGGAGCTCCGCAGCCGGGCCGACATCCTCCTCTGCATCTACGCCGGCGACATCGAGCGCAAGAAGGTCCGGGCCGACTTCGGCATCACCTACGACGTCGACGCCTTGAAGCTCATCGACGACCTCCGGGAATGGGAGGTCGGGGTCCGGGCCGTGGTCATCACCCGGTTCGACAACCAGCCGGCCGTCCGGATCTTCAAGAACAAGCTCGAGCGCCAGGGCATCCCCGTCCACACCCACCGGTTCACCAAGGGCTACCCCACGGACATCGACGTCATCGTCAGCGACGAGGGCTACGGGGCCAACGACTACATCGAGACCGAGCATCCCCTGGTCATCGTCACCGGGCCGGGCCCTGGCAGCGGCAAGCTGGCCACCTGCCTCTCCCAGCTCTACCACGACCACCGGCGGGGGACGGCTTCGGGATACGCCAAGTTCGAGACCTTCCCGATCTGGAACCTGGCCCTCAAGCACCCCGTCAACGTCGCCTACGAGGCGGCCACGGCCGATATCGGCGACTTCAACCTCGTCGATCCATTCCACCTCGAGGCCTACGGGCAGGCGGCCGTCAACTACAACCGGGACGTCGAGGTCTTCCCCGTCCTCCGGCGCATCCTCGAGAAGATCACCGGGGAGGCCTCCCCCTACAGGTCGCCGACCGACATGGGCTGCAACGCGGCGGGCTTCGGCATCACGAACGACGAGGCCGTCCGCGAGGCGGCCAAGCAGGAGCTCATCCGGCGCTATTTCCGCTACCTCTGCGAGTACACTCTCGGATTCGTGGAAAAGGAGACCGTCCAGCGGGCCGAGCTGCTGATGAAGGAGCTCGGCGTCGAGCCGGAGGACCGCCGCGTCGTCGGGCCGGCCCGCCGGGCGGCCGATGAGGCCCGGACCACCGCCGGTAAGGGGAACAAAGGCATCTTCGTCGGGGCGGCCGTGGAGCTCCGGGACGGGACGATCGTCACCGGCAAGAACTCGCCGCTCATGCACGCCGCGTCGGCCCTCGTCCTCAACGCCGTCAAACGCCTGGCCGGGATCCCGGACAAGATCCCGCTGCTTTCGCCGTCGATCATCGAGTCGGTGGCCGCCCTGAAGAAAGACATCCTCGGGGCCGGCACGGTCAGCCTCGACCTGTCGGAGCTACTCATCTGCCTGAGCATCAACGCGTCCACCAATCCGATGGCCCACATGGGTCTCGAGAAGATCAAGGAGCTCCACGGGTGCGAGGTCCACATCACCCACATCCCGACGCCCGGCGATGACGCCGGGCTGCGGCGCTTCGGCGTCAACTTGACGACGGACCCCCACTTCTCGAGCAAGCAGCTCTTCGTCGCCTGAAAGGACAGCCCTTGA
Source organism: Candidatus Aminicenantota bacterium (assembly GCA_037447475.1). Lineage (GTDB taxonomy): Bacteria > Acidobacteriota > Aminicenantia > Aminicenantales > Saccharicenantaceae > RBG-16-66-30. The sequence continues at coordinate 25,996 of JBBIGP010000012.1, forward strand.
AGCTCCTCTTGTTCGCGGTTCTCAAAGGGCTGGTCGCCCCCGACCGGGTCTTGAGGCGATCGGCCGAGGCCCCGAAGAGCGTCCCGAGGACGGCCGCGGCCGTCCTCGCGGCCGGGGTTCTCTATGCCCTGACGTCCCTCGTCCTCGGCGCTTCGGGGGCTGTGCCTCTCTGGCCCGTCCTCGACGGGCTGGGGATCGATAATTATTACTTCTGGCAGATGGTGTTCGTCGTCCCGGGCGTGGTCCTGGCCTGGCTTCTCGTCGCGAGGCTTCTCCATAGGACCAGGAAAGGCGGGGCCGAGGGCGGCGGCTTTGCCAGGACCCTCTCCGTGTCCGGCCCCGCCCTGGGAGGGCCGCTCCTCGCGGCCTGGCTGCCTTCGGCCGTCCAGGCCGCCTTCATGCTCCTCGGGATGCGCCAGGGGGAATGGGTGGATATCCTGTCCGAGCCCGGGCTATGGCAGACCCTCTACCTTGCAGGCTACGGGCTCGCGGCGCTGCTGGCCGTTCGCCTGTTCGTCGCCGCCTCGATGATCCTCGCCGGGAGACGGGGGCCCGCGGTCCTGCTCCGCGGCGTGCTGGCGGCGGCCTTCGCCATAGCGGTCTTCCTCGCCCTCGTGCGCTGACCGCGGTCAGAACCGGGTTTCCACAAGGCGCTCGGCCTCGAAGAGGTCGGCGGCGACGGCGTCGGCCCGGCTGAAGTCCTGGCCCCGCGTATAGTCGTTGGGGACGGCGATGACGGCGCACCCGGCGCGCTTGCCGGCGATGACGCCGTTCTCCGAGTCCTCGAGGACGACGGCCCGGGCGGGCGGGACGGCCAATGCTTCGCAGGTCTTGAGGAAGATCTCCGGGTCCGGCTTGCCCTTGGCGATCGCGTCCGAGGCCAAGAGCACGTCGAACCGGTCGCGGATGCCCAGCTTGTCGACGGCCAGATCGAGGAACTCCCGCGGGGCCCCCGTCGAGACGCCCATCTTCCGCCGGGCGCGGAAGGCATCGAGGATGTGGAAAAGCCCCGGCATGGGCCGCAGGTCGTTCTCCATCTTCTCGCGCATGAGGTCGTTGCGGATGGCGACGGCCTCGGCCGGGGAGAGGGGCAGTCCGAGCTCGCGGACGTAGATCGTCAGGCCCTCGAGAGGGGTGCGGCCCATCATCCGCCAGAGCGTCTCGTCCCGGACCTCCTTGCCGTAGCGCCGGGCCAGGGCCCGCTCGACCTCGAAGTAGAGGCGCTCGCTGTCGATCATCAGGCCGTCCATGTCGAAGATCAGGGCTTTGTCCATGGGCCGTATTCTACCCGGGAACGGCGAGTTCGCCAAGCCGGGGGGTTGCGCCGCCGGGTCCAAATACTATAAAATAACTAGGAATTCACACGTCACCAAGGAGACCGGAACCCATGAAACCGAGAGAGATCATCCCCGGCGTCCTGGCCGTCGGCGTCCAGGACTTCGACCGGCGTCTGTTCGACGCCCTCATCCCGTTGCCCGACGGGACGAGCTACAATGCCTACCTGGTCCGCGGCCGGGACAAGACGGCCCTCATCGACGCCGCCGACCCGGCCATGCTGACCGTTCTCAAGGCCAACCTCGAGGACGTCCCCCGCATCGATGTCCTTATCTCCAACCACACCGAGCAGGACCATTCCGGGGCCATCCCCTGGGTCCTCGAGCGCTACCCGGAGGCCCGGCTCCTCTGTTCCCAGCCGGCCAAGTCCATGCTCGCCGACCATCTGGGCCTCGAACCCGGCCGGATCGGGACGGTCGCCGACGGCGAGCGGCTCGACCTGGGCGGCCGGACGCTCCGCTTCATCTACACGCCGTGGGTCCACTGGCCGGAGACGATGTCGACCTACCTCGAGGAGGACGGGATCCTGTTCAGCTGCGACTGGTTCGGGTCGCACGTGGCGACGACCGACCTTTTCGTCGACGGCGTCGAGTGCGTGATGGCCGAGGCCAAGCGGTACTACGCCGAGATCATGATGCCCTTCCGCAGGATCGTCCGGCAGAATCTCGAGAAGATCAAGGACCTCGACATCCGGATGATCGCCCCGAGCCACGGCCCCGTCCACAAGGACCCGGCCTCCGTCATCCAGGCTTACCGCGACTGGACGGACGACCGGCCCCACAATCTCGTCGTCCTGCCCTGGGTGACCATGCACGGCTCGACGGCCCTGATGGTCGACCATCTCATGGCCGCCCTCGTCGAGCGGGGCGTCGCGGTGGCCCCTTTCAACATGGTCTCGGCCGACGTCGGAAAGCTGGCCATGAGCCTCGTCGACGCGGCCACCATCGTCGCCGCCGGGCCGACCGTCCACGTCGGGCCCCACCCGGCCCTGCTCAACGCCGTCGTCCTGGCCAACGCCCTACGGCCCAAGGCACGCTTCGCCTCGGTCGTCGGCTCCTACGGCTGGGCCGGGAAGATGGCCGAGAGCGTCAAGGGCGCCATGTCGAATCTGAAGGTCGAATTCCTCGATCCCGTCATCTGCCGCGGACTTCCGCGCCCGGCCGACTTCGAGGCCCTCGACAAGCTGGCCGAGGCCGTGGCCGGGAAGCACAAGGAGATGGGACTGCTCTAGCCGGGTCTCACCGGGAAACAAGGGCCTTCCCGGAGTGCGGGGCCGTCCAGGTCCGCCGCGGAAGGCGCGGAAATCCTCAGTTCAGAAGGGATTCAGGCGCCCCGCTGCCGGGCCAGGGCGTCGACGATCCGGACGCTTCCCGACGGCAGGGGGTAACGGCGGATCGAACGCAGGGTCACCCACCGGAAATTCTTTTTCGGTAGTGCCGGCGTGCGCCGGAACCGGCAGGTGAAGGCGTGCAGGGTGACCTGGAACCGGGTATAGGCATGGCGGACCGTCGTCAGGAAGCGGATATCCGCGACCTCGGCCCCGACCTCTTCCCGGACTTCGCGCCGCAGGGCCTCGACGTGGCTCTCTCCGGGCTCGCGCTTTCCGCCGGGGAACTCCCATAGTCCGGCCAGCAGGCCCGGATCGGGCCGTTGGCGGATGAGGAACCGGCCGTCGCGGCGAATGACGGCGACCACGGCCTCGACGGGCGTCGTCACGATACGGCGGGGCCGGGGGATGGTCTCCTGCCTGCCATCGGCCGCGGCCCGGCAGAACCCGCGGACGGGACAGCCGAGACATTGGGGATTGGCGCTCCGGCAGACGAGGGCCCCGAGCTCCATCATGGCCTGGTTGAAGGCCCCCGGAGCGGCCCGCGGGATGATCTTTTCGAGGACCGCCAGAAACCCGTTGTCCAGCGAGGGCGAGGCCGGTCCTTCCGTCGCCAGGACCCTCATCAGGACTCGGCGGACGTTGGCGTCGATGACCGGCAGGGGACGGTCGAACGCGAGGCTGAGGACGGCGGCGGTCGTGTAGGGCCCGAAGCCGGGGAGCCGGCGAAGGGCGTCCCGGTCGGCGGGCAGGCTCCCGTTGTGCTCGCGGACGACCTCCCGGGCCGCCTCGCGGAGGTTCCGGGCCCGCTGGTAGTAGCCGAGGCCCTGCCAGGCCCGCAGGACGTCCCGCAGAGGAGCGCGGGCCAAGGACTCGATGTCCGGGAATCGCTCGAGCCACGTGTGGTAATAGGGGAGGACGGCCCGGACGGTCGTCTGCTGGAGCATGACCTCGGAAACCCAAATCCTGTAGGGGTCCCGCGTCCTCCTCCACGGCAGGTCGCGGCGGTGGGCCCGGTACCATTGAAGCAACCGGGCCGCGAACCTGTGCGGAATGGGTCCTCGGCCGTGCTCTCGAGATTCTTCCGTTTCCGGGATGTTATGAGCAGGGAATAGGAAGAACCGAGGCATGTCCAAGGCCGCTATTTCTTCGCTTCGGCGGCGGCCGGTTCTTCGGGCGGCTCGGCCATCCAGTCGGCGGCCTCCTTGGGGAACTCCTGGAGGAAGGCCGCATCGACCTCGAACAGGTACTCGAAGCGGGGGACCTTGGCGATGACCTGGCTTTTCGCGGCGTCCTCGCGGCCGAGGAGCCAGACCCGTTCCTCTTCCTTCCCGGCGTTGTCCCGGGTCCAGACGCGGATCTCGGCCGCGGGCGGCTCCAGCCCATAACGGGTCAGGGCGCCCGGGTTGTCGATGAACGCGGCGGCTTCGAGGCGCTCGACCCGGCGGATGAAGTCCTCGACCTTGTAGCGGTTCGCGGCGTCCTTCGCCTCCGTGTCGAGGAGCCATTTCTCCTCGTCGCCGTCCTTCTCCTTGACGGCGGTCAAGCTGAAGGCGCCTCTCCGGACGGAGACCTTGAAGGCCTCCCAGGAATAGAATTCGGCGACCTTTTTCTCGCGGACCTCGTCGATCTTCTTGGCGAGGTCCTCGAGCAAGGTCCCTTCGAAGGCGACGATCTTGTTCGACCGCGAGGTCGTCGCGTAGAGCCGTTCCCCGTCCTTGTGGAACGAAAAGACGACGTCCTCGCCGGAGGCGGGCAGGGACAGGGCGGCCTCGTAGCCGGGCTTCTCGAGGCTGAACGTCTTCAGGTCGCCGGCCTTCTTGTCTTCCGAAACGAACTCCGTGGCCCGCAGGGACGACAGGGAGCTCAGTAAGCTCTCGACCTTGCTCTTGGATGCCATGGCCCGGACCGGGGATCTCAGGAGCCACCCGTCGTCCTCGAGGGCCGCCTCCCAGGAGACGCCGGGGGCCCGGACCCGGACCGACCTGACCTCGGCCGTCTCGAACCGGAAGATGTCCTTCTGCCGGAAATCGAGGAGCGTCTTCTCGATCGTCGACTTGAGATAGCCGGCGATGAGGACGACGCGGGGGTCGTCCTCGCGCTTGGCGAACAGCGAATTGTCGATGGGATTCTCCATTCCGACGAGGACGCGGACCGGCTCGTCCCGCCCCTTGATCCAGAGGGTCACCTCCCGGGACGGGATGTCGTAGACGGCGAGGTCGGCGGCCTCCGCTTCGACGACCCTCTGGATGCGGAGGCTCGCGAAGTTATCGGCCAGGCTGCCGGCCTCATAGCTGTCGGCCAAGGCTTCGAGAGGCGCGGTCAGGCGCCAATCGCCCTGGTCGTCCCTCTCGAAGACGAGAGCCCCGTCCGCCCGCCGAAGCTCCATCTTGACGAGGTCCTCGGACTTGAGATCGACGAGCATGGCGGCCTTGTCCGCGGCCGCCTCCTTCTTTGCCCCTCGATCCTCGAAGACGAGGACGACGGCCCCCAGAAGGACGAGGACCGCGGCCAAGATGAGCGTCGTCCGGGGCTTCACAGCGACCTCCTCCGGAGCCAGATCGAAAGCCCGATGAGCAGCACGGCGAGCGGCAGGATGACGACGCTCGTCAGGAAGAGCAGCCGGCCCTGGGAGGGCGAGAGCTGGATCGTCCGCGGCACTTGGGTCCGGGGCTGGATCGAGATGAGGTCGGCCTCCTCGGTCAGCCAGTTGACGATATTGAGGAAGAAATTGCCGTTGCCGGACATGAAATAGTAGCGGTTCTTGGCGAGATCGGAGTCGCCGATGACGGCGATGCGGGCATCCTTGTCGGCGGCCTCGGGGGCCGTCGATCCCTCCTCCGGATGTTCCTGGCCGGTGAGCAGCCCGGGCCTGGACTTGAACTCGGCCACGGCGGCCAGGTTGACGGGCCCCTGTCGGTCCTTGCCCGGGTCGTAGCGGACCTCTTTCTGCTCAAGCTGACGCTCGGCCCAGGAATTCGGGCTGGTCGCCGCCAGCGCCGTCACGGTCGCCCCCTCGGGCTTGGTCTCGGCGACCTCGACGGACCGGGCCAGGGGGAAGAACGTCGCATAGCTGAACCTGTCCGTGATCGGGTGGCTCTCGTACTGGCTGACGACGGGCATGAAGTAGTCGCCGCCGAGGAGCCGTGAGACGGTGTCGACGACGATGTCGTCCTCGAGCGTGAAGCCGAGGGGGGCCAGGAACCGGGGCATCCCCGGGGCCGTCTCGGGGTCGATCATGAACAGGGCCCGGCCGCCGCCCTCGAGGTACTTCAGGATGGTCTCCTCCTCGTTCGGCAGGAGGTCCTTCCGGGGGCCGGGGATGACGAGCAGGGCGCAGTCGGCAGGGAAGCCGTCGGCCAGGGCCAGGGTCTGCTTGCGGACCTCGTAGCCGAGCTTCTCGAGCTCGGCCTTGGCGGTCGAGAAGCCGTTGTCGCCGCTCGCCTCGATCGAGTCCTGGCCGTGGCCCTCGAGGAAGTAGAGGACCTTCTTCTCGGTCCGGGTGACCTTGATGAGGGCGTTGGTGACGTCCTCCTCGGAGGTCGAGGTGATGCGGTTCTCCTTGTCGCCGGCCTCGATGATGGTCGTCCCGTCCTGGGTCACGTCATAGCGCTTGACGAGGCCGGGGTTCTTGTCGGGGTCGATGAACTCGTAGGAGATCCGCGGCGAGTGGTAGGCGTAGATCTTGAGTAGCTGCTCCATGGCCCCTCGCCCGTAGTTCCCTTCGCGGAAGAAGCCCTTGAAGGAGACGTCGGTCTTGAGGTTCCTGACGACGGTGACGGACTGGTCGGACAGGCTGTGGAGCTTGGCCTTGGTGAAGTCCGTCCGGTAGTTGTGCTTCGACAGGAAGTAGTTGGCCAGCCCGAGGATGGCCAGGACGAGGACGACGACGAGCAGGAGGTTGCCCGAATAGACGAGCGACTTGCGGCGGAAGCCCTGCTTGAGGGCGTCGAGGTTGAGGACGACGTAGGCGGCCAGGGCCAGGACGCCGAGGGCGCCGACGATGACCAGGGCCGTCCGCTTGTGGGGCCAGACGATCCAGCCGGCGAGGGTCGCCAGAAGGAGGGCCAGGGCGACGGTGTTGAGGTATCTCTTGACGGCGTTCATGGCTCACCTCCACCGCCGCGACTGGATCACGGCGTGCGTCAGGAAGATGCCGAAGACCGAGAAGCTCAGGTAATAGACGAGGTCCTTGGTGTCCAGGATGCCGCGGGTCAGGTCGTCGAAATGCTGGGAGAAGGACAGATAGCCGAGGACCTTCTGCCAGACGGCCGTCCCCGAGGCGGACACCCAGTTGAGGACCAGGAAGAGGAGGAGGGTGCAGAAGGTCAGGAAGGCCGAGACGATCTGGTTCTCCGTGAGGGACGAGAAGAACAGCCCGACGGCGATGAAGGTCGCGCCCATGAGGAACAGCCCGAGGTAGCCCGTGAGCCACGGGGCGAGCTCGGGGTTGCCGTGGGCGAAGGCGAAGACCGACAGCGTGGCCGTCAGGGCCAGCATGACGATCAGCATGAACAGGGCCGCGAAGTACTTGCCGAGGACGATCTGGAGAATGGAGAGGGGCGAGGTGTAAAGGAGCTCGTCGGTGCCGCTTTTCTTCTCCTCGGAGAGGAGGCGCATGGTCAGCAGGGGGGCGACGAGGATGAGGATGATGCTCATGTTGTGGAACAGGGGGGTGAAGACCATCTGGTTGATGTTGACCTGCTGGTGGTAATAGGGGTTCTGGGCCATCTGCATGGCCTGGGAGTTGAACCACCAAATGAGGCTGTAGAAGAAATAGCCGACGAGGAGCTGGAAGCCGAATATGACGACGTAGGCGATGGGCGAGCTGAAATAGGACCGGATCTCCTTTTTGACGATGGACCAGATGTTGCTCATTGTTCGAGCCCTCCCGAGACGATCCGCATGTAGAGGTCCTCGACGCTCATGGCCACGGGGCGCATCTCCTGGAGCCCGAGGCCCTTGTCGAGGGCCAGGCGGGCGACGTCGTCGCGCAGGTCGCGGCCGGGGCCCCACTCGACGCGGAGCTCGTGTCCGTCGGCCGTGACTTTCTCGACCCCGGGCAGGCCGCGGAACAGCTCGGCCGCCTCCGGGCCGCCGCGGCGGACCTTGACGGCCACGCCGTCCCGGCCCTTGAACGAGGCCGTCAGCTCCTCGAGCGAGCCCGAGGCCATCAGCCGGCCCTCGTTGATGATGACGACGCCGTCGCAGACCTGGGTGACCTCGGCCAGGATGTGGGTCGAAAGGAGGATCGTATGTTCGCCGCGGAGGCTCCGGATGAGACTGCGGATCTCGATGATCTGGGCCGGGTCGAGGCCGATCGTCGGCTCGTCGAGGACGAGGACCTTCGGGTCGTGGATCATGGCCTGGGCAATGCCGGCCCGCTGCTTGTAGCCGCGGGAGATGTTCTTGACGAGCCGGCCCTTGACGCCCTCGAGACCGGCCGCGTCGATCGCCCGCGACACAGCGTCCTTGCGCTTGGCCGCCGGGACCTGCTTGATCTCGGCGACGAACTCGAGGTACCCCGTGACGGTCATGTCCGTGTAGAGCGGGACGTTCTCCGGCAGGTAGCCGATGGTCCTCTTGGCGGCGTCCGTCTCGTTGAAGACGTCGAAGCCGGCCACGGTCGCCCGGCCTTCGGTGGCCGGCAGATAGCCTGTCAGGATGCGCATGGTCGTCGTCTTGCCGGCCGCGTTGGGACCGAGCAGGCCCCAGATCCGGCCGGCCTCGACCTTGAAGCTGAGGTCCTTGACGGCGACCAGATCCCCGTACCTCTTGGTGAGGTCCTGAACCTCGATCATGTCCACCTCCGTGTCAGTTCGTCGAGCGCCCGACCGCCGGGGACGGCCGCGTCACATCCGCTCGGGCTGCGGGATGCCCATGAGGGCGAGCGCGCTGCGGAGCCGCTCCCGGACGTATCGGATGGTCAGCAGCCGGACGGCCCTGACCGCCTTGTTTTCCTCGGACAGGATGGGGTAGAGATGGTAGTACCCGTTGCATTTCTGGGACAGGGTGAAGGCGAACTTGGCGAGGTGGGAGAATTCCAGGCCGCCGACGGCCCGGAGGACGTCCGCTTCGAGACGGGAAGCGTAGAAAACGAGGTCCCAAAAGTCGGCGCGTTCCTTTTCCGTTAGCCCGTCGAGGCCGATGCCGGCCCCGGCCATGGCCCTCACGTCCTCCTCGGTCGTCCCCTCCCGCTCGCGAAGCTTGCGGAAGATGCTGTCGAGGCGGACGAGCGTGTACTGGAGATAGGGGCCGGTCTCGCCCTCGAAGCTCAGGGCCTCCTCGAAATCGAAGACGATGACCGAGTTACGGGCGTACTTGAGCATGAAGTAGCGGAGGGCGCCGGCCGCGATCTGGCGCGAGATGCGGGCCCGGTCCCCGGGGGGGAGATCGGGATTTCGCTTGTCGACCTCGGCCAGGGCCTTGCTTTCGAGGCGGTCGAGGAGGTCGTCGGCCTTGACGCCCAGGCCCTTGCGGCCGGAGACCTCGAGGAAGGCCCGGTCCTTCTCCTCTTCGGAGGCGTCGTAGCCGAGCTCCTCGAGGCTGCGGGGCGACAGGGCCACCATCTCGTAGGAGAAGTGGACGGACCTCGCGGCTTGGGCGGCAAAGCCGAGGGCCCGCACTCCCTGGACGACGACCTTCTGGAGGTAGCTCTGGCGGACGTCGATGACGTTGTAGACCTTGCTGGCCTTTCCGAAGGAAAGGGCCGCTGCGGATCCGGCGCCCCGCTCCGGGCCTTCGGCCGTCGAGATCCAGACGGTCCGGCCGTCGTCCTCGAGGAACGGCTCGTAATGGAAGTCGAGGCCGAGCAGGCCGAACTTCCAGAGCTGATAGGCGATGTCCTTGCCGACATAGGTCACCGTGCCGTCCGACCGGACGATGATCTTCTCCCGGTCGGGCTCGTCCTCGAGCCGCATGACCCAGCAGCCGGCGTTCTCGCCCTCGGCGACGTGATGGACGGCCCGCCTCTCCTTGAGCAGGGCGAAGGCCTTCTCCCAGAACTTGAGGTGGAGGATGGAGCTCTCGCTGGGCAGGACATCGTAGCCGATGTCGAGCCGCTTCATCGTCGCCAGGTGGGCCCGCAGGATGCGGCGCGAGACGTGCCGGGACATCTCGTATTCGGCCCCTTCGCCGTGTTCGACCTTCTTGAGGATCTCCGCCTTGCGGGCCTGGGCCTCGGGATGTTCGGCGAGGTAGGCCGAGACCCTGGCATAGAGGTCCCAGCAGTAATGATCGAACTTGCCCGGGATCGCGTCGAGGTCGGCCAGGGTCCGTTTCTCGAGCTCCATGAGGCCGAAGACGACGTCCACGACCTGGACGCCGGTGTCGTCGATGTAGTTCTGGACCTCGACCGTCTCGCCCTTGAAGCGGAGCGAGCGGGCCAGGGTGTCGCCGAGGCAGGCGTTGCGCAGGTGGCCGATGTGGGCCGCCTTGTTGGGATTGATGTTGGTGTGCTCGATGAGGACCTTGGACTCCTCGGCGGCCAAGCCGGACCGGTCGCCAGACCTCAGGGCGTCCTCGAAGAAGCGCCGGCGGTCGAGGAAGAGATTGACGTAGCCGGCCCCGGCCACCTGGACCTTCTCGACCCCTTCGAGACCCTCGAGCAGGGCGGCGATCCACTCGGCGACCTTCCGGGGAGGGGTCTTGAGGCGCTTGGCGGCCTGGAAGGGGTAGGCGAGGGCCAGGTCGCCGAGCTTGTGGTCCGGGGTCTCGACGAGCTCGAGCTCGCCGGGCGCGGGCGCGAAGTCCTTCTCCAGCCGTTCGGCGATCAGGGACCGTAGACGTTCCTTCAGAGCGAGCATTTCAATCGCTTATTATAGCAAAAAGCGGGCCCCCGGCAAGGCGCTTAGCGGGCCGGTCGTCCCTCGGGCACGCGGCCCAGGAACTTTTCGGCCTGGCCCTTCTGCTCGGGAGTCAGCTCATCCGGGTATCGCTCGAGGGCGGCCCTCATGGCTTTGACCGCTCCTTGGTGGTCGTCGATCCGGGTCAGGAAGACGGCCAGGAAGAAGTAATAGCGCCCCGAGGGCCGCAGGCGGCTGCACCTGTCGACGAGCTCCGCGGCCGTCCGGTCGCGGCGGTGCTTGGCGTAGAACATGGCGACCTTGAACAGGAATTCGTGGTCCTTGAGAACGTCCTCCTTGGTCAGGAGGACGTCGTACATGTCGAGGGCCTTGTCCGACCGGCCCAGCCGGACAAGCAGCTCGGCGTATCGGATCCTCAGGGTGACGTTCTCCGGCTCGAGGGCCAGGGCCTTCTCCAAGCTAGCCGCGGCCTCGCCGGCGTTGCCCAAGGCGGCGAACGCGTTGCCCATCAGGACGTATGCGCTCGGATTTCCAGGGTCCCTCTCCAGGATCTCGCGGCAGACCGGGATGACGAGATCGAACTTGTTCATGCCCGTATAGAACCTGACCAGCTGCAGGCGGAAGCCGACGTCGTCAGGATAGGCTTCCGCGGCTTCCCGGAGAACGGCCGTGATCTTCTCCGCCGGGTCCTTCCGCCGTTCATGGAAGCGCCACAGCCGCGAATAGAATTGGGGGCTCCTGTCGATGCCGTTATCCCGCAGAAAGCGGTCGATCCGTCCATCGACATCCCGGGCCGGCTCTCGCAGCAGGACGTCGAAAAATTCGATCAACCGGGTCTCGGAGGCGATGCCGTCCTTGGGATCCGCGCCGTCGGAGCGCGGAGCGGGCCCGGACGCAAGGTAGCCTAGGGACCGCAGCTGGCGGATGTCTTCCGCCGTCAACTCCCGCCCGGCGCCCGGTCGGATCTCCGTCCGGGAGGAAACGAGCTCCGCCAATTTTTCTTTGAGGTCCCGGGCGAGCTCCGGGCTCAGGTCATGGATGTTCTTTCTCTCGGCAGGGTCCCGGCGGAGGTCGTACAGCTCGGGCCGGGGAAGGGAGAGGAACTTCAGGTCCCCGTCGACGATCCCCGTCAGGGGGGCCCATCCACGCTCTTCCATCCCGTAAAGGCTCTCGACGTAGAGGGGCCGCGGAGCGGGCGATCTTCCGCCGGGACGCATGATGGGGGCGAGGCTCCGGCCGTGGACGCTGTTGTCCGTCCCCAGGCCGTAGAGCTCGAGGATGGTCGGCAGGACGTCGATGAGACCGACCCTGTCCTCGACGACCACCCCGGCGGACAGCCGCGCTTCATGAAAAAAGATCAGGGGCACCCGGATGTTCTCCTCGTAGCAGAAAATCGTGTGGCCCCGCTCGCCGTGTTCGCCGAAGGCCTCGCCGTGGTCGCCGACCGCCACGACCAGGGTGTTCGCAAGAAGCCCCAAGTCCCTCAAGCCACCGAGGATCCTCCCGACATGGCGGTCCATGAACTCGATCTCTCCCAGGTAAAGGGCCTTGGGGTCCTTTTCGTCCGGCCCCGTCCGGAACTCCGCAGGAGGATCGTAGGGTTCGTGTGGGTCGTAGAAATGGACCCAGGCGAAGAACCGCTCGGCCTTGTTCTTCGACAGCCAGGCGAGGAACCGGCCGGAGACGACGTCGGCCGGGATCTCCGTGTTGTAGGAGCTCAGGACCTTATGCGTGTCGAGGGAATCGTCGTACTCGTCGAAGCCCTGCCTGAGGCCGAAGCGGCCGAGAAGGACATAAGAGGCGATGACGGCGTAGGACCGGAAGCCGGCGGCACCGAGCCTCTCGGCCAGGGTCACCTCGTCGGGGGACAAGGCGTATCGGGCGTTGTTCCGGACCTGATGGGCCAGCGGATCCCGGCCCGTGAAGAGCGAGGCGTGGGCGGGGAGTGTCAGCGGCACGGGCGAGATGCAGTTCTCGAACCTGACGCCCCCGCGGGCCAGCCGGTCGAGGTGAGGGGTGCGAGCCTCCTCGCTGCCGTAGACGCCCAGGCTGTCGGCGCGGGTCGTGTCGAGGGTGATGACGAGGACATTGCCGTCGAATGGAGGCGGGGTTCTTTGACAACCGACGATGGCCAGCGCTACGGCGGCTGAACAGGCGGCCGCTGCGCATAGGCTACGAGCCGCGGAAACGCGGCGAGCCCGGCCGGCCATTGCTCCCTTCATGGGTTTCCGCCCTCGGTCAGGGGATCTTCTTCGATTCCGCGTCGATGCGGTCCATCAACGCCTTGGCCTCCTTCTGCTGCGGGTCCAGCCGGAGGGACGCGTTCAGGACCTCGAGCGCTTCTTTTTTCTTGCCTGTCCGATAGTAGGCGGTCCCGAGGGCATTGAGGAGAGTGACGTCGCTGTTGTAGATCCTGTTGCCCTCCGCGAGATGCGAGATCGCCTTCTCATAGTCTCCCTTCCCCAGGTAGGCCAGTCCCGCCGCGAGGACATATTGGAAGCGGAGCTCCCCGTCGTCCCGGACCCGTTCAGCCTCGGCCAGGCCCCGGTCGAACCTTCCGTTGCGGATGAGGAAACGGGCGTACTCGATGATCCCCGGCTTGTAGCCCGGATCCGCGGCCACCGCCCGCGCGTAGAGCGCGTCGGCCTTGTCGGGTTCGGAGATCTTGTCGTACTGGAAAGCCAGGCCATAGTAAAGGAAGTGGGTTCTCGCTTGAGGGGTGGGCCTGACGAGGGTCACGGGATGGGAGACCTTGTCCAGGGGGGAGAGAACGACCTTGTCCGCGGCCTCCGCAAGGGCCTTCCCTTGGCCGTCGACGACGGTCAAGAGGATCTCGTAATAATCGGGCGCGAGCTCGGCCGCCGGCACGGCCCGGCTGAAGATCATGGTCCTCTTGTAGGGCTGGTCCGATAAGGGGAGCGAAAGCTCCTTTTCGGAGGCCCCTTCATTCTTGAGCCCCTTGATCTTGATCTGGGCCCGCCCGCTCCGCCACAGGTCCTCGGGGACCTCGGTCAGAGTGAACAGCATGGCCAGTTCGTCCGTCGTGGCCAGCAGGTTCCCGGAATCGACGGAGATCTGCCGGTCGAGGACGCGGAAGGGAGCGAGGGCGTCGGCCGAAGCGGCCTGGAGACGGTAGCCGACGGCCGGGCCGGTCATCCGGACGGCGCCCTCGGGCCGGGCCGGGACATGGACCTTCCGCTCGAAATAGCTGAACTCCTTGCCGACCGAGTTCTGGAGGAGGAGGGCCAGGTCGTAGTCCCCCTCGACGACCGGGATGACGTCCTCGACGGCCACGCCGTTGGCCTCGATGTAATCTTTCCGGTCGGGCGGGAAATAGAGGGGGAAATCCTTCTCGTGCTGATAGACGAGCCGGTCGCCCTTCTTGAGCGTGGCGTTGAGCTTGAAATTGCAGTAGTACTGGCCCTGGGGCTGAAAATAGTCCACGGAAACCTTCTTCGGGGCCAGGGACAGGTGGATGAGGTCGATGTTCAGGACGGGGTCCGTGAGGACGGCCACGACGGCGCTGCTCTCCACGTAGTTCGTCAAGTACTCGGTGCTGACGAGGCCCTTGAACTGCAGGAAGTCCGTGGCGTAGCGCGGATTGACGTCCTTGCGGGGGGACTCGGAGATCTGGGCCAGGATGATGCTGTTCTGGGGCGAGGGCACGAAGTTGTAAGGGAACTCGCCGGGGACGACGGACAGCACGACAGGGGCCAGGGAGGGTGTGAGCTCCCGGATCTTCTTGTAGACGACCTCGTAGTTCGTCTGATCGACCTCTTCGGGCCTGACGAGGAGGCTGGCCGGCCCGTCGGAGGCGGGATTGTAGAGCTTGTATTCCCCGTGCCCGCCGCGCTGGTAGAAGACGAGGGCGAAGAGCGGGGGCAGGCCCTTGCCGGAAACACCCCGGTAATACCAAACCTGGCAGGGATGGACGCCGGGCTGGCTGTCGAACCGCTCGATGGACGCCGGCTGGCCGAGGATGATGTGCATCCGGCCCATGTCGGTCCGCCACCCCTCCCGCGGGGTCGACCGGGTCAAGTTCGCGTTGGCATAGGCGAAACGGCGGAGATGCTCCTCCTTGAACTCGTTCTGGGGCGTCTCGGGGGTCGGATCGCGCTGCCGCCAGAAGGACTCGATGAAGATGTCCCTGTCGCGGTCGTTCTCGAGCCGCAGGAAGACCTCTTTCTCCGCGGGCAGGATGATATAGGACGTCAGGTCGAGCCAGTCGCGGTATCTTTCGGGCAGGTCCTGTTCCCGCATCTTCTGTTGGGGGAAGACCAGGGACGCGCCGACGAGAGCGAGCAGGACGGTACGGAGGAAGCGGGCATTCATCGCGGGACCTCTCTCATGGGGCCTTTCGGCATTTATCGATGAGTTCGTCGAGCTTTCTCGCCTCTTGGGCCGGCAGCCGGCCGCCCAAGAGCTTCTTATAGCGGAGAAGATGGTCCAGGGCCCGGGCCTTGTCGCCCCGGGCCAGGTAAACGGTCCCCAGGTTGTACAAGGCATGGGGCAGCTTGGGGTCGAGAGACACGGCCTTCTCCCAGCTCGCGACGGCGCCTTCGATGTCGCCGGCCCTGGCCAGGGCCGTGCCCAGGCCGTTGTGGGGCGAGGCGTAGCTCGGGTCGAGCTCGATGGCCCTCCGGAAATGCTCGGTGGCCTTCCGGTAGTCCGCCTCCTGGCCGTCCTTCAGGAACAGCGAGAAATGGAGCGAGCCGAGGTTGTTGACGACGATCGGGTAGTTGTGATCGAGGGCCAGGGCCCGGTCGTAGGCGTCGGCGGCCGCGGCGTAGTCGCCCTTGTTCCAGTAGGCGATGCCGAGGTAGTTCCACAGCTCGGGGTCGTAGTCGATGATGTCCAAGCCCCGGCGGAGGACCTCGATGGCCGCGTCGCACTGACCCGCTTCCGTCAGGAACAGGCCGAAGGTCGTCAGGATGCGGAAGCCCGACGGATTCTCCCGATGGCCTTCCCGGAGAAGTTCGAGGGCCTCTTTCCAGCGGCCCTGTTCCTTGTAGATCGTGGCCAGGTAGGTGTAGGCCAGGTCGAAGTCCTTGCGGTCGGCGACGATCTCCCGGAGAAGGGCCGCCGCCTCGTCGAGGGCCCCTTTGTGATAGCGGCCCATGGCCGTCTGCAGCTTGGTCTGGTAGGGGAGAAGGACCTTGAGGTCGTCCTCCCGGGTGAAGACCTTGCCGGCCGTGGACGGAATGGGCCCCGAGACATAGCCCAGGCTCCGCAGGCGCTCCTGGGCCGCCCGGTCGAGCTTCTTGAGCGGCGCCGCCGCGGCGGCGGAAGCCAGGGCATCCATCGTCTTCTTCAGCGCGGCCGCGTGGGCCTTGAGGTCCCGGCTTTCGGCCAGGTCCTCCAGCTCGTTGAAATCCTTTTCGATGTCGTAGAGCTCGGGGATGGGCGAGTCGATGTACTTCGTGCGGCCGCTCGTGATCCCTCGCAGAGGGGCCCATCCCCGGCTGTAATGCGGGTAGAGCGACTCGAAATAGATGTTCCGCGCGGCCAGCCGCTTCCCGGCGAGGGCCGGGACGAGCGAGACCCCCTGGAGGTCGCGGGGCCTGGGGACCCCGAGGAGGTCGCAGACGGTCGGGAATATGTCGATATGGCAAACGGCCTCGCCGGACTCGCCGGGCTTCAGGCCGGGGGCGGCGATGATCAGGGGGACCCAGAGCGTCGAATTGTAGGCGAAGTAGCCGTGGGTCGACTCCCCGTGCTCCCCGAGGCTTTCCCCGTGGTCGCCGGTGAAGACGACGACGGTGTCGCTCTCCGCGCCCTTTCGCCGGACGGCCTCGAAAAGGCCGCCCAGAGCGAAATCGACGTAGGCGACTTCGCCGTCATAGGGATTGTCCTTGTGCTGCGAAAGGAACGGCTCGGGCGGATCGTAGCGCTGGTGGGGATCGAAGCAGTGGACCCAGAGGAACCAGGGAGACCTCCGGCCTTCGAGCCATTCCCGGGCCTTGGCCACGACGTCCTCGGCCTTCCTTTCCACATAGGAGAACTCCGAGCCTCCCCGGGAGCCGTAGTTGTCGTCGTACAGATCGAAGCCCTGGGTCAGGCCGAACCGGGAGTCGAGCGGGAAGGCCCCGACCACGGCCCCAGTGGCGTAGCCGTGGCCCTTGAGGTGCTCGGCCAGGGTCAGGAATTCCTCGCCGACGACGAAGTTCGAGTTGTCGTGAACGCCGTGGTGGAGGGGCGTCGTCCCGAGAAGGATGTTCGTGTGCGACGGCAGGGTCGTCGGCGTGTGGGCGAAGGCCCGGCGGAAAAGGGCCCCGCGGCGGGCCAGGGCGTCGATGACGGGCGTTTCGACGTGGTCCTTGCTGTAGCAGCCCAGCCGGTCCGGGCGCAGGGTGTCGATAGTGATGAGGAGGAGGTTGGGCCGGTGGGCCTGGGCGGCGCCGGGGCGGGAATCGGCGGGACGCGAGGCCGCCGTCGTTCCGGTCCCCAGCGCCGCGGCAAGCAGCAGGGCGGTCGCGCTGTTCCTCATTTCTTCAGGACTTCGAGGAAGTTCCGGACCTGGCCGGCCCTCGGCGAGTCGGGATCGAGCTTGAGGTAGCGCTCGAAGGCCTCGATCGCCCCAGGCTTGCGGTCAAGGCTGAGCTGGATGAGCCCCGTCAGGTGGAGGAGGTCCGTCGAATCGGGCTGGACTTCGAGGCCGCGCCGGGAATAAGTGAGGGCCTCCTCGAAGCTCGACCGGGAAAAGAACGAGTTGGCGATGTTGAAAAGGGCCGTCGCGTCGGTCAGCTTGTCGAGCTCGATCTTCCCGTACCATTCCAGGGCCTTGGCCTGGTCGTCGCGGTTGGAGTAGGTGTTGCCGATGAGGAGCATGATCTCGGCGTTCGCGGGCTCCTTCTCCAGGACCCTGAGGTAGTGCCGCTCGGCCCGCTCGTAGTCCTGGAGCTGGAAGTAGCAATTGCCGAGGTTCTTGTGGAACATGTAGGCGTTCTCGTCGCCGGTCACGATGTCCTCGAAAACCTTGGCGGCCTCTTCGTATCTCTGTTCGGCGAAGAGCCGGTTGCCCACATCGACGTTCTCTTTCAGGGCCTCGAGGATGACCAGGCCCTCGATCCTTTCCAGGCTGACCTCGATGGCCGGGTTGCGATCGTATTCCTTAAGGTTGACGGCCAGCTTCCGGGGCATGTAACCGTCCTTCTCGAGGTCGATGTTCCATGCCCCGCCCCGGATGTAGAGGGCCCTCCACTCGCCCTTGGCGTTGGTTTTCGTCTCGAACCCGGACTGGCCCTTGACCGAATAGAGCTTGACCGCGACCCCTTCCAGGGGCTTCCCGGACTCGTCGGTGACCAGGCCGGCGGCCCGGCCCTGTCCCTTGTAGCCCTGGGAATAGGCCAGCATGATCACGCATGTCAGGACGGCGGTCAGAAGAACGGCTCTCCTCATGACGGACCTTCCTTTCTCCTCTAGTTTAGCACAACGAGAGGGGAAGAAAAGGGCGGCCCCTCGCGGGGCCGCCCTCGGAACTCGAATTCGTGTTGCGCGTTAGAAGTTGAACCGGATGCCGAAGCGGATGACCCTGGGATTGAGGATGCGCATGTCATCTCCGAAGTTGGGAGCCGTGATCCGGGTCTGCTGTTTCAGGGCGTGGGCAGAGTTGGTCGTATTGAAGGCGTCGACGGCCAGGGCCACGTAGGACCTCTCGCTGAGGTTGAAGAGCTTCTCCAACCGCAGGTTGAGGAGCCAGAACGCGGGCAGCCGCTCGTCGCCGAACTTGCCGCCGCCGTCGGGGCTGCCGAAAACGGACGCGTTGCCAATGCCCGGCCGGGCGGCGATGACGTCCGTCCGCAGGATGTAGCCCTCGCGGGCGACGAGAGTCCCGCTGACGTTAATCCCGAACGGGAGCTGGTAGAGCCCGCTGAGCTTGAACTGCCACCGGGAGTTGACGTAGATCCCGGTCAGGCCGGAGCCGCCGCTTCCGGGGGCGACGACGCCGCCGTCGAAGTACTCGAGGTTCTGCGGGTCGATGTAGTCGCCCTTGTAGTGGTCGCGCCAATCCGACAGGGTGAAGGAG
Organism: Candidatus Aminicenantota bacterium; assembly: GCA_037447475.1. Lineage (GTDB taxonomy): Bacteria > Acidobacteriota > Aminicenantia > Aminicenantales > Saccharicenantaceae > RBG-16-66-30. Next base: position 44,489 of record JBBIGP010000012.1, read on the forward strand.
GTGTCCATCATCCACTTGTGGGACAGCCTCTTGGTGAAGACGAGCTGGACGGCCTTGTAAACGTCGTAGCGGTTGGGGTAGTTCGTGCGGTAGGAGGAGGCGAGGTATCTGGCCGTCCGGCCGTAGATCGGGTAGCCGGTGATGGGCTCGGTCCCCGCCACATAGTAGTTGGACTTGGAGTCCAGGGCCCCGGCGGCGTTGCGGCCGATCGTCCAGGTGTTGTTGAAGCCTCGCTTATAGATCAACTCAACGCGGCCGGCGAAATCCTGGAAGATCTCCCGCTCGATAGACAGGTTGAGTTCGTCGAGGAGGGGGCTGTTGTACTTGGGATCGAACTCGTTGCGGATCTCGAGGCTCGTCGGATCGTCCGGATTGATGCTCCACCACAGCCAGTAGTCGGGATCGTTGGGGTCTTCGAGGGAGTAGTCGTCCCAGTCGAGGCCGAAGAGCTCGTTTGAGGTCACGATGCCGTCGCGGTTGAGGTCCTGCCAGAGAAGGTCGATCTCGCTCCAGCCCACGGGATTGAAGAAGTCGGCCAGACCGAAACCGCTCTGACTTCCGTAGCGGGCCGCCGACAGCTTGAGCAGGGTCTTGCCGTCGCCCGTGATGTCATAGATCAGGCTCAGGCGCGGCGACCAGGACTGCCAGTTGACCGGGGACTTGATGGCCGGGACTTCGAGGGACGGCAGGTACGTCGGGAGCCAGGGCGAGGCCGGGATGGTGTTCTTGGCGACGCCGGAGGTCTCGTAGTCGTAGCGGACGCCGAGGTTGAAGGTCAGCCGCCCGAAGGTCGCCGTGTCCTGGAGGTAGAACGAGTAGCGCTTGAAATCGTAAGCGATGTAGTAGTCCCGGAGCAGCCAGGCTTCCCACCATTCGCCGCCGTTGGGCCAGCTGGGATCCCCATAGGGGCCCCAGTAGGCGAGAGTGAGATTCCCTTCATAGAGATCGAAGGTCGTGACCGTCGATGTGACATAGTCGACGCCGAACTTGAACTCGTGGTTGCCGCCGAGGACGTTCTCGGCGAAAAAGTTGCCGCTGAGGGTCAGGTTGAGCTGGTTTCGGTCGGTGCCGTAATTATCGACGTTCCCGGACATATAGAAAGCCGGATAGTACGTCCTGGTCAAGTAAGGCCCAGCCGTGTTGCCGGTCGGCCTGCCCTTAACCGGAATGAGCTCGAATCCGCCATCGGTGTAGATCCCCCTGAGGTTCAAATAGAGATTGCCGAAAACCTGGTCGATCTCGCCCTTATAGATATAGCCCGGGCCGATCTGGTTCCAGTAGGTGTCGGGGCTCTGCTCTTCAGGACCATACCAAGTCCGTCCCCATTTCTTCTTGTCGTCGTATTCCATGAACCCGTTCAACCGGGTCGTCGGGGACAGCTGGAAATCGAGCCGGGCGTAGCCGGAGACGAGCCAAGTCTTGTCGGTCGTCCCGACGAGGGTCCGGGCGTCGATGTCCTGGATGCCCCAGGAGCCGTAGAACCAGGCCTTGTCCTTGACGATCGGGCCGCCGAAGTTGGCGCCGTAGAGATAGACCCGGTTGATGCCCGCGGCCGTGTAGCCGATGTCTTTGAGAGCCTGGGGCACGTTGTCCGCCTGCCAGGCCAAGTCCTCGACGTCCAGGTAGAACGTCCCGGAATAGGCGTTGCCGCCCCTCTTGGAGACGAGGTTGAGCTGGACGCCGCCGGTCTGAGATTTGACGTCGTTGCTGCCGTAGTTGACTTGCATCTCGTCGTAGCTGGCGATATTGACATAGGCCGGCGCCGCGCCCAGGGCCGAGTTGTCGGTGATGTTGCCGCCGTCGATGCTCCAGGTCTGGTCCCCGCCGCGGCCGCCGTGGCCGTAATACGCGGACTGCTGGCCGCCCTCGTTGCCGCCGACGTCCTCACGGTCGACGAGCATGCCCGGCATGAGGGTCATCAAGACCCAGGGGTTGCGGGCCGTCGGCAGGCTCATCAGCGTTTCCGAGGTGATGTTGACGCCGACCTGGGTCCGCTTGCTATCGATGAGGGGCGACTGCCCGATGACCGTGACCGTCTCCTCGAGGGTCGCCACTTCCAGGGCGATGTCCATGATGACGTCGCGGCCGAAGGAGACGGAGATCCTCTCCTGGACGTGGGTCTTGAATCCGGGCAGCTCCAGCCTGAGGACGTAGTCGCTGCCCACCGGGAGCTGGAGGAAGCGAACGGCGCCGCCCGCCGAGCTCACGGTCGTCATCGGAGCGATCTTGGACCCGGTCAGGGTCGCGTTCACTCCGGGGAGCGGGGTCCCATCCTTGTCCTTGACGGTGACCTTGACGCTGCCGAACTCCTGGGCGGCGGCGAAGGCCCCCACCAGGAGCAGCAGGCTCATGAACCAACAGATCTTTCTCAAGTAATGCCTCCTTGGTTCTTCTTTCCCCGGGATGGGTGACTTCCATCCCATCCATGTCCGTTCCCCTTTAGCATTCCTTTTCGAGTGAGTCTACACCATTCACTACCACCTTTCATTAGGTTGATTTGAAATGGATCCATCAGATTTATTGAACAATACAGCCAATTCTATGCCAATCTTGGATATCATCATGATATTTCATATCTTTATTAAAATCTGTCAAATAGCTGGATTAGAAAGGCCTTCGTATCGCTCCACCGTTCAATTATTTGGAGTCATTGGCGGAACCCATGCATTTTTTTGTTTGACGGCTCGTTTGACAGAGGACTGGGCGGACATATCATGGCCGGCGAGATGATCAAGGGACGGCGCCTTCTGGCAGCCCTCCCTTTATGTGGAGGGCGTGCCCCCGGCGCGGCCCGAGTATGCCTTCGAGGGCTGGCGAGGCCCGCCGCGAGCCTCTCCTTTCTCTGCGCATCCGGCCCGCTCTGGTCCGCTCGACCATCGCGGGGCCTTCATCCGTTCGTGGGAGGAGGGAGGAAGTCCGGTCCGCGGGCGCGCTTGAACCGCCGCATGATTTATGATAATTACTTCTTTTCATTCCGTCTTTCCGAGGGATCATCATTGAAAAGAACCCGGTTCAACGAGCTTCATAGGAAATCCGGCGGCAGGATGATCGGATTCGCCGGGTGGGAGATGCCCGTGGAGTACAGCGGCATCATCCCCGAGCACCTGGCCGTCAGGACGAAGGCCGGATTGTTCGATGTCAGCCACATGGGCGAGGTCACGGTCAGGGGGAAGGACGCATTGGCCCTCCTCCAGTGGCTGACCCCGAACGACGTCGCCCGCCTGGCGCCCGGCCAGGTCCAATACACGGCCCTGACGACCCCCGAGGGGACGTTCGTCGACGACATGCTCATCTACGGCATGGGGGAGGGGGACTACCTCCTGGTCATCAACGCGGCCAACACCGACAAGGACTTCGCCTGGATCGCCGGGCACACATCCGGCTTTGCGGTCGCGGTCGAGAATGTGAGCGATGCCTGGTCCCAGCTCGCTCTCCAAGGCCCGGAGGCCGAAGGGATCCTCCGGCCCCTGACCGACATCGACCTCGGTTCGATGACACCCTTCACCTGGAGGAGGGGCCGGGTCGCCGGCAAAGAAGCCCTTGTCTCCCGTACGGGCTACACCGGTGAGGACGGCGTCGAGTGCGCCATTCCGGCGGAGCATGCCGAAGCGTTCTGGAACGACGTGCTCGCGGCCGGGATCAAGCCAGCAGGGCTAGGGGCCCGCGACACCCTGCG
>JBBIGP010000013.1:0-3288 GCA_037447475.1 Candidatus Aminicenantota bacterium
GGCTCGTTGGCTTGTCACCGTTATTCGTCGACGAGGGCCGCCCTTCACCCCCCGGCCCCCGGGGACCGGTCCCGGCGTCCCCCCGCCTTCGGCGCCCCCCCCCGCTACGGGGGTCTTCAGGGCGACCCTCATCGCCGCGGAACAAGCCAACGAGATCGGGCTGAAGGACGAAAGGAGGGACGATGAGAAGACCGCTGTTGGCCATGATGATTCTCGTGCTCGGCGCGGCGCCGACGGTTCAGGCCGCGCCGGCGGAGAACCGCTTCGCGGACCTGCTCGACGCCAAGTTCACGGCCGGGCTCAAGGAGATCGAAGCGGGCCTCGACGGCATCCTGGGCGCGGCCGTCAAGGACCTCAAGACCGGCAGGACCTTCTTCCTCAACGAGCGCGAGGTCTTCCCCCAGGCGAGCTCCATCAAGATCACCGTCCTCCTCGAGGTCTTCAAACAAGCCCAGGAGAGGCGGCTCGATCTCGACGAGTTCCTGACGGTCGATGAGCCCCGCAAGGTCGGCGGCTCGGGCGTTCTGCGCCTCCTCGGCCGCCCCTCGCTTTCCCTGTCCGTCCGCGACACGGCCGCGCTGATGGTCGTCCTCTCGGACAACACGGCCACGAACCTGCTCATCGACAAGGCCGGCGTGGAGGCCGTCAACAGACGGATGGCTTCCCTGGGGCTTCGGGGGACGAAGCTGCAGCGGCGGATGATGGACCTCGCGGCCGCTTCCGAAGGGCGCGAGAACCTCTCGACCCCCCTGGAGATGATGACCCTGCTCGAGAGGATCTGGAAGGGCGATGCCCTAGGCGAGCCCTATCGCAAGGAGCTCCTCGATATCCTGGCCATCCCCAAGGACAGCCCCCTCCGGGACGGGGTTCCCGAGGGGATCGACGTGGCCGGGAAACCGGGCGGGCTCGAGGCCGTGCGCTGCGACTCGGGCATCGTCATGCTGCCGGGCCGGCCTTACGTCATCTCCGTCATGACGACCTACCTGAAGCGCGACGCGGACGGCGATCCGGCCATCGCCCGCGTCTCGCGCCTGGCCTGGGAGCATTTCTCCCGCCTCGAGCGCTCGAGCGAACACGGGCGGATCGTCTCGGACAAGTAGCGGCGGGCTACCAGACGCCGCCTTCGACGCCGAGACCGGGCCTGTCGCTCAAGACGAGCCGGTCCCTGACCGTCTCGACGCCGCGGAAGGGATCGTTGTCGATGAGCAGGTTTCCGTCGAGGTCGGCGACCTCGAACAGAGGCGTGACGGCCGCCGCGGCCGAGATGCCGAGCGAGCTCTCGATCATGCAGCCGATCATGAGCTTCAGCCCGAGAGCCCTGGCCATGGCGGCCATCCGGACGGCTTCCTGGATCCCGCCGCACTTCATGAGCTTGATGTTGATGCCGTGGAAATAGGGCGCGATGCGGGGGATGTCGACGGCCTGCATGAGGCTCTCGTCGGCGATGACCGGGATGGGCGAGCGCTCCTTGATCCAGCCGTGGTCCTCGAGCCGGGTCGAGGCCAGCGGCTGTTCGACGAGGACGACCCCCAGGCTAGCCATCCACGTGATCATCTCCAACGCCTCCTCCCGGGACGTCCAGCCCTCGTTGGCGTCGACGAGGAGGGGCTTGTCGGTGACGGCCCGGACGCCTTCCAGGATCTTGCGGTCGTCCGCTGTCCCGACCTTGATCTTATAGGTCCCGAACCCGGACGCCTCGCGGATCTTCTCCTGCATGACGGGGACCTCGTCGATGCCGATGGAGAACGAGGTCGTCAAGGCCTTGCCGCGGGCGAGGCCCAGCGACTTCCAAAGGGGCAGGCCATGGCGCCGGCCGACCCAGTCGAGTATGGCCAGGTCCAGCGCAGCCTTGGCCGCGTGCTCCCCGGGGGCCAGGGCCTCGATCTCGTTCCAGCGGTCCGCGTATTCGAAGAGGTCCCTTTCGAGGACCGGCCGGGCCTTGTCGATGAAGGCCGCCGCGCTCTCGGCCGTCTCCCCGTAGCGGGCGATGGGGGCCGCCTCGCCCATGCCGACGGCCCCTTCCCGTTCGAGCCTCACGAAGCAGTTGCGGCGGGTCGTCCACGTCCCTCGCGACAATCCCCACGCATGCCGCAGCCGGAGCTCGAAGATGCCGATGTCCACGCGGGCCCCGCCCGGGCCGCCCGTCCCGGCGCGCCGCGGCCCGCAGGCCGGCGGGACGAGGGACCAGACGGCCGCTCCCGCGGCCAAACCCAGGAACTCTTTTCGCTTCATGGGACACCTCTTCCCGGCATTATAGTCCCAAAGCCGGCCGCGGGGAAACCCCTCCCGCACGCGCCCAACGGAGGCCTTCTCGCGGAATTCCCCTCTGGGGTTCCCGTATGCTATGATAGCCGCGTTTGACAGATGGAGGTCCGACGATGAAGAAGCTCTTGTGTCCCGCGCTCCTGGCGTCGCTCCTCTCCGTCCCGGCCTGCGCCGCCCCGCGGACGGCCGGACCGGAGGCGGCGGTCGTCAAGAGCGCCGTCGAGAACATGCACAGCCGGGCGAGCGACTCGGCCGATGTCGTCAGCCAGGCCATTCTGGGAACGAACGTCAGGGTCCTCGAGAAGGAGACGAACGCCGACGGCGAAGTCTGGTTCCGGGTGCAGACCCCGGACGCCTACCAGGGCTGGATCGTCGCCCCGGCCCTCGTGCCCTTGGCGCCGGGCGACAAGCCCTACGCCTCGACCGGCAAGGTCTTCGTCGTCTCGGCCCTCCTGGCCAACGCCTATCGGGAGCCCGACGTCACCAAGCGCAAGCCGGTCAAGGCCGCCCCCATCGGCGCGGTCCTCGAGCTCGCCGCCGAGAAGGACGAGCGCTGGCTCGAGGTCAGGCTGCCCTGCGGGACCCCCGCATGGATCCAGCGCGGCGACGGCGAAATCCGGGAGGCGCCCTGGACCTGGCCCCGAACGTCCCCCGAGGACATGGTCGCCTTATCGAAGCGCTTCCTAGGCCTCCCCTACCTCTGGGGGGGCACATCGCCCATGGGGCTCGACTGCTCGGGCTTTGTCCAGCTCGTCTATGGATTGAGCGGCATCCCCGTCCTGCGCGACGCCGACATCCAGTTCGAGAAGAGCGGACTGGCGGAGGTCTCCCCGGGCGAGGAGCGGGCGGGGGACCTCGTCTTCTTCGGCCGGGCCAAGGACCGCATCTCGCACGTCGGGATGATGATCGACGCCGAGCGCTTCATCAATGCGACGACCTATCAGACCCCGGTCGTCCGCATCGACCGGCTGGCCGAAGAACACTGGAGGAAGATCTACCAGGGCGCCCGCAGGCCGAAATAGG
>JBBIGP010000013.1:3388-43704 GCA_037447475.1 Candidatus Aminicenantota bacterium
CTGGCCGAAGAACACTGGAGGAAGATCTACCAGGGCGCCCGCAGGCCGAAATAGGAAGATGAGGAGTTCTCCGCCGCCAAAAAAATAAAAGGGCCAGGCCGCTGCCGGGCCCCTGGAATATCGCGCGCGTTATTTCGCGGCGGGCTTCTTGGCGTCCTTCTTCTTCTTGGCTTTCTTCTTGAACTCGGAGCCGACCAGCTCCAGCATGGCCATCGGCGCCCCGTCGCCGGCCCGAGGGCCGAGCTTGACGATCCGCGTGTACCCGCCGGGCCGTTCGGAGAACCGGGGGCCGATCTCGGCGAAGAGCTTCCGGACGGCCTCTTCCTTGGTCATGTAGGCCAGGGCCCGCCGGCGGGCATGGAGAGTGCCTCTCTTGGCCAGGGTGATCATCTTCTCGGCGATCGGCCGGGCCGTCTTGGCCTTGACGAGGGTCGTCCTCATCCTCTCCCGCTCGAGGAACGACGTGACGAGGTTGCGCAGGAGGGCCCGGCGATGGGCGGTGTTGCGGCTGAGATTGCCTCTTTGGACCTGATGTCTCATTCCTCGGGCTCCTTCGCTTTGACGCCGTCCTTGATCTCCGCCTTGATGCGCTCGAGGAGCCGGGGATGGAGCTCGAGGTTGAGCCCCAGGTTCATGTTGGCCAGGGTCTCCTTGATCTCGGCGAGCGACTTCCGGCCGAAGTTCTTGGTCTTGAGGAGCTCATCCTCGGTCTTCTGGACGAGCTCGAAGATCCTCTCGATGCCGGCCGAACGAAGGCAGTTGTTGGACCGGACCGAAAGCTCGAGATGGTCGATCGTCCGGGCCAGGACGTCGGCCTGGAGCATGAAGGGGATGTCCTTTTTGGACGGCGGCTGGTCCTTCTCCAGGGGCTCGTCGACGACGTTGAGGAAAATGCCGAGATGCTCGCGCAGGATCTTGGCCGCCTGGGACAGGGCGTCCGCGGGCCGGACGGCGCCGGTCGTCCAGATCTCCAGGGTCAGCCCCTCGTAATCGATCCGCTTCCCGACCCTGGCGGGCTCGACCTTGTAGTTGACCTTGAGGATGGGGGAATGCGAGGAATCCAGGGGAATGAAATCGAGGCTCAGCTCGGGGTCGAAGTTCTGCTCCGCGGGGATGTAGCCCCGGCCGTTCCGGACGATCATCTCGATCTCCAGCGACCCGTCGGTGTCGAGAGAGGCGATGTGGACGTCCTCGTTGAGGATCTCGATGTCCGCGTCGCGGGCGATGTCGGACGCCTTGGCCTCGGCCGGCCCCGTCTTCTTGAGCGTCATGCGCCGGGGCTCGTCGCCCCGAAGCTTCAGGGGGATGCTCTTGAGGTTGAGGAGGATGTCCGTGACGTCCTCTTCGACCCCCGGGACGGTCGAGAACTCGTGGAGCACGCCCTCGACGCGGACCCCTGTGATCGCCGCGCCGGTGATCGACGACAGGAGGATCCGGCGCAGGGCGTTGCCGACCGTGACGCCGTAGCCCCGCTCGAAGGGCTGGGCTTGGAAGCGCCCGTACTTGCCCGTCAGGGTCTCGTAGTCGCATTCCAGGAACTTCGGCCTCTGAAAATTCGTGTCTGTCATGGTGCCTCCTTCCGGAGATGTCCTCCGTCCGGCCCCGCGGCCTTATTTGGAGTACAGCTCCACGACCAGGTGTTCTTCCACCGGAAGGGTGACGTCCTGGCGCGTGGGAAGGGCGTTGACCCTCCCCGTCATGTTCTCCCAGTCCACGGACAGCCAGCCGGGGACGGATTTGCCCTTGTGCGAAGCGACGACGGCCTGGACGTCCTCGCTCTTGGCCGACCGCGGCCGGAAGCTGACGACGTCGCCGGCCTTGACCAGCGCCGAGGGGATATCGACCTTCCGGGCGTTGACCCGGAAGTGGCCGTGGCCGATGAGCTGGCGGGCGTGGCCCCTCGACAGGGAAAAGCCCAGCAGGAAGACGACGTTGTCCAGCCGCCGTTCGAGCATGGACAGGAGGTTCTCGCCGGTGACCCCCTTCTGGCGCTCGGCGCGCTCGAAGAAGAACCGGAACTGCTCCTCCGACATCCCGTAGTACCGTTTGAGCTTCTGCTTCTCCCGGAGCTGGATGGCGTAGCCGAGGATGCGCTTTCTCGACCGCCCGTGCTGTCCGGGGGGATAGGCCCGCCGCTCGAGCGGGCACTTGTCCGTCAGGCACTTGTGGCCCTTGAAATAGAGCTTGTTCTTCTCGACGCGGCACAGCCGGCAATCGGGTCCTTGATGTTTCGCCATGATCGTCTCCTTGCCCCCTAGACCCGCCGTCTCCGCCTGACTCGGCAGCCGTTGTGCGGGATGGGGGTGACGTCCCGGATGGACTTGATCTCCAGTCCGGCCGCCTGGAGGGCCCGGATGGAGGATTCCCGCCCCGCTCCCGGCCCGGTGAGCCGGACGTCCACGTAGCGGACGCCGAAGTCCTTGGCCTTGGTGGCCGCGTCCTTGGCCGCCAGCTGGGCGGCGAACGGGGTCCCCTTGCGGGCTCCCTTGAAGCCCGACGTCCCGGCGCTGGCCCAGACGACGGTGCCGCCCGTCTTGTCGGTGATCGTGATGATGGTGTTGTTGAAGGTCGACTGGATGTGGGCCACGCCGAAGCCGACTTCCTTCCGGACCTTTTTCTTCTTGCCGCTGGGTTTGGCCATGTGCCCTGACCCTCCTTACGCCTTCTTGTCCTTGAGTTTCTTAATCCTCTGGCCGCGGACGCCCTTGCGGGTCCGGGCGTTCGTCTTGGTCCGCTGGCCCCGGACGGGCAGCTTCTTCTTGTGGCGGAGGCCGCGATAACAGCTGATGTCGACGAGCCTCTTGATGTTCAGGGTGACCTCCTTGCGGAGGTCGCCCTCGATCTTCTCCCGTTTTTCGATGATCTGGCGGATCTTGTTGACCTCGTCCTCGGACAGGGCCTTGACCTTCTTGTTCCGGTCGATCTTGGCCTCGTCGAGGATGTGCAGCGACTTGGACCGCCCGATCCCGTAGATGTAGGTCAGCCCGACCTCGATCCTCTTCTCCGGTGGAAGCGTGATACCCGCGATGCGTGCCATGTTGACCTCGTTTATCCCTGCTTTTGCTTGTGCCTCGGATTGGAGCAGATCACCCGCACCAGGCCCTTGCGCCGGACGATCTTGCAGTTCCGGCAGATCTTTTTCACGGAAGCTTTGACTTTCATCGTCACGTCCTTCTACTTATATCGATAGGTGATGCGCCCCTTGGTCAGGTCGTACGGGGAGAGCTCCAAGAGGACCTTGTCTCCCGGCAGGATGCGGATGAAGTGCTTGCGCATCTTCCCCGAGATGTGGGCCAGGATGACGTGCTTGTTGGCCAGCTCTACGCGGAACATGGCGTTCGGCAGGGTCTCCAGCACGACGCCCTCGGCTTCGAACATGTCCTGCTTAGGCATGGGGGCTCTCCTTGAGGAGGACGAGCCGCCGGGCGCCGGCCTCCGCCGGCCTCGCGCTGAGGATCTCCGGCCCGTTCTCGGTCAGGGCCACGGTGTGCTCGAAATGGGCGGCCAGCGTCCGGTCCCGCGTGACCGCCGTCCAACCGTCCTCCTGGACCTCGACCTCCCATCCGCCCATGGCGATCATCGGCTCGATGGCCAGGATCATCCCCCGGCGGATCTTCGGGCCTTGCCCCGGCACTCCGAAATTCGGGACCTGAGGCTCCTCGTGGAGGGCCCGGCCGATGCCGTGGCCGACGAACTGGCGGATGACCGAGAAGCCCTCGCTCTCGACCGAGCGCTGGATGGCGGCCGAGATGTCCGAGACCCGGTTGCCCTCCCGCATCTGCTCGAGACCCTTTTCGAAAGCCCTCTCGGCGGCCCCGATGAGCTTCCGGGCCTCGGCGCTGACGCGCCCGACGGGCGCCGTCAGCGCCGAATCGCTGAAGAAGCCCTCGTAGAGGGCCCCGAAGTCGAGGCTGACGATGTCGCCCTCCTGAAGGATGCGGCCGGAGGGGATGCCGTGGATGATCTCCTCGTTGACCGAGACGCAGACCGACGCCGGATACCCGCGATAGCCCTTGAAGGCCGGCACGGCGCCGAGCTCGCGGGTCCGCTTGTCGGCGTAGAGATCGAGATCGCGCGTCCGGATGCCCGGCCGGACGAGGGGCTCGAGCTCCGACATGATCTGGGCCACGATCCGGCCGCTCTGCCGCATGGCCTCGAGCTCCGCGCCGGACTTGAGGACGATCATCTCTTCGTCCTCGCTTCCCCGCCTCGCTCCATGACCCCCTCGAGGGCTTCCAGGATAGGGCGGACGGCGTCCTCGACCGTCCCATTGCCGTCGACCCGGTGGAGGACGCCCTTGGACTCATAGTAGGAGATCAAGGGCTCCGTCTTGGATCGGTAGGTCCTCATCCTCTCCGGGATGACCTCGGCCCGGTCGTCGGCCCTCTGGACGAGGGCGGCCCCGCAGACATCGCAGAGGCCTTCCTTTCTCGGGGGCCGGCTGACAGTGTTATAGATGGACTCGCAGGAAGGGCAGATCCTCCGGCCGGACAGCCTCCGGACGACGACCTCCTCCCGGGTCTCGATCTCGAAGACGATCTCGGGCCTGGATCCGTCGAGCCTCTCGAGGGTCGCGGCCTGCTCGAGATTGCGGGGGTAGCCGTCGAGGATGTAGCCTGCGCGGCAGTCGGGGCGCGACAGGCGTTCCTTGAGGAGCCCGAGGACGGTCTCGTCGTCGACGAGGCCGCCCTTGCCCAGCTGGGACTCGGCCCTCAATCCGAGGGCCGTCCGGTCCTGGACGGCCTCGCGAAGCAGGTCTCCCGTCGAGATCCGGGGGAATCCCGTGACGTCCCGAAGGCGATCGCCGACGGTCCCCTTCCCGCTTCCGGGGGCGCCCAGGAGGATGATCCTCATCCCCGTCTCCCTTTGATCCGGCTCCGGCGCATGAAGCCGTCGTAGTGGCGCATGACGAGCTGGGCCTCGATCTGCTGCATCGTGTCCATGGCGACGCCGACGACGATGAGGATGGACGTGCCGCCGAAGTAGAAGTCGATGCCCAGGCCTTCGGTCAGGAACCTCGGCAGGTTGGCGTCGAGGAACGGCCCGATCCAGGGCAGGGCGTTGACCTTGAACCCGGTGATCAGGAATTCCGGCAGGATGGCCACGGCGGCCAGATAGCAGGCCCCGACGAGCGTGATCCGGCTGAGGACGTCGTCGATGTAGTCCGATGTGTTCTTGCCCGGCCGGATGCCGGGAATGAACCCCCCGTATTTCCGGAGGTTGTCGGCGACGTCGACCGGGTTGAAGATGATCGAGATATAGAAATAGGTGAAGAAGATGATGGCCCCGATGTAGAAGATGTTGTAGAGGGGCATGCCGAGCTGGAACTGGGCGGCGATGTTCTGCACGACGGGGACCTTGATGAGGCCGGCTATGGTCGAGGGGATGGTGATGATCGAGGCGGCGAAGATGATCGGGATGACGCCGCCCGTGTTGACCCGCAGGGGGAGGTGGGTGCTCTGGCCGCCGTAGACCTTGCGGCCGATGACCCTCTTGGCGTAGGAGACCGGGATGCGGCGCTGGCCGCGCTCGACGAAGACGATGAAGGCCACGACGGCCAGCATGAGAGCCCCGAGGAAGACCACGGTCAGAGGCGACATCGTCTGGTTCCTGATGCCGTTGACGACGCTGCCGAGGCCGCTCGGGAAGGCGACGACGATGCCGGCGAAGATGATGAGCGAGATGCCGTTGCCGATGCCCCGCTCCGAGATCTGTTCGCCGAGCCACATGACGAAGACGGTCCCCGTCGTCAGGGTCAGGACGGTCAGGAGCTTGAAGCCCAGACCCGGGCTGGGGACGACCCTGGCCCCGGCCGGCGTCGTGATGCTCTCGAGGAAGATGGCGATGCTGAAGGACTGGATGAGACAGATGAGGATCGTGCCGTAGCGGGTGTACTGGGTGATCTTCTTGCGGCCGAGCTCGCCTTCCTTCGACAGGCGCTCGAGGTAGGGCCAGACGACGGTCAGGAGCTGGAGGATGATCGAGGCGCTGATATAGGGCATGATGCCCAGGGCGAAGATGGTCATCCGCGACATGTTCTGCCCGGAGAAGAGGTCGATAAAGTCCAGCAGGGAGCCCGTCTGGGACATCCAGAACTCCTCCAGGGCGGCCGCCGACAGGCCCGGGTTCGGGATCTGCCCTCCGATCCGATAGACCGCGAGGAGGACGAGAGTGAAGATGACCCGCTTCCTCAACTCGGGGATGCTGAAGATGTTCCGGATGCTGTCCAACATCAGTCTTCCCCTACGGTCACGGCCCGGCCGCCCCGGTCCTCGATCTTTCTCACCGCGGACGCGGAGAATTGATGGGCATGGATGGTCTTGGCCGAGCCGATCTCGCCCCGGCCGAGGACCTTGACCCGCTCCGTCGCCCGCTTGATGAGCCCGGATTCGACCATGTCCTCGAGGCCGATCTCGCTCTTGCCGATCTTGGCCAGGCGGTCCAGGTTGACGGCCGCGTATTCGACGCGGAAGATGTTCGTGAAACCCCGCTTCGGGATCCGCCGGACGAGCGGCATCTGCCCGCCCTCGAAGCCCCGCTTGCGGGAATAGCCGCTGCCGGAGAGCTGGCCCTTGTGGCCCCGGCCGGCCGTCTTGCCGTGCCCGGAGCCCGGGCCCCGCCCGACCCGTTTCCTGTTCTTCCTCGACCCCGGGGCCGGTTTCAAGTTGCTGAGGTTCATGGCTTCTCCACCGTCTCCACGTTCAGCACGTGGGAAATCTTGCGGACCATCCCGAGGATCTCGGGGGTCTCCCGCCGGACGACGCGGGACCCGATCTTCCTCAGGCCGAGGCCCTTGGCCGTCTCGCGCTGCGCCCGGGAATAGCCGATGAGGCTGCGGACCAGGGTGATCCTCAGGTGACGCTCGGCCGCCGGGGGCGCGGCGGCCCGCTTGGCGGCCGTTCCCGGTTTTTTCGCTGTGTCCGTCATGACGCGCCTTTCGCCTTGCCGCGGACCTTGGCCATGTCATCGGGGTCCCGGAGGCTGCGAAGGGCGGCCAGGGTCGCGTTGGCGACGCTGATGGGGTTGTTGCTGCGCAGGGACTTCGTCAGGATGTCCCGGATCCCAGCGAGCTGCATGATGACCCGCACGGCGCCCCCGGCGATGACCCCCGTCCCCTTGGACGCCGGGCGGAGGACGACGAGGCCCGCTCCATCCACGCCCTTGACGAGGTGGTGGATGGTCGTGTCGGCCAGGGGGACGCGGATCATGCTCTTCTTGGCCGCCTCGATGCCCTTGGCGATGGCCTGGGGGACCTCGCGGGCCTTGCCCTTGCCGATGCCGACCCGGCCGGCCTCGTCGCCGACGGCGACGAGGGCCGAGAAGCTGAGGTTCTTGCCGCCCTTGACGACCTTGGTGACCCGGCGGATGGAGATGACCTGGTCCTTGAGCTCCACGCCGAATTCGTCGACGACGCCGGCCCTTCTGAATCTTCGATCTTCCACGCTCTGCCCTCCTTGCGCCGGGCCCGGCCTAGAACCGGATCCCCTCTTTGCGGACGGCCTCCGCCAAGGCCTTGACGCGTCCGTGGTAGGGATAGGTCCCCCGGTCGAACACGACGGCCTCGATCTTGGCGGCCTTCAGCCGCTTGGCCAGCAGTTCGCCGAGCCGAACGCAGGCCTCCTTGTTCTTGCTGTTCTTGGACGCCTCCCGGAGCTCCTTCTCCAGGGTCGAGGCGGTCAGCAGGACCGCACCGGCCCGGTCGTCGATGACCTGCGCATAGACATAGGCGTTGCTCTTGTGCACATGGAGCCGGGGCCGCTCGGCCGTTCCCGCGATCTTCTCCCGGATCCGCTTCCGGAGCCGGGCGTCCCGGACCTTCTTGGCGACCGTCTTGTCTTTAAGCACCGCTCACTCCCGCTTTCCGTTCTTTCTTGATGAGCCTCTCGCCGACGTACCGGACGCCCTTCTGCTTGTAGGGATCCGGCAGGCGGAGCTTCTTGATGTCGTCCGCCGCCTGACCGACCTTCTGGCGGTCGATGCCCTGGACCGTCAGGAGGGTCGGCTTTTCGGCGACGATCTCGACGCCCTCGGGGATCGCGTAGAGGATTGGTCGGGAGTAGCCGAGGCTGATCTCGAGCTTGCCCTTCTCGACCTTGGCCTTGTAGCCGACCCCGACGATCTCCAGCTTCTTGGCGAAGCCCTCCGTGACGCCGACGACGGCGTTGTGGGCCAGGGCCCGGCACAGGCCGTGGTACGTGCGGGCGGACTTGGATTCGCCCGCCCGGCTCAGGACGAGGGCGGCGCCGTCGACGGAGGCCGTGATGCCCGCGTGGAGCGGCGCGGTGAGCTTGCCCTTCTTGCCTTCGACGTCGATCCGGTCGGGGTGGACCGTGACCTTGACCCCCGCCGGGATCATGATGGGTTTCTTACCGACTCTGGACATGTTGACCTCTCCCCGCGCCTACCAGATGCTGCAGAGGACTTCCCCTCCCGCGCCGAGCTCCTCGCACTTCCTGCCCGACATGACCCCTTTCGATGTCGAGACGATGACCAGCCCCAGCCCGTCGAGGACCTTGGGGACGGAGTCCCCGCCGCAGAATATCCTGCAGCCGGGCTTGCTGATCCGCCGGAGGCCGCTGATGACGCTCGTCCCGTCCTCGGCGTACTTCAGGGTCACGTTGATGACGCCCTGCTTGCCGTCTTCGAGGACCTTGAAGTTCCGGATGTAGCCCTCTTCCTTGAGGATCTTGGCGATCTCCGCCTTCATCCGGGAAGCCGGGATGTTGACCTCCCTCTTCTTGGACTTGGCGGCGTTGCGGAGCCGCGTCAGCAGGTCGGCGATGGGGTCCATGGGTCTATCCTTTCCTCGTTGTCACCACGACGATTTCGTGACGCCCGGGATCTCCCCCTTGAGGGCGAGCTGGCGGAAGCACAACCGGCAGAGGTCGAACTTCCGGTAATACCCCCGGGAGCGGCCGCAGAGGCGGCAGCGCCGGCGGACCCGGATGTCGTATTTCAATGTCCTGACCATCTTGGCCTTGCGCGCTGTGGTTGCCACGTTCACCTCGCTTCTCAGGATTCCCGGAAGGGCATGCCCAGCCTCTTGAGCAGGGCCCGGGCCTCGTCGTCGGTCCGGGCCGTCGTCACGATCGTGATGTTCATGCCCCGGGGCCGCTCGACCTTCGTGTAGTCGATCTCGGGGAACACGAGCTGATCGCGCATCCCGAGAGTGTAGTTGCCCCGGCCGTCGAAGGACGTCGGCGGGACACCCCGGAAGTCCCGGACGCGGGGCAGGACGACGTTGACGAGCCGGTCGAGGAATTCGTACATCCGCCGGCCGCGGAGCGTCACGTAACAGGCGACGGGCTGCCCCTTCCTCAGCTTGAAGGCCGAGATCGATTTCTTGGCCCGGCTGATCGACGGCAGCTGCCCCGTGACGAGGCCGAGCTCGGCCTTGGCCGTGTCCAGGAGCTTGATGTTCTGGATGGCGTCGCCGGCGCCCATGTTGACGATGATCTTCTCCAGACGGGGGACGGCCATGACGTTGGCGATGCCGAGCTCCTCCTGGAGTTCGTGAACGATCTCCGTCCGGTATCTCTCGTAGAGGCGGCTCATGATGGGACCCTCACTTCTGCTTCTCGATCTGGGACTCGCACTTGTGGCAGAGGCGGACGAGATCGCCGCCCTCGAGCCGGCGCCGGCGGACCCGGACACCCTGCCCGCACTCGGAGCAGTACAGCATGACGTTGGAGACGTGGATGGGCGTCTCCTTCTCCATGACGCCGCCCTGGACGTTCTTGCTGCGGTCGGCGCGGACGAAATGCTTGCTGAAGTTGATGCGCTCGACGATGACCCGCTCGGTCTCCGGGAAGAGCTTCAGGACCTTGCCCGTCTTCCCTTTGTCCTTGCCGCGGATGACGACGACGAGGTCGTTCTTCTTGAGCTGGATCTTGTGCATCACAGGACCTCCGGGGCCAGGGACACGATCTTCATGAACTTCCGGTCGCGGAGCTCCCGGCCGACCGGCCCGAAGACCCGCGTCCCGAGGGGCTCCCCGGCCTTGTCGATGATCACGGCGGCGTTGTCCTCGAACCGGATGTAGGAGCCGTCCTTGCGGCGCAGCTCCTTGCGGGTCCGGACGACGACGGCCCGGACGACCTTGCCCTTGGCGATCTTGCTCTCCGGCTCCGCCTCCTTGACGGACGCGGAGATGACGTCCCCGATCCGGGCCACCCGGCCGACCCCGCCGCCGATGGGCGTGATGGCCTGGATCTTCCGGGCGCCGGAATTGTCGGCGACCTTGAGCATGGTGCGCATCTGGATCATCGGGGCTCTCCCTCGTCGTCGGCGGCCTCCTCCGGGCTCCCGGCGTCACCGGCCTCCTCGACCTCCGGCGCCTTCGGCGCGGGCGGGGCGATCTCGACCTCGGCGACCTCCGAGGCCGTCAGGGCCGGCGTCAGTCCGACGATCTCGAGGACCCGCCAGCGCTTCATTTTGCTGATGGGCCTCGTCTCGATGATCCGGACGACGTCGCCGACCTTGCATCTCTCGGCCCCGTCGTGGACGAGGAAGGTCTGCCGCCGCCGGACGATCTTCTTGTAGAGGGGGTGCCGGATCTGCCGGACCGCCTGGACGGTGACCGTCTTCTGCATCTTCTTAGCGATGACCGTCCCGACCTTGGTCGTCTTCCGTTTCTGTCCGCTGCTGTCCATGATCTACTCCGTCGCCGGCCCGCCCTCCCGGAGGAGGGTCCGGATGCGGGCGATGTCCTTCCTGATGTTCTTGATCTTCATCGGGCTTTCCAGCTGCCCCAGGGACTTCTGGAAGCGGAGCTTGAAGAGCTGGTCGTCGAGCTCGGCCTGCTTGGCCCTCAGTTCCTCGGGCGACATTTCCCTGAGTTGGCGGATCTTCATCGCAGCTCCCTCGCTTCCCGGGAAATGAACCGGGTCTTGATGGGCAGCTTGTGGGCCGCCAGGCGCATGGCCTCCCGGGCCATCTCCTCGTCGATGCCCTCGACCTCGAAAATGATCTTTCCGGGCCGGATGACGTCGACCCAGAACTCGGGATCGCCCTTGCCCTTTCCCATGCGGACCTCGGTCGGCTTCTTGGTGACCGATTTCCAGGGGAACGTCCGGATCCACAGCTTGCCTTTCCTCTTCATGTGGCGGGTGATCGTGATCCGCCCGGCCTCGATCTGGCGGGAGGACAGCCAGCCGGGCTCGAGGGCCTGGAGGCCGAACTCCCCGAACGACAGGGTGCCCCCCCGCTGGGCCTTGCCCCGCATCCGTCCGCGCTGCTGCTTGCGGTACTTGACCTTCTTGGGCATCAACATGGTCAGATCTCCTCGACCTCCGCCATCTGGGAGGTCATCTTCGGCTTCTCGACGTCGCCCCGGTAGACCCAGATCTTGATGCCGATCTGCCCGTAGGTCGTGAAGGCTTCCGTGAAGGCGAAGTCGATGTCGGCCTTCAGGGTCTGGAGGGGCAGCTGCCCCTTCAAGTACCATTCCGAGCGGGCGATCTCGACGCCCCCGAGGCGTCCGGCGCACATGACCTTGATGCCCTTGGCGCCCATCTTCAAGGCCATGTCCACGGCCTTCCGCATGGCCCGGCGATACGCGATGCGCTTCTCGAGCTGGACGGCGATGCTCTCCCCGACGAGAATGGCCGTCAGCTCGGGCTTGTCGACCTCGCGGATGTCGACATAGACGTCCTTCTTGGCGATCGACTCGAGGAGCCCCTTGAGGCTCTCGATCTCCTTGCCGCCGCGGCCGATGACGATGCCCGGCCGGGCCGTGTGGATGATGACCCGGACCTTGGGGCCGATCCTCTCGACGTCGACCTCGGAGATGCCGGCGTGGAAGTACTTCTCCTTGATGGCCCTCTTCATCCGCAGGTCCTCATGGATGAGCCGGGCGTAGTCGGGGCCCTTGGCGAACCACCGGGACGTCCACTGCTTGTTGAAGCCGAGCCTGAACCCGAACGGGTGCGTCTTCTGTCCCATGCGTCACTTCCCCTTTTCGTTCAAGTAAATGTGGACATGGCTGGTCCGCTTCACGATCCGGTAGGCCCGCCCCATCGGCGCCGGACGGATCCTCTTGGCCACCGGTCCCCCGTTGATCTGGATCCTCGAGACGACCAGGCTGTCGACGTCGACGTCCGGGGACTTCTGCTGGGCGTTGGCGATGGCCGAACGAAGGACCTTCTCGAGGACGGCCGCGATCTTCTTCTTCTCGCTGAACCGCAGGATGGTCAGGGCCTCCCCGGCGTACCGGTCGCGGATGAGGTCGGCGACGAGCCGGCCCTTCTGCGGGCTCATCCGGACGAACCGGGCGACGGCGTGGGACAGGTGACGGGACTCGCTCATGTTACTTCCCTACTTTGAGCTGTTTGGCGGTCTTCGAGGTGTGCCCCTTGAAGGTCCGGGTCGGGGAGAACTCGCCAAGCTTGTGCCCGACCATGTTCTCCGTGATGAACACGGGGATGAACTTCCGGCCGTTGTGAACCCCGATGGTCATGCCGA
This sequence comes from Candidatus Aminicenantota bacterium, assembly GCA_037447475.1. GTDB lineage: Bacteria > Acidobacteriota > Aminicenantia > Aminicenantales > Saccharicenantaceae > RBG-16-66-30. The sequence continues at coordinate 15,851 of JBBIGP010000013.1, forward strand.
CCATCTCGGGGATGATCGTCGAGCGCCGGGACCAGGTCTTGATGACCTGCTTCTTGCCGGCGGCCGAGCCGGAGGCCTGGACCTTCTCGAGGAGGTGGTCGTCGATGAACGGGCCTTTTCTTACCGCTCTGCTCATGGTTACTTGCTCCTCCGCCGGACGATGAACGACTGGGTGCGCTTGTTCCGGCGGGTCTTGAACCCTTTCGTCGGGATGCCCGTCGGGCTGACGGGGTGCCGCCCGCCCTTGGCCTTCCCCTCCCCGCCGCCGTGGGGATGGTCGATGGGGTTCATGGCCGTGCCGCGGACGTGGGGCCGGACGCCCTTCCACCGGCTCCGGCCCGCCTTTCCGATCTTGATGTTGCCGTGATCGAGGTTGCCGAGCTGGCCGATGGTCGCCCGGCAGTCGAGGTGGACCTTGCGGATTTCGGAGGACGGCAGGCGGACCTGAGCGTAGTCGCCTTCCTTGGCCAGGATCTGGGCCCCGGCGCCGGCGGACTTGGCGACCTGCCCGCCCTTGTCCCTGCGGAGCTCGATGTTGTGGATGACGGTCCCCATCGGGATGAACCGGAGCGGCATGGCGTTGCCCGGCAGGATGTCGGCCTGGCTGTTCGTCGAGACGACCTCCTGGCCGACCTTCAGCCCCGCCGGGTGCAGGATGTACCGCCGCTCGCCGTCACGATACTTGACGAGGCAGATGAAGGACGAGCGGTTCGGGTCGTACTCGACGGTCTCGACGGTCCCGGGGATGCCGATCTTGTCGCGCTTGAAGTCGATGACCCGGTAGAGCTGCTTGTGGCCCCCGCCCCTGTGCCGCATGGACAGGCGTCCGCGGTTGTCGCGGCCGCCCGACTTGGGGAGGGACACGAGGAGGGGCTTGTAGGGGCGGTCCCCGCTCAGCTCCTCGTACCGGTTGCCGGTCCTGTGGCGCAGACCGGGTGTGATTGGCCTGTATGTCTTGATGCCCATTTCACGCCGCCTCAAAGTATTCGATCATCTTCTCGCCTTCGCGGAGCTTGACATAGGCCTTCTTCCAGTCCTTCCGCCGGCCCATGTTCCTCCCGACCCGGCGGACCTTGCCGGCCTTGATCTGGGTCCGGACGTCGGCGACCCGGGTCTTGAACAGCTGCTCGACGGCTCTCTTGATCTCGATCTTGTTGGCGTCCCGGGCGACCTCGAAGCAGATGATCCGGTCGGAGTCCTTGAGCTGCGTGCTCTTCTCGGTGATCACCGGCCGGAGGATGATCTTGCGGGGGTCTTTGATCACTTCAATCTCTCCATGGCCGACTCGAAGGCCCGCCGGCTGAAGACCAGCCAGGAGTGGGCCAGGACGTCGGTGATGCCGAGGGCCCCGACGTCGACGGCCTTGACCTTCGGCAGGTTGCGGACCGAGAGGAACAGGTTCGTGTTCCCCGCGACGTCGACGAGCAGGGCCGAATCCAGGTTGTAGGCCTTGAGCAGGGCCAGCGCGTCCTTCGTCTTGGGCTCCTTGAGCTCGAAGCCGTCGACGACCAGGAGCTTGCTCTCCGCGAGCTTGCCCGCCAGGGCCGCCTTGAGGGCGTTGCGGCGGGCCTTCTTGGGCAGCTCGGTGCCGTAGTCGCGCGGCTGGGGCCCGAAGACCGTGCCGCCCTTCTTCCAGAGCGGCGAGCGGGTGCTGCCGACGCGGGCCCGGCCCGTTCCCTTCTGCCGCCAGGGCTTCTTGCCGCCGCCGCTGACCGCGGCGCGGGTCTTGGTCGCTGCCGTCCCCCGCCGCCGGTTGGCCAACTGGCTGACGACGGCCTCGTAGACGAGGTGGCCCTTCTCCGGGTAGGAGAAGACGCTCTCCGGGAGGTCCACTTCGGCGGACGGCTTCCCGCTTCTATCGATGATTTGGAGTTTCGCCATGGTGCCCTCTCTCCCGGTCACTTGCCGCCCGCCGGGCCGAACTTGCCTTTCTTGATGAGGAGATAGCCCCCGTTGGCCCCGGGCACGGCCCCCTTGACGACGAGGAGGTTGTTCTCCTTGTCCGTCTCGACGACCTTGAGGTTGCGGACCGTGACCTGGGCGTCGCCCATATGCCCGCCCATCCGCATGCCCTTGACGACGCGCGAGGGGAAGGACGAGGCGCCGATGGAGCCGGGCGCCCGGTGGAACATGGAGCCGTGGGCGGCGCCGCCGCCCCGGAAGTGGTGCCGCTTGACGACCCCGGCGAAGCCTTTGCCCTTGCTCGTCCCGACGACGTGGACCGTCTCCCCGACCTCGAAGATGTCGACGAGGACCTGATCGCCCTCGTTGACGGCCGCCGGGTCCGTGCAGCCGACCTCGCGGAGCCGCTTGACGACCGGCACGCCGGACCTCTTGAAATGGCCGACCTGGGGCCTCGTCGGCTTCCGGACGCCCTTGTCCTCGACGAACCCGAGCTGGACGGAGACGTATCCGTCCTTGTCACGGACCTTCTTCTGGATGACCGTGCAGGGGCCGGCCTGGATGACGGTCACGGGGATGACGTTCCCGTTCTCGTCGAACTGCTGGGTCATCCCGATCTTCTTCCCGATCAACCCTTCGACCATCGTCATTCTCCCGTCCCGTAGGCCTGGATCTCGACGTCGATCCCGGCCGGCAGGTCCAGCTTCTGCAGCTCCTCGATCGTCTCGTTGTTGTATTCGCTGATGTCGATGAGCCTCTTGTGGATGCGCATCTCGAAATGCTCCCGGGACTTCTTGTCGACGTGGGGCGAACGGAGGACGCAGAACTTGTGGATGCGCGTCGGCAGGGGGATGGGGCCCGAGACGCTGGCGCCCGTCCGTTTGGCTTTGACGACGATGTCTTTGACGGACTGGTCCAGCAAGCGGTGGTCAAACGACTGCAGCCTGATCCTGATTTTTTCCATCGTTCGTTCCTCTGTTCTCCGATTTCCGCCGAAGGGCCCCTCGGCCCGGCCGTCGGCCGGCCCCGGGCCGGATTATTCGATGATGTCGGTGACCGTTCCCGCGCCGACCGTCCGGCCGCCCTCGCGGATGGCGAAACGGAGGGCCTTCTCCATGGCCACGTCGCTGATCAGCTCGATCTCGAGATTGATGTTGTCGCCGGGCATGACCATCTCGACGCTCTCGGGGAGCTTGACGGACCCGGTCACGTCGGTCGTCCGGAAGTAGAACTGCGGCCGGTAGCCCTTGAAGAACGGGGTGTGCCGCCCGCCCTCCTCCTTGGTCAGGGCGTAGATCGAGGCCCGGAACTTCCGGTGCGGGGTGATGGACCCTGGCTTGGCCAGGACCTGGCCCCTCTCGACCTCGTCCTTGCCGACGCCGCGGAGCAGGGCCCCGATGTTGTCGCCGGCCTGGGCCTGGTCGAGGAGCTTGCGGAACATCTCGACGCCCGTGACGACGGTCTTGCGCGTCTCGCGCAACCCGACGATCTCGACCTCGTCGCCGACCTTGACGACGCCGCGCTCGACGCGGCCCGTGACGACGGTCCCGCGGCCGGTGATCGAGAAGACGTCCTCGATGGCCATCTGGAAGGGCTTGTCGATCTCGCGGAGGGGCTCGGGGATGGCCTCATCCATGGCCTGGATGAGGTCCCAGATCGGCTTGGCGTTCGGCCCGTTGATGTCCTCCATGGCCTTCGTCGCGCTGCCGCGGATCACGGGGATCTTGTCGCCCTCGAACTGGTACTTCGACAGCAGCTCCCGGACCTCGAGCTCGACGAGGTCGAGGATCTCGGGATCGTCGACGAGGTCGCACTTGTTCATGAACACGACGATGGCCGGCACGTTGACCTGGCGGGCCAGGAGGATGTGCTCCCGGGTCTGGGGCATCGGGCCGTCGGCCGCCGAAACGACCAGGACGGCACCGTCCATCTGGGCCGCGCCGGAGATCATGTTCTTGATGTAGTCCGCGTGGCCGGGGCAGTCGATGTGGGCGTAGTGCCGCTTCTCGCTCTCGTACTCCACGTGGCTCAGGGCGACCGTCAGGATCTTCGTCGCGTCCCGCCGGAACATCTTGGCGTCGGCCTTGGCCACGTCGTCGTAGCTCTTGGCCTGGGCCAGGCCCTTCGTCGCCAGGACCTTGGTCATGGCGGCCGTCAGCGTCGTTTTGCCGTGATCGATGTGCCCGATCGTCCCGACGTTGACATGGGGTTTCGTCCTCGCAAACTTTTCCTTTGCCATCGCTCACCTCCTGCTTGGCATACACATATTATCGAATCGCGCGTTCTCAGGACTGTCCCCGGAACGGGATCCGTCCCTCGACGCGGGCCACGATCGTCTCCTGGACGGCGGCCGGCGTCCGGTCGTACTGGCTGAACTCCATCGTGAACACGCCCCGGCCCTGGCTCAGGGTCCGGACGGACGTCGCGTACCCGAACATCTCCGCGAGCGGGACGAGGGCCTTGACGACCCGGGACCCGCTCCTCATCTCCAGGCCCTCGATCTTCCCCCGCCGGGCGTTGAGGTCCGAAACGAGGTCGCCGAGATATTCGTCCGGCGCGACGAGCTCGAGCTTCATGACCGGCTCGAGGAGAACGGGAACGGCCCGCCCCGCGGCCTCCCGGAAGGCCAGGGTCGCCGCGATCTTGTAGGCGACCGGCGCAGAGTCGGCCTCCTGGTAGGACCCGCCGACGAGCGAGGCCCTGAGGTCCGTCATGGGGAAGCCGGCGACGAGGCCAGCCTCCATGGCTTCCCGGACCCCGTTCTCGATGTCCGGGATGAACTCGCGGGGGATGACGCCTCCCCGGGTCAGGTCCGCGAATTCGAAGCCCCGGCCCCTGGCCAAGGGCTCGAGGCGCAGGGCGCAGTGGCCGAAAAGGCTCTTGCCGCCCGCCTGCCGGACGTGCTTCCCCTCCCCTTCGGACGGGGACAGGATGGTTTCCTTGTAGGCGACCTGGGGCTTTCCCAGGTTGGCCCGCACGCCGAACTCCCTCTCCAGACGGTCCATGACGATCTCCAGATGGAGCTCCCCCATTCCCCGCAGGAGCGTCTGGCCGGTCATCGGGTCCTGGACGACCGCCAGGGTGGGGTCCTCGCGGGTCATCTTGGCCAGGGTCAAGGCCAGCTTGGCGTGGTCGGCTTTTGTCTTGGGCTCGATCGTCGCCGAGATGACCGGCTCCGGGAAGCGGATGGTCTCGAGGACGAGAGGGTGGTTCTTGAGGCACAGCGTGTCCCCCGTCGAGATGTTCCGGGAGGACCCCATGGCGGCGATGTCACCGGCATGGATCTCCTGGATCTCCTTCCGCTTGTTGGCATGCATCTCCAGGAGCCTCGAGAGCTTCTCCTCCTCGGCCTTGGTCGCGTTCCAGACGGTCTGGCCGACGCGGGCCTTCCCGGAGTAGACCCGGAAGTAGGCCAGGTTCCCGAGGAACGGATCGTTGGCGATCTTGAAGACCAGGCCCGCGAACGGGGCCTCGTCCGAGGCCGGCCGGGACTCGGCGGCCAGGGTCTTGGGGTGCCGGCCGACGACCGGCGGGACGTCCGCCGGGGAGGGCAGGAAATCGACGATGGCGTCGAGGAGCGGCTGGATGCCCTTGTTCCGGAACGAGGCGCCGTAGAGGACGGGGACGAGCCTGAGCTCCAGGGTCGCCCGGCGGACGACGGCCTTGAGCTCCTCGGAGGAGGCCTCGACGCCGTCGAGGTACTTCTCCATCAGGCCGTCATCGATCTCGCTCAACGCTTCCATCATGTCCCGTCTCTTCTCTTCGACTTCCTCCCGGCGGTCGTCGGAAATCTCCCGGACGACGAGGTCCGTCCCCAGGATGTCCCGACCCCAGTCGTACTCCTTCCGTTCGATGAGGTCGACGACACCGCGGAAGCCATCTTCCCGCCCTACGGGAATCTGGACCGGCAGGGGCTTGGCCGCCACCCTGGTCCGCAACTGCTGGACCGCCCGTTCCGGGTCCGCCCCGACCCTGTCCATCTTGTTGATGAACACGATGCGGGGGACACGGTACTTGTCGGCCTGGCGCCACACTGTCTCGGACTGAGGCTCGACACCTCCAACTCCACACAGTATGGCTATCGCGCCGTCGAGCACCCTCAGGGAGCGCTCGACCTCCGCGGTGAAATCCACATGCCCGGGAGTGTCAATGATATTGACCCGGTGGTCCCGCCAGGTGCAGGTCGTCGCGGCCGACGTGATGGTGATGCCGCGCTCCTGCTCCTGGGGCATCCAGTCCATCACGGCCGTCCCGTCGTCCACCTCTCCCATTTTGTAGGTCACACCCGTATAAAAGAGAAGGCGCTCCGTCGTGGTCGTCTTCCCGGCGTCGATATGGGCCATGATGCCGATGTTTCGGACTCTCACGATCGGGTATGACCGCATCTCGCCTTCTCTCCATATCGAACCGGTTCAATCGTCGGGCTCTTTCGATGGAGACTACCACTTGTAATGGGCGAAAGCCCGGTTGGACTCCGCCATCTTGTGCGTATCCTCTCGCTTCTTGACCGCGCCGCCGCGGTTGTTCACGGCGTCGATGATCTCGGCCGAGAGCTTCTCCTGCATGCTCTTGCCGCTGCGCTCCTTGGCGTACTTGATGAGCCAGCGGGCGCCCAGGGAGAACGAGCGGTTGGGCGCGACCTCGATGGGAACCTGGTAGTTCGCGCCGCCGACCCGCCGCGACTTCGTCTCGAGGAACGGCCGGACGTTCTCCAGGGCCTTCTCGAGGACCTTGAGGGGGTCTTCCTTGGTCTTCTCCTTGAGGATGTCCATGGTCCCGTAGACGACGTTCTCGGCCGTCGTCTTCTTCCCCTTCCGGAGGAAGAGGTTGATGAAGCGGGCGACCACAGTGCTGTTGTAGAACGGGTCGGCCGGGACCTTCCGCTTCTTGATGATTCCGCGTCTCGGCATGGGTGGTCTCCTCCTCTAGGCCGCCGCCCGCTTCTCTTTGGGCCTCTTGGACCCGTAGCGGGAGCGGGCCTTGAAGCGGTTCTGCACCCCTTCGGCGTCCAGCGTCCCGCGGACGATGTGATAGCGGACGCCGGGCAGGTCCTTGACCCGGCCGCCGCGGATCATGACGATGGAGTGCTCCTGGAGGTTGTGGCCGATGCCGGGGATATATCCCGTGACCTCGATGTTATTCGTCAGCCGGACGCGGGCCACCTTGCGCATGGCCGAGTTCGGCTTCTTGGGCGTGGTCGTGAAGACGCGCGTGCAGACCCCTCTCTTCTGGGGGCAAGATTCCAAGGCCGGGGACTTGCTCTTGTACTTCTTGGGCGTCCGGCCATTCCTGACGAGTTGGTTGACGGTCGGCAATGAAAAATACTCCTCTCCACAAACTCCGAATGTCAGTTTTATTCATCCCCGGGAAGATAGTCCTGAGACGAATGGACGGATAATAGCAAAATTCGGCTTCCCTGTCAAGAAATTTGACGAAAATCCCAGGGGAGAGCGCCCGGGCTCAGTCCCCCGGCAGGACCTCCTTTTCGATCTCGGGAAGGACTGGCGGCATCTCCTCTCGGAGCTCGACGTTCCGGTAGTGCTTGTAGCCCGTCCCCGCCGGGATGAGCCGGCCCATGATGATGTTCTCCTTGAGCCTTCTCAGGTAATCGACCTTCCCGTAAAGGCTGGCCTCGGTCAGGACCCGGGTCGTCTCCTGGAACGAGGCCGCCGAGATGAAGCTCTCCGTGCTCAGGGCGCTCTTGGTGATCCCCAAGAGGAGGGGCCGGGCCTTGGCCGGCTTGCCGCCCTTCTTCATGACCTTCTCGTTCTCCGCCTGGAAGACGAACTTGTCGATCTGCTCATCCACGAGGAACTCCGTGTCGCCGACCTCTTCGACTTTGACCCAGCGGAGCATCATCCGGATGATGGTCTCGATGTGCTTGTCGTTGATGGGCACGCCCTGGAGGCGGTAGACGGCCTGGATCTCCTTGAGAAGATATTCGGCCAGCTCCTTCTCCCCGAGGACCCGGAGGATGTCGTGGGGGTTGACCGTCCCGTCCATGAGGGCGTCGCCGGCCCGGACACGCTCCCCGTCGGAGACGCTGAGGTGGGCGCCCTTGGGGACCAGGTACTCCTTCTCCCCGCCCCGCTCGTTGCGGACGGCGATCTTGCGGTAGCCGCGGACGAGGCCGCCGATCTGGACGGTGCCGTCGATCTCGGAGATGACGGCCGGGCTCTTGGGGCGCCGGGCCTCGAACAGCTCTTCGGCCCGGGGCAGGCCCCCCGTGATGTCCTTGGTCCGGGCCGCCTCGCGGGGGATCTTGGCCAGGACGTCCCCGGCGAAGACCTTCTCTTCGTCCTTGATCTCGAGGTTCGCTCCCGACGGCAGGAAGTACTTCCGGAGGATGACGGGCCGCCCCTTGTCGTCTTTCTTCTTGGGGTCGAGGATCTCGACCTGGGGCTGGAACTTCTCGTCCTTGGGGTCGATGATGACCTGGGTGATGAGGCCCGTGAACTCGTCCTGGACCTCCTCCATGCTGACCCCGAGCACGACGTCGTGGAAGCGGACGAGGCCGGAGTCCTCGGTCAGGATGAAGGTGTTGAACGGGTCCCACTCGGCGAAGGCCTGGCGGGCCTTGATCTCGCGGCCCTCGGGGACGAGGATCTTGGCGCCGTAGGGCACCTGGTAGTGTTCGACCTCGCGGTCCCGGTGGTCGAGGATGGCGATGTTCGCGTTGCGATTGACGACGACGAGGGTGCCGTCCTGGTTCTCGACGGCCTTGAGGTTGTTAAACTTGATGACCCCGTCGTTCTTGGCCTCGAGCTTGGACTTCTCGGCGCCGCCCATGGCGATGCCGCCGACGTGGAAGGTCCGCATCGTCAGCTGGGTCCCCGGCTCGCCGATGGACTGGGCGGCGACGATGCCGACGGCCTCGCCGAGCTCGACCATCCTGCCGCTGGCCGGGCTGCGGCCGTAGCAGAGCTGGCAGATGCCTCTCTTGGCTTCGCAGGTCAGGACGGAGCGGATCTTGACCCGCTCGAGGCCGATGTTCTGGAACTCCTGGGCGGTCCTCTCCATGACCTCCTCGTTCATGTCGACGATGGTCTCCCCGGTGTCGGGATTGACGACCCGCTCGAGGGCCACCCGCCCGACGATCCGGTCGATGAACGGCTCGATGATCTCGCCGTTCTCGACGATGGCCGAGACGTTGATGCCCTTGAGGGTGCCGCAATCGTGCTCGTCGACGATGACCTCCTGGCAGACGTCGACGAGCTTCCTCGTCAGGTACCCGGAATTCGCGGTCTTCAGGGCGGTGTCGGCCAGGCCCTTGCGGGCTCCGTGGGTCGAGATGAAATACTGGAGGACGTTCAGGCCCTCCCGCAGATTGGAGACGATGGGCGTTTCCAGGATCTCGCCGGAGGGCTTGGACATCAGGCCCCGCATGCCGGCCAGCTGCCGGATCTGCTGCTTGTTGCCCCGGGAGCCGGAGTCGGCCATGACGAACAGGGGATTGAGCGAGCCGCCCTCGAAGCTGATCCGCTTCATGTCCTCGATCATGGCGCTGGAGACTTTCTCCGTGACCGTGCCCCAGATCTCGACGACCCGGTTGAACCGCTCGCCGGAGGAGATGGTCCCGTCCCGGTAGAGGCTCTCGATCTGCAGGACCTCCTTCTGGGCCTTGTCGACGAGAACGCTCTTCTCGCCGGGGATGACGAAGTCGTCGATGCCCAGGGAGAAGCCGGCCTGGGTCGCATAGGTGAAGCCCAGCTCCTTGAGCGCGTCGAGGATGCGGACCGTGGGCCCGAGGCCGACCTTGAGGTAGGTGTAGAAGACGAGGTTCTCGAGGCCCTTCTTCCTCAGCATCCCGTTGATGAACGGGAAGCCCTCGGGCAGGGCGGCGTTGAAGATGATGCGGCCGGGCGTCGTCTCGGCGAACTCGTTCTTGAAGTCCTGGACGGGGCAGGTCATGACCCCTTGGTCGTCGTAGTAGGTGGCCAGGTTCATGAACGGCCCGCTGAACCGCAGCTTGATGCTGCTCTGGAGGGTGATCTCCTTGTTCTCCATCGCCAGCAGGACTTCCTCGGGGGTCCCGAAGACCCGACCCTCCCCTTTCCTCCCCTTCTTCTCGAGGGTCAGGTAGTAGCAGCCGAGGACCATGTCCTGGCTGGGGATGGTCAGCGGCCGGCCGTGGGCCGGCGACAGGATGTTGTTCGTCGACAGCATCAGCGTCTGGGCCTCGACCTGGGCCTCGACCGACAGGGGGATGTGGACGGCCATCTGGTCGCCGTCGAAGTCGGCGTTGAAGGCCGCGCAGACGAGGGGGTGGATCTGGATGGCCTTGCCCTCGACGAGGAGCGGCTCGAAGGCTTGGATGCCCAGCCGGTGCAGGGTGGGCGCCCGGTTGAGGAGGATGGGGTGCTCCCGGACGACCTCCTCGAGGTAGTCCCAGACCTCGGGCCGTTCCTGCTCGTGCCACTCCCGGGCGACCTTGACGCTCGGGACCAGCCCCTCTTTTTCCAACCTGTTGAAGATGAAGGGCTTGAAGAGCTCCAGGGCCATTTTCTTGGGCAGCCCGCACTGGCTCAGCTTGAGTTCGGGTCCGACGACGATGACCGAGCGGCCGGAGTAGTCGACCCGCTTGCCGAGCAGGTTCTGGCGGAACCGGCCCTGCTTGCCGCGAAGGGCCTCGCTGAGGGACTTGAGGGGCCGCCGGTTGGCCCCGAGGTGGACGCGGCCGCGCTTGCCGTTGTCGAACAGGGCGTCGACGGCCTCCTGGAGCATCCGCTTCTCGTTGCGGATGATGAGCTCCGGCGCTTTGAGCTCCATGAGCTTCTTGAGGCGGTTGTTCCGGTTGATGACCCTCCGGTAAAGGTCGTTGAGGTCGGAGGTCGCGAACCTCCCGCCGTCCAGCCGGACGAGCGGCCGGAGGTCGGGGGGGATGACCGGGATGACGTCGAGGATCATCCACTCCGGGTGGTTCCCCGAGCGCTTGAGGGCCTTGAAGACCCGCAGCCGCTTGGCGTGGCGGAGCTTGCGCTGCTGGGAGGTCTCCTTCTTCATGAGCTTGCGGAGGCGCTCGGCCTCCTTCGGAATGCTGATCTTCTCGAGGAGGACCTTGATGGCCTCGGCCCCGATGGCGGCCTCGAACTTGTCGCCGTATTTCTCCTGGGCGTCCTTGAACTCCTCCTCGTTGAGGAGCTGCTTTTCCTTGAGCGGCGTGTCGGCCGGGTCGATGACGATGTAGGACTCGAAATAGAGGACCTTTTCGAGGTCCTTGATGGACAGGTCGAGGACCAGCCCTATGCGGCTCGGCGGGCTCTTGAAGAACCAGATGTGGGCGACCGGCGAGGCCAGCTGGATGTGGCCCATGCGCTCGCGGCGGACCTTGGACTTGGTGACCTCGACGCCGCAGCGCTCGCAGACGATGCCCCGGTACTTCATCCGCTTGTACTTGCCGCACAGGCACTCGAAATCGTTGATGGGCCCGAAGATCTTGGCGCAGAACAGGCCGTCTTTCTCGGGCTTGAAGGTCCGGTAGTTGATGGTCTCCGGCTTGGTCACCTCGCCCCAGGACCAGCTCTTGATCTTCTCGGGGGAGGCGATGCTGATGCGGACCCGGTCGAAATCGATCCTGGGCCGGGAGAGCGTCATCGGGGGCCTGATGTCCATTAGGCTTCTCCTTTGCCGGACGGGGGGATGGCGATGCCCCAGGGCAGGATGTCTTCCTTGTCCCCCTTCTCCAGCTCCACGTTCAGGCACAGGCTCTGAAGCTCGCGGATGAGGACGTTGACGGATTCGGGCAGGCCCGGGGTGAAGTCGAGGTCGCCTTTGACGATGGCCTCGTAGATCTTGGCCCGGCCCTCGACGTCGTCGGACTTGACGGTCAGCAGCTCCTGGAGCGTGAACGCCGCGCCGTAGGCCTCGAGGGCCCAGACCTCCATCTCCCCGAAGCGCTGGCCGCCGAACTGGGCCTTGCCGCCGAGCGGCTGCTGGGTGATGAGCGAGTAGGGGCCCGTCGAGCGGGCGTGGATCTTGTCGTCGACGAGGTGGTAGAGCTTCATCATGTAGATGTAGCCGACCGTGACCTCCTGGTCGAGGACCTCTCCGCTCATGCCGTCGAAGAGCGGGGTCTTGCCGCTTTCCGGGAGGCCGGCGTCCTTGAGGAGCTTCTTGATCTCCCTCTCGCTGATGCCGTCGAAGACCGGCGTCGAGATCCGCATCCCGAGGGCCTTGGCGGCCCACCCGGCGTGGGTCTCCAGGATCTGGCCAACGTTCATTCGGGACGGGACGCCGAGGGGGTTGAGGACGATCTCGACCGGCGTGCCGTCGGGCAGCCGGGGCATATCCTCCTCGGGGACGATCTTGGCGACGATGCCCTTGTTCCCGTGCCGCCCGGAGATCTTGTCGCCGACCGACATCTTCCGCTTCATGGCGATGAACACCTTGATGGACTGGACGACGCCGGGGGCCAGCTCGTCGCCCTTCTTGAGGTTGTCGACCTTCTCCTTGAACACGGCCCGCAGGGCCTCGATCTGCCTCTTGACCTTCTTGTCGAGGTCCTTGATCTCCCGGTCGCGGTCCTCGTCCTCGCTGAGCTTGAGCTTCATGGCCTCGTCGAGATCCATCTCGCCCAGGATCTTCTCGGTGAGCTTGGTCCCCTTCTCGAGGGCCATCCCGCCGGCCTTCTGGCCCTTCTCGACGACCGCGCCCTTGAGCAGGGCCCGGACCTTCTCCCACTTCTCGCTCTCGAGGATGACGATCTCGTCCTCGAGGTTGCGCTTGAGCTTGGCGATCTCGTCCTTCTCGATGGCCTTGGCCCGCGGGCCCTTCTCGATCCCGCGCCTGGAGAAGATGCGGACGTCGATGATCGTGCCCTCGACGCCCGGGGAGCAGTAGAGCGAGGCGTCCTTGACGTCCAGGGCCTTCTCCCCGAAGATGGCCTTGAGGAGCTTCTCCTCGGGCGACAGCTGGGTCTCCCCTTTCGGGGCCACCTTGCCGACGAGGATGTCGCCGGACTTGACGTGGGCGCCGATGCGGACGATGCCGTTCTCGTCGAGGCTCCGCAGGACGGTCTCCGGGACGTTGGGGATGTCCCGGGTGATCTCCTCGGGGCCGAGCTTGGTGTCCCGGGCCTCGATCGTCTCCTCGACGATATGGAGCGACGTGAAGATGTCGTCCTTGATGAGCCGTTCGCTGACGATGATGGCGTCCTCGTAGTTGTAGCCCCGCCAGGGCATGAAGGCGCAGAGGACGTTCCGGCCGAGGGCCAGCTCGCCGCCGTCCGTGCACGAGCTGTCGGCCAGGACCTGGCCCCGGGCGACCTTGTCCCCCTTGAGGACGATGGGCCGGTGGTTCGTGGACGTATTCTGGTTGGTCCGCAGGAACTTCGTCAGGAGATAAAGGTCCGTGCCGACCTCGGAATGGCGGCCGGAGCCCTTCTCTTCGACCCGGACGATGATCCGCTCGGCGTCGACGAACTCGACGGTCCCCGACCGCTTGCAGACGACGACGTCGCCCGAGCCGACGGCCACGAGGCCTTCGATGCCGGTCCCGATGAGCGGCGTCTCGGGGCGGAGCAGGGGCACGGCCTGGCGCTGCATGTTCGAGCCCATCAGGGCCCGGTTGGCGTCGTCGTGCTCGAGGAACGGGATGAGGGCCGCCGAGAGGGACACCAGCTGCTTCGGCGACACGTCGATGTAGTGGATCTGGTCCCGGGGGATGAACTTGAAGTTGCCCCGCTCGCGGGCGCTGACCATCTCGCTCGTGAACCGCCCGCGGTCGTCGACGGCGGCGTTGGCCTGGGCGATGTTGTATTTCTCCTCTTCCCACGCCGTGAGATAGAAGCAATGGGGCTCGAGGACCGGGAGCTGGCGGGCCTTGGCCTCCTTGAGCTTCTCGACGGTCTTGGCCATCTCGTCCTTCTCGAGGACGTCGCCGATCTTGAGGTCGCTGCTCCCGGGATGGAGGACCTTGACGTAGTCGACGATCCGCCCGTTGCGGACCTTCCGGTAGGGGGTCTCCACGAAACCGTACTCGTTGACCCGGGCGAAGCAGCTGAGCGAGGAGATGAGGCCGATGTTGGGGCCTTCCGGGGTCTCGACGGGGCAGATCCGCCCGTAATGGGAGGTCTGGATGTCGCGGACCTCGAACCCGGCCCGCTCCCGGCTGAGGCCCCCGGGCCCGAGGGCGCTCAGGCGGCGCTTGTGGGTGATCTCGGCCAGGCTGTTGATCTGGTCCATGAACTGGGAGAGCTGGGAGCTGCCGAAGAACTCCTTGAGGGCGGCGATGACCGGCTTGGAATTGATGAGGTCCTGGGGCATGGCGGCCGCCAGGTCGGCCGTGATGGTCATCTTTTCCTTGATCGTCCGCTCCATCCTCGTCAGGCCGATCCGGAAGGCGTTCTCGACGAGCTCGCCGATCGACCGGACCCTCCGGTTGCCGAGGTGGTCGATGTCGTCGACCGTCCCCTCGCCGAAGCGGAGATTGAGGAGGTACTTGATGACCTCGACGTAGTCCAGGGGCGTCAGGGTCTTCTCGTCGAGCGAGGTCTGGAGCCCGAGCTTGATGTTGAGCTTGAGCCGGCCGATCCGGGAGAAGTTGTATTTCTGGGGATTGAAGAACAGGCCGTGGAAGAGGCTCTGGGCGCTCTCCGCGGTGTGCGGCTCGCCCGGCCTCAGCTTCCGGTAGATCTCCCCCTGGGCCGAGGCCAGGTCCTTGCGGAGGTCCTTCTTGATGGTCGTGCTGAGGATGAGCCCGGCCCGGTCCCGCTCGGGGAAGAAGACCTCGAACGGCTCGCCCCGTCCGATGAGCAGGTCGAGCTGGACGTCCGTGATCTCCTCGTTCGTCCGGACCTTGCCCTTGATCGCCGTAAGGGCATAGGCCCCCGCCAGCTCCTTCTTGGCCAGCGGGATGCGGGTGACGCCCGCGTCCTTGAGGGCCGCGAGGACCTCGGGAGTGATCTTCTTCCTGGCCGGGGCCAGGACCTTCTTGCCCTTGGCGTCGGTGACATCGGCCGACGGGGACGTCCCGACGAGGCTGTCCGAAACCTCAAGGAACAGCTTGCCGTCCTCGATCTGGACGGTGGTGACCTTATGGAAGAGCTTGAGGATGTCCTCGTCCGAGCCGAACCCGAGGGCCCGCAGGAAGACCGTGGCCAGGAACTTCTTCTTCCGGTCGAGCCGCACCCAGAGGAGGTTCTTGGCGTCGTGCTCGAACTCGACCCAGGCCCCGCGATAGGGGATGATCTTGGCGATGAAGAAGCCCTTGTTCTCGGCCGGCCTGAAGAAGACGCCGGGCGACCTCTGGAGCTGGCTGACGACGACCCGTTCGATGCCGTTGAAGATGAAGGTCCCCTTGTCCGTCATCAGGGGGATGTCCCCGAAGTAGACCTCCTGCTGCTTGATGTGCTTGAGGCGCTTGCTCTTCGTCGCGGCGTCCTTTTCCCAGGACACGAGCTGGACCTTGAGCTTGAGGGGGATGGCGTAGGTGTAGCCCTTCTGGATGCACTCCATGGGGCTGTACTTGATCTTGAGGCCGACGCGGTCCCCGCAGTGCTCGCAGAGGGGAAGCTCGATTTTCCTCATCGCCCCGCAGTAGGGGCAGATCTCCTTCTCGGTGAGCTCGGCGGAGGCGGGCAGGAGCGTGTCGCAGGCCTTGCAGCGGGAACGGGAGTTCTCGACCCCCTTGAGCCGCCCGCACTTGCACTCCCAGGTGCCTATGGAATAGCTGAGGAACTCCAGCTCGGTCGTCTCCTTGAAGTCGGAGATCGGGAAGACGTCCTTGAAGGCCGCCTGGAGGCCTATCTCCATCCGCTCCTCGGGCAGGAGCTCCATCTGGAGAAAATCGGCGTAGGACTTCGTCTGAATGTCCAGAAGGTCGGGCATGGGGAAGACCGCCTTGATCTTCGAGAAATCGACCCTCTCCGGGGACGTTTTGTGTTGTTCTTTGAGCATGCTCACTCTCTAAGAAAGAGTTGGAGGTTCGTCTTTTCCTCCATCCGATCGGAACGGGCCAGCCAGCGGGTCATCTATTGAAGCTCGATGACGGCTCCGACTTCCGCAAACTTCGCCTTGATGGCTTCCGCCTCTTCCTTGGTCACACCCTCTTTGAGCGGCTTGGGGGCACCGTCGACGAGGTCCTTGGCTTCCTTGAGGCCGAGCGAGGTGACTTCCCGGACGACCTTGATGACGTTGATCTTCTTGTCGCCGACGTTCTTGAGGATGACGTTGAACTCGGTCTTCTCCTCGACCGGCTTGGCGTCGGCCTGGGAGGCGGCCCCGGCGGCGGCGATGGGGACGGCGGCGGCGGCGCTGATCCCATACCTCGTCTCGAACTCCTTGATGTAATCCGAGAGCTCCAGGATCGTCAGGGTGTCGAGGTGCGCGAAAAACTGTTCCTTGGTGAGTTTTTCCATGTCACGAGTCTCCTTATTTAAGCTTGGGTCTCATCGACCTCAGGGGATGCCTGTCCTTGGCCCTTGGCCCTCTTCAGCTCGCCCAGCAGGACCCCGAACTGCCCCAGGGGGGCCTGCAGGACCCGGAGCATGCGGACGAGGGGCTGGGCCATCATGACGGCGATCCTGCCGACGAGCTCGTCGCGCGACGAGAGGCGGCAGATCTCGTCGAACCGTTCGGGCGCCATATAGCGGCCTTCGAGGACCCCGGCCTTGACCTCGAGGACCTTCCCCTGGTTGGAGAACTCCTTGAGGAGCTTGGCCAGGGCGATCGGCTCCTTGGCGGCGAAGGCGACGGCCGTGGGCTTCTGGAAATAGGGCCGGAGGGCCTCCGGGGCCCGGTCGCTGACGGCCCGCAGGGCCAGCCTGTTCTTGATGACCTTGTAGGTGTAGGAATTCTTTCGGAGGAGCTTCCTGAGCTCGACCGCCTGGGAGACCTTCATCCTCTTGAAATCGACGAGGTAGAACGTCTCGTGGGCGTCGAACAGGCCCTCGAGGCCCTTGATGACCGACTGTTTGTCTTCCTTTTTCACGGCGGCGTCTCCTAACTCTCGAGAATGTCCTCGGAGATCCTGAAGGACGGACCCATCGTCGACGACAGGTGGATCGTCCGGACGTACTTGCCCTTGGCCGCCGGCGGCTTGGCCTGGACGACGGCCTGGAGGAAGGTCCTGGCGTTGGCCACGAGCTTGTCCTCCGGGAACGAGACCTTGCCGACCGGGGAATGGACGATGCTCGTCTTGTCCACGCGGAACTCGACCTTGCCGGCCTTGGTCTCTTCGACGGCCTTCTTGATGTCGAAGGTGACCGTCCCCGACTTGGGATTGGGCATCAGGCCCTTGGTCCCCAGGATGCGGCCGAGCTTGCCGACGCCGCGCATGACGTCGGGCGTGGCGATGACGACGTCGAAGTCGATCCATCCGCCGGCGATCCTCTCGATGAGCTCGTCGCCGCCGGCGTGGTCGGCCCCGGCCTCCTCGGCTTCCTTGATCTTCTCGCCCGAGGCGATGACGCAGATCTTCTTGGTCTTGCCCGTCCCGTGGGGCAGGACGACCGTCCCGCGGACCATTTGGTCCGAGTACTTGGGGTTGACCCCCAGCCGGATGGACATGTCGACGGACTCGTCGAACTTGGCGAACCGGGCCTTCTTGACGAGGCCGACGGCCTCCTCCAGGGAGTAGGTCCGTGGCTCCGGGCCCTTGACCTCCCGGGCCTTGAGGATGTTCTTGCCGTGCTTACTCACTGACGATCTCCAATCCCATGTTCTTGGCCGTCCCTTCGATGATCTTCCGGGCCGCCTCGACGTCGTAGGCGTTGAGGTCGGCGAGCTTGGTCCGGGCGATGTCCTCGATCTGCTTGCGGGTGACCTTGCCGACCTTGTCCTTGTTGGGGGCCCCGGAGCCCTTGGCGATCCCGGCGGCCTTCTTGAGGAGGTAGGACGCGGGCGGCGTCTTGACCAGGAAATTGAAGGACTTGTCCTTGAAGACCGTGATCAGGACGGGGACCACGGTCCCTTCCTCCATCTTGCCGGTCCGGTCGTTGAACTCCCGGACGAACTGCATGATGTTGACCCCGTGCTGGCCGAGGGCGGGCCCCACGGGAGGGGCCGGGCTGGCCTGGCCGGCGACGATCTCCAGCTTGATCTTGGCGATGACTTCTTTCGACATCTCGTCCTCCTAAAGCTTCTCGACCTGCAGGAATTCCAGCTCGACGGGGGTCGACCGGCCGAAGATGGTGACCATGACCTTCATGGTGCTTCGCTCGTGATTGACCTCCTCGACGATCCCGTTGAAGTTGAAGAACGGGCCGTCGATGATCCGGACGGCCTCGCCCTTCTCGAACGAGTGCTTGGGCTTGGGCTTCTCGGAGGTCGTCTCCATGTGCTCGACGATCTGGCTGACGTCCTTCTTGCTCAAAGGGGTCGGCGTCCGTCCCGAGCCGACGAAGCCCGTGACCTTGGGGACCTGGCGGATCATCAGCCAGTTCTCGTCGTTCATCTCCATCTCGACGAGGATGTAGCCGGGATAGGACCTCTTGGTGGACACGACCTTCTTCCCTCCCCGGATCTCGATGACGTCCTCGGTCGGGATGATGATCTGCCCGACCTGGTCCTCGAGATGGAGATCGAGGACCTTCTGCTTGATGGTCTCGGCCACGAACTTCTCGAAGCCCGAGTAGGTATGAACCACGAACCAGTTCTTTGCCATGATCCGATCCCTCGCGATCAGCCGAACAACGATTTGATCCGGGCGATGACCCAGGAGAAGATGACGTCCATGAAGAACAGGTAGAAGCCGAAGAATATCGTCGCGGCGATGACGACGACCGTCGTGTTGGTGACCTCCGTCTTGGAGGGCCAGGTGACCTTCTTGACCTCGGCCTTCACGTCCCTCAGGAAATTCACGAACCGCTTGGTCCAGGGAAGCTTGTCATTCATGGGTTGTCCTCGATCCTCGCGGGGCGCCCGGGCCCCCCGGTCTTTCCCTCCGGCGCCGTCTGCGGCGGCCGGCGGGGGCGCATTTGGCAGGTGTGGCAGGACTCGAACCCGCAACCTGCGGTTTTGGAGACCGCTGCTCTACCACTTGAGCTACACACCTGTCGTCCTCTCCGCTCGCCCGGCTATTTGACTTCCTTGTGGGGCGTGTGCGTCCGGCAGAAGGGGCAGAACTTCCTGGTCTCGAGCTTGTCCGTCTGCTTCTTCTTGTTCCTCGTCATGGAATAGTTCCGGCGCTTGCACCCGCCGCACTGGAGCGTGATGATCTCTCGCATCGTCCACCTCGTCCTTCGGGGACCTTCCGTCCCCCGCCGGCCCCGTCAGTCGCCGGCGGCCCGCATCTCCGGCTGTTCGAGAAAGCCCAAGACCAGAATCGAACTGGTGACCCCGTCCTTACCAAGGACGTGCTCTGCCGACTGAGCTACTTGGGCCCGCAACGCCAGTCAAAAAGCGGGAAACGGGGATCGAACCCGCGACATTCAGCTTGGAAGGCTGACGCTCTACCAACTGAGCTATTCCCGCGAAAAATGGGCAGGGAAGGATTCGAACCTCCGAAGCGTTTCCGCAGCGGGTTTACAGCCCGCCCCATTTGGCCACTCTGGAACCTGCCCGAAATATGAACCATGTTCGATGCCATCGTCCCGTCAAAGCCAGCGAAGGGATTCGAACCCCTGACCCGCTGATTACAAATCAGCCGCTCTACCTGCTGAGCTACGCTGGCATGCCCTCGACCTCGCCCCTCCGACCCCGATAAAAAAACGCGGAATGGCAGACAACAGGCGAAAAAATGGAAAAATCTCGTCTCCTCGAGCTCGAATTTGTTCTTTTTTCAGAGAGTTAATCTGAAAATATACAGAACGACAAAGGCTATCCTAGAGGATTTTCAATTTCTTGTCAAGGCCTTCTTTTCAAGCCG
Source organism: Candidatus Aminicenantota bacterium (assembly GCA_037447475.1). Taxonomy (GTDB): domain Bacteria; phylum Acidobacteriota; class Aminicenantia; order Aminicenantales; family Saccharicenantaceae; genus RBG-16-66-30. Next base: position 35,558 of record JBBIGP010000013.1, read on the forward strand.
GGCTTCAGCTGCCTGGCCCGCTCGAGCTGATGGCCGAGCGTCCGGTAGAACTCGACGGTGAACAGGAGGTACTTGGCCTTCTGTACGGGGGACAGGACCTCCTCGAGAACGGCCTCGGTCTCGTCGTCCTTCTCCCGGATGGACCGGCGTTCCCCCCGGATGCGCGCGACGATCTCGAGGAGTCGGCCATCGTCCCGGCCGGGCCCGGCCAGGACTTCCCGGAGGGCCAGGAGATCGACGTTCATCCTCCTCTGCATCTCGGCCTTCTCCCTCTCGATCCGGGTCAGGACGGGGAACAGCCGGCTCGTCTGGTCCTCCGAGAGCTCCAGGGCCCTCGTCAGCCGGAGGAGATAGAGCGTGCTGATGTTCTCCCGCAGTCTCATCCGCATTTGCGGATCCCCCTGGCCGCTTCCCTGGGCCATGGCCAGCGGTCCGAGGACGAGGAGCAGGGCGGCCGCGGCGAACGTTCGGGCGCTTTTCATCGGGGACCTCCTCTATCGGTCTCGGCTTCCAGCTCGGAAGCGATGAAACGCAGCTCCTCTTCGCTCAACCCCTCCCAGAACAAGGGATCGTCCACGAAGGGAGCGGGAAAATCCTCGTCCGGACCGAGGGTCAGCTCCTCGATCGAGGCCCGGACCTCCCGGTCGAACAGGAGCGCCAGCTCGGGGTCGCCCTCGGCCTCCATGAGGACCCAGGCCAGGGAGCTCCCGTTCGGGAGCCGGTCAGCGTCCGTCCCGCCTTCCGGACGCAGGAGGCCGAAGTGGAGGATCGCGAGGACGACCGCGGCGGCCGAGGCGACGGCGGCCGAGGCCCAGGCCCATTGCCGGAAGCCCGGCCGCCGCGGCTCCAGGCGGCCCGGACGGGAGTACGCCGCGAGCTTGCGCCCGAGCCGCTCCTCGAAATCCTCCCAGGTGCCCGAGGCAGGCCCGTCGACCGGCCGACCTCCGGCCCCGGCGTCGATGATCTCGAGGTCCCGCCGATAGGCCCGGCACGCGGCGCACCTCTCGAGGTGACGCTCGAGCTCCGCGGCCCGGCCGGCGCGCAGGGCGCCGTCCAGCCCGTCGGAGATCCATCTCCTCGCCTTGTCACATCTCACGTCCGGACCTCCCCAGAAATGGCTCGAGGCGGGCCCGGACGAGCTTGCGGGCCTTGTGCAGCCTCCAGGAGACCGTGTTCTCCGAACAGCCCAGGACCTGGGCGGCTTCGGCGTGGCTCATCCCCCGGCCGGCGACGAGCAGGAAGGAGGCCCGGAAATGCGGCGGCAGGCTCTCGACGGCCTCCTCGAGGCGGGCCTTGAGCTCCCTGCGGACCGACGTCTCCTCGGGCGAATCCGCGGCCGCCGAGGCCCGGCCGGCTTCGGCCATGTCTTCCCGGAACTCGGCCCGGTCCTTCTCCCTCCCCCTTTTTTTCAAAAAGCTCAGCGCCGTATTGACGGAGATCCGATAGAGCCAAGTGGAGAAGCTGGCGTTGCTGTTGAACGACGGCAGGGAGCGGTAGGCGGCCAGGAAGACCTCCTGGGCCAGGTCGTCGGCGTCCGAAGCGTTGCGGGTCATCGAATGAACGATCCTGTGGACTTTCCGCTGATGACGCCGGACGAGCTCCGTGAATGCCTCGGCGCTCCCCTGCCGGGCCTCCTCGACGAGGCGCTCGTCCGGACGCTCATCCATCTCGTCCTCACTCCGTTAGACCTCTATTATACAAAATCCTTTGCGGCCCGGGACGAGTTTGCGCGCGTTGACAAGGCGTCCGGCGTACTGCTATGATTCCGTCATCTTTTCGGAATCCGGATAAGGCAAGGCCTCATGATCGAACGCTACACCCGGCCGGAGATGGGCGCGGTCTGGACCGACGAGAACAGGTACCGGAAGTGGCTCGACGTCGAGCTCGCGGTCTGCGCGGCCTGGGCCCGGCTCGGCCATGTTCCCGCATCGGCCCTCCGCGAGATCCGCTCCAAGGCCGGCTTCTCCGTCAAGAGGATCGAAGCCGTCGAGAAGGTCGTCAAGCACGACATGATCGCCTTCCTGACCTCGGTCGCCGAGAAGGTCGGGCCGGCCGCGCGCTATATCCACCTCGGCCTGACCTCCTACGACGTCGTCGACACGGCCCTGTCCCTGCTCATCCGGGAATCGCTGCGGAAGGTCCTTCGCCCGCTCCGCGATCTCCGCCGGCTCCTCAAGCGCCAGGCGCTCCGACACAGGAAGACGGTCTGCATGGGCCGGACCCACGGCATCCACGCCGAGCCGGTCACGTTCGGCTTCAAGCTCCTCGTCTGGCACGAGGAGGTCGGCCGCCACATCGGCCGCCTCGAGCGGGCCGTCGAGACGATCTCCGTCGGGCGCATCTCCGGGTCCGTCGGGACCTACATCCACCTCGATCCCCGGGTCGAGCGGTTCGCCCTGCGGGAACTCGGCCTCGCCCCGGCCAAGGTCTCGACCCAGGTCCTCCAGCGGGACCGCCATGCCGAGGTCCTGTCGGCCTTGGCCCTATTGGCCTCGACCCTCGAGAAATTCGCCCTCGAGGTCCGGCACCTCCAGCGGACCGAGGTCATGGAGGTTGAAGAGCCGTTCACCCGGGGGCAGAAGGGGTCCTCCTCGATGCCCCATAAGAAGAACCCCGTCCGATGCGAGCGGATCTCGGGGCTGGCCCGCCTCGTCCGGGCCAACGCCCAGGTCGGGCTCGAGAACGTCGCCCTTTGGCACGAGCGGGACATCTCCCATTCCTCGGCCGAGCGCGTCGTTTTTCCCGACTCCTTCATCTTGACGGACTTCCTGCTGGCCGAGACCCTCGGCATCATCGGCCACTGGGTCGTCCGCCCGGACCGGATGAAGGCCAACATCGAGGCCACCCGCGGCCTCATCTTCTCGCAGAGCGTGCTGCTGGCCCTGACGCGCGCGGGGCTGAGCCGTGAGGAGGCCTACCGCATCGTCCAGAGGAACAGCCTCAAGGCCTGGGACAAGGGGCTCGATTTCCGGGCCCTCGTCGCCGCCGACCCGGACGTCGTCAAGGCCCTCGCCCCGGCCGCCATCGACGCCTGCTTCTCCCTGGACCCGTACCTCGACAAGATCGACTTCATCTACGAAAGGGTCTTCCGCCGATGAAAGCCCGGATCCTCGTTTCGTTCAAGGACAGCGTCCTCGACCCCCAGGGGCAGACCGTGAAGAACGCCCTCCACACGATGGGCTACGCCGCCGTCAAGGACGTCCGGCAGGGCAAGGTCTTCGAGATCGAGCTCGGGGGAGTCTCGCGAAAGGACGCCGCAAAGCTCGTCGCCGAGATCTCCCGCAAGGTCCTGGCCAACCCGATCATCGAGAAATTCGACTGGCAGTTCCTCAAGTGAGCGCGGGCGCCATGAGGTTCGGGGTCGTCCAGTTCCCGGGATCGAATTGCGACCTCGACACCTTCCACGTCCTGAGGGACGTCGCGAAGCAGGACACGGTCCTCCTCTGGCACAAGGACCACGACCTCCAGGAGGCCGACTGCGTCGTTCTGCCCGGAGGGTTCTCCTACGGGGACTATCTCCGGTCGGGGGCCATCGCGCGCTTCTCCCCTCTCATGCAGGAGGTCCGGGCCTTCGCACGCCGGGGGGGTCTGGTCCTGGGCATCTGCAACGGGTTCCAGATCCTCCTCGAGCTCGGGCTGCTGCCCGGGGCCATGATCCGGAACAAGGACCTCAAGTTCCTCTGCCGGCACGTCCACGTCCGGGTCGAGAACGACCGGACGCCTTTCACCCGGGCCGGACGCAAGGGCCAGGTCCTGACGATCCCCATCGCCCACTTCGACGGCAACTACTACGCCCCGCCGCGGACCCTCGCGGCGCTCGAAAGGGACCGGCGGGTCGTTTTCCGCTACTGCGGCCCGGACGGGGAGCTGAGCGACGAGGCCAACGTCAACGGCTCGCTCAACGCCATCGCCGGGATCATCAACGAGGGCGGGAACGTCATGGGCTTGATGCCTCATCCGGAAAGAGCGTCGGAAGCGCTCCTCGGGAGCGTGGACGGGCGTCTCGTCTTCGAGTCCCTCGTCCGGAGCTTCGCGCCCCGCCGGACGCGCCAGCCCCCCCCCGCTTCGGCCGGGAAGGTCCGCCATGATCGATAAGGCCCTCCTCGACCGGCACGGCTTGACGGAGGAGGAATACCGGCTCATCGTCGGGCTCATCGGCAAGGAGCCCAACCTGACCGAGCTCGGCATCTTCTCGGTCATGTGGTCCGAACACTGCGGCTACAAGAGCTCGCGCGTCCACCTCAAGAAGCTCCCGACCGAGGGCCCGAGGGTCGTCCAGGGCCCGGGCGAGAACGCCGGGGTCCTCGACATCGGCGACGGCCGGGTCGTCGTCTTCAAGATCGAGTCCCACAACCATCCGTCGTACATCGAGCCCTACCAGGGGGCGGCGACGGGCGTCGGGGGCATCCTGAGGGACATCTTCACCATGGGCGCCAGGCCGATCGCGGTCCTGGATTCCCTCCGCTTCGGGCCGCTCGACAAGCCCGCGAACAGGGCCGTCATGGAGGGCGTCGTTTCGGGAATCGCCGGCTACGGGAACTCCATCGGCGTGCCCACCGTCGGCGGAGAGATCCATTTCCACCCGTGCTACGAGCAGAATCCCTTGGTCAACGTCTTCTGTCTCGGCCTGGCCGACAAGGACAAGGTTTTCTACGCCCGGGCCGAGGGGCCCGGCAACCCCGTCCTCTACATCGGGGCCAAGACCGGCCGCGACGGCATCCACGGCGCGACGATGGCCTCGGCCGAGTTCGGCGAGGAGACCGAGCACAAGCGGCCCAACGTCCAGGTCGGCGACCCGTTCAAGGAGAAGCTCCTTCTCGAGGCCTGCCTCGAGGTCATGGACCGCGGACTCATCGTCGGCATCCAGGACATGGGCGCGGCCGGGCTGACCTGCTCGTCGACCGAGATGGCGGCCAAGGCCGGGCTGGGCATCGAGATCGACCTCGACCTCGTCCCTCAGCGGGAGGCCGGCATGACGCCCTACGAGATCATGCTCTCCGAGTCCCAGGAGCGGATGCTCCTCGTGACGACGGAGGACAAGGTCGAGGAGGTCCAGGCCGTCTTCGCCCGCTGGGACCTCGACGCGCCCGTCATCGGGCGCGTCGTCGAGGGCGGCCGGATCACGGCCCGCTCCAAGGGCGAGGTCGTGGTCGACATCCCCGTCGATGCCGTCGTCAACCTGTGCCCCGCCTACCGGCGCCCGAGCCGGCCCCCCTCCCCTCTCCCGGGCCGGACGGCCCTGCCCGCCCTGCTCCTGCCGGACGATTACGACCGGGAGTTCCTCGACCTCCTCGCCTCGCCGACCGTCGCCGACAAGGAGTGGGTCTTCCGGCAGTACGATCACATGGTCCTAGTCAACACGGTCCTCCTTCCCGGCGCCGATGCCGCCGTCCAGAGGATCAAGGGCTCGCGCAAGGCCCTGGCTATGACCGTGGACGGGAATCCCCTCTACACGAACCTCGACCCGAGGACGGGGGCCAGGATCGCCGTCGCCGAAGCTTGCCGGAACCTCGCCTGCGTCGGGGCCCGGCCGATCGGCGTGACCAACTGCCTGAACTTCGGCAATCCCGAGAAGCCCGAGGTCATGTGGCAGTTCGAGGAGGTCATCGAGGGGCTGGCCGAGGCCTGCCGGGCCTTCGGCATCCCCGTGACGGGCGGAAACGTCAGCTTCTACAACGACACGGAAGGCCTGTCCATCCACCCGACCCCCGTCCTGGGGATCGTCGGCCTCGTCGCCGACGTCCGCAAGGTCGTCAGCCCCGGCTTCAAGGGTCCCGGCGACATCGTCGTTCTCGCCGGCGAGAACAAGGAAGGCCTGGGAGGGACGGAGTTCCTGAGGGTCGCCCACGGCCTCGAGAGCGGGGCCCCGCCGCAGATCGACCTGGAGCTGGAGAAGAAGGTCCAGGAATATTGCCTGGCGGCCATCGAGGCCGGGCTCGTCCGTTCGGCCCACGACCTCTCCGAGGGCGGCCTGGCCGTCGCCCTCGCCGAATGCTCCTTCCACGGCCGGGGCCGGGTCGGCTGCTCCGTGTCCCTCGAGGACGCCGTCCGCCCGGACACGCTCCTTTTCGGCGAGGCCCAGTCCCGCATCCTCTTGACCTGCCGCAAGAAAGACCTCCAGGCGCTCGAGCGCCTGGCCAAAGAACGGGGCGTGCCCGTCAAGGCCATCGGCCGGACCGGCGGGCCGGTCATCGCCGTCGAACACCGCGGCCGGAAACTCGTCCGGGTGACCGTAGACGAGGCCTTCCGGCGCTGGAAGAACGCCATCCCGGAACGCTTCGAGTTCCGGAGCGAGGAGGGGACATGAGCGATTTCGATTTCCGCAGCCCGGCTAAAAAAGGCCGGATCGCCGTCTTGCTCTCGGGCCGGGGCTCCAACTTCGAGGCCCTCCGGGAGGCGGCGGACGGCGGGCGGATCAACGCGACGATCGCCCTCGTGCTCAGCAACAAGGCCGACGCCCCGGGCCTCTTGAAGGCCGGCGCGGCCGGGCTGGAGACGCTGTTCCTGGACCCGAAGGCGTCCCCCACGCGGGAGGCCTACGACGAGGCCATCGTCCGTGAGCTCGACGCGAGGGGCATCGACCTCGTCTGCCTCGCCGGATACATGAAGGTCCTGACGCCGGGTCTCTGCGACGCCTACAAGCACCGGATCATGAACATCCATCCGGCCCTCCTGCCGTCCTTCCCCGGCCTCCACGTCCAGCAGAAGGCCATCGACTGGGGGGTCCGCTTCTCGGGCTGCACGGTCCACTTCGTCGCCGCCGAGGTCGACATGGGACCCATTGTTCTCCAGGCGGTCGTCCCCGTCCTCCAGGACGACACCGCGGAGACCCTGGCGGCCCGCATCCTCGTCGAGGAGCACAGGATCTACCCAGAGGCCGTCCGGCTCTTCTTCGAGGGCCGGCTGGAGATCCGGGGCCGCAGGGTCTTCATCCTCGAACCGGGTTCCTGACCTTGGTCGGCCCGGGAAACAAGCGCCGAACGGTCGCTCTAGGGCTCGCGGCGGCCGGCCTGATCTTCGCCGCGGCCTGGGCGGTCGTCGACCTCGTCGACCGCCGCGTCCGGATGCGGGACCGGCCCGACTGGCTGACCGTCGAAGCCTCGCTTCCCGCCGTTGTCGGCCGGCCCTTCGAACTGCGCGTCACGCTTGCGGACCTCGCCGGCCCCGAGCTGATCGTCTGTGGCCTGCGCTGGACGGCGGCCGACCGGCGGATCACGGGAGAGCTGGCCTCGGCGGGGCCGGCCCGGGAGACCCGCGGCGGCGAAATCCTCGATTTCCGGATCGAGGTCCGGGAAAAAGAGGAGATGCGGTTCGTGTCCGCGGTCATCTACCTGTCCCCGACCGGGCGATGGCAGGACCGGACGAGAGGCGCATCGACGGAGCTCATCCCCGTCCGGCGAGGCACCGAAGCGGCCGAGGTTCCCCCGCCGCGCGCCCTGCGGATGTCGAGAACCGCGACGCCGGCCGAGCAGGCCGCCCAAGAGTCGAGGCGGGCATCCGAGAGGCGTTCGCCGCCGGTCCTTCTCCGGCTCCTGCTCGTCGTCGTTCTCCTCTCCGGCGGGGCCCTCTGCGGCGCGGCGGCCGTCCGGCAAAGCCGCGGCCGGACGAGACCCCTTCTCCTCGTCCGTCTGGCTTGGGCCGGCATCGGGCTCATACTTATCGTTTCCGGCGTGCTCGAAACGTTCGACATCCCGGACCGGATCACGGAGTGGGCCCGGCTGGCTTTCATGGAACGCGACATCTACGAGATGCGCCGTCCGCTCCAGGGGGCGGCGGCCGTCACCGCGGCGGCCGTGACCGCGGCTCTGCTCGTCTTCGGTCTCGGCGCGGCCGCGAGGTCCCGTGACCACCGCTGGCTCTGGGCGGTGGGCGTCGGGGTCGTCGTCTATCTGTCGATGACCCTGGTCGGCATGACCTCGTTCCATCCCATCGACGTCCTGAGGAGGATCACCGTCCTCGGCGTCTCGGCTTTTCACGCCGCCCGGGGAGCGGGCGCCGTTCTGGCCCTCGTCGCCGCGGCCGCGGCCCTGCAAAAAACGCGCGGGACAGCCGCCGGCGGGTGATGCGTGCCGGGAGTCACTGGGTTCGGGGGGAGCGTCGGGAGGCGCAGCACTGCGGGAGAGTCCGAGGGGGGGCGGCGCCGCTTA
>JBBIGP010000014.1:0-42642 GCA_037447475.1 Candidatus Aminicenantota bacterium
AGAAGGATCGTCACCACGGCCACAACCAGAGCTTTTGGTTGAACAGCCATCTTATGCCTCCTCGTTCATCATAAATTCAGAACTCATGACATAGACTCAAAATAGCGGCTCTGCCAATCAAGCATTTTCACAGCGTCTCTTTCACTTCAAAATGCATAATTCCCCGGCCACTGGGCGCAGGAACTTCCATTCGATTGATCTGTTCGCAGAGATGCGTGGCTGCTCTTTGGTATCTGGGGTTGTGGAGAGAGTCGAGCTGGATGAGCAGAAGATCATCATCGATTCGCTGGATGGTCCCTGGCTGTTTCATGATCAGAAGTAACACCCGGCGAAAGTCACGAAAATCGCTGTATTCTCTGGCCCGGATATCGAGCAGCCATTCCTCCGCATTGTAGCCTAAAAGCTCTAGACTATCCACAAGCATCTTCTTCTCTTGATAGAGTATCTCGCGGGCACGATTGTCACCCAGTTGGGAAGCCGGTCACAGGCCATCTTCATGGCCGGATCGGCGCGCAGCGTGTCGGCGTCGTCGGCGTCCTCGTAGCCGCAGGCGATCTGGAAGACTCTCTGGGAAAGCATCTCCCTGATGACATGGCGGGTGTAGCCGGGATGACAGCGGTCGCGAATGATCTTGGCGATCCGGCGAATGAGACCCAGGCGGCACTCGACTTCCCGGAGGAGAAGAACGCCGGCGTCGGAGGTGACCTGGCTGCCGTCGAAATCGGCCTCGATCTTTTTCCCCTGGATGTCTTCAAAAAGAAGCCGTTCGGTGCTAAGATCATTCATGGCTGTTTCCTCCTTCCTTGTACTTATAAACGTATTGTAGATCAATACATTAGGAGGGGAAACATGAGAAACAAAGAACTCCCGCGGGGCGCCGCCGGCCTTGCCGCCTGCTTGATCATCGGATTCTGGGCCACGTCGCTTAAGGCGACCGGGACAGCGCCGGCCGCCGCCCAGGCCCCGCCCGTCACGCTCAAGCCCGATTTGACCATCGGCGTCGAGGACGGCGACGAGCATCTGATGTTCGGGATGATCGTCCGGATCGACCTCGACGGGCAGGGGAACATCTACATCCTCGACATCAAGTTCCGCAAGATCGTCGTCTGCGCACCCGACGGCCGGCATCTGCGGACGATCGCCGTGCCCGCCGGCCAGGGCCCGCAGGAGGCGACCAGCATCAGCGGCATCGCCGTGGCCCCCGACGGCACGCTTTTCATCGGCGCCTCCCGAAAAGTCATCGTTTACGCTCCGGACGGCCGGTTCGTCCGATCGTTCCCGGTGGACTTCATGATCTCCTCGGTCGGCTGCCCGGGGACGGAGGAGATCGTCGCCATCGGCCCGCACGAGGGGAAGATCCTGCATGCATTCGATCGGACAGGCATACTCCTGGCATCGTTCGGCGACACATTCGCTCCTCCGGCCGACCTCGAACCGATGAAGGACATGCCGATGTTCGGCGCTCCCCTCATCTTCAACTGCGCCAAGGACGGACGCGTCTTCGTCCTCAACCCGCATAAATACGAAGTCTCCGTCTTCAAGGACAGGCGGCTCGAGACCGTTCTCGCGGGCAGGAGCGAGCGCTTCAAACCCATCCAGAAGATGGGCCGCTCGTTTATGTCCACGGCGGCCCATATCGTAGCCGTCGGCGAATCCGTCCTTGTCTGTTTCCAGACCCCGCGCCTCATGGCCGGGAATACGGCCGACATCTTCCAGGCCGGCAAACAGGCCGGATCGATCGACGTTCCCGGGACCCCGCACGTCGCCGATCCCCAGGGCCGGATCTATTTCGCCGAGGAAGACGACTTCCCGAAGGTCGTCCGCTACGCCGTCGTGAAGTGAGGGCTCCCGGCCTGGCCCGCGCCGACTGGCTCTAGAACTTGTAGCGCACGCCGAGCTGGAAGAACGTCGTGTGGACGCGGTCGTATTCCTCGACGGGCGAGAGGGCGATCTTGGCGGCGGCCTCGACCTCCAGCTTCCCGAGATCGAGCCCGAAGCCCCCGGTGAGATAATCGAGGGCCACGCCCCACGCATGCTGCCGGTCGTGGATGTACCCGGTCCTCAGGCGCAGCCCTTTCAACAGGCCGGGCCGGAGCTTGACGTCGTGTTCCATGCCCAGTCCCAGGCGCAGGGGATTGACCGACCCGTCGGGGACCATCATCGGGATGGATCCGCCGCCGCTCTTATTGACCGAGTTCCACGCCCAGTAGGACAGGTCCGCGGTCAACCATGTCCGGCCGTCGATCCGAAAGGCCGCGCTCAGGGCCGCGGCGAGCGGGAGCTCGTAGAAGCCTTCGAGGGAGCCGGATTGCGTGTCCGGCGGGTCTTCGAACGTCCTCATATACTCGAATTCGACGTCCATCTTGACGGGCGGTCTCAAGGTCAGGCCGAGCCGGACGCCCTCGCCCGCTTGCCAGGCGAATCCGACGTTGACGGCCAGCCCGCTCAGCCGGTAATGCTGCTCGAGAAATTCCCCGCCCCAGACCCTGTGGTCGTACGTGCGATCGATGGTCCCGAACCGGTAAGAGAACGAGATCCCGATGCCGAGGGAGTCCGCGAAGCTCCGGGCCACGGCCGCGTTCAGCGAGTGGAGTCGGCCCGATCTGCTTTGCGGCCGGCCGAGCTCGAAGGAGACCTCCGGCAGATCGTATTCCTCGGCCAGCGAATAGCCCGCCGCGAAGCGCCAGCCGCCGGCCGTGAAGGCGAGGCCACCCCATTCCGGCAGGGCCGTGCTCCTGCTCCATTTCATCAGATCATTGGTCATGGAAACGGGATCGTACATCCTGGTCCTGTACGTGCTCTGGGCGAGACGGAAAACGAATGATACGTCCCCTCGTCCATCCAGTCCGAGGAGGCCGGGATTGAGGAACCCCGCCTGCGGCCCCCGGGCCCCGAAGACGGTCTCGCCCATGGCCGTCCCCGCAGGCGAATTCGGGCCGAGGAGATTGCACCAGCCGAGAGGGAGCGCCGCGTATTGAAGGACCTGGGCCCGCAGCGCCCCGGCGGCGACCCACGCCGTCAATGCTAAGATGACGGCCGCAGGAGAGATCTTTCTCAGACAGGTCATGATGCCCCCCTTTCACATTTCCAAAGCCGGGAGTCGAGCTCCTCGAGCTTCAGACGGACGCTGACGACATATGGCGACTCGCCCGCTGTCCAATGGCCGTAGGTCGTCAGGACGAACGTCCCGTCCGGAAGGACTTCGACGCCCGGATAGGCGCAATCGCTGCCCTTGGTGTTGTCCATGAGGCGGACGCGGCACTGCCCCTCCCGCCCGCGGACGATGTCGTCGAAGGTCCCGACCCAAGCGACCCAATCGCCCCGCATCGGGCTCTCGCGGGCCATGTCGCGGAACGAGACGAGGAGCCGCCCGTCGGGGGCGTACCCGCCGACGTGCCGGTCGCCGGTCAGGGCCCCGGGCAGCTCGCGCGGCCCGCTCCAGGTCCGCCCCTCGTCCTCCGAGAACATGACGAACGAATTGCGGGTCCGGCTGTTCTCGCGAAGCAGCGCCGCAAGCCGACGCCCGTCCGGCGAGCGGATGACGCCCGGCTCGCAGAGGTGGAGCTCGCTCGACCGGTAGAGCGCCTCCGGGAACGACCAACTCAGCCCGCCGTCGTCCGAGAACGACTTATAAAGGGTGAACATTGGCGGCTTCTCCGGCCGCGGCGCCTTCGTGAAGAACCGCCCGTCGTCATGGAACATGGCCAGGTACCGGCCCGGCCCGCCGTTGCGAAGCTCGACGACGCTCGACATGACGACGATGCCGCCCCACTCCCCTGCCGGCTCGAGCGGGGTCCACGTCAGGCCATCGTCCTCCGAGACCGACAGCCGCGCCGGGTGAAGCCCCGACCAGACGATGAGCCGCTTCCGGCCATCCGGCCCTACGACCCGGTGGATGGTCGGCGTCTCGAGCGAAGTCGCCCAGTTCTCCGGCACCGGAAGCCGTTCGCTCCAGGTCAGCCCCCCGTCCTCGCTCCGCTTCATGACGATGGCGCCCCGGCCGTGCCCTTTGGGATAGACGGCGATCATCGTCCGGCCGTCCTCGAGCAGGACGGTCGTGGGATGGCCAAGGTATTGCCCCGGCTCTCGGTCGACCACGACCTGCCGCTCCGTGTCGCCCGCCAGGTCGACGAGCGGAATGGAATACCCCCTCATGACCTCCGCCACAGGCACGTCCCGCTCCGGCCCGGCCTCCCGCCGGCAACCCGAAAGCGTCGCCGTCGCCGCCAGCGCCACCACCGCAGCGAGGACGCCCAGTGCGCCCGGCTTGCGCTTTTCCCTCCCGACAGTGGGCGCGGACCGTCCGGCCGCCGCACCCGGCGCCATCACCGTCAGAGCCAAGGCGCCCTCGGCATAAACAACGGCGTCATCCGCAAAACACGCGACGTCGCCCGCCTTCGATACAACCGGCCTGGCACGGCCGAATGCCCCTCGCGTTCTCCCGCTCACCGCCGCCCGATCATCCCCCGCCCTCATTCGTAAAGCCTCATCAGCCAGCGGTTGAGCGGGGCCAGCGGCGCGAACCGCTCGAAGCAGTAGTCCACAAGGCGCGCCGAATAGAGCTCCTCAGGGATCTTCGCCTCGACCCCGGCGTAAAGCCCCTTGTGCTTGAGGAGCTCCGCGTTGCGGTGGCCCGGGTCGAAACCCGCCGGGACGCGCTTGTAATGCTCCCCCCCGATCGTGGTGCCGGGAAGCTCCCTGATCGCGGCCACGATCTTCGCGATCTCCGCCCCCCGCTTCGGATCGACGACCGAGCTCCGGTACCGGCCGAGCAGGGCGTCGGGGATCATGTACATCCCGCCCCCGATCATGATGTCGGGCGGCTCGAGGTGGAAATAGAAGCCGGCCGACTCCATTTTCGGGCGGGCGCCTTCCCAGAAGTAGATCCCCAGGTTCGTCTTGTACGGGGTCGGGTCGAGGCTGAAGCGCGTATCGCGGTTGAGGCGGAAGATCGACTTGTTGACCCGCGGCACGGCCACGATCCGCGGCGCGATCTCCCGCAACAGCTCGCCCATGGCCGTGACGAAGAGCTTGGCCGGGGCTATGACATGCGCTTCGTACGTCCCCCGGTTCCGCTCGAACCACTCCTTGGTGTTGTTGCGCCGCAGCCCGTTGAAGAACCGGACGGTCTCTTTCGTGAACCCGGAGAACGCGGCTGTCTCGCTCATGGGCCCTCCCGCCGCTATTCTATGCCCGAAGGCCCTCCGATTCAATGGATGTCCTCCGCTGGCCCGGGCCCCGCCCGCTCCTCCCGCCCCCTCCCCGCGGACGGCGGGGCGGCCGTGGGGAGCTTCCCGAACCGAGACGATGACGATGAGGAGGGCCCGTGCGTTGCCAGCCGAGCGGCCGGTGTGGTATAAATCCGGCCTGCGGATCCCGATGTCCGGACGCTGTCGACGGAGGCGCTCATGAAGACCGTTCGAGCCGTCGTTTCCCTGCTCCTGGCGGGCCTTATCTTCTGGGCCCTTGACAACCGCCACGGCACATTTCCCGCGCTCGGCCGGCTCCTCGACCCGTTCTCCGGCTTCTGGCGGAACGGCGAGGGTGTCGACCGCATCCCCGAGAAACTCGTCGTCCCCGGCCTGCGCGAGGAGGTCCGGATCGTCTGGGACGACCGCCGCGTGCCCCACATCTTCGCCGCTAACGACCGCGACCTCTATCTCGCTCAAGGCTGGGTCGCGGCCTCGCTCCGGCTCTGGCAGATGGAGTTCCAGGCGCTCTACACGGCCGGCCGCATCTCGGAGGTCGTCGGCCCGATCGGACTGCGGCAGGACATCTTCAACCGCCGGTTCGGGCTCGTTTGGGGCGCGGAGAACGCCCAGCGCGCGATGCGCCAAGACACCGAGACGCGGGAGGCCATCGAGGCCTTCACCGCCGGCGTCAACGCCTATATCCGGAGCCTCGGGCGCAAGCGCCTGCCCGTCGAGTACAAGATTTTCGATTACCGGCCCGAGCCGTGGACCGAGCTCAAGTGCGCCCTGCTCCTCAAGGCCATGTCCTACACCCTGGCCTCCGGCAACCGGGACGCGGCCATGACCGCGGCGAGGGATGCGCTCGGCGAGGAGACGGTCGACCGTCTCTTCCCGTTCTTCCCTCCGCTCGTCGAACCGGTCATCCCGCCGGGGACGGTTTTCGAGCGCGAGGGCTCGGCGCCGCCCGCGGGAGGGGGCGGGGCGGCCGGAACGGACGGGACCGCCGGGCGTCGTCGAGAGATGGCCGCTTCCCGCGGCCTCGCCCCTTCCATCCCTCCGGCAGACGGATGTCCGGAACCGCCTGCTCTCTTCTCATCCGGTTTCCTGCCCGGGCCCGGGGTCGGCAGCAACAACTGGGCGGTGTCGGGGAAGCGGACCCGAAGCGGATTCCCCATCCTCTGCAACGACATGCACCTCGAACTGGCCCTGCCGGCCATTTGGTACGAGGTCCAGCTCGCGGCTCCGGGGGTCAACGTCAGGGGCGTCGCCTTCCCCAGCGCCCCGACGGTCATCGCCGGGTATAACCAAGATGTGGCCTGGGGGTTCACCAACGCCGGCTCGGACGTCCTCGACTGGTACGCCGTCACCTTCAAGGACGACGCGCGAGACGAATACCTTTACGGCGGCGAATGGCGGAAGACGACCGTACGGGAGGAGACGATCAAGGTCCGGGGCGGCCGGCCGGTCGTCGACCGCGTCATTCATACCCATCACGGGCCCATCGTGCGCTGGCCGGACGAGCCGCCCTTCCCGGGCATGAGCGTGCCGGCGGGCGCGGCCCTGCGCTGGCTGGCCCACGACGCGTCGAACGAATTCGCGACCCTTTACGCCCTCAATCGGGCCCGGAACTACGAGGACTACGCCGAGGCCCTCGCCTCGTGGGACTGCCCCGCCCAGAACATCGTGTTCGCCGACGGGGAGGGGACGATCGCCATCAGCCACAACGGGAAATTCCCTCTCCGCAGAAAAGGCCAGGGGCGCTACATCCTCGACGGCTCGGATCCGTCCGACGACTGGCCTGGCTGGGTGCCTCACGAGCATGTCCCGGCGGTCAAGGACCCAGAGCGCGGCTTCGTCGGCTCGGCCAACCAGCTCTACGCGGGACCGGGATATCCTTATTACCTCGGCTGGGACTATGCCCCGTTCGAGCGCGGGGCGCGCATCAACGAGATCCTGGCCTCGATGAGCGACATCACGCCGGAGGACATGGTCCGCATGCAGGCCGACGTCGTCGACATCCGGGCCCGGGCGGTCCTGCCGCGGCTGCTTTCGCTCATCGAAGGCCGGCCGATGAGCGGGACGGAGACGGCGTGTTACGAGTCGCTCCGGGCCTGGGACTTCGAGGCCCTGGCGGGGTCCGCGGCGCCGGCCGTGTTCAGCGAGCTGTGGTCCGCGCTCAACCGCCTGACCTGGGATGACGAGAAGAAGGGGGACATGGGGAGAATGCCGTGGCCGGCGAGCGAGATCCTCGTCGACCTCGTCCTCAACGACCCCGGCTCGGAGTTCTTCGACGACCGGACGACTCCGGAGAGGGAAACGCTGGCGGACATCGCGGAGGGGGCCTTTCGGGCGGCGGCCGCCGGCCTCGAGAAAGCCCACGGGCCCCTGGGCCCCGCCTGGCATTGGGGCCAGGTCAAGGGGACGAGACTCGGGCATCTGGGCCGCATCCCCGGCTTCGGCCGGGAAGGCCTCGAGACCGACGGCGCGGGCCACGTCGTCAATGCCATCGACCGGGCCTGGGCGCCCTCGTGGCGGATGGTCGTCGAGCTCGGGCCCGAGGTCCGGGCCTGGGGCAATTACCCGGGCGGGCAGTCGGGCCATCCCGGCTCGCGGCGCTATGACGATTTCGTCGACGACTGGGCCGCCGGGCGGGCGTACGAGCTCGTGTTCCTGAAGTCCGCCGATGAGCCGCACCCGGCGGTCGCCGCGCGGACGGTGATGAGGGGGAAGAGATGATCGCGGTCGTTCTCTGTCTGGCGGTCATGGGGGCGCTCCAACTGCTGACGCCGTTCTGGTGGTGGATCATGATCGTGCCGTTCGTCTTCGGCGCGGCCGGCGCGGGGTCTGGGCGGAAGGCGTTCTGGACGGGCTTCATAGCGGCCGGGCTGCTGTGGCTCGGGGCGGGCCTCTTCTTCATGCTCTCGGGCAGCCGGATCATCGCCGGCCGGATGGCCGGGATGTTCGGTCTCGGGAGCGGCTGGCTCATGGTCCCGGTGACGGCCCTCGTCGCGGCCCTAGCCGGGGCGATCGCGGGCTACGCCGGGCATGCGGCGCGGGGACTTTTCAAGAGATCGCGGTAGGAGAAGGAGAGCCCGTTGGACAAGCACGCGTGGATAGAGGAGTTCGCGGGGGCGGTGACGGTGTGCGACACGGAGGGGACGATCGTGGCGATGAACGCCAAAGCCCGCGAGACGTTCGCCGAGGACGGCGGAGGGGCGCTCATCGGGACGAACGTCCTCGACTGCCACCCCGAGCCGGCCCGGAGCAAGCTGGCCGGGATGATGCGGGAGCCGCGGACCAACGTTTATACGATCAAAAAGAAGGGCCGCAAAAAGCTCATCTGCCAGGCGCCGTGGTTCGAGGAAGGGCGCTACGCGGGCTTCGTCGAGCTGTCGCTCGAGGTCCCCTGGGACCTGCCCCACTTCGATAGAGATCAAGAGGGGGTCAAACCTTAAATCATTAAATTTTCCGGGATAGGCTTGCTCAAATGAGACCCGAGCGGCAGGAAAATTTAATGATTTAAGGTTTGACCCCCTCTTCTAGAAGAGCGAGGACGAGCAGGGGCGCGTAGGTGATAAGCAGGACCGCCGCCAGGCGGACCGCCAGGAAAACCCCCACGCTCCGGTAGACCCGCGGCATGGGCTCGTTGAACCGGTAGGAGGCCAGGAACAGGTTCATGCCCACGGGCGGCGTCAGGTATCCGAGCTCCAGGTTGGCCAGGAAGATGACCCCGAGATGGACCGGGTGGATGCCGAAAACGGCCCCCAGGGGGATGATCAGCGGGACGATGACCAGGATGGCCGAATAGATGTCCATGAAGCACCCGACGGCGAGCAGGACCAGGTTGAGGACCAGCAGGAAGACGTACTTCGACGAGATGGCCGCCTCGACCCAGGCGCTCAGCCGCATCGGGATCTGGGCGTCGATGATGTAGTAGGAGAGCCCGTTGGCCAGGGCCAGGATGATGAGGACCCCGCCGACGATCGGGACGCACTTGGAGACGATCCGCGGCAGGTCGCCCGGCTTGAGGTCCCGCTTAATGACCATCTCCACGACGAGGACGTAGACGAGCGCCGCCGCCGCGCTCTCCTGAAGGTTCGCGACGCCCCCGAAATAGAGCCCGAAGACGACGACCGGCAGGAGGAGCTCCCAGAACGACTCCCCGAAGGCCTTCAGCGCCTGCCCGGGCCTCAGCGGATGACGCGGCACCTTCCCCCTCACCGACGAGACGATGCCGATCACGACGACCGACAGCACCAGGACGAGCCCCGGCAGGAGGCCGCCCAGGAACATGTCCTTGATGCTCGTCTGGGCCGTCACCCCGTAGATGATGACCGGCAGGCTCGGCGGGAAGAGCAGCCCGATGCTCCCCGAGGCCGTCAGCAGCCCGACCGCGAACCTCTTTGGATACCCGGCCTCGACGAGGATATAGGACAGCAGCCCGCCGAGCGCCAGGATGGTCACGCCCGAGGCCCCGGTAAACGTCGTGAAGAACGCGCACACGAGCACGGCCATGACCGTCAGCCCGCCGGGGAACCAGCTGAAGACGGCCTTGAAGAACCGCACCATCCTCTCCCCCGCCCGGCTCTCCGAGAGGAAGAAGCCGACGGCGGCGAAAAGGGGGATGGCCGGGATGGCGTAGCCTGTAAGGACCGTGTAAGCCTGGTTGGGGATGATCTCCAGCGGCTGGCCGGCCTGGGCGAACAGGAAATACCCGGCCCCGCCGAGGACGAGGAAGATGGGCACGCCGAGGAGCCCCAGGACGACGAGCAGAACGATGACCGGCACGGCCAGCGCCTCGACGACCGGCCCGACCGCGCCCTGGGCCGCGTCCAGCCACGGCTGCCAGGACGGCACGATCCCGCTGAGGACGTTGGCCAGCGGCGAAAGTCCCGCGAGCACGGCCGCGAGCCCCGCCGCCGCCGCCACCGGCCACCTCGCGCCCTTCCTCTCCATGCCGGTGACGGCCCTGACCCCCATCGCCAGGAATCCGGCGGCCATGATCATAGCCACGCCGCGCCTCGGCAAAAGGCCGACTCTTTCGCCAGGCAGGAACGCGGCCCAAGCGAACGAGAAAGCGCTGGCCGCGAACGCAAACAGGAGGGCCGCGGCCAGCCACGCCGAAAGGATATCGGCCACGGATTTGACCGGCTCCCGGATGGTCCACCCGGACGCCAGCGACAGGTGCCTCTTCTCTCTCGACGTGATGGCCGCGGCGATGAACGCGGCCGCCAAGGCCAGATGCTGGATATAGGCCGTCGAATAGGGGATCCCCGTGCCGAAGAACTTGCGGGCGACGGTCTCGCCGACCAGCAACAAGGCCATGAGGCCGATCGACAGGAAGGCCAGTCCGTCCTCGAGGGCGTGGACGGCGCGGCCGGACCTACTTGCCACGGGACTTCCGGTATTCCTCGATGCGGGACATGATCTCGTCATAGATGTCCCGGGGGAAGGCCTTGCCGACCATGTCCTCGATGCTCCGGGCCGCCCCTTCGCGCCATTTCTCGAGGGCGTCGGGCGGGGGCTCGTGGACCGTGAGGCCGTTCTCCCTCATCATCTTCATGGCCTCCGCTTCGAGCTCGGCCGTCTCCCGGATGAGCGCCTCGGCGGTCTTGGACACGGTCTCCAGCATCGGCTGCCGGAACCGCTCCGGGACGCGCTCCCAGGCCTTGTCGCTGAGGATGAGGCCCCCGATGAGGGGCGAAAGCGGCAGGGCCAGCATATGGGGGACGAGGGGGAAATACTGGGCCGATGCGGCCAGCAGCGCCGGCAGATAAGCGGCCGTCGCCATGCCGCTCTGGAGCTGGACCATGAGGTCCTTTATGTCTCCGGGCACGACCTGGAAGCCCATCCTTTTCCAGAGCTGCTCGAACTCATGCTCATCGTTGGTGACGCTGATCTTCTGTTTCCTCAGGTCGTCCGGATAGACGATCACGCTCTTGCCGAAGAACCGGACCCAGCCGGCCTGGGTCCAGAGGATGACCTTGAAGCCCTTCGACTCGATGTTCCGCTCCAAGGAGGCCTTGACCCCCTCGAAGACGGCGTTGAACTCCTCGAGGGAATCGAAGAGGAACGGCATGTTGAGGGCCAGCGCCGAGCGCTCGATCTTGGCCAGCCCCATGTTCGTGAACACCCCGCCTTGGAGGGTCCCCGTGCGGATCTTGCGGATCATGTCCAGCTCGCTGCCGGCCGCGCCGTCGGCGAAGACCCGGACCTCGACCTCCCCGTTCGATATCCGCTCCCATTCCCGGGCGACCTCTTCGAGGGCCTTGCCCCACGGCGAGCGGGCCGGGGCCACGCTGCCGATCTTGATGACGACCGCTCCCCAGCAGGGGGTCGCCGCGAAGAGGACTCCGGCGACGGCCATCGCGGCCAGGACCTTTTTCATCTCGCACCTGCCTTGCCGGGCCGGGCCGCGACCCGCTCCTCGTCCACCTCGATGAAGAACTCGTCGGCGTGCTCGAGGAGCCAGCGGGCCTTCCTCCGGTTGATGATGTTGACCAAGCGGTTCGCCGGATTCTTGTCCACGTCGAACTCCAGCACCTGCCGCAGGAGGGAGCGGAACTCCGCGTAGTTCTGCTCCTTGACGCAGACCGTCGTCGCCAGGGCCACGAGGGCCGAGGTGTCGGCGTCGCCGGCGATCCTCTGGAACCTCTCGAAATGGTCCCGGGCCTTGGCGGCGCTCCCGCCCATATAGTCGGGCAGCGATCCGTAATAATTGACGTAGAAGATGTGCAGCGCGCCCCGGCCGTAATCCGGTTCGAGCTCGGCGACGCGGTCCATCATGGCCGCCGTCCGGGGGAGGGTCTGTCCGAGCGCCATGTCGAAGGGATTGACGGCGAAGGCCCCGACCCAGCCGACCGCCGCCCAGTAGAGGAAGGGGACGTCCTCACGGCCGAACGGGGCCATGGCTTCCTTGTATTGCCGGGCCTTGAGCTGGGCGTGGAAGGAGGGATTCTTCTTTTCCAAGGCCACGAACAAGATGTCGCGCCCGCGCAGATAGAGGTTCTTGGCCCGGGCCAGCAGGATCTCCTTGGTCTCCGCCTCTCGGCGGGGGGTCATCTCGGCCGGCGCCTGGATGAAGGCGTTCGCGTATACGACATAAAGGCTGCCGGTCCTCAGGCGCAGCCCCGCGTGCTCCGGGATCGAGGAGAGAAGCGACTCGTAGAGCTTGACGGCGAAGGGCAGAGCGTCGCCGACGAGGTCGGGGTCGTTGTCGGAGGAGAAGACGTCGTTCGAGGAGGTCGAGGAGAGCATCCCGGCGACCTTTTTCAGGGCCATCTTCTCGAGGGAGCAGGAGCCGAGAAGGAGGGGCAGGAGGGCCGCGGCGATAAGGCCGGCCCGGACGGCGCCCACGGCGGGGGGCCTCGCCCCTTGACCTCGCTCGACGTCACGTCCCCGCATCGTTCTCGAAGCTCCGTTCCATCCCGACCTCGACATCTAAAATAGTACGAAAAACGGGGCGAGTCAATTGAGGAGAGAGGCGGCGCGCCGGGGCCGGACAGGCCGGGGGATCACAGCGGGCCGTTCGAGAACCGTTTGAAGAAAAAGTAGACGGGAATGCCGACGAGGGCCGTGGCGATGGCGATGGAGGACTCGACCGGGCGCTGGAGGAAGGCCAGGGCGAGAATGGTCACGCCGAACAGGATGTAGACCGCGGGCGCCGCCGGGAAGCCCGGCATTTTGACGACGCTTCGGCCGGACCGCCTCAGCTTGAAGACGCCGACGACGGCCAGGATGGGGAAGATGCCCAGCGAGAAGCCCATGTAGGTCAGCAGCTGGTCGAAGGTCCCGAACAGGGCCATGACCGCCGCGATCGCCCCCTGGAGGACGATGGCCCGAGAGGGGACGCCGTGCCTCTCGTGGACGCGGGCGATGGTCTTGAAGAAGATCCCGTCGCGGGCCATCGAGTAGTAGACGCGCGGGCCGAGGATGAGGTAGGCGCTGAGCGAGGAGAAAAGGGCGAAAGAGATGAAGACCGAGATGACCTTTTCCGCGGAGCGGCCGAAGAGGTTGCCGGCGGCCAAGCCCCCGATGGAAATGACGCCTTCCATGTCGGCGGGCGGGACGGCATAGATGTAGAACAGGTTGACGGCGGCATAGAGGACGGCCACGATGCCCGTGCCGAGGAGGAGCGAGCGCGGCAGATTGCGGGACGGGTTCCGGACCTCGGAGCCGACGTAGGCCGAGGCGTTCCAGCCGCTGTAGGCGAACATGATCCACATAAGGGACAAGCCCATGGTCTTCCAGCCGCCGAAGTCGAAGCGGAAGGGGGCGGCGGCCGTAAAGTGGGCCAGGCTGCCCTTGCCGAAAGCGAAGCCGGCGGCGACCAGGCCGACGACGATGAGGATCTTCAGGGCCGTCAGGCCGTTCTGGACGCGGGCCCCGAGCTCGAGCCCGCGGGTGTGGAGGAAGGTGAAGGCGGCGATGACCAGGATGGCGTAGGCTTTCTTCAGGACCTTGGCCTCGACGGGCTCGGGGAGAAGGCCCAGCTCGAGGGCGCCGGGGAAGGCCCGGGTCAGGTACTCGACGAAGCCGATGGCCGAGGCGGCGATGGGCGCCGAGAAGCCGACGAAGAACGAGACCCATCCGGACAGGAACCCGACGCCGGGATGATAGAGCCTCGACAGGAAGGCATACTCCCCCCCGGCGCGGGGGATGGCCGCCCCGAGCTCGCCGTAGCTGAGGGCCCCGCACAGGGCGACGAGGCCGCCGACGACCCAGAGCGAGAGCATGACGCCGGGGTGGCGGAGATCGCCCATCAGCAGGCCCGAGGTCGTGAAGATGCCGGCCCCGATCATGTTGGCGATGACGATGTTGGTCAGCGGGAAGAGCCCGAGCTTGCGCTGGAGCCCGTCGCCGGCGGCTTCGGGTGGGGCCGTCATGGGCTGCGTTCTCTGCATAACACCGGCATTTATACGCTAGCCACCTCCCCCTGTCAATGAAGAAGGGGTCAAATCTCCACTTATTAAATTTTGCCCATCCGGATGTCCAGAAAGCGCCCCAATCCTGGATTATTTAATGAGTGGAGATTTGACCCCTTCTTGGTTGCCGGCTATTTCTTCCGCTGATACTCGAAGACGCCGCCGGGCCGGCTGACCTCGAGGCCGGACACCTGTCCCTTGGCGTCCTCGAGGAAGCGGACGCGGACCACCCGGGCGACCTTGAGAGAGAACTCGCCGCCGACTTCCGGCACGAGGTCATAGACCGGCTGCCCCGGGATCGACAAGGTCAGAGCGTCGCCCTTCAGGCCGACCGACACGGTCTGAGTGGCCAGCGAGTAATCGCCGAGAAGGGTCCGCAGGTAAGCCGGATCGGACAGGCGGGCGTCGGGCTTCTTGGCGAAATAGGTCTCGTCGAGCGAGGGTTCGAAGGGGGCCTGGACGCCGACGACGCGGCCGTTGACGTCGGTCCGGAAGGTCAGCTTCATGTCCGCGAAGGTCGGATCGTCGGCCTTGCCGCCGTTGAACGTCTCGTAGTGCCAATGCTCGAGGGGGGTCGTGATGCCGTTGTAGGTGAACCGCAGCTTGCCGGCCTCGAGCGCGACCTCGAGGTCCCCGTAGCCGGGATGGGCGTATCCGCCGGCATACTCGGCGAGCTTGTGGGCCGGGGCCGTGCCCGCGACCCGGCGCGTGACCTTCTTCGCTGCGGCCTTCTTGGCGACCTCCTCGCCCTCGATCTGCCGCTTGGCCGCGTCGCCGATCCAGTCCACGGGTTCCAATCCCAGGATGCGGTCGGCGGCCGCCCGGATGAGGAGCTCCGGAAGCGGCGAGCCGTTCTTGTTGGTCAGGACGACGAAACCGAGGCCGTCATTGGGCCATAGGCTGACCATGGCCGAAAAGCCGTCGATGTTGCCGCCATGGTGAACCCGCTTGCGGCCCCGGTAGTTGTCGACCATCCAGCCGAGGGCGTAGGACGTCTCCGAGATGTCCGTACGGGTCGGGACCGAGCCCGTCACCATATAGGGCGTATGGAGATCGGCCAGGGTCGCCGGGCCGATGACCTGTTCGTCCGCGTACTTCCCGCCGTTGATATGGACCATGACCCAGCGGCTCATCTCGTTGACGCTGGAGTTGATCGACCCGGCCGGGCCGACGACCGAGATGTCGCGGAAGGGGATCTTCCGGACCTTCTTGTCCCGCTCGGCGTAGGGTTGGGCGAAGTCCGCGTCCCTCTGGGATTCGAGGACCGAGAAGTTGCTGCGGGTCATGCCCAAGGGCTCGAAAACGAGGGCCCGGACCGAATCCTCCCAGCTGCGGCCGGTCAGGGTCTCGACGAGATACCCGGCCGTGAGGAACATCAGGTTGTTGTATTGCCATCTCTCCCGGAGGTCGGCCGAAGGCGGCAGGAAGGCCAGGCTGCGGACGAACCGCTCCCGGCTCCAACCGGGCTTGTTGTACCAGACGAGATCATGGCGAGGCAGGCCCGAGCGGTGAGTGACGAGGTCGCGCGGCGTCAGGCGCTCGCCGGCCTGGGCGTCATAGAGACGGAACCAGGGAATGTAGGTGCGGACGGGCTTGTCCCACTCGACCATGCCCCGGTCGACGAGCGCGCCCAGGGCGAAGGCGGTGAAGGCCTTGGAGGACGACCCGATGGCCATCAGTGTATCGGCCGTCATCGGCAGATTGCTCTCGACATCCCTCAGGCCGAAGCCTTTGGCCAGAACGACCTCCCGGCCCTTGACGACGGCCATGGCCGCACCGGGGACCTTCAGCTCGGCGAGACCCTTGGCGACGACCTCATCGAAGCCCTCGAGGGCCTTCCTGGCCTTCGCCGCGGGGTCCTCGCCTCGCGTCAGCTTGAAGGGAAAGGCCGCGCCACCTTGGATGAACTGTCCGACGATCTCGGCCCCCTCCGCCACGAATTTGCCCTTGAAGGTCGGGTCGCCGGGAACGCCGGCGATGGCGAAAGTGACTTCCGCGCCGTCGATCATGATGCCGGTCAGGGGCAGGTCCTTGGCTCCCTGGAGTGGAATGGAAACGTCCCCTTTCCAGGTCCCGTCGGCCCGCTTGGCGAAATCGAGATCGACATCGAGCTTCTGGCCGGGCAGTTCGATGGCCCCCTCCCAGTGTCCGGCCAGGTCCTGGCCGGCGGCCGGGCTGGCCGCAGCGGAGGCGGCCAGAACGCATAGAAAGGCTAAAATCGTCAGGGCCTTAGGGCACGATCTCATGGGGATTCTCCTTTCGGGATTGATCGGCGTAAGCGTAGCATAGCGAGGGCGGGCCGTAAACCGGCCCCTCAAGGAAATACGGAAGCCCGGCCCGGGAGCTTCACCGCCCCCCAGAGGAAGGGGTCAAATCTCCACTTATTAAGTTCCGAGCATCTCGCTGCTCTCAGGGAGGAGCTGGAACCTGTTGATAATTTAATAAGTGGAGATTTGACCCCCTCTTGGCCACCTCTTGAGGAAGAAAAGAGGCCGGGGGACGTCTAAATGATGTAGCGTGAGGTATAATATCAAGAATTATGCCCGGGCTCGAACAGCCTCCGTATAAGGGAAGACTCGAACGAACCCTAGACAAGGTGAAACATGGTGACGATGACAAAGACAGCGAAAAGAACGGCCTGGCTCCTGAGCCTCGTCCTCATTCTGAGTCTGGCCGCATCTTGCAAGAAGAAGGCCGCAGGTCCGACCCCCGGCAACAACAACGCCGCCGTTCAGGCGGCGGCCGGCGGCACGCGAGGAAAAGCCCAGCCCGGCGCCAAACGCCCCGGAGGCGAACCCGACCTGGAGGCCCTGCCGGTCAACATCGAGACCATCCGGCGCCAGAACCTCAACTCCTTCATCGTCCTCAACGGCATCGTCGAGCCCCAGCGCAAGGTCGAGGTCTTCGCCCGGCTGTCGGCCTACGTCCGGCAGATCGTCAAGGAGGAAGGGGCCTCCGTCAAGGAAGGCGACGTCCTGGCCGTCCTCGACGACACCGAGATCCGCATCAGCCACGAGCAGGCCCGAATCGCCCTCGACCAGGCCAAGCTCAGCCTCGACGAGGCCGAGCAGAACCTCATCCGGGCCCGGGAGCTTTTCGCCCGCGAGCTCATCTCCGAGCAGGAGTACCAGACCCAGGACGCGGCCCACAAGCAGCGCCAGCTCGACTTCAAGAACCGCGAACAGAGCTTCCAGAACCTCGAGCTCCAGCTCAGCTGGACGCGCATCTGGGCCAACGCCTCGGGCTTCATCACCGAGCGACTCATCGAGGTCGGCGGCCGCGTCAATTCCAACCAGCAGGTCTTCACCATCGAGGACTTCAATCCCCTGCTCGTCCGGGTCTTCGTGCCCACCGCCGATTCCATCAAACTCAAGACGGGCATGCCCGCCTCCGTATCATCGGAGGTCCTCTCGGAATCGACCTTCCAGGGCCAGGTGACCCTCATCAACCCCCGCATCGACGTCCAGACGGGGACCGTCCGGGTCACCGTCGAGGTCTATGACGAGAGCCTGCGCCTGAAGCCCGGCATGTTCGTCCAGGTCCGCATCGCCGTCGGCCAGAAGGAGAACGTCCTCGTCATCCCCCGCAAGGCCATCCTCTACCGCCAGAACAAGACCTACGCCTTCGTCGTCGACGGCGGACGGGCGTCCCAGCGGGAGATCGTCCTGGGGCTCACCGAAGAGGACTTCGCCGAGGTCGCGAGCGGCCTCGAAGGGGGCGAGACCATCGTCTCCGTCGGGGTCGAGAACCTCAAGGACGGCCAACGGGTCGACGTCCTGCAATGAAGATCGTCCGCTTCTCGATCAACCGTCCCGTCTCGGTGTTCATGTTCACCGTGGCGGCCCTCATCTTCGGCTTCATCTCCTACTCCCGGCTGACCCTCAACCTCCTGCCGAAGATCACCTACCCGACCCTGACCGTCCGGACGGAATACCCCGGGACGGCGCCCTCGGAGATCGAGAACATCATCTCCAAGCCCATTGAGGAGACCTGCGGGGTCGTCGACAACGTCATCCGCATCTCATCGGTCTCCCGGGCCGAGCTGTCCGAGGTGACCATCGAGTTCGCCTGGCACACGAACATGGACTTCGCGACCCTCAAGGTCCGCGAGAAGCTCGACCTCCTGCGCTTCCCGACGGGGGCCACGAAGCCCGTCATCCTCCGCTACGACCCGAACCAGGAGCCGGTCATGAAGCTCGGCCTCGTCGGCGACGCCGAGCTGGCCTACATCCGCTACATCGCCGAGCGCGAGGTCAAGCAGGCCCTGGAGAGCATCGAAGGGGTGGCCGCCTGCTCGATCTCGGGCGGCCTCGAGGACGAGATCCACATCGACATCAACGAGCAGAAGCTCAGCCTCCTCAACATCCCCATCACGACCGTCGCCAGCCGCCTGGCCCAAGAGAACGTCGACCTGTCGGCCGGGATCCTCAAGCAGAAGGACACCCAGTACCTCGTCCGGACGGTCAACCAGTTCCGGGAGGTCGACGAGATCAAGGACATCATCATCGAGAAGCGCGGCGACGTCCAGATCACGCTCGGCAGCGTGGCCGACGTCTACCGCGGCTACAAGGAGCGCAAGGTCATCTCCCGGATCAACGGCCGGGAGTGCATCGAGGCCGCCATCTACCGGGCCGCCGACGCCAACACGGTGTCCGTGGCCGACGCCGTCAACGAGCGGCTCAAGGCCGTCCGCCAGAACATCCTCAGGCCCCGGGGCCTGGACTACGTCCTCATCACGAACCAGTCGAAGTTCATCAAGAGCACCATCGACCAGGTCAAATCGACGGCCCTCATCGGCGGAATCCTGGCCGTGCTCGTCCTCCTCTATTTCCTGAAGAACGTCCGCAGCACCCTGATCATCGGGACGGCCATCCCCGTCTCGGTCGTCATCACCTTTTTCCTCATGTTCTCCTCCGACATCTCCCTCAACATCATCTCCCTCGGGGGGCTGGCCCTGGGCATCGGCATGCTCGTCGACAACTCCATCGTCGTCCTGGAGGCCATCCAGCGCTACCGCGACTCCGGCCACGGCGGGGCCGACGCCGCCTACAAGGGGACGACGGAGGTCGCCGGGGCCGTCACGGCCTCGACCCTGACGACCGTCGCCGTCTTCTTCCCCATCGTCTTCGTCGAGGGCATCGCCGGCCAGCTTTTCAAGGACATGGCCCTGACCGTGACCTTCTCCCTGCTGGCCTCCCTCGTCGTCTCCCTGACCGTCGTCCCCATGCTGGCCTCGTCGATGCAGCGGGACAACCCGCGCCCGATCGTCGCCAATTTCCTAAAGATCGTCTTCCGGCCGCTCGACAGGCTCTACGACCGCGTCCTGGCCGCCTACAAGCGCTCCCAGGACGCGTCCTTCAAGCGCCGAAGGGTCATCGTCGCCCTCGTCCTCGTCCTGTTCCTCGGCGCCGTCTTCGGGACCCGGTTCATGGGCCAGGAGCTCATCCCGATGATCTCCCAGGGCGAGCTCCTCATCAACGTCGAGTTCCCCCCGGGGACGGCCCTCAAGGAGAACCAGGCCGTCATGTCGGAGATCTCCGAGGCCCTTGAGGCCTACCCGGAGATCGAGAGCGTCTACGAGCTCATCGGCAAAGGATCGCGGGGGGGCATTTCCTTCCAGGAGGAGATGGAGAACCTCTCGGAGTTCACCGTCCGTCTCACGCCCGGCATCCTCGGCAAGGCCGAGGACCGGATCATGGACCGCATCCGGGCCGACCTCGACCGGTTCCCGACGGCCCAGATCAAGGTCACCAAGCCCCGCCTGTTTTCCTTCAAGGCGCCCCTCGAGATCGTCATCTCCGGGACCGACCTCGACCGCATCAAGGAGAACTCCGACCGGCTCCTGGCCCTGCTCCGGGAGACGCCCGGCCTCATCGACCTGAAGTCCAGCATGGAGGAGGGCTACCCGGAGATCCAGATCATCTTCAACCGGGCCGTCCTGGCCGCCCAGAACATGACCATCAACTCCGTCGGCTCCCAGCTGCGGAACAAGATCGAAGGCGAGATCGCGACGCGCTTCATCGAAAGCGACCGGGAAGTCGACATCCGGGTGCGGCTCTCCGAGGACTCCCGCGACCGGGTCGAGAAGATCGAACGCATCATGGTCCGCAACGGGCTGGGCGTCATGGTCCCGCTCAAGTCGCTGGCCCGGATCCAGATCAAGGAGGGCCCGGCCGAGATCCGCCGCATCACCCAGCAGCGGTCGGCCGTCCTGACGGGCAACTACACGGGCATCTCCCTCGACGAGGCCGAGAAACGGGTCATGGCCGCGGCCGCGACCATCCCCAAGACCGCCGACTGCTCGATCTTCCTGGCCGGGCAGAGCCAGGAGCAGGACGTGGCCTTCTCGTCCATGATCTTCGCCATCTTCCTGGCCGTGTTCCTCGTCTACCTCGTCATGGCCTCCCAGTTCGAGTCCTTCAAGAAGCCGTTCATCATCATGTTCACCATCCCCATGGGCATCATCGGCGTCGTGGCCGTCGGCCTGGCCGCCGGGATGTCGATCAACGTCATCGTCCTCATCGGCCTGATCATCCTGTCAGGGATCATCGTCAACAACGCCATCGTCCTCGTCGACTATATCGGCCAGCTCCAAAGCCAGGGGATGGCCAAGCGCGAGGCCATCAAGACCGCGGCTCAGGTCCGCTGGCGGCCCATCCTCATGACGACCATCACGACCGTCCTCGGCCTGACCCCCATGGCCCTGGACTACAACGAGGGCTTCGAGATCCGCATCCCGCTGGCCCTGACCCTCATCGGCGGCCTCATTTTCGGGACCTTCCTGACCCTCGTCTTCATCCCCCTCGTCTACGACAAGGTCGTCCGGGAGCCCCGGCCGGGCGAGGCCGCCGAAGGGCGGCTGAGGGGCCTCCTCAAGAGCGCCAAGAGGGCCATCGCGGCGCCCAAGCCCCGGAGGACGGAGTCATGAACCTTCCCGAGTTCGCCGTCAAGAAGCCCGTCTCGATCATCGTCTTCATGCTCATCTTCCTGACCATCGGCGTCATCTCCCTGCTCCGCCTGCCCCTCGAGCTCATGCCCGACACGTCATTCCCCGGCCTGATGGTCATGATCCCCTATCCCTCGTCGTCCCCCGAGGAGGTCGAGCGGACGATCACCCGCCCCGTCGAGGACATGCTGGCGACCGTCAACAATCTCGACACGCTGAGCTCGACGTCCTCGGCCTCGTCGTCCATGATCCACCTCCAGTTCAAGACGGGCACGAACATGGACCTGGCCTCGATGCAGATCCGGGACAAGCTCGACCAGATCCGCGGCGACCTGCCCCGGGACATCGAGACGATCCGCATCAACCGCCGCTCGATGAGCGACCGCCCGGTCATCAACTTCAGCGTCTCCATGGCCGGCGACCTCGACGACCTCTTCTACTGGTCGGAGAACTACATCATGCAGCAGCTCGAGCGGATCGAGGGCGTGGCCAACGTCGACATCCGCGGCATCCGCAACAAGGTCCTCAACATCTACCTCAAGCCGGAGATCTTCTACTCCTCGTCCATCCGGATCAGCGACCTGACCGACACGATCCGCAACAACAACGTCAACGTCTCGGCCGGCTATATCGAGGACGGGCCCGTCCGCTACGCGGCCCGCGTCCCCGGCGAGCTGAAGATCCTCGACGACGTCCAGGGCCTGCCCGTCAGCGACAAGGGGCTGACGATCGGCGACGTCGCCCGGGTCACCTACGACTACCCCCCCAAGGAGGACTTCAACCGCCTCAACGGCCGGGAGACCGTGCGTTTCGAGGTCTACCGGGCCTCCAACGCCAACATCGTCGACGTCTGCAGCCAGATCAAGGAGACGATGGCCCGCATCAAGGCCGACGAGCCGGCCCTCCACGACATGACCGTCGTCTACTACCGCGACCAGTCCCAGGACATCCTCCAGAGCCTCCGGGACCTGACCTGGTCGGGGGCCATCGGCGGCCTCATGGCCGTCCTCATCCTCCTGTTCTTCCTCCGCAAGGTCCAGTCGACGGTCATCATCGCCATCGCCATCCCCATGGCCATGGTCTTCACCTTCAGCCTCATGTACCTGGCCCGGACGATCTTCCGGGCCGACATCACGATCAACGTCATCTCGCTCAGCGGGCTGATGATGGCCGTCGGCATGCTCGTCGACAACAGCGTCGTCGTCCTGGAGAACATCTTCCGCCTTCGCCAGGAGAAGAAGCTCCCGCCGATGAAGGCCTCTCTCCAGGGGGCCGGCGAAGTCGTCCACGCCGTCACGGCCGCGACCCTCTCGACCCTGGTTGTCTTCGTCTCCCTCGGATTCATGTCCGGCTCAGGCTTCGGACGGTTCATGCAGGACTTCGCCCTGACTATCTCCCTGGCCCTCATCGCCTCGCTCCTCGTTTCCCTGACCTTCATTCCCCTCGCGGCCAGCCGGTTCTTCACGGGCAAGACGAAGGAGAAGGCCCGCTGGCTGGTCAAGATGACGAAGGTCTACGAGAAGGTCATCGGCTTCACGATCAAGACGACCTGGCACAAGCTCGCCGTCGTCGGGCTGGCCATCCTCATCTTCGTCTCCTCCTTCCTCATGCTCCGGACCGTCGAGCGCGAGTTCATGTTCGGCGGGGAGGAGCGCGAGGTCGGCCTGTCGGTCTACATGCCCCGCTCCTACACCCTGGACCAGATGAACGACCTCTTCAAGCGGTTCGAGGACATCGTCCTCAGCCGCAAGGAAGAGCTGGCCCTCAAGCACATGACCGTCGAGTTCGGGGTCCGGAACATGCGGCAGGGACGGTTCCGCGGCTCCCTCAACCTGTCCCTCGAGGACAAGGGGCCCTCGGTCGCCGAGATCCGGGACAAGCTCAAGGCCCTGCTCCCTGTCGAGGCCGGGATCCTCTACGAGTACGGGGAGCGGTTCGGCCGGGGCGGCTTCGGGCGCGGGACGTCCGTGGACCTCATCGGTCTGGACTACACGACGCTGACGGAGCTGGCCCCGATGGTCATCGAGAGGCTGCGGACGGTGCCCAACGTCGAGGACGTGACCTCCGACCTCGAGGGCGGCGACACCCAGCTCCTTCTCCAGGTCGACCGCTCGCGGGCCGAGAACCTCGGGGTCAGCAGCCGGATGATCGCCCAGACCGTCTCCCAGTCCCTCTCGGACCGGGCCATCGGCAAGTTCAAGACCGAGAACCGCGAGATCGACATCATCCTGAAGATCCAGGGCGAGGACGGCTTCAGCGAGGAGGACCTCCGGAACATCAGCCTGAGGACCCGGGACAAGTCCGTGCCCATCTCGGCCATCTCGTCGATGTCTTACCGGGTCGGCTCGACCTCGATCCGCAAGGAGAACAAGAAATCCAAGCTCTCCATCCGGGTCAACACGAGGACCCAGGGCATGATGGCCCTGACGGCCGACATCCAGAAGGTCATGGGCACGATGGAGTTCCCCGACGGCTACACCTGGAGCATGGGCGAGGGCTTCCGGCGCTTCCAGCAATCGCAGGGGGAATCGACGCTGGCCATCATCCTGGCCCTGCTCTTCATCTACATCATCATGTCGTCGCTGTTCGAGTCGTTCGTCTACCCGTTCACCATCCTGCTCATCGTGCCGCCGGCGATCTTCGGCGTGGCCGTGATGTTCAAGCTGACCAACATCACCCTGAACACGACCTCCTACCTGGGGCTGCTGACGCTGTTCGGGATCGTCGTCAACAACGGCATCATCCTCGTCCACCACATCCGGACGCTCCGCTCGCAGGGCATGGGCAAGAACGCGGCCATCGTCCAGGGAGGCAAGGACCGCATCCGGCCGATCATCATGACGGCCATCACGACCATTTTCGGCGTCCTGCCCCTGGCCCTGCCCTACATGCTGCCCCAGCTCTTCCAGGGGGTGGGCCAGAGGGCCGCGATGTGGGCCCCCATCTCGGTGGCCATCGTCGGCGGCCTGACGACCTCGACCTTCTTCACCCTGATCTTCCTGCCGACCTTCTATTCGCTCGCCGACACGGCGGCCGCGGCCGTCAAGCGGGGACTCCGGTTCAAGTCGTCGAGGATCGAGCTCCCGGCCCCGCCGGCGCCGACGGACGCGGGTTGAAAATCGGCCCGCATTCTCCCATAATAGGGCCGCTTTGAGAGACGTCCCGCGAGGCCCTTCTCCGCGCCGATCCCGTGGGGAGCCGTCCGCCGTTGGCTGAGTTCCTCGAGTTCCGGGGGGTGTCCAAGATCTTCGGCGATGTCCGGGCCGTGGACGATGTCTCGCTCGAGATCCGGCGGGGCGAGTTCTTCTCGCTGCTGGGGCCGAGCGGCTGCGGCAAGACGACCATGCTCCGGCTGGCCGCGGGCTTCGAGGCCCCGGACGCCGGGCGGGTCGTCCTCGACGGCCGGGACATCACGGACCTGGCGCCGGACAAGCGCCCCGTCAACACGATTTTCCAGAGCTACGCCCTGTTCCCTCACCTGACCGTGCGCGACAACATCGCCTTCGGCCTGACGGTCGCCAAGCGGCCGAAAAAGGAGATCCGGGAGGAGGTCGACCGGATGCTCCGTCTCATCCACATGGAGGACCAGGGCGGGAAGAAACCCGATCAGCTTTCGGGCGGTCAGAAGCAGCGGGTCGCCGTGGCCCGGGCCCTCGTCAACAAGCCCCAGGTCCTCCTCCTCGACGAGCCGCTGGCCGCGCTCGACCTCAAGCTGCGGCAGAAGATGCTCATCGAGCTCGACCTCGTCCACGACGAGGTCGGCATCACATTCCTCTACGTCACCCACGACCAGGCCGAGGCCATGAGCCTGAGCGACCGCATCGCGGTCATGGACGGCGGCCGCATCGAGCAGGTCGGGCCGCCGGCCGAGATCTACGAGTCGCCCCGGACCGGGTTCGTGGCGTCCTTCATCGGCGACGCGAATTTCCTGGCGGGGCGGGTCCTGGACGGCCCGGAGGCCGATTACTGCCGACTGGAGATCGCCGGGATGCCCGGGGTTGTGTCGTACAACGACCGGCCGGTCCGGCCGGGCCAGGACGTCCTCCTCAGCGTGCGGCCCGAGAAGATCCGCATCGGCCACGACCGGCCGGAGGACGAGCCGCGGAAGAACGCTGTCCCAGCCGAAGTCGAGGACGTCATCTATCTCGGGTCGGCGACGAAATACTGGGCCCGGGCCGGCGGGCATCGCCTCCAGATCCTGCGGCAGCACGCCCGCTACTATTTCGACGACCGGCCCATCCGCTGGAAAGACCGGGTATGGATCTCGTGGCACGCCGACGACGGCTTCCTCCTCGAAGGGGTCAAATCTCCACAATGATACATCGGCTACGCCACTCCCGTTGGGACCCGGACATGTATCATTGTGGAGATTTGACCCCTTCTAACTCAAGAAGATGAGCGATCTTAAGCGCCGACGACGCGCCGAACGGCTCGTGTCGCTTCCGACGTTCGCCTGGCTGGCTCTGTTCATGGTCGTCCCGACGGCGCTCATCTTCGTCCTTGCCTTCCGGCCGGCCACTCCCTACGGCGGCATCGGGAGCGGCTGGACCCTCGAGACCGTGCGGGCGCTCTGGACGCCGGGCAACCTGGCCGTCGCCTGGCGGACGCTGTGGATCGGCCTGCTGACGACCGCGATCTGCCTGGTCCTGGCCGTGCCGACCGGGTACGCGATCGCCCGGGCCTCCGAGAGATGGCGGAACCGGCTCCTGATGCTGGTCATCATCCCCTTCTGGACGAGCTTCCTGGTGCGCGTCTTCGCCTGGAGGTCGCTGCTTCACCCCGAGGGGCTGATCAAGGGGATGCTCCAGGCGGCGGGCCTGGCCGGGCCCGACACGATGCTCCTCTATAACCCGGCGGCGGTCGTCCTGGTCATGGTCTACACCTTCCTGCCGTTCACCATCCTGCCCATCTACGCGGCCGCCGAGAAGTTCGACTTCCGGATCGTCGAGGCCGCCCGCGACCTGGGGGCCCGGCCCTTCCAAGCGTTCCGGAAGGCGTTCCTGCCGGGCATCCGGCAGGGCCTGCTGACGGCCTTCCTCGTCGTTTTCATCCCGGCGCTGGGGTCTTACATCATCCCCGACCTCGTCGGGGGGCCGTCGGGCGAGATGCTGGGCAACAAGATCGCCCAGCGGGTCTTCACGGACCGCAACCTGCCGCACGCGAGCGCCCTGTCGGCCGTGCTCGTCCTGGCCGTGATGGCGCCGCTCGCCGCCGTGCTGGCGCTTCAGAGGAAGAAGAAGCGGGCCGACATCATCATGGGGGAGTCGCCTTGAGGAGGAGCCGCTGGCCGGCGGTCGTCACGGGGGCCGTGCTGGCCTTCTTCTACCTGCCCATCCTCGTCCTGGTGGCCAACTCGTTCAACCCGGCCCGGTTCTCGAGCCGGTGGCAGGGCTTCTCGCTCGTCTGGTACCGGCGGCTCTTCGAGTCGCCCGAGGTCTGGCAGGCCCTGAAGAACACGCTCATCGTGGCCGTGACGGTCACCGCGGTCTCGGTCGTCCTCGGGACGCTGGCCGCCTTCGCCCTCCACCGGTACGCCGGGAGCAGGCTGCAGCGCGCTCATTACACGCTCATCTACGCGCCGCTCGTCGTGCCCGAGATATTGATGGGCATCAGCCTGCTGATGGCCTTCGTGGCGGCCGGGGTGCCGCTCGGGCTGGGGACGATCATTTTGGCCCACATCACGTTCTGCGTCAGCTTCGTGGCCATGACCGTGCTGGGGCGGCTCCAGGACTTCGATTTCTCGGTCGTCGAGGCGGCCCGTGACCTCGGGGCGGGGTGGTGGCAGAGCGTGAGGCGGGTCCTCGTGCCGATGCTCATGCCGGGCATCGCGGCCGGGGCGTTGCTGGCCTTCACGCTGTCGGTCGACGATTTCGTCATCACCTTCTTCGTCGCCGGGCCGGGCGCGACGACCCTGCCGCTTCGCATCTACAGCATGATCAAGTTCGGGGCGCCGCCGATGATCAACGCCCTGTCGACGCTGCTGCTGGCGGTCACCGTGACGGCCGTGCTGGCCAGCCGGCGGCTGAGCCGCGCCAAGAAGTAGCCGGCCCGTCATATCGCGCCGCAACTTCTCGCAGGCGTCCGGCGGTGCCTCTCGCGGCGCACCCCCCATCCGTGCCCGTCACAGTAGAACGCTCTTCCACATCGGGGGCTTTGTTAGGGCCAGGATCTCCACTCGAACATGCCGAAACCCACCGCCGTTGCTCACCGGCTCCGCGTTGGCGGAGCCCCTCGCTGCTGCGTCACCGCCCTTCGCCTGCTCGAAGCGGGAGGAGCCTGGGCGAAGCCGGAGACATGTACCAAGGCACGTATCCCCTTTCGCTGCGTGCCGGAGGTCCGTGTCCCCCTATCCGCGAGGATATGCGGGATTGAAATGGGGGCCTGACTGGGCTATAAAGACATCCAGGACAAACAGATGAAGATCGATCCGGGCTATTTAGCAAAGGCAGCCGCCGCCTGCTCGCTCGCGCTCGCCCTTGCTCTCCCGACGGGCTGCGGCGGGGGCGGGCCGGTCCTGCGGGTCTACACCTGGTCCGATTACATCAAGCCCGAGCTCG
The DNA here is from genome assembly GCA_037447475.1 of Candidatus Aminicenantota bacterium. GTDB lineage: Bacteria > Acidobacteriota > Aminicenantia > Aminicenantales > Saccharicenantaceae > RBG-16-66-30. The sequence continues at coordinate 27,620 of JBBIGP010000014.1, forward strand.
TCCGCCGGTTCGAGCGCGAGCACGGCTGCCGGGTCGTGCTGGACACGTTCGAATCGAACGAAGCTATGTACGCCAAGCTCAGGGCCGGGGCCGGCGGATACGACGTCCTGACACCCTCGAGCTACATGGTCAGCCTCATGCACGCCCAAGGCATGCTCCTCGCCCTCGACCGCGGACTGCTGCCCAACCTCGCCCATGTCGACCCGGAGTATCTCGCCCGGGCGGTCGACCGGACCATGGACCATTCCGTCCCCTATATGCTCGTGGTGACCGGCATCGCCTACCTCGAAAGCCGAGTCCGGGACGCGGCCCCGTCGTGGTCGATGTTCGGGCGGGCCGACCTGCGGGGGCGGATGACCATGCTCAACGACATGAGGGAGACGATCGGCGCGGCCCTCAAGGCCCTGGGGCACAGCATCAACACGACGAACGAGGACGAGCTCGCCGAAGCGGAGGGCCTACTCCTCGAGTGGAAGGCCAATCTGGCCAAGTTCGAGAACGAGCAGTACAAGATCGGGCTGGCTTCGGGCGAGTTCCTGCTCGTCCATGCCTGGAACGGGGACATCTTTCAGGTCGCGCGGGAGAACCCCGATGTCCGGTTCGTGGTGCCCGAGGAGGGGACGGTCATCTCGTGCGACGACATGGTTATCCCGGAAGGGGCGAAGCAGGCCGGGCTGGCCCACGCGTTCATCAACTTCCTGCACGACCCAAAGGTGGCCGCCGAGAACACGGAGTTCATCCACTTCCTCTGCCCGAACCGGGCCTCGTACGAGCTGCTGGGGCCGGAGATCCGGGGCAATCCGAGCATCTTCCTGGCGCCGGAGGTCTTGGAGCGGAGCGAGATGATCGCCGACATCGGCGCCGCCAACGCCCTCTACGTCCGCGTCTGGGACCGCCTCAAGTCCGCCAGATAAGAAGGGGTCAAATCTCCACTTGTTAAATTTGGTTTATCTTCCGTTTTCGGGAGCTATCGGCGATGAGGCTTGCCGATAGACATCCCCCCTTGTCCCCCACGCCCCCGGAAACTAGTCCCGACGGTTCCCCCGCCGGCGGCCGGCGGGTCCCCCTCCGCTCTGGGGGTCTTCAGGGGGACGTCTATCGTCCCCTCCAGACTATATGTTCCCCGGAAATGGGAGATGAACCTTAAGTTTACTCCGGGACCTTCGTTTAGGAAGTCTTTTTTAATAAGTGGAGATTTGACCCCTTCTTATTTGAAAGACATAACCGCCGGCATCGAGGAAGATTGATTCGCCGCCCGCCTCCACTTCCGTCCCAGTGGCCACGCCGCGGCGCTTGAGGATGTGCCGCCAAGCGGCGGGGTCGTCGACCATGAGATCGATCCGGACGGCCTTGCGCTCGGTGAAGGGATGGAGGCCTTGGGCCCCGTCGACGAGGCCGACGAATCCCGACCGCGAGGCCGTCATGACCTTGGCGAACCCCTGGTCGACGAGAAGTCCCGAGCTGAGCTTGTCGACTTGGAAGCGCAGGGCGGCTTCGAGGTCCCGGTAATAAAGCCAGAGAACGTTGGCTTTGATCCCCAGTCCGGCCGGGCGGTCAGTCTCCGCGCCGGGTTCGGGATAGAGCGATGTGACCTCGCTCAGGGCGTCATGGAGACGGAAGTTCTGTCGGTCGTCCAGGAAGCGCTCGAACTCGAGGAGGTGGCCCTCGGGATCATAAGTTACGAAACCGCGGGTGGGGTGGCGTGTCGCGTCCTTGAGCTCAGAGCGCATTTTCAGTCCGTGGGCTTTGAGATAATCGTACCAGCCGTCGATCTCGTCGGTGACGAACGACAGCGTCGCGGTCTGCGGCGCGTCGGCGTCATCCCCCGCGTCGGACAAGGGCGAGACGCGCAGAAAGGCCGTCTCCGACAGCCGGAAAAGCCCCGGCCCGGCCGCCGCCAGGCCCAGGACCCGTCCGTAGAAGCGCTCGGCCGCCGCCGGATCACGGAAAAAGTACCGGACGACGAGCCCCCGGACCTCGGGGAAGCCCTCGCGCCCGTTGGCGGCGGGGTCGCGCGATTCGATCCTGGCCTTCCGGATGACGACGGGCTCGAGCGGCTTGTGCATGGCCATCCTCCCGGGGCCTTCCCATTTCTCTTCGACCGGGACGGCGGCGATCCTTTCGAGGACCTCGAATCCCTCGACGAGCCGGCCGAAGACCGTGTACCGGCCGTCGAGATAGGGCCGGGCCGCGATGCAGATGTAGAATTCCGAGTCGCCGCTTCCCTCGTCCTCCGTCCGGCCCAGGCCGACCGTGCCGAAGATGTGGGGCCGGGCGTTGAACTCGGGCGGCAGCTTGGGCGCGTCGCCGCCACCCGTCTGGATGACATGGCCGCGGACGACGCGGTAGAAGTCCTTGCCGTCGTAGTAGCCCTTGCGGACGAGGTCCTTGATCTGGGCGGCGGTCTTGGGCGCGTCGGCCTCGAAGAACTCGAAGGCCATCGTGCCCATCGACGTCTCCAGGACGCAGATCTCCTCCGCACCGGGACGAGACTCCCGGCACGAGACGAAGAGCGACGCGACGAAGAGAACGGCCAGCGCGGCGATGATCATCTGTTTCATGGTGAGACGATGATAGCTTCAGAGGTCCGATCAAGTCAACGCCGACCAAGAAGGGGTCAAATCTCCACTTATTAACTAATCATCGATATCCCCGAGGTATCACGCACGCCGGCCAGCGAGAAATTAATAAGTGGAGATTTGACCCCTTCTTCGTTTTCCTTTAGGATACTCCCCTCGCCAATGCCCGACATAAGAAAGGCGGTCACATGCTGAAGAAACACCCGCGCGCCCTGGCCTTCATCTTCTTTACCGAGATGTGGGAGAGGGTCGGCTTCTACACCCTGATGGCCATCCTCGTCCTCTACATGGACAAGGTTCTGGGCTGGCCCGACGGCCGCAAGGGCGACATGTACGGCCTCTTCCTGGCCCTCTGCTATTTCATGCCTCTCCTCGGCGGCTGGCTGGGCGACAAGGTCCTTGGCCAGATCCGGACCGTCCGCATCGGGGCTACCCTCATGGGTTTCGGCTACGTGGGCCTAGCCGTCTCGTCGGCCGACCACGTGACCACGTTCTACATCGGCCTGCTGCTCATCGGCATCGGCACCGGCATCTTCAAGGTCAACATGTCGGTCCTCGTCGGCAACCTCTACACCGAAAAGGTCCACCTCAAGGACGCCGGGTTCAACATCTTCTACATGGGCGTCAATCTGGGGGCCATGGTCGCTCCGCTCATCGCGACCTTCAACAGCGCCGTCTTCGGCAGCTACAACGTCTCGTTCTGGGTCGCGGCCGTGGGCATGATCTTCGCCCTGATCATCTTCCAAGCCGGACAACTCCATCTCCGGCCGTTCGACGGACGTCTGGGCACGGGCGGCCGGACCGTTCCCCCGCCCTCCTCTCCCGGCGCCGTGCCCGACGCATCCGCCCCCTACCCCGAGGTCGACCGCAAGGAGTTCGTCCAGCGCATCCAGACCCTCGTCATCCTGTTCCTCATCGTCATCTTCTTCTGGATCGCCTTCTACCAGAACGCCTTCGGCCTGACCCTGTTCGCCGAGCGCTCGACCCTGGTCCTGAAATGGCTCCGCCCGGAGACCTACCAGTTCTTCAATCCGTTCTTCATCCTCGTCCTGACCCCCCTCCTCCTGACCCTCTTCGCCCGCCTCCGTCTCAAGGGCAAGGAACCCTCGACGCCCGTCAAGATCTTCCTGGGCATGATGATCATGAGCCTGGCCATGATCATCATGGTCGCCGCCTCGCTCGCCGGCGGCAACGAGGACCGCAACATCATGTCGCCCGCCTGGCTCATCGGGACCTACTTCGTCGTCACCCTGGCCGAGATCCTCATCTCGCCCATGGGCCAGTCGTTCGTCTCCAAGGTCGCCCCGCCCAAGATCGCAGGGCTGATGATGGGCGGCTGGTTCGCGGCCACGGCCATCGGGAGCTACGGCAGCGGCATGCTCGGCAAGTCCTACAGCCGCCTGGCCCACCACGAGTTCTTCCTGTTCCTGGCCGCCCTGATGATCACCTCCGCGCTCCTTGTCCTGATCTTCATCAAGAAGCTCAAGCGCTTCGCAACCTAGACGTCCCGGAGTGAACCCATGACCCTCATCCAGGAAAAGGTCAAACAGGCCGCCGGGCTCCTCCGCGAGTTCGGCCTCGACTGCTGGATCACTTTTACCCGCGAGAGCGAGATCTGCGGCGACCCGACGCTTGTTTTCCTGGCCCCCGGCCACGTTACCTGGCATTCGGCCTTCATCGTCTCGGCTGACGGCCGGACCCGGGCCATCGTCGGGCTCTACGACCAGAAGGCGATCGAGGAGGCCGGGGCCTACGACAAGGTCGTCGGCTTCGTCACCGGCATCAAGGAACCACTCCTCGAATACCTCAAGGAGATCGACCCGCGGACGATCGCCGTCAACTACTCCAAGACGAGCGAGATCTGCGACGGCCTGACCCACGGCATGTATTTGACGCTCCGCGAATTCCTCGAGGATATCGGTATGGCCGACCGCCTCCAGCCGGCCGAAAAGATCGTCTCGGCCTTGCGCGAGCGCAAGTCCGCCGCCGAGATCGGCTGGATGAAGGAGGCCGTCAAGGCCACCGAGGAGATCTACGCGGCCGTCGGCCTGTTCATCGCGCCAGGAAAGACCGAGAAAGAGATCGCCGCCTTCATCCTGGCCGAGGCCGGACGGCGCGGCCTGCCCACCGCCTGGGGTCAAGCCACCTGTCCCGCCGTCTTCACCGGGCCCGACACGGCCCAGGCCCACTATTCGCCCACCGACCGCGCCGTCGAGCGCGGCCATGTCCTCAACATGGATTTCGGGGTCAAGGTCAACAACTACTGTTCCGACATGCAGAGGACCTTCTACATCCTCGAGCCGGGCGAGAGCCAAGCCCCCGAGGACGTCATGAAGGGCTTTCGAACCATCGTCCGGGCCGTCGAGGATGCGCGCCGGGCGATGAAGCCGGGCGTCGAAGGCCGCGAGATCGACGCCGTGGCCCGCTCGATCGTCGTCGAAGCCGGCTACGCCGAGTTCCCCCACGCCCTCGGCCATCAGGTCGGCCGGTTCGCCCACGACGGCACGGCCCTGCTCGGCCCGGCCTGGGAAAAATACGCCCACAAGCCCTTCCAGAAGCTCGAGGAGGGCATGGTCTTCACCATCGAGCCGCGCCTCTCCGTCCCCGGCCGGGGCACGATCACTATCGAGGAGATGGTCGTCGTCACCAAGGACGGCGCCGAGTGGCTCGGCCGACCACAGAAGGAGATCGTTCTCATCGGGTGAGCTTCTCCTACGGCTACAAGGGCGCGCCCTACGCCCGGGGCTCGAGCGCGGTCCGCACCGACCGCGGCAACGGGGCCTGCGAGACCGTCTGGTTCGAGGAGTTCGAGATCCTCCGCGAGGCCAACGCCGCTTGGCGAACGCTCTATAAGCTCTCTCTCGTCCTCCTAGCCCTGTCCGTCGCGGCCCGCCCGCTTGATTTACACATATTTATGTGTTAGACTGATCAGGAAATGAGAGAACCAACTGAAGCCAAGCGCAATCTGACCTTGTCCCTGCCCTACTCCGTCGTGAGAAAGGCCAAGGAGATGGCCGTCCGGGAGGATCGGACTCTTAACTCTTACGTCCGGACGGCCATCGAAGAGAAGATCGAGCGCACGGCGGGCTACGCGGCGGCCCGGAAGAGGCAGCAGAAGAGGCTGGCAAAAGGACTCACGCTGGGGACGCGCGGCGGCAGGCCCGGCGCCCGGGACGAGCTGCATGAACGGACCTAGCACGTTCGTCGATACGAACATCCTGGTCTATGCCTACGACGCGACGGCCGGCAAGAAGCGCGCGATCGCGAAGGACGCCGTAGCGCGGCTCTGGCAAACGGGAGAGGGCCTGATCAGCACCCAGGTGCTCCAGGAACTCTACGTCACCCTGACGCGCAAGGTGCCCAAGCCACTCAAAGCCGCTCTGGCCCGAGAGGTCGTGACGGACCTGCTGACCTGGGACGTCGTCGTCAACGACGGCGACTCCCTGCTCCTGGCCTTCGCGATCGAAGCCCGGGAGCGCCTATCCTTCTGGGACTCCCTGATCGTGGCAGCGGCCGCCCGAGGGAAGGCTTCCCTGTTGCTCTCCGAAGACCTCCCCCACGGCCGGACCTTGGCCGGCGTTCGGGTCTCGAATCCTTTTATCGAATGAGGCGTCCTGTTCGCCCGCTATCGAGAGAAAGTCGGAGACCTTTGCGCTCTCTTCACTCGCTCGAGGTACTTGACGTCGAGCCGGTCCCTGTCGCGGCCGACCGCTTTCTTGTTCTTGATCAGATCGTCAAGAGAGATGAAAAAGACATCGACGTCCCCATACCTCGCTTTGGTCCTTTTCTTCCAAGCCGGCCGGAATTCGATCCCGGAGCAGGCCGTGATGAGGTTGATCCTGACCGGTGCAAATCCCAGCTGGATGATCAAGTCTGTCCGGAGAAAGTCGGCCGGCTTGACCCCCGGCTTCATCCCCCAGAATTCGGCGATGGCGGCCGCCACTCTCGCCCCATTCTCCTCGGTCGCCTCAACCAGGATGTCGATATCCTTCGTATAGCGGGGCTCTGCATAATAGGAATAGGCGAATCCCCCGACGATCAGGTATTTAGCTTTTTTTTGCGCCGAGTAACTTTAAGAAATCTCTGTAGTCCTTTTCGACTCTCATTCTTCAGCTCATAGACCATTTCCCTCAGATATTGAAGGGTGCCCAGCTTCTCGGCCGGCGGGACTTTCAGCCAATGGTCGAAATCGAGCTCGTCGGATCTGTCCAACCGTACGATCCTGACCGCTTTTTTCATCCCATTTATCTTATCAAATCCGCTCCTCTTCGGCAATGCCTCGGCGCTATTGAGGCCGGCGCCAAGTCCTTCACCCGCCTTAAGTTGGAAGGACACTGAGCCCCACTGCTGAGGGCAGATCGGTTATCGATGTTATGGCGGCTGCCCTATGGGCCTTATGCAACGTAGGGAATGGTCTGAGGGCCTTCGGGCATGACGCAGATCGACGCGCCGCGCCCGTACTTCGCGAGAAGCTCCTCCACCGTATCCTCGATCTTCCGGCAAGGCTCGAGGAGGGCCCCGCGGATCTGGTCATCCGACAGGCCGTCGGACCTGACGTAGACGTCCGCCTTGAGCTGGACGAGGGCCTGGACGTGGGCCTGCCACTGGTCCTGCTCGAGAAAGCCGGACGCGCTGATCGTCTCCAGGAGCTCGCGCGGGCTCCGCGCTTCCCTGAGGAGCTTCCCGTAGAGCCCGTGCTCGGGGATGCCGTCCCAGCAGCTCGCGGCGATGATGACGGCTCCGCCCTTCCTCACCACCGGCTCGGCCGCCCTCATCCCCTTGACGGATTGATAGAGATTGAGGTCGAGGGGATGGCCGGAGTTCGTCGTGACGACGATGTCGAACGGCCGCGGCACGGCGACCATGGCCGAGCGCCGGACGAACTCGCAGCCTGCGGCGTGGGCCTCGTCGAGGTCTCCCGCGAAGACCCCGGTCACGGCCTTGTCGCGGTTAAGCGTGACATTGAGCAGGAAGAGCCGCCCGGCCTGCCCGGCGACCTCGCGGATCTCCTCCCAGATGGGGTTCCCGCGCGTCACTCCCCAAATAGCGTTCGGGTGCCCGACCATCCCGGCGTCGTGGTTGCCGAGCACGGTCCTCTGCCCGGCCATGCCCGGCATGACGGCCTTGCCCCCGCCGGAGAATCCCGCGAAAAGATGCGGCTCGATGAATCCCGTCAGGACCTTGAGGTTACAACGCATGATCTCGGCGTTGAGCCAGGTCTCGTGGCCTTTCGAGGTCACGCCGACGCGGACCTGGGTCGCCGGGTCGAACGCGTCGTTCTGGACGATGCGCCGCTGCTCGAAGATGCGATCCCCGAGCATGGCTCTGAGCTCGGCTTCGGTGTTGGCTCGGTGCGTCCCTAAAGCGTTGAACAGCGTGACCTCGACGCCCGGGACCGCATCCATCACTTCAAGTACGGCCCCCAGCAATAGCGGGTTCGGGACCGGCCGGGTGATGTCGCTGAAGACGATCCCGACGCTCATGCCGGGCCGGACGAGGTCGCGAAGGGGCGGCGATCCAAGGGGCTTCCCCAGCGCCTCTCGCACGGCGCCCGCCGGATCGGGCAGGGCCGGGACGAACGCCGGCTCGACGACCGTGACGTGCAGCGCGTCATCGAGCTCGAGCGGCAACCCCTCCTTGCCGTAAGCCAGCTTCAGCCGCACCTCGCTCTCCTCGCCGCGCTCCCCGTCCCTCTCACTCCCGGTAGAAGGGCAGCCAGTTCGGGGTCGCCCTGAGCGTTTCCAGGCGGAAGGCCGTCGGCCAGGCCACGAGCCACTGGCTGACCGAGAAGGGATGGTACCAGCGCGTCTGGAGGAAGCCCTCGTCCTGGCTGCCGGCCGGGCGCCGCTTGCCCATGACGACGAGGTCGCCGTCGGAGATGCCGAGCGAGCCGTTGGCCCAGGCGGCCAGGGCCCGCTCCCGCCACGCCGCGTTCCCCGTCAGCCGGGCGAGCTTGAGCCAGTCGTTGACGATGATCAGGGCGAACGGGTCCAGGTGATGGTGCTGGGTCGAGACGGCCGTCCCGCCGAACGTATCGTAGCCGATCTCCCGCAGGATCGTGCCCTCGGCGTAGGGCACGGTGTAGTGCCACTGCCACGTGGCGATGTAATAGGAGACGTCCTCGGCCCGCCGGAGATATTTCTCCTCGTCGGTGATGTCGTGGAGCTCCAGCGCGGCCTTGAGGAGCGGCGTCGCCGACTCTTTGTCGATGCAGTGGGTGTCGAGGGCCCCGGCCGTCGTGAAGCCGTCCTTCAGGAACTGCCCGATGTAGTAAGCGAAGGCCCGCTCGGCCCCGTCCAGGTACTTCTTCTCGCGGGTCGTCCGGTAGGCCGTGACGAGAGGCGGGATGAGGAAGGCCCCGATCGTCCCGTCCGGATCGACGGCCTTGCCGTCGTTCGTCCAGGCCTTGCCGATGCGGCCGTCGGCCCGCATGGCCTTGAGGGCGAAGTCGCAGACGCCCAGGGCCGCGGCCTTGTACTCCGGCCTTTGAAGCCTGCACTTGGCGGCCAGCTCGAAGGCCTCGAAAAGGTTCTGCGCGGCGTTGCCCAGGTTGCAGGCATCCTGGACCTCTCGCTTCGGATCGCCGAGGCCGATGATATGGTCGAACTGCCCGCGGATGAGCCCGTTGCGAAGCCGGGCGTTGCGGACCCAGGAGTCAAGGCAGGCGATCCCCTTGTCGAGCGAGCTCCGGTCGCCCGTTTTCAGGAAGTCCGCGAGGAGCGAGTTGGCCAGCGAGGCGTTCTGGCCGGCCCAGCCGATCTCGTATTTCCGGGACGAGCGCTGGACCCACTTGGCGCCGTCCCATCTCAGGCCGATGGAGAATCCCTTGAAGCTCTTCTCCTCGGCCCATAGGCTCTCCGTGGCGAATTCGACGCCGAGGTCCCAGAGGATCTCCGGGTCCCACTTCGGGGCGGCGGGCCGGGCGTTGAGCGTCCAGGCCGCATCGAGCAGCGCACGCCAGCCGTGCTTCGGCGCCGCGACGGGGGCCGCGACGATCCAGGCCTTGAGCGCGATGGTCTGGCCGCGCGAGACCCGCAGGTCCTCCCGGTAGGCCTCTTGGTAAAGATCACGGTACGCGTAGACGCGGGGGGTCTCCTCCTCGGGCCAGACGAGGCCGTGGATGGTCCTGTCGTCGCCCGGCTCGAGGAAGCAGGAGAACCCGCCCGGCATCTGGCCCGGGCGGCTGAAGAGGGCGACCGACCATTCCCCGGATTCGGAGTACGTCGCGCCGGGGACGGACGTCCGATGGAAGGCGAAGACCCAGGGCCGTCCGTCGGTGACGAAGCCCTTGGGCTCGAGCCCCGTGCCCCACGCGTTCCCGTCGTACATCACGGCCGGGATGAGGCTGTAGAGCGACTTGTAGCGGGTTTCGAGCTCCATCGTCAGCCGGGCCGGGCGGACGAAGTCGTCGCTGTTGCAGGTGAAGATCCGGGTCCACTCGAAGAGGCCGGGCCGGACCTCTCGGACCACATCCTCGGCGGCGAAGCCCTCCTCGCGGAAGGGCACGAGCTCCGCGATGGGCCGGCCGCCGGCGTAGAGGGTCGGCGTTCCGTCGGTCGTCCGGAATTCGACGCGGACCTGGGCCTCGGCCGCCCCGGCAAGGAGGATCACGAGAAAGACAGCGGACATCGCTTTAAAGCGCATCGCCATACCCCTTCGTCGTATTCGCCCGGCCGCGTCACATGCGTTCGCCGCCGGCGTCAGGCTGGTGTCCATTCCTCCGGTTTTATAACAGACGGGTGCCGAAAAGACAAGGCGGCGGGACGGCGGTTGACCCGCCCCTCCCCTTCCATTATGATGAGGAAGGGTTTTTCTCGACATAAGGAGGGGATAGGAGGGCCAGCCGGGCCCCGAGGAGGTTTCTCATGCCGGTTTCCTACAAAGATCTCGGGCTGGAGAACACCCGAGACATGTTCCGGCGGGCCTTCGCCGGCCGGTACGCCGTGCCGGCCTACAATTTCAACAACATGGAGCAGCTTCAGGCCATCATCACGGCCTGCGTCGAAACGCGTTCGCCCGTCATCCTCCAGGTCTCGAGCGGGGCCCGCAAGTACGCCGACCAGACGCTCCTCCGCTACATGGCCGAGGGCGCCGTCCGCATGGCCCGGGAGATCGAGAAAGCCAAGGGCTTCAAACAGCCTGTCCCCATCACCCTCCACCTCGACCACGGCGACACCTTCGAGCTGGCCAAGTCGTGCATCGACAACGGCTTCTCGTCGGTCATGATCGACGGGTCGCACCTCGCCTACGACGACAACGTCGTGCTCACCCAGCAGGTCGTGGCCTACGCCCGGGAGCGGGACGTCTCGGTCGAGGGCGAGCTCGGGGTCCTGGCCGGGATCGAGGACGACGTCAAGGCCGAGAAATCGACCTACACGCGGCCCGACGAGGTCGTCGATTTCGTCAAGCGGACGGGGTGCGATTCCCTGGCCATCTCCATCGGCACCTCGCACGGGGCCTACAAGTTCAAGCCCGAGCAGTGCACCCGCGACGAGCGCGGCATCCTCGTCCCGCCGCCGCTGCGGTTCGACATCCTCAAGGAGATCGAAAAGCGGCTGACGGGCTTCCCCATCGTCCTCCACGGCGCGTCCTCGGTCATCCAGGAGGCGGTGGCCACGATCAACGCCTTCGGGGGCAAGATGAAGGACGCCGTCGGCGTGCCCGAGGAGCAGCTGCGGAAGGCGGCCAGCTCGGCCGTCTGCAAGATCAACATCGACACGGACGGCCGGATGGTCATGACGGCCGCCATCCGCAAGATCTTCGTCGAATCGCCGGGCGAGTTCGACCCCCGCAAGTACCTGGGCCCGGCCCGCGCGGCCCTCGTCGAGATGTACAAGCGCAAGAACCGCGAGGTCCTCGGTTCGGCCGGGCGATACGGCGCGGAGGCCTGACCATGCAGGACCACATCAAGGTCCTCGGGACCTGCAGCCTGATCGTCCTGTTCAATCCCGAAACGATCGAGCTTTTCCAGAAGGGACAGGACATATGAGCGAACACGTCTACCGGAAGATGGAGATCGTCGGGTCCTCCAAAGTCAGCATCGAGGAGGCCATCAAGAACGCCCTAGCCGAGGCCGGCAAGACAGCCGCCAACCTGCGCTGGTTCGAGATCGTCGAGACCCGCGGTTACATCGAGAAGAACGCCGTCGCCTATTACCAGGTGACGCTGAAGATCGGCTACACGGCGTCCTAGAGCATCGTCCGGCCGGCGCCCCTTTTTCCTTTCTTGACAACTCCTTGACAACTCCCCCTCCCGCATCAGCTATAATTGCGGCGAAACGGCCGATCGGAGCGGCCGGAAGTCCTTCGAAAGGAGGGGATCAATGAGCGGTCGTCATGAGCGGAAGCCGAACGGGCTGCGGATGTCAGCGTATTTTCTTGCGTTGAGCCTGCTTGTGGCCGGCATTGCCTTTCCGGCCGGCTCCGGACAGACCCAAAACAGATCCGAAATCGCGGAGATCATCTCGGGGAAGAAAAAGATTCGGCTCGTCACGCCCCTCGGAGAACGCACCTGTCGAGATCCCATCGTCCTCGCCCAGGGTATCGGGTGCCGGAAGGCCGAGTCGGGCGGCGAAAAGCCGGGGGCGACCGTTTCTTGGGACGATATTGTGGCCATCAAGGTCCGAAGATCGGGAGTCGGCCTGGGGGCATTGTTCGGCTTCCTGGCGGGGGCGGGGCTCGGCTACTGGGGGACCCGCGGGATCGTCGAATTCCCGGAGGGAAACGACTATTTCCGGTCCATGTCCATCCTCGGCGGCCTGGGGGCCCTCGTCGGCGGTCTCAACGGAGCTCTCGCCTCCAGCTGGAAGACCGTCTACACCACACAGGCCGGACCGGCGCCGCTCCCGACCATCTCCCTCGTCCCCGCGCGACAAGGCGGCATGACGATATCCCTATCTATGTCGTTCTGAACGGGACACGCGGGACCGGCCGCCGTCAAGTCATTCCGTTCCGGTCGCGAACATCCCCGTCCCGGTACGGTGAGCGTTGGCATCAAAGCCCATAGCACCGTATCGTTGACCCCTGAGAGTATTATTTGCTATAAGAAAGCTGCTCTTGATCCATGGCTTTGCGATGGGAGGTCCACTCATGTCGGAGAAATCGAGACTGTCGGCGGTTCTCCTCTGTCTCTGGCTGGGCGTCTTCGGGGCCCACAGGTTCTACGTGGGCAAGATCGGGACCGGGGTCGTTTGGCTTCTGACATTCGGCTGCCTGGGGATCGGCTGGCTCGTCGACTTCATCCTGCTTTGCATCGGCCAGTTCTACGACAAGAACAACAAGGCCGTCATCGTCTGGATGCGCCGGGTGGACGCCGAGGGGAAGGTCCAGGACTATCTCGTGTAGCCTTATCGTCAGGAGAACCAGCGAGTCGCGGATCATTGACGTATGCCGAGGCATGCCCGGATAGCCTGAAAGATGCTGCGGCGGCCCGTCCGAAACGACGGGCTTGCGGAAGAATATTAACGAATTCTTGACAACTCGAGCGGGGGAAAGGCCTATCATGGTCCCGGAGGGTAGGGCCATGCGAAGCGTGGGCGTCGGGTTGAGAGGCCGGAGGCCGGGCTTCCGCGCCGTCTCGGCCGCGGCCTTGGTCGCGGCCGCGTTCGCCTCCTCCTGTACGGCCGCGATGGCCCCCCGGTCCATTCCTCGCACGCCCCATGTCCTCAGCCTCCCCGGCTTCAAAGTCCCGCCCCCTTCCCGCAGGGGATGGCGGGGCGCCGAGGACCGGCCGTCCCGGACGGCTTCGTTCTGGAAAAAGTACAGCGGTTTCTTCCGCGAGTGGCTCGAGGATGAAGCGTACGCCGACATCCTCATCAAGCCCCTATTCGTACCGCCGGCGCTGTGGACGGCCGCTGGAGAGGAGCTCCTTACCGCCCTCAAAAGCGGCTACGCCGGGGAGGCGGGCCTCGAGCCGGAGGCTGTCTGGAAGCGCCGCTCTGTTCAGGGCCGGAGGGTTGAATACACAACGGGCAGGGAGCTCACCGACCTCTCGGCGGATGATATCGGTCTCTGGACGAGCGGCCAGGCCGTCAAGGTCAGGACGAAAGTCCTCCGCGGACTGTATCTCCCTCCCGATCTCGAACGGGCGCATCGATATTTCGAGATCTGGATCGGGATCACCGAGCTCAATTATTTCCTTTCGTTCCAAGAGGATCTGCGTCTCCCGCTCCTCGGCGCCGTCGTCAAGAGCCTGGAGGCGGTCGAGCCCTTCGACGATCTGCCGGGCCCGACGGGATCCCTGGCCCGGGCCGTGCTGGCCGGGGACGCCGCGGCCGCGCGGCAGGCCGTCGACGCCGGGGCCGACGCCAACGCCGGGCTGCCCGATTGGACGCCGTTGGAGATCGCGGCCTTATGCGATCGACGGGACCTCGCGGGGATCCTCGATCGTGACGGGGGGCTGGCCGCCGTCTTCGGCGACCAGGCAGCTCTGCGGCCGTTCCTGCTGGCGCTCATCGCCGACCGGCCCGAGATCGCGGCGTTCCTGCTCGATCTAGGGGCCGCGCCGGGGACAGGCCCGCCGGACGGCCCTCCGGCGCTCGCTCTGGCCGCCGGCCTCGGCTATGTCGAGATCGTGAGAAAGCTCCTGGAGCTCGGTGCGGACGTCGACGCCCGGTCCCACGGCGGCAGGACGCCGCTGATGTTGGCCTGCGAATCGGGCGCCGCCGACTGCGCCGAGGCCCTGATAGCGTCGGGGACCGATTTGGACCTGCAGTCCGAGGGCGGAGGCACGGCGCTCCATGCGGCCGTCGATTGGGGCCGGGACGAGATCATGCGCTCGCTCCTCGCTAACGGGGCCGACATCAACATCCAGGACAACGAGGGCTGGTCTTGCCTCCACGTGGCCATCTTCCATGGCGATGCCGCGATCGTCGGGGAACTCATCGCCGCCGGGGCCGACGTCGACGCGAACGTTCATTCGACCGGCCGGACAGCCCTCATCCAGGCGCTCGAGGACGGGAAGTTCGATATCGCCCGGATGCTCCTCGACGCGGGCGCCGACGTCAACCGTCACAAGGACGGGTGGACGACGCCGCTCATGGCGGCCGTCGCCAGGGGCCGGGACGATCTCGTCCGGTCTCTGATCGACAAGGGGGCCGAGGTCAATGTCCGCGCCGACGACGGGCGCACAGCCCTCTCGATCGCCGAGGCGGGCGGCCGGCAGGCCATCGCCGAGATCCTGCTCCAGGCCGGGGCCAAGAAGCGGGTCAACGCCTTGGATCGGATCGATCCTCCTGGGAAGTGGCGATGACCGCGGCCCGGGAGGGCGAATCAGGTCGAGCGAACATCAACGGCCGCAGTTTCTCGGCCAATAAAACGGGAACGGCCAAGGGTGACGACCGCTCAGATGAGGAAGACCTATCCACCGAGCGGGGCGGGACTCCGGCGTCCTAGAGGATCAGCCGGCCGACGCCGACCAGGAAGAGGACGCCGCCGAGGGCCAGGA
>JBBIGP010000015.1:0-33524 GCA_037447475.1 Candidatus Aminicenantota bacterium
GACCCGGTCCCGGAGGTCGAATCCTTTGGCGCAGACCGCCGTACACGAGGCGCACGCGCCGCAGGGGTTGCCGGCGACGCCAAGCCCGCTGACCAGCTCATGGGCGGCCTGCAGGTTCCGGTAACCGTACGCGTACATGTAGCCCCGCATGAGGGACGGGATGGGCAGGCTGCGGGCGCAGCCGCTCTCGCATGTCCCGCACTGCTGGCAATAGAGTCCAGCGACGTTCTCCCCGAGCCTCAGGTCCCGGATCTCCTGCTCGGTCATCGTCAGGTCGGACCAGACCGAGAGGTCCTCACGGAGCTGGTCGAAGGTCGTGCAGCCCGGGATGGCCGTCGTGACGTTGGCGTCGTTGAGGACCCATTTCAGGGCCGCCCTCATGTTGATCGGCTGCTGCTTCTCTTTGTCCCAGTAGACGCCGGCCTGGGTCTTCATGGCCACGACCCCGAGCCCCGCCCCAGCGGCCTCGGCGATGGCCTTGCGGACCTCGTCGCGGTGGTCTTGCCGGAAATTGTAGGCCGTCTGGACGACGTCGTAGATCTTGCCCTTGACGGCCGCCCGGATGACCTCGGGCTCGTTGCGGTGAGTGGACAGGCCGATGAACCTCGTCTTGCCCGATTTCTTGGCCCTGGTCAGCGCCTCGAGCATGGGCTCAGCCAGGGAATCCTTTTCCGTCTCCAGGTTGTGGAGGTAGAGGATCTCGACATGATCGAGCCCCAGCCGCTCGAGGCTGACGTCGAACATGTCGAGAAAGCTCTTGATCTGGACATCGGCCGACTGGTCGGCCATGCCCCTCTGCCGGTTCGATCCCGGGACCTTCGTGGCCAGGATATAGGAGTCGCGCGGCCGGCCTTTGATGACCTCGCCGATCATCTGTTCGTTCCGCCCCCGCTGGTAGCCGTGGGCGGTATCGAGCATGACGATGCCGGAATCCAGGGCCTCCCGGACGAGGTTGGGATTGTCGGCGTTCATGACGCCCATGCTGACGACGGGCATCTTGAGGCCCGTCCGGCCGAGGGTCCGGACGATGGGCTGGGCCCCCTCCGGCCCCTTCCCCGCCTCCCGGGCGCGCCCGAACGCGGCGGCGGTGACGGCCCCGGGGACGGCCCCGATCGCGGCCAGCCCGGCCAGCCCCTTCTTGAGGAAGGACCGCCTTTCCAAGTTGGTCGCGTTTTTCGGCATGATGATCTCCTCCCTTTCTTTTTTTCCTGTTGCCGGATGCCGGGCCCGACCGGCCGCCGGTCATTCGAAAATCGATGGAACCGATATTCATTCTATAGAAATAGCCGTGATTGTCAACACGGCCAACGGGCCAAATTGACTTTTCCGCCGCCGCCGTTATACTGATTCACGATGTCCGGCAGATCCGGGAGACTCCTCATCGCCGCCGCCGGGGCCTGCCTCGCGCTCGGCATCGGCGCCGGAGGCCGGGGCGCCGGCGCGTCGCCGGAGGGGCCCATCCGGACCTTCTTCACGCCTCGTTCGGCGGTCGTCGACGAGTCGCTGCCGGGCGAGCTGGCCTCCGAGTTTGAGAAGGACGAGGGCGCCTCTTTGAGGTCCGTGACCATCGATCTCGACGGCGACGGCCGGCCGGAGAAGTTCGTCCTCGGCGGGTCCCTGTCCAGCTCCGGCGGCCGGCAATGGCTCATTTACGACCCCGCCCGGAACGTCGGCCGGGGGATCGTCATCGGGGCCATTGTTTTCGTCACCCGCGAGGTCCAGGAGGGCTTCCCGGTCCTCGAGACCTACTGGAAGCAGGGGGGAGAGATGGCCGTCGTCTTCCGCTACGCCTGCTCCCGCGGACGATACGGACGCATCCATTCCAGGTCCCTGACCGTCCAGGAGATCAGCGACTACTTCCGGGACAAGCCCGCCCTCGACGAGGAGCGCGAGCTCGCCGAGATCAAGGGGGACGCTGAGCGACCGCCGGGACGGACTTGACGGGGATGGGCGTACTTATCGGCGCAACGGACCGACGGCGCCCGCGGCCATCAGGCCGGTGGCCGGTCCTCCTTCTCGGCCTGGCCCTCGCCGCATGCGCCCGCACCCATCCGCCGCCGACCGCAACACCCGCCCTGCCCTGCCGAGGTCGTCGGCCTGGGGCCGGCGATCATCTCTTCCGTCATCGCCGCGCTCGGGGAGATCATCCCCCACGAGAACGAATGGCGGCTGAAGGACCGGGCCCCCATCTACCTGTCCTTCCCCGAGATCCTTCACGGGCTGAAGCTCATCCCTGACCCCGGCGAGGCCTCGTTCGTTCTCCGCGATCTCGAGGGCCGGACCTTCGAGGCGCTGGTCAAAGCCCGCCCCTTCGGGGACGGGCGTCCGCCCCGGGCCGCCGCCGCGCTCGCGCCGCTTTACCTCTCTGATCCGGACAAGTTCTACTGGTTCCATTACCTGCAGGACCGGCGAACGGTCTTCTTCCAGTACAACTCCTGCCACGACATGCCCGGGCGCCCGTTCTCGGAGTTCCTGGGCGAGCTCCTGGCATTCATCCGCCGCCACGAGGTCGACCGGATCGTCGTCGACCTCCGCCACAACGCCGGGGGCTACCCCCAGCTCCTGGGCCCGTTCATCCGGACCATGGCCCGCATCAAGAGGGCCGGGCGCGGAGGGATGCTCCACGTCGTCGTCGGACGCAGGACGTTCTCGGCGGCCGTGCTGAACGCCCTCGACCTCCGGCGGACGGCCCACGCCGTCCTGGTCGGGGAGCCGACGGGAGGCAAGCCCAGCCACTACGGCGCCATCCGTTTTTTCAGCCTGCCCTTCTCCCGGCTGAACGTGTCCTACCCCACCCAGTACATCTGGCGGGAAGGGGTCCTCTCGGATTCGGTCATCCCGGACCATCTCGTCGAGCCCTCGATCCGCGACTGGATCGCCGGACGCGACCCCGTCCTCGAAGGCCTCCTGCGGGGGGATTTCGATCCGGTCCGGACCGGTGAGAATTTCTGAGCTTTCACGCGTCCTTTCTTATGTATCCATTCTTCAAGGAGGACGCGATGAAAGGCAAACTGAGCCCCGAGAAATTCGTGCGCCTGGCCGTCGCCAGCCTGCGGCTCGACAACTACAAGGGCATCCACTCGGTCTTCAGCGGCTTCAACGAGGCCTTCAAGACCTACTTCGTCGGGGCCAATCCCATCGAGGCGACGGGCGAGATGGCCCTCAAGAAGATGGGCCTGCTGGAGAAGCGCCGCCCGTCGGTTTGACGGGCCGGTCCCTGATAGCTTATCGCAGGGACACGCCCTGAGTCCCGGCGGCGCGGGCCTCCGGCCGCCCCGGGAGAGCTTCTTCGATCCCAGGGGCGCGTGACGCCTTCAAAAAGATCTTTTTCCGAGCAGCGGCTACAACATGGCCGGCGTCCTTGACTGCGGTCATGTCCTCGTCCCCATCCCGCCCTGCTTGCTACGGATCAGCGCGAGGTCGCACGGCCGTCGGGGCTATGGGGCGACATCGGGGCCATCGAGGACTGACGCCGGCGATCGGTCTCCTCATGGGGAGCGGCGCATCCGAGGGTTGACAGGGCCCTTTTTGTCTACTATTCTTATAGACATAGTAACGGAGTTCCGCCCATGCTCAATGCCCTGCTCCGCTTCTTTCTCGAGAACAAGCTGGTCGCGGCCCTGCTTTTCCTGATCTTCGCGGCCTGGGGCGTAGCCACGGCGCCTTTCGACTGGGACATCCCCTTCGTGCCCCGCGATCCGGTCCCGGTCGACGCCATCCCGGACATCGGCGAGAACCAGCAGATCGTGTTCACGGAATGGATGGGCCGGAGCCCCCAGGACATCGAAGACCAGATCACCTACCCCCTGACGTCGTCGCTGCTGGGCCTTCCGGGCGTGACGAGCATCCGCAGCACTTCCATGTTCGGCTTCTCCAGCGTGACCATCATCTTCCACGAGCGCATCGAGTATTACTGGAGCCGGTCGCGGGTCCTGGAAAAGCTGAACACCCTCCCCCGCGACCTCCTGCCCCCCGGCGTGACGCCCATCCTCGGCCCCGACGCCACGGCGCTCGGCCAGATCTTCTGGTACACTCTGGAAGGGCGGGACGGAGACGGCCGGCCGGCCGGCGGCTGGGACCTTCACGAATTGCGCGCCATCCAGGATTTCCATGTGCGGCCGGCCCTGGCCTCGGCCGAAGGCGTGTCCGAGGTGGCCTCGGTCGGCGGGTTCGTCAAGGAATACCAAGTCGACCTCGACCCGGCCGCCATGCAGGCCCACGGCGTCGGCATGATGGAGGTCGTCGAGGCCCTCCGAAAGAGCAACCGGGACGTCGGGGCCAACACCGTCGAATTCAACCTGGTCGAGTACTTCGTCCGAGGCCTGGGTTACATTAAAACCCTGGACGACATCGAGCAGGCCGTGGTCCGGGTCGCCGACACCGTTCCCCTGAGGATACGGGACATCGCCCGGGTCGCGATCGGGCCCGCGCCGCGGGGCCACGGCGGCATCCTCGACAAGGGGGGAGCGGAGGCCGTCGGCGGCGCCGTCGTCGCAAGGTTCGGGGAAAACCCCCTGCGGGTCATCCAAAACGTCAAGAAGCTGATCGAAGAAACCGCCCCCGGCCTTCCCTCCCGGACCCTCGAGGACGGGCGGACCTCCCGGGTGACCATCGTGCCGTTTTACGACCGGACCCGGCTCATCACCGAAACGCTGGGCACGCTCCGCGAGGCCATCAGCCTGCAGATCCTCATCACCCTCGTCGTCATCGTCGTCATGGTCTTCCACCTGCGCGCCTCGCTCATGATCTCGGCCCTCCTGCCGCTGGCCGTCTTGATGTGCTTCATCATGATGAAACAGGTCCGGGTCGACGCCAACATCGTGGCCCTTTCGGGGATCGCCATCGCCATCGGCACGATGGTCGACCTGGGGATCATCCTGAGCGAGAACATCCTCCGGCACCAGAAGGAGGCCCCTCCCGGCCGGCCCTTGATCGAGACCGTCTACAACGCCTCGGCCGAGGTCTCGACGGCCATCCTGACGGCCGTTTCCACGACCATCGTCAGCTTCCTGCCGGTATTCACCCTCCAGGCGGCCGAGGGCAAGCTGTTCAGGCCCCTGGCCTTCACCAAGACCTTCGCCCTCGTCGCGGCCCTGATCATCACGTTCCTGATGATCCCGGCCCTGGCCCATGGGCTTCTCTCTCTGCGGACGGAAGGAAAGACGAGACGCGTCGTCTGGAACGGGATCCTTCTGGCTTCCGGGCTGGCCGCCGTGTTCTTCCTTCCCTGGGCCGGCCTCATGCTGGCCGCCCTCGGGATCAACAACCTATTGGCTCTGACCGTCCGCTTCCCGGAGAGGCTCCGATGGCTCCCCCGGCACACCCAAGCCGTCAACACCCTCATCGTCGCCCTGGGCGTCGGCTGGCTCCTGGCGGCCGAATGGCGGCCGCTCGGAGTGGACAACAGCCTGACCGTCAATCTGCTGTTCGTCCTTCTTGCCGTCGGGCTCGTGCTCGGGGGATTCAAAGCCTTCATCCGTTTCTATCCCCGCATTCTCGACTGGTGCTTGGCCCACAAGGCCGCCTTTCTGCTCATCCCCGCCGTCATCGTCCTTCTCGGGGTCAATATCTGGCGGGGGATGGGCAAGGAATTCATGCCCTCCCTGGACGAGGGCGCCTTCCTCCTAATGCCCACCTCGATGCCCCATTCCGGCGTCGAGGCCAACCTCCGCTATCTCTCCGAGCTGGACAGGCGCGTGGAGGCCATCCCCGAGGTCGAGACCGTCGTCGGCAAGGCCGGTCGCGTCGAGAGCGCCCTCGACCCGGCCCCCATGTCCATGTTCGAGAACATCATCCTCTACAAGAGCGAATACAAGACGGACGCCGACGGACGCCCCATCCGCTTCAAGGTCGACGCCGAAGGCGGCTTCGTCAGGGACGAGGGCGGCCGCCTTGTTCCCGACCGCCGGGGACGCTATTTCCGCCAGTGGCGCGACCACATCCGGTCCCCCGACGACGTTTGGAACGAGATCGTCTCGGCCACCCGCACGCTCCCCGGGGTCACTTCGGCCCCCAAGCTCCAGCCCATCGAAACGCGGCTGGTGATGCTCCAGACCGGTCTGCGGGCGCCCATGGGCCTGAAAGTCTTCGGGCCTGACCTGGAGACGATCGAGAGATTCAGCCTGGCCCTGGAGAGTCTTCTCAAGGAGGTGCCGTCCATCAAGCCCGAGTCGGTCTTCGCCGACCGGAGCCTGGGCAAGCCGTACATGGAGATCGACCTCGACCGATGGGCCATGGCCCGTCACGGCCTGAACGTCGAGGACGTCCAGCACGTCATCGAAACGGCCGTCGGCGGCATGGCCCTGACCATGACCGTCGAGGGCCGGGAGCGCTTCGCGGTCCGGGCCCGCTACGCGCGGGAGTGGCGGGACGACCCCGAGATGCTTGAAAGAGTGCTGGTCTCGACGCCGGCCGGGACCTTCGTGCCCCTCGGCGAGATCGCCGAGGTCGGCACCCGCTCGGGGCCGATGATGATCCGCGGCGAGAACGCTTTCTTGGTCGGCTATGTGCTCTTCGACCGGAAGGCCGCATTCGCCGAGGTCTCGGTCGTCGAGGAAGCTCGGCGCCTCCTGAGTGACAAGATCGCCTCCGGCGAGCTCGACGTCCCGCCCGGCGTCCGCTTCCAGTTCTCCGGGAGCTACGAGAACCAGGTCCGGGCGGCGCGGCGGCTTTCGGTCGTCATCCCCCTGGCCCTGGCCGTGATCTTCCTCATCCTCTATTTCCAGTTCCGGTCGGCGGCCGTATCGCTGATGGTCTTTTCCGCGATAGCCCTGGCCTTCGCCGGAGGCTTTATCATGCTCTGGCTCTACGGTCAGGGCTGGTTCATGGATGTCTCCCTCTTCGGCGTCCCTCTGCGGGGCCTTTTCAACATAAAGACCGTGAACCTCAGCGTGGCCGTTTGGGTCGGTTTCATCGCCCTCTTCGGGATCGCCACCGACGACGGCGTGGTCATGGCCACCTATCTGAAGCAAAGCTTCCGGAAACACCGGCCGGAGGGCCGGGAAGCCATCCGGAGGGCGGTCGTCGAAGCCGGCGTCCGGAGAGTGCGGCCCTGCCTGATGACCACGGCGACCACTCTCCTGGCGCTCCTTCCCGTGCTGACCTCGAGCGGACGCGGGGCCGACATCATGATCCCGATGGCCATCCCCGCGTTCGGCGGGATGACGGTCGCTCTGATCACCCTGTTCGTCGTCCCGGTCCTTTACGCAGCCAGGGAAGAATTCCTGTCTGGGAGGACCCGGGCCGGACTCCGCAAAGAAGGACAACACCCATGAGAAATCGCAAATCCTTCTTCGGACCTGCTCTGGCGGCAGCCGTCCTTCTCTTCGGCCTCCCGGCTTCGAAGGCCGCCGGCCAAACCCTGGAGCATTTCCTGAGAGCGGCCGACGCCGAAAGCCCCGCCTTGAAGGCCCTGCACAACGAATATCTGGCCGCCTTGAAGAAGGTTCCCCAGGCCGGCGCCTTGCCCGACCCGCAGCTTTCGGCCGGGATCTACCTCCGGCCGATGGAGCGGTATATGGGCGATCAGACCGTCGGCCTGCAGGTCATGCAGATGTTCCCCTGGTTCGGAACGCTCGGCGCCGCGGGCCGGGAGGCCGCGGCCATGGCCCGGGCCCGTTTCGAAGCGTGGAGGGAAGCCCGCAGCGGTCTGCTCTTCGAGGTCAAGGCAGGCTGGCATGCCGTCTACGTCCTCGACCGGGAAATATCCATCGACAGGGAAGCGCTGACCCTTCTCCACAGCCTGGAAAATATCGCCCGGACGAGGTTCTCTGTCGGGGAAGCCGGCGCGCTGCCGGACGCCATCCGCGGGCCTGAGAGGGGCGGGAAAGCCATGGCCGGCGAGGGATCGGCCGGAGGCGCCATGGGATCCATGGCCGGCATGCCCGGAGCGGGAGCCGCCGGGGGGCCGGGAGCCGCGGCGCCGGCCATGAAGGGCTCGATGCCGATGCCGGCGGGCTCCGGGACAGGCCTGGCGGATCTCCTGCGGATCCGCATGGAGATCCTGGAGCTCGAGAACCGCCTCGAGCTTCTCGGCGACGACCGGGCCGTCGCCGCGGCCCGGCTCAACAGCGCCGTCGGCCGCGACCCCCGCGACCCGGTCATCCTCCCGGAGACGCTTCACCGGGCGGAGCTTCCCGCCCTTCCCGAAGAAGCGAGGGAGATCATCGACCGGGCCAACCCGATGCTGAAAATGCTGGAGTCCGAAGGCCGGGCCCTGGAGGCCAAGGAGTCCATGGATCGCAAAATGGGTCTGCCGATGTTCGGGCTGGGCCTTCAATACGAAGCCTTCCGCCCGCGGCCGGACCAGGAGGCCCACGGCCGGACCAAGGGCATGCTGATGCCGATGGTCTCCGTCAGCATCCCTGTATGGAGGAAAAAATATGCGGCCGCGATCGACGAGACCCGGCTGCTGAGGCAGGGGCTCGAGGACAGGGAGCGCGATGTGCGCAACCGGCTCTCGGTCGAGCATGAGGAGGCCCTGGCCCGGTTCAGGGACGCCGAGAGGCGGGCCGCCCTCTATGCCGATCTGGCCGGGCTGGCCCGCCAGGCTTTGGATCTCCTGACGGCCGGCTACGCCACGGCCGGACGGGACTTCGAGGAGATCCTCCGCCTGCATCGCCAACTTCTCGACCTCCGTCTGAAGCTGGTCGAGGCCGATGCCGATCGGAACATCGCCGTGGCCCTCGTGGAAAGGCTGATCGGAGAGTGACGCCGTGAACAAGAGCTTATTCGGGAAACCGTGGCTGATCCCCGCCGCCTTGATTCTCGGGCTGGCGCTGGGTCTTCTCATCGCCGGGAAGACCGGCGGGCCCTCCCCGCACCCTGACCCCGCGGCCGTCGTCTCCTCAGAGGTCTGGACCTGCTCCATGCATCCCCAGGTCCGGCTGCCCGAACCGGGGACCTGCCCGATCTGCGGCATGGACCTCATCCCGGCCGCCGATGCCGCCGCTCCGGGAGACCGCGGGGATCCCCTGGACCTTCACGTCCACACGCTGTCGGCCGAAGCCGCGGCCCTGGCCGACATCCGGACCGCGGGCATCGCCTTCGCCGCGCCGGAGCACGAGCTGCGCCTGACCGGGAAGATCGCCGCCGACGAGCGGACGATCTCCTCCGTCGCGGCCGATTTCTCCGGCCGGCTCGAAAGCCTTTCCGTCAACTTCACGGGACAACCCGTCCGCAAAGGGGAAAAACTGGCCGAGGTGTACTCCCCCGAGCTCGTGACCGCCCAGCAGGAATTGCTGGAGGCGGCGAAGCTGAAGGCCGCCTACCCGGCACTTCATGAAGCGGCCCGCGAAAAACTGCGCCTGTGGAACATTCCCGAAGAGCGGATCGAGGCCGTCGAGAACCGCGGCCGGGTCATGACCGTCTTCGAGGTCGTCTCTTCCGCGGAAGGCGTCGTCCTGACGAGGAACGTCGCCCGCGGCGATTACGTGTCGCGCGGTGACGTCCTTTTCGAGATCGCCGACCTGCGGACCGTTTGGGTCCTTCTCGACGCCTATGAAAGCGACCTGGCCTGGCTTCGCGCGGGGCAACCGGCCGCCTTCTCCGTCGAGGCCCTGCCGGGCCGGGAATTCCGCTCGACCGTCCGCTTCATCGACCCGCGGATCGACCCGCGGACGCGGACGGCGGCGGTCCGGGCCGAGGCCCCGAACGGCGACGGGGCGCTGAAGCCGGGGATGTTCGTGCGGGCCAGGCTCTCCGTTTCGCTCAAAGGCGTGGAAAAGGCCCTGCTCGTTCCCCGGACGGCCGTGCTGTGGACGGGCCCCCGGTCGGTCGTCTGGGTCCGGCGCGCGGGCGAAGGGCCCGTCTTCGAGATGCGGGAGGTCGCCTTGGGTCCTCGGGCGGGCGATCATTACCTGGTCGAAGAGGGCCTCGCGGCGGGAGAGGAGGTCGTGGTCCACGGCGCCTTCGCCCTCGACGCGGCCGCCCAGTTGAGCGGCCGGTTCAGCATGATGAGCCGGCCGGGGCCGAAGCCGGAAGAGGTTCCCCCGCTTTTCCTCAAGCAGTTGGACGGCGTCACCGGCGCCTACCTCTCCCTGCAGCAGGCCCTCGCCCACTCCTCCTTCGACAAGGCCCGGGCCGCGGTCCGGGCAATGACCGAAGCCCTGGCCGGGACCGACATGACCCTTCTCAAAGAACCATCCCACGAGGAATGGATGAGGCTCCGGGCCGGGCTGAGGGACGCCCTGGGGCGGGCGGGGAAGGCGGCCGACGTCACGGCCATGCGGAACGATTTCCTGCCGTTGAGCCTCCTGCTCATCGAGATCTTCGAAACGCTCGGACCGTCGCGCGAGCCTCTCTACCGGGCCCACTGTCCCATGGCCTTCGACGACCGGGGCGGCGATTGGATAACGGACGAGCCGAAGATCGAGAACCCCTATTTCGGGGACGCCATGTTCACCTGCGGGGAGATCAAGGGCCGGATCGTTCGCTCTCCCTCAGGCGGGCCGAAACGGAAACCCGGCCCCGCGGCCGTGCACATCCACTGAGATGCATGGGCCGATTCAGCGGCGGCCCGATCATTTCAGGTCTCGGCGGGCGATGCGGCGGGCTCGGCCTGCGGCTCTTCCATGTACTGGATGTAGAGGTCGGTCAGGTCGGCGCCCTCCAGTTCCTTGGCCGTCTTCGTCGTCACCAGCCGGCCCTTGCGCATGAAGCCGACCCGGTCGGCGATGAGCTTGGCCCGGAAGATGTCGTGGGTCGACATGAAGACCGACTTCCCCTGGTCGCGCATCTGCTGGAGGATCTCCAGGAACTCCCGGCCCGATTGGGGGTCGAGGCCCGAGGTCGGCTCGTCGAGCAGGATGTTGGCGGCGTCCTTGACCAGGGCGATGGCGATGCCCAGCTTCTGGCGCATGCCCTTGGAGAAGGCCTTGACCCGGCGGTCGAAGGCCTCCTTTTGGAGCCCGACGCGGCCCAGGACCTCCGCGTAATCGGCCCGGCTCAGGCTGCGCTTGCCGGCCAGACGGCTGAAGTAGTCCAGGTTCTGGACGGCCGTGAAGTTGCCGTAGAGCATGACGTTCTCGGAGACGAACGCAACGTGCCGCTTGGCCTTCAAAGGCTCCTTGTGGACGTCGACGCCCTCGATGAGGGCCGTTCCCGAGGTCGGGGGGATGAAGCCGAGGAACAGGTTGATGGTCGTCGTCTTGCCGGCCCCGTTGGCCCCGAACATGCAGAAGATCTCTCCCGGCTCGACCTTCAGGGTCAGTGAGTCGAGTCCGAGCATCCCGTCTTCGTAGCGCTTGGTCAGTTCGATCGTTTCGAGCATGGCGGCACTCCTCAGCGGACGTCGTATCGGAGGAACGAGGCGTAGGCCCCGACGAAGAAGACCACGATAAGGACGGCCATCAGGGCGAAGTCCGGGATCGTCCGCAGGAGCGACCGGGACAGCCGTTCCGGCTCGAGCACGTGCTGGGGCATGTCGTCGATGGCGATGGCGGCCATCTCCCCCGTCTGGAAGTTGATGCTCTGCCCCATCTTGGAGTTGATCCACTTCGTGTAGATGGGCTTGTAGGCCCGGACCGAGGCCAGGAACCGGTCGTACTCGTCGACCCCCGTCCGGGCCAGGGTCATGGAGCCGAAGGTCAGGGCCGAGGCCGGCGAGACGCGGGACAGGTTGACGGCCAGGCTCTGCTGGGCCCCCTTCTTCAGCTGATAGTCCCGCTCGATGGCCGCGTTGTTGGCGTCGATCCGCCCGGTCAGCTCCTGCTGGTAGTCTTCGAGGAACTTCCGGAACCGGTCCTGAAAGCCCTTGGGATCCTTGGCTGCTTCGGCCTGCTGCTGTTGGACCCACTCCCGGGCCGTCTTCTGGCCCTCCACCTGGATCTGCTGGAGGAAGGCGTCCTTCTTGGCCGTGATCTCGTGGACCGAAGGGATGGGCCGGGCCTGCCCGGCGGCGATGACGGCGACCTTGGGGATGACCATGACGATGACGACCCAGGCAAAAAGGAGCACCAGGAAGCTCGTCGAGGAGCGCGAGGTCCGGGCCGAGACGAACAGGCCCAGGCTGAAGAAGACGGAAAGATAAAGGAAGAACATCAGGAAGATGAGCACGAGGCGGACCCAGTCCTGCCCTCCAAGATGGATGTTGGGGGCGATGAGCAGGATGAGCAGGCTCAAGATGAGCGGAATGAGCAGGGGAATAAGCAGGCTGATGTAGCCCCCGATGGCCTTGCCGAGGATCAGGCGGTCCCGGGGCACGTCGTTCGACAGGGCCAGCTTCAGCGTCCCCCGCTCCTTCTCGCCGACGATGGCGTCGTAGGTGAAGAGAATGGCGAACAGGCTGAGGACGATCTTGACGATGAACATCAGGTCGAGGGGCCCGAAGACGGCGAAGACGGGGTTGCTGCTGTACTTGGAGTCGATGAGGTTGGGGTCGGCGGCGATGTTGACCGGGGCGACGCGCCCGACGGCCTCCTCGACGCCGTTGACGATCGTCCCCAGGACCTGGGGCGGCTTGTTGATCTTGACCCCGATGCCGGCCAGCGAGCTGTAGTTCGGCTGGCTCTCGAGGTTCTTCTTGTTGAGGGCCAGGGCCGCCGTGTACTCCTTCCGCTCCGCGCCGTAGTTCGTCACCCCTGTATAGACCGAGACCAGGATGAGGATCGTGCAGAGCAGGAAGGTGAACACGAACTTAGGGCTGGTGATGTTGTCGAGGATCTCCTTGCGGATGATGTCTCTGAGCATGCCGGCCTCCCTTGTCGTCAGGCTCGGGCGATGGGCCCGGCCGTTCCCCTTATCATACGCATGCGCCCCCGGATGGTTTTATGGCCTTCGGTCCGCCGGCCCGGCCGTCCCCTGGCCTCCGCTCTCCGCGGCCGCCCGCCGAGGGTCGAGATGAAGCCCGAAGCGGACGAGCAACGGCGCGTCCCGGGATCTCAGGATCCGGACCCGCGCTTTATCGGCCGTCACCGCCGGGAAGCGCAGCAGCCGTTTCCAGCCGATGGTCGTTCCCCGGGCGATCTCCTTCCATCGCAGCCCGTCCCACGCGTCGACGGCGAACGACTCGATCCGCTGTCCCGCCGACAGGTCCTCCCCGAGCGCGGCGACGTTGAAGGTCTTGGGGGCTCCCAGGATCCGTTCGAAGGCCTCCGTCGAAATCTTGCCGTAGACCGACGGACGCCGGCCGCCCTGCTTGGGACCGGAGGCCTGCCTGCCGACAATATGAACCGGTCTGGCCCCCGCGGCCAGATCGGCGGCGAAGGTCGCCCGCAGAGCGTCGCCCAGCTCTTTGAGCCGGCGGACGTCGTTCTCGTGGATGAGCCCGCGCTTGTCCGGCGGGACGTTGAGCAGGAGCTGGGCGTTGCCCCCGACCGACGCATAGTAGATCTCCAGAAGATGATCGAGCGACTTGACCCGGCCGTCCTCGGCGGCGTGGTAGAACCAGCCGGGCCGGATGGAGACGTCGACCTGGCCGGGGTACCAGATCAGGCGCCCGCCCGTCCGGGCCGCTTCGGCGATCCGCTCGCGCGACCCGAGGTCCTCGGCCTGGGCGTCGAGCCCGGCGATGCCGCCGGGATCCTTTTCGTCCGGCAGGTCGTCCATCCGGGCCACGGGGATGACGCTCCACTCGCTCTCCCGCGTGACGCCGGCCTCGTTGCCGATCCAACGGGCGTCGGGCCCCATGATGGAGATGACCGCGCCGGGCTGGAGCTCCCGGATGAGGTCCCAATATCCTTTCCAACCGTAGACCTGCCGCTTGCCGTCCGGCCCTTCGCCGCAGGCCCCGTCGAACCAGACCTCGGAGATCTCTCCGTAGCCCGTCAGGAGCTCCCGGAGCTGGTTGCGGAAATGCTCGTTGTAGCGCGGCGAGTCGCCGTAGCTCGGCTCGTGCCGGTCCCATGGTGAGAGATAGAACCCGAACTTCAGTCCCGCTTCCCGGCAGGCCTCGGCGACCTCGCGGACGACATCCCCCCGCCCGCCCCGCCACGGCGAATTCTTGACCGAGTGCTCCGTGAACCGGCTCGGCCACAGGCAGAACCCGTCGTGGTGCTTGGCCGTCAGGATGAGCCCGCGCATGCCGGCGGCCTTGAAGGCCTCGACCCACTGCCGGGCGTCGAGCTCCGAGGGGTCGAAGAGCCCCGGGTCCTCCTCCCCCGTCCCCCACTCGCGATCCGTGAAGGTGTTGATGCCGAAGTGGACGAACGCCTGGAACTCGATGGCCTGCCAGGCGAGCTGGCGCTCGGACGGCCTGACCCGGGCGGCCTTGACCGCGAGCGTTTCCGGGTTGTCCCGCGGAGAGATGATCACGGCGCCGGCGCCGCGGGACGTTTGAGGGGCGCTATCGCTGCGATAACCGGAGAACAAGGCGACCAGGAAGGTCAGGGCGAGCATCAACGTCAAAGCGCGCGGGCGCGACGGACGGCGCCGGACCTTCGGACGGCGATTCTCTGTCATGGCGGGCTTCTTCCGGCTCGAGTATAGCACAATCTTCAAAGATCCTGGGGATGCGGCGCAACGGTTGACCGCCTCTTCAAACATAGGGTAAGCTCGGTCCGAAAACCGCTACATCTCGGTCCGGGAGTTCGACAAGGCCGTCGCCGACCTGGCCCGGGCCGCCGAGCTCAACGACCACGAGTTCGACATCTGGTACCACCTCGGCCTGGCCCGCTACCTCAAGGGCGAGTTCGACAAGGCCGAGACGGCCTACGTCCGCTGCCGGGAAGCGTCCCATGACGACGGCTCGATCATCGCCGTCTCCAACTGGCCGGCCTTCGGCTTCATCGCTGCCGAAGCGGAGCTCCACAGGTCGCCGGATCTCGGACGCTAAGGCCTCTTGAGGGCTTCGTTCATGGCGCCGGTGCGGTAGCCGTCGAGGTCGATCGCCGCGAAGACGAACCCGGCCGCTTTGCAGAGGGCGCTCAGCTCATCCCTGATGGCCCAGGCGCGGTCCAGCTCGGCCCGATCGAACTCCAGGCGGGCCGCGTCGCCGTGGATGCGGACCCGGAACATGCGGAAGCCGAGGGCCCGGATCCTCTCCTCGGCGGCGCCCACGATGCCGAGCTTCTCGCCGGTGATCCTCTCGCCGTAGGGGAAACGCGAGGCCAGGCAGGCGTAGGGCGGTTTGGAGGCCGTGGGTAGGCCCATCCGGGCCGACAGCTCGCGGATCTCGGCTTTGGTCAGTCCCGCTTCGCACAGGGGCGAACGGATGCCCATCTCCTGGAGCGCTCTCCGGCCGGGCCGGTAATCGTCGAGGTCGTCGGCGTTGCTGCCGTCGCAGACGACGGCAAAGCCCTCCCGGCGGGCGATGGCCGTGATCTTGCCGAAAAGCTCCGACTTGCAATGGTAGCAGCGGTCGGGGGGGTTGTCGGCGAAGCCCTCGATCTCCAGCTCCTCCGAGACGATGACCTCGTGGCGGCAGCCGAGCTCGCGGGCCAGCTCCTTGGCCTCTTCGAGCTCGGACGCCGGATAGGTCGAGGATGTCGCCGTGACCAGGAGGACCCGGTCGCCGAGTGTGTCCCGGGCGACCCGGGCCAGGAAGGTGCTGTCGACGCCGCCCGAGAAGGCCACAACGACCGACCCGAACGACGCCAGCACGCTCTCAAGTTCCCGAAGCTTCTTGTCCATCGCTGAACATCTCTGAGCCGGCACGGCGGTCCGATCCTGACCGAACGGCCGGCGCCGTCAGTCGCGGCTCTCGCGGAGGCGGATGTAGATGGCCGCCCCGCCCGCCTCGTCGCCCCGCGACTGGACCTCGAACAGCTCCTGCCGGCTCTTGATGAGCTGGGAGAGCTGCTTGAAGCCGTAGGTCCGGGGGTCGAAGCCGGGATCGAGCTGGCGGAGGTAGAAGCCGATCTCGCCGAGGTTGGCCCAGCCGTCCTCGTGGACGGCCATGTCGAAGGCCCCCTTGAGCAGGGGCACGGGGTCGTACTTGGCGGTTTTATCCTCGCGCTCCTCGGGCTCCTCCCTGGTTTCCTTGGCGCCGCCTTTGCGCGGCGCTCCGTCCCGGTCGCGCCGCCGCGCGTCCTTCTCCCGGCTTCGGGGCACGAGGTTCTCGGTGTAGATGAAGACGTTGCAGCCGTTGACGAAGGCCTTGGGCGTCGAGCGCTTGCCGATGCCCATGACGAAGAAGCCCATCTCCCGGACGCGGGTCGCCAGGCGCGTGTAGTCGCTGTCGCTCGAGACGATGCAGAATCCGTCGACGAGGTGGCCGTGGAGGATGTCCATGGCGTCGATGATCATGGCGCTGTCGGTGGCGTTCTTGCCGATCGTGTAGCGGAACTGCTGGATGGGCTGGATGGCGCTGTCGTGGAGGGCGTGCTTCCAGCCCGACATGTTGACCGTCGTCCAGTCGCCGTAGATGCGGCGGATGGTCACCAGTCCGTATTTCCCGGCCTCGGTCAGGATCTTGCCGATGAGGGACGGCTGGGCGTTGTCGCCGTCGATGAGCAGGGCGATCTTCTTGGCTTTCTGTTCGATGAACGGTTCTGCCATGGAGGGTCCTTTCGTCGTCTCCCGATTCCCCCGTTATCTTATCCCAATCGCCCGGCGCATTCAACAAGAAGGGCTTCGCGGGCCGCGGTCCCGGGCCTCTCAGGCCTCCTCGTGGACCTTCCAGCCCAGGGCGTCGGCCAGGGCGTAGGCCGGCTCCTTGAGGTCGCCGTAGAACGTCACGCGGTGCCAGCCCCACTGGTCCCACTCGGCGAACAGCTTCTCGATGTCGCCGGCGGGCTCGACGGCCAGCTTGGTCCGGCAGGCCCGGTCGTCGTCGACGTTCTCGACGGCCTTGCCCTGGTGAAAGAGGAGGGTCTTGCGCTCGGGCGAGACCTCGAGCGTCGAGGTCATGACCCCGAGCGGCAGGAGCGAGCGCACGGAGGCCCCCTGGCGGTCCTCGGAGTGTGTCAGGATCTCGAAGCCGTTGGGCGACGCGTCGGGGCCGAAGGCCCGGTTCGAGGCCACGCAGTGGGCGTAGATGATCCGGCGCGAAGACGTGTCGATGACCGGGTCGGAGATGAAGCCCGGGCGGCCCTGGGTCATGGCCGTCATGGCGACCATGGTCGCCGTGGACCGGACGTCGCACTCGCAGGCCCCGACGAGACCTTCGTTGAGCAGCTCGTGGAAGCCGAGGCAGGGATAGGCGTGGATATGACCGCCGTAGAAGCCGCCGAGGCAGTTGATAGTGATGGCGTTGGCGCCGTGCCTCTCGAGGACGGCCTTCTGGCCGAGGTACATGGCGGCCGACGTCTCCAGCGTCGCCCGGTCGACGCCCTCGATCCGGACGGCCGTCCGCTCCCAGCGGCCGGCGATCGCGCGGGCTTCGTCCTTGTCGGCCGCGGCCCAGGCCTCGTTGACCTCGGCGAAGGGGACGTTCAGGACCTTGATGCCCATCCCCTCCTCGACGGCCGGGGCGATGCCGGGCCAACTGCCGCCGACGGCCAGGATCTTGGAGGCCTTCATCCGGGCCAGGCACTCGGCCGGCGACAAGGTCGAAAGCTCGTCGGCCGCGCAGGACAGGTCGCCCGGCGCCGGTGTTCGCGCCAGCCGCGACCGGGTGACGGCGGCCGCGAAGTCCGCCGCGCTTCCCCCTTTTGCGACGACATCGAACGCGCGGACGGCGGCGACGAGGTCGTCCATGTTCGAAGAGGCCACGAAGCCGAGATTCGGCGTGTTCCGGCGCAGGAACCCGGCGGTGTAGACGAGAAAGCCCCCGCTCCCGCCGTACTGGAAATCCGCGTAGAGCGTGGGCTTCCCGGTCTCAACGACCCCTTGGACGACCCTGTTCCAGCAGTTCATCTGGACGACGACGGTGCCGTCGACCGGCGCGGCCGCGTCCTCCTCGAGGATCTTCGCCGTCGTCTCCGGCCCGTCGGCCATGGCCGTCAGGAACTCGAAGCGCGGCAGGCGCCGGCCGAGCTCGGCCGTGATGCGCTCCATGACCGGCCGGAAGTCGAAACCGACGTTGGGCCAGTCCGGACCCGGTTGGACCGGGGCATGGAGGGCGTAGAGGATCCTGATCCTCGTCCGGGAGGCCGGTTTGCAGGCCGTGAACAGCCCGGACGGGGCCAAGGCCCCCGCGGCGCAGGCGCAGCCCGCGGCCAGGAACCGTCTCCGGGTCAGGGGATGGTGCGGGCATCCGACCGGCACGTTCCGTGTTCTCATGGGATTGTCTCCTTCCCCGGCGGGTCCGTTCGCCCGTCGGCAGGTCCGATGCTAATGCACGGGGAGAGGACCTGTCAAGCGCCGTCCATGGCCCGCTCCTCCGCGGTCTCGACACGCGCCTTCCTTTTTGGGTTATAGTATCCCCTCAGCCCCCAGGAAGGAGACGACGCATGAGGACGCTGACGCGGCGGGCATTCATCGGCGGGATCGCGGCGGCGGCCGCGGCCGGGTCCCCCCTCGGCTCCGGCCGCCGGGCGAAGTCCGAGAAGAGGGGACCGTGTCCTCCGTCCGGAGCGGACGCCCCGCCGTTCGAGCTCGGGCTGGCCTCCTACACTTTCCGCGAATTCGGGCTGGACGACTTGATCGCCATGACCCGAAGGGTGGGCCTCGTGCGGGTCTGTCTCAAGGACGTCCATCTCCCGCTCGACAGCACGCCGGGCGCGATACGGGCCTGCACGGGGAAGATCCGCGAAGCGGGACTCGTCCCCTACGCGTGCGGCGTCGTCTACATGAGGAGCGAGGCCGAAGTCCGGCGGGCCTTCGCCTACGCCGGGGCGGCCGGCATGGAGCTCATCGTCGGCGTCCCCGGCCACGGGCTTCTGGGGCTCGTGGACGGCATGGTCCGAGAAACGGGCATCAAGCTGGCCATCCACAATCACGGGCCGGGCGACCGCCTCTATCCGACCGCCGCGGGCATCCTGGAGAGGATCGAGGGGCTCGACCCGCGGCTCGGCGTCTGTCTCGACATCGGCCACTGCCAGCGCTCGGGGATCGAGCCGTCCGAGGCGGCCCTCTACTGCGGCCCCCGGCTCCTCGACGTCCATCTCAAGGACGTCACGGCGGCGGGCGAGGAAGGGGGGCCGGTCGAGGCCGGGCGCGGGGTCATCGACCTGCCGCGCTTTCTGCGGACGCTTGTCCGCATGGGTTACCGGGGCACGGCCTCGTTCGAATTCGAGAAGGACGGCCGGGACCCCCTGCCCGGCTTGGCGGAATCCGTAGGCTATATCCGCGGGCTCCTCTCCGCCGTTTGACAAGCGGCGGACGGTTCGGATAAAGTCCCCCCCGAGATCATGCGGCCCTTCAAGCTCTTTCTCGCCGTCTTCGCCTGCCTGTCCTGCCTTGCGGCCGCGGCGCCGGCCGTCCCGGACCGATCCGCGGGACAGGGGCGCGTCCTCGACATCCTGCCTTCAGAGGGGCTGGACGAGGGAAGCGTCGTCGTATTCCGCGATCAGAAGGCTCTCGATGCCCACTACTTTCTCGCCGATGAGACCGTCCTGGGCCTCGACGGGAAGGCCGAGGCCGCGTTCGCCATGTACCGTGCGGAGGCGGGCGAGGCGCTGCTCCTCGTCGTCGCCTATCCCTCGGAGGAAGGGGCCCGGCGGGCCTACGACAGGTTCGGGCGGCACTTCTTTCGCGGGAAATTCGACCCCCAGGGGTCCCGACACCTCGAGCGCATCGAGACCGGGGACTATGCGGCCGCCGTCAGGACGGCCCGCATCCTCATCGTCGTCCTGGAAGCGCCCGACCGGAGAAGCTGTGAAGACCTCCTCCGCCGCGCGGAAGCCGGAGCGGCCCGTCATTTCTCCTTGGGAAGGGTCCCGTCGTCGCAGGGCTCATCGGCCTCGTAATTGCGGGCCATCTCGGGGTTTGGGGCCGTCGTGCAGAACGGCAGGGGGTCCATCTCCCTGCGGCAGCACAAGGGGATGGGCTTGCCTTTGGCGACCTTGACCTTCTTGGCGCAAACGGAACAGATGTATGTCGCTTCGCTCACCGGGGCTCTCCTCTCGTCATCTCGTTGTCTTATTATCCTAACACCCCTCGCGACCTCCGGCAAGCCGCCGCGGCTGGGGGACACGCACCGGAGGTGCGTGTCCCCCGACGACGCTCCGAGGGCGGTTGACACCCGTTCCTCATATACAGTAGTGTCTTGGGAGGAGCGCGGACGATGAACCTGGAGGCCGGCCTGGTCCTCGGCAACTATCGGCTCGTCGAGAAGATCGGCGAGTGCGACGTGGCCGTCAAGTTCCTGCCCGAGGCCTTCACCCGCAGCCCCGAGCGGCGGGCTTTCTTCGAACGCGAGGCCAAGGCCGTCGCCGCGCTCAGCCGCCCCCGGTTCCAAGCGCTGCTTGACCGAATGACCTGAAGGAGAGAAACATGTCCGCTCTGCACGCCATCGACTGGGCCATCATCTCCGTCTACTTCGCGATCATCATGGGGCTCGCCTGGTGGGTCATCCGCCAGAAGCAACGGACATCGACGGACTATTTCCTGGCCGGGCGCCACCTCGGCTGGCTCATCGTCGGGGCCTCCATCTTCGCCTCCAACATCGGCTCGGAGCACCTCGTCGGCCTGGCCGGGTCCGGGGCGACCGACGGCGTCGCCATGGCCCACTATGAGCTCCACGCCTGGTGCCTGCTCGTCCTCGGCTGGGTCATGGTCCCGTTCTACATGCGGTCCAAGGTCTTCACCATGCCGGAGTTCCTCGAGAAGCGCTTCTCGCCGACCTCGCGGACGGTCCTGTCCCTCATCTCGCTCGTGGCCTACATCCTGACCAAGATCGCCGTCGGCATCTTCGCCGGCGGCATCGTCTTCAGCGTCCTGCTGCCCGAGCTGCGGTTCCTGGGCATGGACAGCTTCTGGATCGGATCCATCCTGGTCATCGTCTTCACCGGCGTCTACACGATCCTCGGAGGGCTCAAGGCCGTCGCTTATACCGAAGCCCTCCAGACCTTCGTCCTGATCATCGGCTCGGCCCTGGTGACCTATTTCGGGCTGAAGGCCCTTGGCGGCTGGGGCGAATTGCGGGCGATCGCCGGCTCGGAGATGTTCAACCTCTGGAAACCCCTGGTCCCGGCCGGGATCGAGGGGACCTGGGCGCCGATCAAGGAAGCCGGCCGGATGGCCTGGTACTTCAACGATAACTATCCTTGGATCGGGATGCTGTTCTGCGCCCCGATCATCGGGCTGTGGTACTGGTGCACGGACCAGTACATCGTCCAGCGGGCCCTCGGGGCCCCCAACGAGCGGGAGGCCCGCCGGGGCTCGATCACGGCGGCCTTCTTCAAGCTCCTGCCCGTGTTCATCTTCATCATCCCGGGCATGATCGCCTTCGCCCTGGCCAAGAGCGGCCAGGTGCCGGCGCTCCAGCAGGAGCTCTTCGGCGCGGGCGGCGAGCTCATCCGGGTCAACGCCCAGAAGGCCTTCCCCCTGCTCGTCACGACCGTCCTGCCCGTCGGGGTCCGCGGCATCGTCGTAGCCGGGCTCCTGGCCGCGCTGATGAGCTCCCTGGCCGGCGTCTTCAACGCCTCGTCGACGCTCTTCACCATGGACTTCTATTCGCGTTTGAAGCCCAACGTCTCCCAAGCTCGCCTTGTCCAGATGGGGCGGCTTGCGACGACGGTCATGGTCCTCATCGGCCTGGCCTGGATCCCCGTCATCCGCGGCGGCCGTGGTCTCTACGACTACCTCCAGGGCGTCCAGTCCTACCTGGCCCCGCCCATCTTCGTCGTCTTCTTTTTCGGCGTGTTCATGAAGCGGCTGAACGCCAAGGGCTGTCTGGCGGCCCTCGTCACCGGGTTCTCGCTGGGGCTGTTCCGGCTGGCCGTGGACACCCCGGTCAAGATGGTCGCCGGCTTCGGCTACGCCGAGGGCTCGTTCTTTTGGATCGTCAACAACATCTTCTTCCAGTACTACAGCCTGATCATCTTCCTCGTCAGCATCCTCGTGATGGTCGTCGTCAGCTACCTGACCGAAAAGCCGTCCTACGAGAAGATCAGCGGGCTGACCTACGGGACGGTCACGGACGACCACCGCCGGGAGTCGCGGTCCAGCTGGTCGATGGGCGACGTCATCGCCTCGGCCATCATCCTGGTCCTGATCCTGGCCGCGTATCTCTACTTCAGGGGATAACGGGATGTCGTTGACCCCCCTGCCGGCGGCCCGGGCCGCCCTCGCCGCCTCTCTCGCTCTGGGCCTGGTCCTGTCGGCGGCGGCCCAGGAGCCGCCGAAGGAGCGGCCCGAGAGTCGGCGCGTTGAAACGGTCGCTCCGGGCGTCGAGCGGATAGAGATCGAACGCGGCGACTTCGCCGAGGCCCGCGGGGACCGGTGGACGATCAACGTCCTCGTCCTCGATCCGGAGAGAGCGCGGCTCGTCCTCGCCCGGGCCTTGGACGAGGGCGTCGGCACGGAGACGACAAGCTCAATAGCCGCCCGCAACGGGGCCCTGGCCGCGGTCAATGGCGGTTATTTCCGGACGGCGGGCCTCTACCGCGGCGAACCGGCCGGGTTCATGGCGCTCGCCGGAAGGGTCCTCAGCGAGCCCTCCCGGAGGCGGCCCGGCCTGGCGGTCTCCAATGCAGGGGTTCGAACGGCGCTGGCCGTCGTGGACATCGCCTTCAAGGCCGAGATCGCGGCCGCCAAGAGCGCCCGGAGGGAAGTCAACGGCGTCAACCGCCCCCGGCTGGCGAACGAAACGATCGTCTTCACGCCCGAATTCCACGGCACGACATTGACCGGTCCCGACGGGGTCGAGGCGGTCGTCG
Organism: Candidatus Aminicenantota bacterium; assembly: GCA_037447475.1. Lineage (GTDB taxonomy): Bacteria > Acidobacteriota > Aminicenantia > Aminicenantales > Saccharicenantaceae > RBG-16-66-30. The sequence goes on from JBBIGP010000015.1 coordinate 22,641, forward strand.
TCGGGAGCCGCGTCGCGTCCGTCGCCGACAGGCGGGGCAGCACCGCGATCCCGGACGGCGGCTGGATCGTCTCGGGCCACGGCGATTCCGCCGTCTGGCTCAGGGCCAACCTCAAAAAGGGGACGCGGGTCGAGCTGACGACCGAGACCGTCCTGAGCCCCCGGCTCTCTTTCGTCCCGGATTACGTCCTCGGAGGCGGTCCCCGCCTCGTCCGGGGAGGCAAGCCGGCCGCCGACACCGATCCCGGCATCTATGACGCCGGGTTCGCCGGCGCCCGCCACCCGAGGACGGCCGTGGGCGTTTGCCCCGACGGCCGCATCCTGCTCGTCACCGTGGACGGCCGCCGGCCCGGCAAGAGCGTCGGCATGACCATCGCCGAGCTCTCGGACCTGCTCATCGAGCTCGGCGCGGCCCAGGGCGTCAACCTGGACGGCGGCGGCTCGACGACCATGGTCGTCGGAGGGCGCGTCGTCAACGGTCCCTCCGACCCGACCGGCGAGCGGCCCGTCGGCGACGCCCTCCTCGTCCTCCCCCGATAGAAGAAGGTTCTTCTCCTTTTCCAGGGATCCGGGAATAAGAAATGGCGATTGAGGTCCCCTCGAAGACCCCCTGTCTGCAAAACCATTCAAATCACCGGCTCTTTCAAGGTTTCCCAGAATCCGCTCCCTGCCGGAGGGGGGGCCCGGCGGCCGCCGACGGGGGAACCGTACACGAAGTTGACGGGCGGAGAACGGGTTGGTATAGTCCGGTCTCATGAAGACACGGGGACACATCCCTCCGGCTCATGTCCCCGCACCTTGCCCGCATTGTGTTCCCGCTTTGACCGAGGCAACGGGAAGCACGGGGACATGTCCTCTTTGTCCGGGTCCCCCAATTTTTTCCGACCGAGGAGGTCCCATGAAAAAACGGTCCCTTCCTTCATTGCTCAGGTTTGTCCTGCTTGCAGCTGTCGCCCTCACGCTCGCGGCGGGCGCAAGCGCAGCCGAGGCCAAAAAACCGCTGTCCTACGACGCCTACGACGGCTGGATGTCGATCCGCTCGACCCAGCTTTCACGCGACGGGCAATGGCTCGTCTACGCCCTCGTCGCCCAGGACGGGGACGGCGAGCTCGTCGTCCGGAACCTCAGGACCGGCCAGGAGTTCCGCTCGCCGCGAGGCGGCCAGCCGGTCATCACCGTCGACGGCAAGCATGTCGTATTCATGATCTCCCCGCCCAAGGCCGATGTCGACAAGGCCAAGAAGGATAAGAAGAAGCCCGAGGAGCAGCCGAAGAGCGCCCTGGGCCTCATGGACCTGGCCACGGGCGAGGTGACGACGGTCGAACGGGTCAAGACCTTCAAGGTCCCCGAGGAGTCCGGCGCCCATGTCGCCTACTTCCTCGAGCCGCCGTTGAAGAAGCCGGAGGAGAAGAAGGAGGAGCCGAAAAAAGAAGAGCCCAAGGCGGAGCCCGAGGTCAAGCCGGCGGCCCCGCCCGAAGAAGGGAAAAAAGAGGAGCCTAAGAAAGAGGAAAAGAAGAAGGAGCCCGGCAACGACCTCGTCGTCCGCGAGCTCGCCTCGGGCCGGGAGACGAAGATCGCCGAGGTCACGGAATACGTCTGGAACAAGGCCGGCTCGTGGCTGGCCTACGCCGTCTCCTCGAAGACGCCGGCGAACGACGGCGCCTTCGCCCGGGAGACCTCGTCGGGAAGAACGGCCGCCCTTCTCACGGGACTGGGCAACTACAAGAACCTGACCTTCGACGAGAAGGGGGGGCAGATGGCGTTCACCAGCGACCGCGACGATTACGCCGCCGAGAAATCGGCCTCCAAGCTCTATCACTGGGCGGCGCCAGCGGCATCGTCGTCCGAGATGGTCCCGGCCATGGCCAAGGGCTTCCCGGCCGGCATGGCCGTCAGCGAGAACGGCCGGCTGAGCTTCTCCAAGGACGGCGGCCGCCTTTTCTTCGGCATCGCCGCGGCCCCCAAGCCCGAGCCCAAGGACGCCCCCGACCCGATCAAGGTCGACATCTGGAGTTGGAAAGACCCCACCCTCCAGCCCATGCAGAAGGCCCGGGCCGAGGAGGAGAAGAAGCGCACCTTGATGTGCGTCATGCACCTCGGCCCCAAGGACCGGAAATTCGTCCAGCTGGCCACCGAGGCTGTCCCGGAAATCCGGCTCTCGGATGACGCCAAGGCCGCCCTCGGGGTTTCGGACGTTCCCTACCGCCAGCTCGTCTCCTGGGACCGGAGCTACTTCGACGTCCACCTCGTGGATCTCGCGACCGGCGCGAAGAAGAGGGTCCTCGAGAAAAGCCCCTCTATGGCCGCGTTCTCGCCCGGCGGGAGCTATCTGCTCCGCTTCAACGACGAGGACCGGCACTGGTACACGTACCGGATCGCGGACGGCAAGTGGACGAACATCACGGCCCGCATCGACGTCCCGCTCGTCGACGAAACGCACGACACCCCCGACGAGCCGAGGCCCTACGGCAATGCCGGCTGGACGGAGGGCGAAAAGGCCGTCCTCGTCTACGACCGCTACGACATCTGGGAGGTCAGCCCCGACGGGGCCAGGGCCCGCATGATCACCAAGGGCCTCGGCCGCCGCGACAAGCTGGTCTTCCGGTATTCGCGCCTCGACCCGGACGAGAAGTCCGTGCCCGTCAAGGCCCCTCTCCATCTCAGCGTGACGGACGACCGGACCAAGGCCACGGGCGTCTATCGGGTCACGATCGCGGCCGACACGGCCCCGGAAAAGGTCGTCATGGCCGACAAGCTCCTCGGCGGCGTCCAGAAGGCCAAGAACGCCGATATCTACGTCTTCACCCAGCAGCGGTTCGAGGAGTTCCCCGACCTGTGGACGAGCGACGGGAGCTTCACCGCGCCCCGCAAGGTCAGCGACGCCAATCCCCAACAGGCCGACTACATCTGGGGCCGGGCCGAGCTCATCGATTACGTCAACGCCGACGGCGTCACGCTCCCGGCCATCCTCATCAAGCCCGAGGACTTCGATCCCGCCCGCAAGTACCCGCTGATGGTCTACATCTACGAGACGCTGGCCGGCGGCCTGCACCGGCATGCGACGCCCGGGCCCGGGACGAGCATCAACATCGCCCGGTATGTCAGCAACGGCTACGTCGTCCTCCAGCCCGACATCATCTACGAGGTCGGCTACCCGGGGCCGAGCGCCGTCAAGTGCGTCCTGCCCGCCGTCCAGAAGGTCCTCGGTATGGGCTTCATCGATCCGAAGCGGGTCGGCATCCAGGGTCACAGCTGGGGCGGCTACCAGATCTCCTACCTCATCACCCAGACGAACATGTTCGCCGCGGTCCAGGCCGGGGCCTCGGTCGTCAACATGACCAGCGCCTACGGCGGCATCCGCTGGGGCTCCGGCATGTCGAGGGCCTTTCAGTACGAGAAGACCCAGAGCCGGATCGGCGCGCCGCTCTGGGAGCGGGTCCTCCAGTTCCTCGAGAATTCCCCCCTGTTCTGGGTCGAGCGCGTCAACACGCCTTATCTCACCATCCACAACGACGAGGACGACGCCGTGCCCTGGTACCAGGGCATCGAGTTCGTCACCGCCCTGCGCCGGCTCGGCAAAGAAGCCTACATGTTCAACTACAACGGCGAGAAGCACGGCCTCCGGGAAAGGGAGAACCAGAAGCACTGGACCGTTCACCAGGACGAGTTCTTCGACCACTACCTGCTGGGCAGGCCCCGGCCGGAGTGGATGGACAAGGGCGTCCCCTTCCTCGAACGCGGCAAGCGTGACGTGACCCCGCTCTTCAAGAAGGCGGAAGCAAGGGAGGAGACGAAATGACTTTCCGGCAGATGGTCACCCTTTATCTCATCACCCTGGCCGTCTTTTTCCTGATCGACATGGTCTGGCTCGGGGTCGTGGCCAAGGACTTCTACCGCAAGCACCTCGGAGGGCTCCTGACGCCGAAGGTCAACTGGGCCGCGGCCATGCTGTTCTATCTGTTGTTCATCGCCGGGCTGCTCGTCTTCGCCGTCCGGCCGGCCCTCGTCCAGGGCGCCCCGCTCCAGGCCCTGCTCCTCGGCGCGTTCTTCGGGCTCATCTCCTACGCGACCTACGACCTGACGAACCTGGCCACCTTGAAGGACTGGCCCGTCTTGGTCACGGTCGTCGATCTCGCCTGGGGGACGGCGCTCGGGGGGGTCGTCTCGCTCACGAGCGCCCTTCTCGGCCGCTGGCTCCTCAAGCTCTGACCGTGACCGGGACAAACGCCATGAGCATCCCCATCTTTCAGGTCGATGCGTTCACCGAGGAGCCGTTCAAGGGCAACCCGGCCGGGGTCTGTCTCCTGAGCGGGCCGGCCGAAGCGTCCTGGATGCAGAACGTCGCCTCCGAGATGAACCTGGCCGAAACGGCCTTCCCGCTGGCCGAGGGTGACGGGTTCCGTTTGCGCTGGTTCACGCCGCAGGTCGAGGTCAAGCTCTGCGGCCACGCCACCTTGGCCACGGCCCACATTCTTTGGGAACAAGGGCATCTCGCCCCCGGCCGGGAAGCTCGTTTCCAGACCCTGAGCGGGCTCCTGACGGCCCGCCGCGACGGGGATCTCGTCGAGCTCGACTTCCCGTCCCGGCCTCCCCTGCCGAAGCCGCCGGACTGGGCCGAGGCCGTGGTCGGCGCCCTTGGCATCAAGCCAATCTACATCGGCATGAGCGCCGAGGACGTTCTGTTCGAGGCGGCCGACGACGAGGCCGTGCGCGGCGTCCGGCCGGACTTCGCGGCCCTTCGCTCGCTTCCCGCCCGCGGGGTCATCGTCACGAGCCGGTCGTCCGATCGCCGATTCGATTTCGTGTCCCGCTTCTTCGCCCCGGCCGTCGGCGTCGACGAGGACCCGGTCACGGGCTCGTCCCACACCGTGCTCGTGCCCTACTGGGCCGGACGGCTGGGCCGGAGGTCCTTCACCGCCTTCCAGGCTTCGGCCCGCGGCGGCATCCTGCATCTGCGGCTCGAGGGCGACCGGGTGCGGATCGCCGGCCGGGCCGTGACGGTCATCAGGGGCGAGCTCGTCGCCTGAGCCGAGGAGAGCCGTCGGCCGTTTGACTATTCCCGGGCCCTCCCCTATCATGAGACCGGGACAAGGCCCTTCGACCATGGGGATGAAAAGAACGGCAACCCTTCTCCTTCTGCTTCTGCTTCTGTGCGCGGCCGCGTTGTCGACCCGGGCCTCGGGCCGTGTTCAGTCCCTCGACGACCGCGTCAAGGATTTCCTGGCAGCCCAGAGGGACCGATGGCGCGAGGAGAACGTCAGCGAGGCGGGCGGCCGGTTCCTCCACGACCTCATCCTCCGGCGCGGATACGCCCGGGCTCTCGAGATCGGGACGTCCACGGGCCACTCGGGCATCTGGCAGGCCTGGGCCTTGAGCAAGACCGGCGGGTCCCTCGTCACGGTCGAGATCCAGGCGTTCCGTCACCTGGCCGCCGTCCGGAACTTCAAGGCCTCCGGTCTCGACGCCTATATCGATGCCCGCCTGGGAGACGCCCGCGAGCTCGTCGAGACCCTGCCCGGCCCGTTCGATCTCGTGTTCATCGACGCCGACAAGAACTGGACGCTCAACTACTTCAAGGCCCTGTGGCCCAAGCTCGCGGTGGGCGGCTCCTTCGTCGTCCACAACGTCGAGAGTCTCGGCTACATGCGCGGCGTCCGCGAATTCCTGGACTACGTCCGGGGCCTTGATTTCATGGAGACGACGATCGAGATGCCGGAGGCCGGCGGGATATCCCTCAGTATCAGGAAAAGGGCCCCCTGACCGGGATCGGGCCGCCCGTAAAGTCGTTGAAGTCAAGAACTTCTTGACACCCCGAACATTATCCCCTATATTTCGTGTGGCCTTTTATGGAGTGGCCCAACTTGTGGTGTAGGAGTCCGTTCACCGGGGAGGCCTTCTTCTTCTCTCGGTCCGAACGGCCTCGAAGAGCGCGGAGCATCCGGCGTTTCACCTCCGGACGTCCGCGGGCGACTCACTTTTCCAAAGGGCGATCGGCGGCTCCATGCTGAGAGAAAATGAGGACAAACACAGGGCGGCGAAGCTGCCTGTGATCCTGATCGTCGACGACGATCTGTCCTTTCTCGACAAGCTCCAGCGAACCCTCCGCGAATCCTATGAGGTCCGGACGTCCACGAGCGGGGTCGAAGCCATCCATCTCATCAAGACCGTGCCCGAGGTCCACGTCCTGGTCGTCAGCGAGGACCTGCCGCGGATGAAGGGCACCGAGTTCCTCCGCTTTCTCCACGAGATGTTCAAGGGCTCAGAATCGATCATCAAGATCCTGCTGGCGGAAGGCGGAGAGAACGGCTCGGTCATCGATCTGGTGAGCAACGGCCGCATCGACTGTTGCCTGGCCAAGCCGTCGGACCCGGCCGTCCTCCTCCGCAAGGTCAACTTCCTCCTGGCCCAGAGATCCCGGGAGAAGCGGACCTCGATGCGCATCAGCCTCAACGGCTCCCAGGACGTGCGCATCGAGACCGGCACCCTCGGCGACGCCCGGGTCGTTAATCTCAGCGAGAACGGGATGTTCCTCAAGACCCTGTCGTTTTTCCCCGAGGGGTCCTCCCTGCCGCTGACGATCGCCCTGCCCGACGGCCGTCAATACGCCGTGACTGGGCGGATCGTCCGCCAGGACATCGACGAGGGCGGGGTCGGGGTCGAGTTCCAGGCCCTCGACGACGACAGCCGCCATTCCCTGCTCCAATTCCTGTCGGACTACGTCTCGATCCGCGACCTCGGCGACCTGAAAGTCCGCTACCCGTTCCTCAAGACGGAGGACATGGTCTTGTTCTCGGACTCCTTCAAGATCGAGTCCCTCCTGCGGCGCGCCCAGCAAACGGGGATCGAGGTCGCAACCGTGCCGGCCCGGTCGGGGCAGCCCGAGATCCTATCCTTCGCCGAGATCAGCCCCCCCTCGGCCTGCCTCCTCGCCGGCGAGAAGCTCAACGTCAAGTTCAAGACCTCTGACCTTCTGTTCGTCTCGTTCCAGATCGGCTACGCGACCTACAATTTCGAGACCATGATCTCCCGCATCACGCCGGACGGCTCAAAACTCGTCTGCCTGTACCCGAAAGTCATGTTCTATTCGGAAAAGCGGGCCGAGAGGAGGATCAGCCCGGCCGCCGACCTCAAAGTCGAGATCCCGCTGCCGCCTCCCTTCCACCGCAAGGTCCAGGGACGGGTCACCGACATCAGCCCCGGGGGGGTTAGCTTCATCGCCGACGCAGGCGCTCCGGCCCTTCTCAAGGGCACGCCGCTCGAATCCCTGTCCATCCTCGACGGCGAACGTCTCCTGTGGAAAGAGACGGGCGAGGTCCGTTACGTTTCGAGGGACGGGCTGGAGGGTGGCGAGCGGATGAAGTACGGAGTCCAATTCGGCATCGGCCGGATGAGCATCCAATCGGTGCACGCCCCCGCCCTGGATTTCATGCGGCTCGGCGAGGACATCCCCGAACGCCACATGAGCTGGGGACCGGCCGGCCTGGCCGGCGACCAGGCCCGGGTCTCCTATATGAAGCCCCACGTCGTCCGCCTGGAGAACGCCCGAGGCGAGGAAATCGTCGGGATCCTCAATTCCTCCCTGCCGCTCGACGAAACCCCCGTACCCGTGGTCATCATCCCCCCCGCGTTCGGAAAAACGAAGGAAACGCTCTTTGGCCTGGCCCTGACCCTCTGCGAGAACTTCCGCCTCCTGGGCCGGCCCCTGGCCGTGCTCCGCTACGACGGCATCCACAGAAAGGGCGAAAGTTACAAAGAGCCGAATGCTTTTAACCCTCCCTATGAGACGATCCACTCCAGTACGTCACAAGGTTCCGAGGATATCAAGTCCGTCATCGACTGGCTTCGGGACAACCCGAAGATCAAAGCCAGCTCTGTCGTCCTTGTCACCTTCTCCCTTTCCGCCCTGGAGGCCCGGGTCGCCCTGAGGGACGAGACGTATCGTGCGCGAGTCAACTATTGGATCTCCTGCATGGGTTCGCTGGAATTTCGGGACATGATGAACAGGATCAATTGCGGCCTCGATCTCCTCGAGCAACACCAATTAGGGATAGACCTCGGTCATTACGCGATCCTCGGGAACCTTATCGACCACAAGCCGTATGCCGCTGATATCCTTGCCAACTCCGTGGGGACGCTGGAGCAGGCCCGGGAAGATATGCGGCACCTGGATTTGCCCATCACCTGGATCTACGGCCAACACGACAAATGGATCAAGCCGGACTTCATCCGAGACGTGATGAGCGTTCAGGCGAACGCCCTCCGAGAGGTCATCTCCGTCCCCATCGGCCATAACGCCAGAACGTCGAAGGAGGGTCTCCGTCTGTTCGGCACCATCACCTCCCTCGTCCACCGTTTCCTCCAGGGGTCGATGATCCAGCCCATTTTACCATCGAAGAAGGACATGGAGCTCATGCGCCGCGCCGAGAAGGACAGGCTCCCGCCCAGAAAGCTCAAGAACCGAAAGACATACTGGAAGCACTATCTCATCGGCGAGAAAAACCTGCTCGGTTTCGATATCATGGCCATGTCCGATGACTATCAAGAACTGATGAACGATCAGATCGAGGCCCTCGAGCTTCGACCGGAAGATCGATTGCTTGACCTCGGCGGCGGGACGGGGAACGTCCTCGAGATCCTTTTACAGACGGGCCGCCCCCTGCCTTCCCAGATCACCATCGCCGATCTGATCCCGGAAGCGATGCATCATGCCTATCGCAAGTTGACCTCCAGGTTCGATGCCCTCAAGGAGCCAGGGCGATTCGATCTGCTCGGGCTCGACCTCGAAATGAACCGATTCCTCGTTGTTCGGCGCTTCCTCAGCGGCGAGTTCGGGAACTTCGTGGATATTGCCGACAGGATCGAGAATCTCAGCCTCGAGAGCGCCATCCACATCGACGAGGACTACTCTCCGCGCCTCCACCGGATCCTGCGCGGCGAACTGATCACGCCGGCCCTCGACGATTGGCTGAGGACCCGTTTCGAACTCCACGAATACCGGACCATCGTCGACTTCAATCAGGCTGCAAGGCATGTTCGCGGCCTCTCCGTCCATCCGGTATTCCGCCGTTTGGCCTTCCCTGGTTCCCTGGAAGGGAATCTCCATCTTCCGATCAAGCCGGGATGGTATAATAAGATCCTCATGAGCCTGGTCCTCTCCTACATATTCAACCCGGCCGAGACCCTGTCCGAGGTCCGTCGCATTATCAGGCCTGGCGGGCTTCTGATCTTGTCGAGCATGCGTCCTGATACGGACGCTTCGGGCCCTTTCACACGCCTGCTCGAGAAGATCGAAGCCACACCTTCTGAGGCTCTTCCTCTCTATTTCCCTAAGCAGCTTCTGTTGGATTCCATGAGAGCGTTCCTCAATGATGCCCAAGCGCTCGTCGACCTCGAAGAAGCCGGGACGTTCGATTTCTTCGATCCGGAAAAGCTCGAGGGCTTGCTCGAGGAAACAGGCTGGGAGATCATCCGGAGCATCCCCACATACGGCGAACCGCCCCAAGGCTATATCGTCGTGGCCAAGGCAAGGAACTCCAATGTCTAATCAGAGCATCAGTTTCGAGGAGCGGCTCTACTCGGAGAATGCCATCAGGGACCGTGCCCGGCGTATCATCATCCTCAGCGCCATTCTCTACCTGTCTTTCATTGGCCTTGACGCCATCTATGCCGGAAGTTACTTCCGCCTGTTCGTTCTTATCCGGCTGATCATTTTGGCCGCTCATTTGGCCATTTTTCTCAGGCTTCCCATCATCAAAACAGGCCGAGGCCATGCCGACGCCGTCATTGTTGTAGGCGTCTTCGACGTTGCGGGGATCGCCATAATGATCTATTTGCTGGGGGCTCAGAGTTACGCCTATCTTCAAGGCCTCTACTTGATCATCATGGGATCCATCAGCGCGGTCCCTTTGAAATTCACAGTGACACTCCGACTCTATTCGTTCGTTTGGGCCTGTTACCTGATTCCGGCCTTGGTGAATGTCAACAACGGTATCATCACCTGGGACAACGCCGCCCGCGACCTTTTCTTTTTGACCTCCATTCTTGTCATCGCCGCGTTCGGAACACATGGCATGGACAGCATCCGGCGCCGGGAGCTCCGCAGCCGGCTGCAGCTCGAGGAGATGACCGACCAGCTCAAGGAATCCAACGAGAAGCTCAAGAGCCTGGACGAGCTCAAGACGCAGTTCTTCGCCAATATCAATCACGAGCTGCGCACGCCCCTGACCCTCATGTTGGCCCCGCTGAAAGCCATCCTCGACGGAAAAATGGGGCGTGTTTCGTCGACCCTCCGGGACACCATGGAGACCATGCAGCGCAACGGCTACAAGCTGCTGAAGCTCATCAACAACCTCCTCGACCTGACGAAATTCGAGGAGGGCAAGATGCGGCTCAAACCCAAGATGCTCAACTTCGTCGAATTCGTCACCCCGCTCCTCGCATCCGTCAAGCCCCTGGCCGACCAGAAGAAGATCCGCCTGTACTTTCAGCACCCTCCCCATCCCGTCGACCTGTCGATTGATCCGGACCAGTTCGAGAAGGTCGTCTTCAACCTCCTCTCCAACGCCCTCAAGTTCACCCCGAACAACGGCAAGATCACGCTCTACGTCGAGGAGAAGGACCACTCCGCGACGCTGACCGTCGAGGACACGGGGATCGGCATCCCGGCCGACAAGCTCGAGTCGATCTTCAACCGCTTCTCGCAGGTCGACGGGTCCAAGTCCCGGGCCCAGGAAGGGACCGGCATCGGCCTGGCGCTGGCCCGTGAGATCGTCAGCCTCCACCGGGGCTCCATCCGGGCCGAGAGCCAGTTCGGCCGGGGCTCGCGCTTCATCGTAGAGCTCAAGAAGGGCGAGGACCATTACCCGGCCGACATCCTCGACCGCCG
>JBBIGP010000015.1:33624-41987 GCA_037447475.1 Candidatus Aminicenantota bacterium
AACCCCGACATCGTCCTCTGCGACGTCATGATGCCGGGCATGGACGGGCACGCCTTCTCGAAGGCGGTCAAGGCCGACGAGGCCCTGAAGCACGTGCCCATCCTCCTCGTCACGGCCCGGACCGGGGCCGATATGGTCGCCGAGGGCATCCAGGCCGGCGCGGACGACTACATCTCCAAGCCGTTCGACTCGGTCGAGCTCAAGGCCCGCATCCGGGCCCTCCTCCGCATGCGCCAGGTCGAGTCGGAGCTGGCCCTCCTCAACCGCAACCTCAAGATGAGGACCTCGGACCTCGTCGAGCAGCAGCGGTCTCTCTTCCTGTCGACGGTCAAGTCGCTGGTCACTGCCATCGACGCCAAGGACGAGTACACCCGGCACCACTCGACCCGGGTCACGGAGTTCACCTTGATGATCGCCAAGAAGATGGGCTACAGCGAGAAGGAGCTCGGCGACCTCGAGCTGGCCGCCCTGCTCCATGACGTGGGCAAGATCGGCGTTCCGGAATACATTCTCAACAAGCCCGGCAAGCTGACCGACGCCGAGTTCAAGCAGATCAAGGAGCACCCCGCCCGCGGCGAGAGCATCCTCGAGCCGGTCATCGAGCTCAAGGACATCCGCAAGGTCGTCCGGGCCCATCACGAGCAGTACAACGGGTCCGGATACCCCGATGGTCTGAAAGGCCGCGAGATCCCCCTCGGTGCCCGGATCATGGCCATCGCCGACACCTATGATTCGATCACCTCGGAGCGCCCCTACCGCAAGGCCGCCTCCCACCGGTTCGCGCTCAAGGAGATCATCCGCTGTTCGGGGACCCAGTTCGACCCCGAGGTCGTCGAGCACTTCCTAGAGATCGCCCCGACGTTCGCCGCCGAGCTGGCCCAGGACACCTCCGAGAGAGGCGCTTGAGCGTCTACCTCCTCATCCTGTTCGCCGGGGCCCTGGTGTCCGGCGCCGTGGCTCTGACCGCCTGGCAGCGGCCGGCCACCGGGACGGGACGGTTCCTTGCTCTTCTCATGGCGGCCGTGTTCGTCTGGTCCGTGACGGCGATCCTTCAGGCGGCGGCCATCGGCATGGAGGCCAAGGTCCTATTCTCGAAGCTCCAGTACCTCGGGATCGTCGCGACACCCGTGTTCATGTTCCTGTTGGCCCTGAAATTCTCCCGGACCGGGCCCCGTTGGGGGATAGGCGGGCGGATCGCTCTCTGGGTCATCCCCGTCACGACGCTCGTCCTCGTCGCAACCAACGAATCCCACCGCCTGATATGGTCGAAGCTCTCATGGGCGCCGGCGTCCGGGGGGCACGTGCTGATCTACGAGTTCGGCGGCTTTTTCTGGGTCCACGCCGGCTACTCCTATTTGCTACTGTTGGCGGCCAGCTTATTGATCGCCAAGTCCTTCTTCCGTTCCAAGGATATCCATCGTCAGCAAGCCCTGGTCCTCCTCCTGGCCATGCCCTGGCCCTGGCTCGCCAATTTGTTGTTCATTTCCGGCCAGACCGGACCTTTCGCGGGCCAGGACTATACGCCTTTCGGGTTCGTCATCGCCGGGAGCTTTCTCCTGTGGGGCATCTTCCGGCTCCAGCTGGTCGACCTCCTCCCGGTCGCCAGGAGGAAGGTCATCGAGAGCATGGGCGAATCCCTGATCGTGCTCGACGAGGCGGGCCGGGTCGCGGCCATGAATCCGGCCGCCCGCAGGCTCCTGGCCGCCGTCGGGGGGTCCGGCGAGGCCGTCAATGACGCCGACGCCACGGGGCGCCCGGCCGCCGAGGTCTTCGAGGTGTGGCCGGAGATGGCCGCGGCGATCGCGTCACCGGCGAAGGGGCTGGTCGAGATCTTCTGGCGGCAGGCCGGGCGGCCCGTCCGGACGTTCAACCTGCACCTCTCGCCCCTCGCCGGAGAGTCCGAGCGGATCAAGGGCTGGGTCGCCGTTCTCTACGACATCACGCCGGTCAAGGAGGCCGAGGCCAAGGCCATCGAGGCCCAGCTCGTCGCCGAAACTCTCCAGCGGACTGGCGTGACCCTCAGCCAAACGCTCGACCCCAAAGAGATGTCCGGCCTCGTCCTGGAGCTTCTGGAACAGGTCGTCCCGTTCGACATCGGGGCCTTCCTCAGCGTCCAGGGTGGCGAGATGCGGCTTGACGGTTTGAGAGGGCTGCCGGAGGCCCGGGACCTCATCGGGCGCTCGTTCCCCCTCGCGGGCTGCCGCCTGTGCAACAGCGCCGTGCTTCGGAAGAGGCCCCTGATCGGGACCATCACCGGTCCCGACGATATCCTCCTGCCCCTGCCCCCGCAGACGGCCGTCCGCTCGTACCTCGGCATCCCCCTCGTTTTCCAGGATCGCATCCAGGGCCTTATCGCCCTCTACGCCTTACGTCCCCATGGCTTCACGGAGCGCGACGCGCAGGCCGCCGAACCTTTCGCCAACCAGGTCGCTGTGTCGCTCGAGAATTCGCGGCTGTTCGAGGAGCTGAACAAGCTGGCCGTTTTCGACAGCCTGACCGGCCTTCTCAACCGCCGGGCCTTCAATGAGGCGGCCCACAAGGAGTTCGAGCGGGCCCGCCGTTATCGCCGGCCGTTGTCGCTCATCCTCTTCGATATCGACCACTTCAAGGGCGTCAACGACAGCCACGGCCATCTCGTCGGGGATCAAGTCCTGCGGGTTCTGGCCGACACGGTCGGCCGGACGACCCGGGCCACGGACATCGTCTGCCGCTGGGGGGGCGAGGAGTTCCTCATCCTCATGCCGGAGCAGGGGCGCGACCAGGCCCTGGCAACGGCCGAACGCCTACGGCAGGACGTCTCGAACATGATCGTCGTCACGGCCGCCGGAAGCCTCTCCCTGACCATCAGCCTGGGGGTGGCCAGCCTGAAGCGCCAAGAAGGCGAGAGCCTCGACGCTCTCATCGGCCGCGCCGACGCGGCCATGTACGAGGCCAAGGCCGCCGGCCGGAACACGGTCCGCGGCTGATCAGCCGACCTTGCGGGCCTCCTGCTTGAAGTCCTGTTGCCACAGCGTCAAGCCCGTGACATCGCCCTTCTCGTCCGAGTGGAACTGGATGCGGATGTACGGGTCGATAGAGAAGAAAAAGGTCTGGCTCTCCACGTAGAACTTCGTCGGCGCCTGCCCGGTCGGACGGATGACGAGGTAGTAGTCCTCGTGCGCGATGTCCAGAGCGTACTCCTGCGTCACCTCGTAGCGTCCGACGTAGCCGGCGTAGATCGAGGGATCGAGACGGTAGAGCGTCTTCTCCACGGGACCGAAGTCCGGCCAGAGGTATGCGGCCGCCATCGCCCGCAGGATCTCGTCGGCCAGGAGCAGGCCGTTCGCGCAATTGGTCATGATCACGGCTCCCTGGCCCCGGTAGGGGTAGACGTCCAGGGTGCAGGCGAAGCCGCCGGTCCGCCCCCGCAGGTGGAAGCGCACATCCTGTCCCGAACCGTCGACGGCGAACCCGAAGCTTTGCCCTCCGGCCTGCGGCGCGAGCATCGACCGGGCGGCCGGCGGAGGCAGAAGGCGCCCTCCCCTTTCCATTGCCGCCCGCATGAGATCCGTCAGGAACAAGACGAGCTCGGTGGGCGTCGTCCACAACCCTGACGCGGCGGAGGCCGGATAGGCCAGAGAGCCTCCGCCGACAGGCCGTCCATCCCTCTCGTGGCCCGCGGCGGCCGGGCCGGGCGGACCCTCCCACGGCGGGCCCTCGAAGCCGCTCCGGCCCGCCTCCAACGGATCGAGGACGAGCTTCCGGACGAGCGCCGGGAAGGCTTCGCCCGACACGTCCTCGAGGAGCTGTTGGAGCACCGCGAACCCGGCCTCCGACGGGCGGGCGCGGCCCGGCCGCGGCGCGGCGTCGGGCTCGAGCCGGACGTAATGACCGGGGGCCCGGCCCTGGAGAAGGGCCGGAAGCGTCGGCGGGCGGTCGTCCCGCGAGTAGCCCGGCAGGGGCGGCTCCGGGAAGCCCGCCGTATGGGCGAGCAGCCCCCTCAGGGTCACGGGGGCCTGCCGGGTGAATTCGTTGGACGGGACCTTCCAGGTCACCAGGCGCGCGTTGACGTCCTCGTCGAGGCCGAGGCGGCCCTGCGCGACGAGGATCAGGGCCGCGGTCGCGGCCAGGGGCTGACCGAGGGCCCCGGCTTGGAAAACGATCTCCGTCGTCGCCGGCTCGAGAGTCTGCGCGTCCCGGACGCCGTAGGCTTTAGCCCACTCGAGCTCGTGGCGGTCCATGACGGCCATGCTGACCCCCGGGACCCTGTAGAACGGCATGCGGGCCGCGAGCGTCAGCTTCTCCGGCTTCATGCCCTTGATGGTCACGGCCCGGAGCAGCCCTTTTTCGACCTGCTTGATCCGCTTCTTGGTCAGGGTCTCCTGAGTCTCGCACCCGGCCAGGAAGATGACGGATATCGCCGCCGCCACGATCGCTTTTCGGCTCATACGGACATTGTAGAGAGAACCATGGACGTTCACAAGGCCGTTCTTCCGGCCCCCGGCGCTCTCCTTTTCCGATATCTGCCGATGGGTGCCCCCCTTAGCCCCCCACGCCGCCGGGAAGCAGTCCCGACGGTTCCCCTGCCGGCGGCCGACGTCTTGACGGCACGAGGCCCTTTGCTATACAACCTGTGCTTCGGAGGTCCTTATGGCTCACATCGAACCTTTCCGGGGCGTCCGGCCCCGGCAAGACATCGCCCATCTCGTCGCCGCTCCGCCTTACGACGTCCTTAGCTCGGAGGAAGCGCGGGAGATGGCCGCGGGCAACCCCTATTCCTTCCTCCATGTCGGCAAGCCGGAGATCGACCTGCCGCCCGGGACGGACCTCTATTCGGACTCCGTCTACGCCAAGGGCAGGGAAAATTTCCGCCGCTTCCTCGCCGGGGGCGTGATCTTCCAGGACGCGACCGCGAACTTCTACGTCTACAAGCAGGTCTGGGGCGATCACGTCCAGGTCGGCCTGGTCGCCGGCGCCTCGTGTCAGGACTATCTCGACGACGTCATCAAGAAGCACGAGCTGACCCGGCCGGACAAGGAGAACGACCGGATGCGTCACAT
Source organism: Candidatus Aminicenantota bacterium (assembly GCA_037447475.1). GTDB lineage: Bacteria > Acidobacteriota > Aminicenantia > Aminicenantales > Saccharicenantaceae > RBG-16-66-30. The sequence goes on from JBBIGP010000015.1 coordinate 38,664, forward strand.
CGAGACGCTGGGCGCTCAGACCGGGCCGGTCTTCCTGACCTACAAGAGAAGCGAGGCCGTCGACGCCCTCGTCGCCCGGGCCATGGAAAAGGGGCCCGCGTACGACTTCGCGACCGGCGACGGCGTCCGCCACGTCTTCTACGTCGTCGACGACCAGGACCTCGTCCGGGACATCCGGGACGCTTTCGCCGCCCTCTCCTGCCTCTACGTCGCCGACGGCCACCACCGCTCGGCGGCCGCGACGCGCATCAAGCAGAAACGCGACAAGGAGCGCCCGGGAAGGACCGGCCGCGAGGACGACAACTTCTTCCTGACCGTCATCTTCCCCCACAACCAGATGAAGATCCTGGCCTACAACCGGGTCGTCAAGGATCTTCACGGCCTCGATCCGGACGCCTTCCTGAAGCGGGTCTCCGGGAAGTTCGAGGTCCGCGACGAGGGCCGCGCGGTCCCGGCGAAAAGCAAGGAATTCTGCATGTTCCTCGACGGCCGCTGGCGCGTCCTCGAGGCCCGGCCCGGGACCTACGACCCCGCCGACCCCATCGGCTCCCTGGACGTCTCCATCCTCCAGAGGAACCTCCTGGCCCCCGCTCTCGGCATCGCCGACCCTCGGACGGACAAGAGGATCGATTTCGTCGGCGGCATCCGCGGCACGGCCGAGCTCGAGAAGCGGGTCCGCGGCGGGGTTTTCAAGGTCGCCTTCTCGTTCTTCCCGACGACCATCGAGCAGCTGTTCGCCGTGGCCGACGCCGGCAAGGTCATGCCGCCCAAGTCGACCTGGTTCGAGCCCAAGCTCAAGGACGGCCTGACCGTCCACATGATCGGCGAATGACGCCTGCCGCTATGCCAAGACCCGCCGGGAAGGCCCCGAGTCCCCCCAGGCGGACCATCCCCGAGGGGGTCCTCGAGACCGTCCGCCGCGAAGCCCGGGCCTTTTTCGCGGGCGCCCGAGGCAGCCACGACTGGGACCACACCGAGCGCGTCCTCCATCTCTGCATGAGGATCGGCCGGAAGGAGAAGGCCGACCTCGGCGTTCTTCGACTGGCCGCCCTCCTGCACGACATCGGGCGGTCCGAAGAGGACCGCACCAACGGCAAGGTCTGCCATAGCCGGACCGGGGCCGCCCTGGCCCGCCGCATCCTGGAAAAGCACGGCCTCGACAAAAAGACCGTCGCCAAGGTCGTCCACTGTGTGCGGACCCACAGGTTCCGGAAAAAAGCCGCCCCTCGGACGCTCGAGGCCCGCATCCTGTTCGACGCCGACAAGCTCGACTCGATCGGCGCCGTCGGCGTCGGCCGGGCCTTCCTCTTCGCCGGCGAGATCGGGGCCCGCCTCCATGACAAGGACATCGAGGTTCGCCGGACAGAGGCGTACACCAGGGACGACACGGCCTATCGCGAGTTCCTCGTCAAGCTGTCCAAGGTCAAGGACCGCATCACGACCCGCGAGGGAAAGCGCCTCGCCGCCGGGCGGCACAGGTTCATGGTCGCCTTCTTCGACCGTCTAAGCAAGGAGACGGACGGCATCCTCTAACCTGATCTATTCATAAGAACGCCAATGTGTCACCTGACCGATGCGATATCCATAGGATCCCCAACTTGCCGACCTTTCATGGGATTCCCGGAATCCGATCCAAGAAAGATCGGCATTCTTACCCTCCGGGCGAGCCGATCCGGCCGCATCTGCTGCGTTGCGAAGGGTTCGCAGTACTAGGAGTACAGCTTCACCCTCCGCGCCTTGCATCTGCAGCCGCCTCGACTCGTGAATAGACCAGGTTAGAACAGGGAGTGAGGCTATGGCTTGGCATCAGGTCTACGACCCCGTCCACGCCGCCTGGCTGTCCACTCTTCTGGCCGCTCTGCCGATCATCGTCCTGCTCGGTGGGCTGGCCGTCTTTCGCCTGAGGGCCCATGTCGCGGCGCTCCTCGGGCTCGGGACCGCCCTGCTTATCTCCGTCGCCGTCTTCAACATGCCCGCGGGCCTCGCCCTGCGGACGGCGGTCTTCGGCGCCGCCTATGGCCTCTTCCCCATCGGCTGGATCATCCTCAACGTCATCTTCCTCTACCAGCTGACGGTCGAGACGGGGTCTTTCAAGATCATGCAGGACAGCCTGACGGGCATCACTCGCGACCGCCGGCTCCAGCTCCTGCTCATCGCGTTCTGCTTCGGGGCGTTCTTCGAAGGCGCGGCCGGCTTCGGGACCCCGGTGGCCGTCACGGCGGCCATCCTCATCGGCCTCGGCTTCCCCCCGCTTCAAGCCTCGGGGCTGTCGCTCATCGCCAACACGGCGCCCGTGGCCTTCGGGGCCCTGGGCACGCCCATCATCGCCCTGGCCGGGGTCACGGGATTGGACATCCACGACCTGAGCGCCATGGTCGGCCGCCAGCTGCCGTTCTTTTCCATCATCGTCCCGTTCTGGCTCGTCTGGGCTTTCTGCGGGCTGCGGAAAACGCGCGAGGTCTGGCCGGCCGCGCTGGTCGCGGGCGTCTTTTTCGCCGGGCCGCAATTCCTGGTCTCCAATTTCCACGGCCCGTGGCTCGTGGACATCCTTTCGTCGGTCCTGTCGATCGGCGCCCTGATCGTTTTCCTGAGGTTCTGGAAGCCGAAGGAGACCCACGGCCTGCCCGGTGACGATAAGGTCGGCGGCACCCCGGAACTTTCGGAAGAGCCGAACGCGCCTGTGCACTCGAAGGGGGAGATCGCCCGGGCCTGGATGCCCTGGCTCGTGCTGAGCCTGGTCGTCTTCCTCTGGGGCATCCCCCAGGTCAAAGCCTTTCTCGACGGCTTGTTCGTCTTCCGGCTCCCGGTCCCGGGCCTCGATAGCCTCGTCTTCCGCGTGCCGCCCGTCGTCGCCGCCGAAACGGCCGAGGCGGCCGTCTTCACCTTCAACATCCTGTCTTTCACGGGAACGGGTATCCTGGTGGCGGCCCTCATCGCGACGGCCCTGATGAGGGTCTCGGTCCGCCGAGCGATCGCGGTCTACGGCCGGACGCTCAATCGGGTCCGGTTCTCTCTGCTGACCGTGGCCGCGATGCTGTCGCTCGGCTACGTGACGCGCTATTCGGGCCTCGACGCCACCCTCGGGCTGGCCTTCGCCGGCACCGGGATCCTCTATCCCTTCTTCGGGACCCTGCTCGGCTGGCTCGGCGTGGCCCTGACCGGCTCCGACACCTCGTCGAACGTCCTGTTCGGAAGCCTCCAGCGGATCACGGCCGAACAGCTCGGGCTGAGCCCGGTTTTGATGGCCGCGGCCAACAGCTCGGGAGGGGTCATGGGCAAGATGGTCGACGCCCAGAGCATCGTCGTGGCCAGCACGGCCACGCA
>JBBIGP010000016.1:0-13986 GCA_037447475.1 Candidatus Aminicenantota bacterium
TTGTCGACGGCCACGTACAAGTCCATGTTCCACTTCGACGTGTGGTCCGAGAGGCAAATGGTCCCGGGGACAGCGGCTCCCGACGCCCTAAGCTTCCTATCCAGCCGTTTCATGACGGCTCCGAAATTCACCGGCATATGGAATAACGTGCGCACCTTGTCCTTGACGAACCTCTTGTCGTTCCACTCGAGTGTCTTTTCGTCCCAGGGCGCCGGATCGAACTTCGGGCAGCAGATGTCTTGGTCCATTTTCTCCCTCCTGACAAGGCGATCCCTACCGCGTCATGATCCCCATTGTAGGCCTCTTCCCGCGTCCATGGCAAGCCCGGCGCGATCCGCCCGGCTTCCCCTGGGGGCCGGCCGCCGAATTGTGCTAAGATAGGGGCCGCGCGCCCGTAGCTCAGCTGGATAGAGCGTCGGACTTCGAATCCGCAGGTCGTCCGTTCGAATCGGACCGGGCGCGCTTTAATTTTTCCCGATAATCGGTTATGATTCCCCATGGGGGACAGGTCGATTGACCAAAGCCGAGGTAGACCCAAAATGATAAAGCGCATCATCCTGGTCGTCATCGCCGTGATCGCCATCCTGCTTGCCTGGGGCCTTTTCGCCCAAGACAAGGTCCTGTCCGCGGGCAGCCACGACGCGTTCTTCGAGCACCTGGCGGCGCTCTGCGGCCGGGCTTTCGAGGGAAAAGTGACCTATTCGCAGGAGCTTTTCATCCGCACCGGCATGCCCCAGTCCGTGGACAACACCTGGCACGTCTACATCTACCCGGGGAAGACCTTCACCTACCGGCTGACGCGCGAGGGCCGCGAATTCCGCGTCGATTTCGACCTCAGCAAGCCGGTCCCGCCTCCGCCCCCGCCCTGGGGAGCGGAGAAGGACTGAGAGCCCGCCCTATTCAACCCGCTCCGCCCGGCGATCACCCGTCAGGGCTAGCCGGCCGGCGCCTCAGCGTTTCTTGTCCCGCTCCGCCCGGGCCTCGTCGACCATCGCCTTGACTTCTTTCATCAGGGTCGGGACGTGGTAGGGGATGCCCTCCTTGATGGTCCACTCGATGCCGCCGCCCCGCTCGACCTTGAGCTTCGGGTCGCCGGGCATGACCGGGCTGTAGTTGTCGATGACCTTGCCGTCGTAGGTCAGGACCTCGGTCCCGTAGGGATTGAGGAGCCGCAGGTTCTCGACAGGGTTGCCGTTGACGACCAGCAGGTCGGCGATGAAGCCCTGGCGGACCCGTCCCAGGCGGTCCTCCATGCCGACGAGCTTGGCCCCGTTGACCGTGGCCATCTTGATGACCTCGAGCGGGTGGAAGCCGGCCTCCTCGAGCAGTTCCATCTCGTGGACCTGGCCGAACCCGTAGAGCGAATAGATGAATCCCGCGTCGTCGCCGACGACGATGTTCCCGCCCTTGACCCCGAATTCCTTCAACGCCTCCATCCAGACCTGGTAGTTCTTCTTCCAACGGACCTCCTGGGTGTTGGTCCATCCCAGGAAGTACGACCCGTGATTCCTGAGGTCCGGCAGGAAATACTGCTCCATCGACGGATGGAGGTAGTCCTTGTACCAGGGCAGGTTCTGGGCCCGGATGACGTCGCGGCTGGCGACGTAAATGGACAGCGTCGGGCTCCAGGTCACGCTGTTGGCGATCATCAGGTCGAGGACCTCGGACAGCTTCTTGCGGTTGAGGTTGGGCTGGATGTAGAGCTCCCCGGCACGGCCGAAGCGGTGGATCTCGTTGCTGGCGTTGTGCTCGGGCGGGAAGTTCTGGATGCCGTCGAGGGCCGCGTCGGCCACGCCGTAGAAGTGCTCGATGGAGGTCACTCCGAGCTCGGCCCAGTCCTTGGCCGTCGTCTCGCTGACGGCGATGTGGACGGCCGTGCGCAGCCCCTGTTTCTTGGCCTCGTCGAGTAGCGCAGCGGCGAGGTCGCGGTCCATGGCGAAGGCCTTCAGCCCGTCGACGCCCTGGGCCTTGGCGTATCGGACCCCCTCCCGGATGAGCTCGGCCGTGTGGGCCCCCTTCGAAGCCCAGATGCGCTCGTAGAGCAGGATACGCGGCGCGACGAGCTTCCCGGCGTTGCTCAAGGCCCGCCACTCCTTGGCCTTGTTCCAATCGGACCCGACGTCGCGGACGGTCGTCGCCCCGGCCGCCAGGTAGAGGTTGAGCTCGTACTGCAAGGGCTGGGGGACTCCGGCCCGCGCCTCCTGCAGGTGGATGTGGCTGTTGATGATGCCCGGCATGACGTACTTCCCGGTCGCGTCGATGACGGCGTCCGGCACCCAGCCCCGCGGCACCCAGCCGACGGCCGCGATCCGCCCGCCCTCAACGCAGACGTTCGCCGGGCCGAAGGGAGGCTCGGCGTTGCCGTAGATGACCATGGCGTTGCGGATGAGAAGCTTCTTATAGATGCCCGCATGTTCGGGGGCCTTTTCCGCCGTCCCGGCCTGCGGGGCCTGCTCCCCGGCGGCCGCCCCGGCGACGCTGGGCCCGAGAGCGCCCGCGAGCAGCAGCCCGGCGGCGATGATGCCCGCGCATTTTCCGATTCTCATGGATGCCTCCTCGACCGATGATCTCTCCGAGACGTCCACTCTAATCCACGGCGGAAAGAGGTGTCAATCCCAAGTTTGTTGATCCATTTTTGAAGAAGCCCTTTGCAGCATGCCCCGCGGCTTGCCGCGGGGATATTGACTCGTGTCGAGGGCCGGTGGTATATCTTCCCTCTGTTTTTCCGGCCGGGGAAAGGCCGGGCGCGGTCCCGGCTCTCCGGCCGACGAGGAGAAACGCATGAAGATCGCCGTTTGCGTCAAACAGGTCCCGGACACCACGGACGTCAAGATCAATCCCGAGACCAACACCCTCGTCCGCGAGGGCGTGGCCAGCATCCTGAACCCGTTCGACGAATACGCCGTCGAGGAGGCCCTCCTGCTCAAAGAGAAGCACGGCGGCGAGGTCCACGTCATCACCATGGGACCGCCCCAGGCCATCGAGGTCCTCAAGCAGGCCGTGGCCATGGGCGCCGACAAGGCCTATCTCGTCTCCGACCGGGCCTTCGCCGGGGCCGATACTCTGGCGACCGCCTACACCCTGTCCCTGACCGTCCGCAGCCTGGGCGAGATCGACCTCGTCATCTGCGGCAAGCAGGCCATCGACGGCGACACGGCCCAGGTCGGGCCGGGCATCGCCACCCGCCTGGGCATCCCCCAGCTGACCTACGTGGCCAAGGTCAAGGAGGTCGATCCCCAGAGCAAGAGGATCGTCGTCGAGCGTCTTCTCGAGCACGGCCGCGAGACCGTGGAGGCCTCGCTCCCGGCGCTCATGACCGTCGTCAAGGACATCAACAAGCCCCGGCCCGTCTCTCTCATGGGCATCCGGAAGGCCTCGCGGGCCGAGATCCCCGTCCTGACCGCCGCGGCGGTCGGGGCCGACCCGGACCGCATCGGGCTCAAGGGCTCTCCGACCTGGGTGACCAAGGTCTTCTCGCCGGAGGCCCGGGGCGGGGGAGGGGAGATCCTCAAGGGCGACCTTCCCGAAGCCGTGGCCGCCCTGGCCGACAGGATCATGGGCACCAAGTTCGTCAAGTGACGGTGTGACCGATGGCCGAACTCATCATCGACAAGGACACCTGCACGGGCTGCGAGGCCTGCCTCCCCTCCTGTCCCTTCGGCGCCCTGAGCATGGCCGACGGGCTGGCCGTCGTCGACGAGAAATGCACGTTCTGCGGCGCCTGCGTCGACGTCTGCCCGGTCGGGGCCATCACCATGACCAAGGAAGAGAAGGCCTCCCGGACGCCCGAGGCCGGGGAATACAAGGATGTCTGGGTGTTCATCGAGCACGAGGACGGCAAGGTCTCGACGGTCTCCTTCGAGCTCCTCGGCGAGGGCGCGGCGCTGGCCCGGGACCTGGGCTGCCGCCTGTGCGGCATGCTCTTCGTCGACCCGGAGCACGTGGAGGCCTACGCCGCCGAGTCCGTCGCCCACGGGGCCGAGATCGTCTACGCCATGGAAAGCCCCCTGCTCGGGCACTACCGCACCGACCCCTATGCCCGGGCGGCCGTCGATCTCATCCGGAAATACAAGCCCGAGATCGTCCTGTTCGGGGCCACGACCCAGGGCCGCGACTTCGCCGGGACCGTGGCCACGACCCTCGAGGCCGGGCTGACGGCGGACTGCACGGGGCTGGCCATCGATCCCGAGACCAAGTTCCTCAAGCAGACCCGTCCCGCGTTCGGCGGCAACATCATGGCCACCATCCTCGACTATCCCCAATACCGGCCGCAGATGTCGACCGTCCGGCCCAAGGTCTTCGCCATGCCGCCCCGCGATCCGAGCCGGAAAGGCCGGGTCGTCCGGGAGACCTTGGCCATGACCGAGGACGAGGTCCGGACCAAGGTCGTGGAGTTCGTCCGGGGCGAGGAGACCGTCAACCTGGCCGACGCCGAGATCATCGTCTCCGGGGGCCGTGGAATGGGCTGCGGCGAGAACTTCAAAGTCCTCCGGGATCTGGCCGACACGCTGAAGGCGGCCGTGGGGGCCTCCCGGGCGGCCGTCGACGCCGGCTGGATCCCCTACCACCACCAGGTCGGGCAGACCGGGCGGACCGTCCGGCCCAAGATCTATTTCGCCTGCGGCATCTCGGGGTCGGTCCAGCACCAGGCCGGGATGAAGACCTCGGACGTCATCGTGGCCGTCAACAAGGACCCCGAGGCGCCCATCTTCCAGATCGCGACCTACGGCATCGTCGGCGACCTGTTCCAGGTCGTGCCCCTGCTGACCCAGGAGTTCAAGAAGCGCCTGGGACGCTAGGGCCGGCCGCTTCCAGCCCCTCGAGGGCAGGGGCGTTATCAAGATCTCTCTCTCGTTGAGGCCATAGGCATCAAAAATCAACTTGTAAAGCGTTGAACGTAAAGAATGCGGGGGTTCCCAGGCTGCCCGGAGGGGCAGAGGCCGGCTTTCCAGAGGAAAACGGGCGGCAGGGGAGCGTCCTCCTGTTGGCAAGTTTCTTGCTCTCTGACAGGGCAAAGAGGACGATCTTGATCAAGATGGAAACTCTTTGCCCCGCTCGGACGTATTTATGGATGAAAGACGAGAATTGGGAAGCGGGGAACGGGGACTCGCGGACTTAGGACACAGGGACGGACGAGAGACGGACGATGGCCACCCGTTGCCCCAGCTGCCGAACGGATAACCCGGAAACCGCCAACTACTGCTTCAACTGCGCGGCCGCTCTTCACGAGGGCCGTCCCGCGACTCCGGCGCCGGCGGCGGTCATGCCGCAGACCCCGGCCCAGCACAGGCTTTCGGACCAGGCCGCTACGCAGACCCTCGAAGCGCAGACCTGGAACTTGGCCGCGGGGACCGTCTTCGCCGGCCGCTTCCAGATCATCGAGCAGCTCGGCCGGGGAGGGATGGGCCGCGTCTACCGGGCACTCGACCAGAAGACGCACGAGGAAGTGGCCGTCAAGGTCATCCGCCCTGAGATCGCCTCGGACCGGCGGACGATCGAGCGGTTCGTCAACGAGATCAAGCTGGCCCACAGGATCTCCCACCGCAGCATCGGCCGGATGTATCACCTCGGAGAGGACCAGGGCCTTCCCTACATCACCATGGAATATGTCCCCGGGGAGGACCTCAAGAGCTTCATCCGGCGGTCGCGGCGCCTGGATGTCGCCACGACCGTGGCCATCGCCAAGCAGGTCTGCCAGGGATTGAGCGAGGCCCACGACGCCGGCATCGTCCATCGCGACCTCAAGCCCAGCAACATCATGATCGACAAGGAGGGCAACGCCAAGATCCTCGATTTCGGGATCGCCCGGGCCCTCGACAGCCAGGGATTCACGGCCGAGGGCATCGTCGTCGGCACGCCGGAATACATGTCCCCCGAGCAGGTCGAAGGCAAGGCCTTCGACCATCGTTCCGACATCTACTCCTTCGGCGTCATCATGTTCGAGATGGTCACCGGCAGGACCCCGTTCGCCGCCGACACCCCATTCGTCGTGGCCTTCAAGCAGCAATCGGAGAAGCCGCCCCGGCCCGAGGATCTCAATCCACAGACGCCGCCCCTCCTTTGCGACATCATCCTCAAGTGCCTCGAAAAGGACAGGGAGAAGAGGTATCAATCCACCGAAGACCTCTGCCGGGACCTGACGAAGGTCGAGGAGACCGTCCGGGCGTCCGCCCCGGCCGGGCCTTGGACGAGACCCGCGACGCGGGCCTTGCGGAGCGGCTTCTACCGCCGGCGCAGGGTCCTCATCCCGGCCATGGGCTTCGGCCTCATCCTCCTCGCTGGCCTTGCCGTCCGGGGGCTCATCCCGCGGGAAGCCGCGGCCGGCCGCAAGATCGCCGTCGTCGGCTTCGAGAACCTGACAGGCGAAGCGGGCTATGACTACTTGGAGAAGGCCATCCCCAACCTCCTCATCACCAGCCTCGAGCAGTCCAAGTATCTGGCCGTCATGTCCTGGGAGAGGCTGAGCGACCTGGCCGCGAGGGCCGGGGAGAGGACGAACGGCCCCGACGGACCGGCCCCCGCCGAGACCGACCTGTGGTTCGAGGTCTGCCGCCGGGAGGGCGTCGAGGCCCTCGTCCTGGGCAGCTTCACCAAGGCCGACAATCTTTTCGCCACGGACGCCAAGGTCTACGACGTCCTTACCAAGAACCTCATCAAGAGCGCGGGCTCGCGGGGAGACGGGGTCGGGAGCATCCTGAGGACGCAAATCGACGATCTGAGCCGGGAGATCTCCAGGGGCATCGGACTGTCGGAGCGGGCGGCCGTCCGGGACGTCAATCCCATCCGGGAAGTCACGACGGCGTCCATGGAGGCCTACGAGCTGTTCCTCAAGGGCCGGGACGAGCTCGACCTTTACCACTTCGAAGACGCGGGCCCTATCCTGGAACAGGCCGTCGAGAAGGACCCCGAGTTCGCCCTGCCTTATCACTTCCTGGCCCGCATCTATTCGTCCATGGCCGACGCGCCCAGGGCCGCCGCGGCCATGGAGAAGTTCAAGAAGCTCAGCAAGTCCCAGACGGGGCGGGGCAAGGACGGCCTGTACGCCGCCGCGCTTACGGCCTATATCGAGGGTGACGTTGACGGCTACGCGAAGGGCCTCAAGGAGGTCATCCGTGCCTATCCCGACGACAAGCGGGCCCGGGTGGACCTGGCCTGGTTCCTCAAGAACAGCAAGAAATACGACGAGGCCATCGTTCAGTTCGACAAGGCCCTCGACCTCGATCCCTCGTTCGGCTACGCCCTCAATCTGAAAGCCTACACGTATGTCGAGATGGGCCAGCCGGACAAGGCCCTCAAGACCTTCGAGCGCTACGCCGAGGTTCAGCCGGGCGAAGCCAACCCCCACGATTCGATGGGCGATCTCTTCTTCCTGACCGGACGGTTCGGACAGGCCCGGGAGAAATACGCCGCCGCCCTGGCCTTGCGGCCGGGATTCGCCTCGTCCTGGAAGCTGGCCTATCTCCATGCGATGGACGGGGACTATGGGCAGGCCGTCCGCTGGATCGATCATTTCATCTCCCAGGCCGCGTCGGACGGCATCCGGGCCCAGGGCCACCAGTGGAAGGGACTCTACGCGTCCATCGCGGGCCGCTTGAAGGAAGCCCTGTCCGAGCTGGACCTGGCCGAGAAGCTGGCCCGGGATTCGGGCAACCGCGGGATCGCCGATGCTTCGCTCCGCGCGGCGCTCTGGGCCTGCTACGAGTGGGAGAGATACGACCTCTGCCGGGTCTACCTGAAGAAGCGCCTCGCCTACTTGGAGGAGAGCGCCATGGGGGACCCGGGGCTCCTCCGGGGCTACGATCTCCTTTATTCCGGCCTTCTGGATATCCGCGAAGGCGCCCTGCCGGAGGCGAAGAGGAAAGCGGCCGACCTCCTCACCCTTGTCGAGAGCGCGGAGGAGAAGACGAAAGGGGCCGGTCTCCGGCAGGCCCACAGCCATCTCCGGCGGGAGCTGCTCCTAGCCGAGGGCGCCTGGGACGAGGCGCTCCAAGCATTCAGGGATTCGCCGCCCGTCCGGATAGACCTCCAGTCCTATCAGACCGTCCAAAGCAAGAACCTTCCCTTCCAGGAGGACTTCGCGGCCCGGGCCTTGGCCGCAAAGGGGGAGGCGGCCTCGGCCGTCGCCGAATACGAACGGCTCATCTCCCCGGACGCGGGCAAGAGAGACGGAACGCTCATCCATCCCTTGGCCCGGGTCAGACTGGCCGCGCTCTATGAGGCCCGAGGGGACAAAGCGCGGGCCCTTGAACAGTACAAAGAGGCCCTCCGGGCCTGGAAGGACGCCGACCCCGATCTCGCCGAGGTCGCCCGGGTCCGGAAAAGGGCGGCGGCGCTGAAGCCCGCCGGATCGGCCCCGCAAGGAAACGCCGAGGGGGCCTTTTTCAATTACCTCATCTGTGCCGCCCCGCGCATTCCCTGAGGCGCTCTGCTTCGCTTCCGCCCCTTCAACTCCGAAGGGCGACGGATCGCTCTTGCCGGCCGCCCCATTTGCCGAAGACGCCCGCTTTCTCCCGTCGAAAGCCCCATGCTTGGCAACCTGCCCCTGTTCTGATAAATAAGGGGAGGACAAGGAGGGCGGCCATGATCCGACAGACTCCGCTGACTTCGTTGCCGGCCGGGCCGTCGGCCGGCATCCTCGGGGCGGTCTCTTTACTCGCGGCGTTCGCGCTCGCCGCTTGCCGTCCTGGGGACAGGCCCGGGATGGCCGCAGCGGCCGACCCCCTGATCAGCGGCATCGGGCTGACCCGCCTGACCGTCTATGACCAGCGCCCGGCCCCCGACGGGCTCCAGTCGGGCTCGCCGCACGTCCACGCCGTGACCGACGAGGGGTATTACGTGATGAGCGGCCATGGACGGGTCGAGCTCCACGACGTCGAGCACGGTTTCCGGACGGTCGAAATGTCGCCGGGGACCTATCTTCAGTTCCCGCCCGGCGTTCTCCACCGGCTGGTCAACACCGATCATCTCGTCATCCTGGTCGTCATGGGCAACGCCGGGCTGGCCGAGCGAGGCGACGCCCGGATCTACTTCGGCCGGGCCGTGGACGAAGATCCGGCGGAATTCGCCCGTCTCGCCGGCCTGCCCAAGGAGAAAGGCCTCGAGGGGGCCCTCGAGCGCCGGGACGCGTCCATCCGGGCCTACCAAGGGCTCGTGGAGCTCTGGGACAAGGACCGTGACGCCTATCGGGCCGAGCTCGAGCGCTTTTTCGGCGTCCACATGGAAGCCGCGGCCAGCCTGAGGAAGGAGTTCTCCGAGGCCGTCGAGGGCGGGCCGGGGGCCTGGAACGCCCTCCTTCTCGAAAGGCTGGCGGCCCTTCCTGCAGGCCTGGCCGGAGCGGGCCCGGTCATCCATGCCCCATCCGGCGCGACGACGTTGGGCATGTGCGGGATCCTGCGGCCGGTCACCGGGCTGGGGCCCGTGGACAAAGGCACGGCTGAGCGCGCGAAGCCGAAATAGGAGGGGTGCCATGGACGACCACCCGAGCGGCAACGGCCCGGCCGGGATCTCCCTGCGCCGCGGCCTGCCCATGGTCCAGGCCCGGGACCCCGAGGCCTTGGACAATGAGAAGGCCTTTCTCCGGGAGGTCGATGCCCGGCCGAAGCCGTGGCAGCGATGGCGGGGCTACTGGACGGTCTCCGGTCCCGGCTGGGTCCAAAGCGCCCTGACCCTCGGCGCCGGATCGGCCGGCTCGTCCATCTTCGCCGGGGCGGTCTTCGGCTACAAGCTTCTCTGGGTCCAGCCCGTGGCCATGTTCCTCGGGGTCGTCATGTTCTCGGCCATCGGGCATCAGCTCTTGTCGACCCAGGCCCGGCCTTACGACGCCTTCCGGAAAAGGCTCCACCCCGCCCTGGCCGTGGCCTGGGGGGCGGCCGTTCTCCTGGCCTCGGTCGTCTGGCAGTTCCCCCAGTACGCCCTCGGCGTGAGCGTCGTGAGGGACCTTTTCGATGTCGCCGGGATGTCCGTTCCGAGGGCCCCGGTCGCAATGGCGTTGCTCGTCGCCGGGACGGCCCTCTGCTGGAGCTACGGGCGGGGGAGCCGGCGGGCCATCCGCCATTTCGAGCGCGTCCTCAAGTATCTGCTCCTGGTCATGGTCGCGTCCTTCTTCCTGGTCGTCCTGAGGACCGGCGTCGACCTCGGCGAGCTCTTCAGGGGATTCACGGGCTTTCACATCCCGCGCGAACGGGAAGGCTTGACCATCGTCCTCGGCGCCTTGGGGGCCGCGGTCGGCGTCAACATGACCTTCCTGTACCCGTATATGCTCCTGGCCCGTGGGTGGGGGAGGGAGCACCGGGGCCTCAAGAACTTCGACCTGGCCGTGTCGATGTTCCTGCCGTTCGTCCTGGCCACGAGCCTGGTGACCATCGCCTGCGCCAACACGCTCCACGCGCAGGGGATCAAGGTGTCCGGGGCCGTCGACGCCGCCCACGCCCTGGCCCCTCTCGTCGGGCCGGCCGCCGGCCGGGTCATCTTCTCGCTCGGCGTGCTCAGCATGTGCTTCACGACCCTGACCATCGAGATGGTCATCTGCGGCTTCGTCCTCAGCGAGATGCTGGGCTTCGAGCCCCGGGGCTGGGCGTACCGGGCCGCGACGATGGTCGCCAACATCGGCATCCTGGGCGCCTTTTACCCCATGCCGCTCTGGCTACCCGTCCTGACCTCGTCGTTCACGCTGATCGTCCTGCCGCTGGCCTATGTCGGCTTTTTCATCCTCCAGAACAAGCGGGACTACCTCGGGAACGACGTGGTCGAGGGGGCGAAAGGGACGGTCTGGAACACGCTGCTCCTGCTGGCCGTCCTCATCACCGTGGCTGGGGCCGTCGCCAAGCTCCTGTCCCTCTGGTGAGGAGGGGACGAGGGTCCGCCGATCGGGGATGCGGGCGGGCCCGGGCGATCGACGCCGCCGGGGCCGTCATGACCGGACCGTATCATGAGCGCCCTGTTGTCTCGCGCGTCGGTTTGGTGTATGTAGTTGGGTGCCGCCGAATTCAGAATAGGGAAGGGGAACGCGAATGAGCCCACAAGAGCCGTCAGCCGTCGTCAGCCGCCGGGATTTCCTGAAGGCCGCCGCCATTGCGGCGACGGCGCCGGTCATCGTCCCCGCCTCCGTGTTCGCCCGGCCGGCGCCGAGCGACACCCTGCTCCTCGGCTGCATCGGGACCGGGCGCCAGGGCCAGGCCAACATGCAGGAGCTCATCTACCGGGGCCTCGAGACCGGGGCCCGGGTCGCGGCCGTCTGCGACGTCGACTCGCACCGCCGCGAGGACGCCCAGTGGCTGGCCGAGAGAATCTATGCCCTCGAGGCGGGCAAGGACGCCCCCCGGAGCATCGCGGCCTACCACGATTTCCGGGACCTGCTGGCCCGCAAGGACCTCGACGGGGTTCTCATCGTCACCCCGGACCACTGGCACGGGGTCATGGGCGTGGCCGCCGCCGAGGCCGGCAAGGACATCTACCTCGAAAAACCCCTGACCTACTCTATCGCCGAGGGGCGCCGGCTCGTCGCCGCCGTCCGCAAGAACAAGAGGGTGCTCCAGGTCGGCTCCCAGCAGCGGTCCTCGGTCCATTTCTTGATGGCCTGCGAGCTCGTCCGCAACCGGCGCATCGGCGCCCTGCGGTCGATGCGGGTCTGGCTGCCCGAGGACCAGGGCAGCGGCGACCCGCGACCGAACCCCGTGCCGAGAAACCTCGACTACGACTTCTGGCTGGGCCCCGCCCCCGAGGCGCCCTTCTGCGAGGACCGCGTCCATCCCCAGACGGGCTACGAGCGGCCCGGCTGGCTGCAGATCGAGCCGTACTGCCTGGGCATGGTCACCGGCTGGGGGTCCCATATGATGGACATCGCCCAGTGGGGCAACGGCACCGAGGACACGGGCCCGGTCTCGTTCGAAGCCGCGGCCGAGTTCCCCGACCGCGGCCTGTTCGACGTCCACACGAAGTTCCAGGCCGAGGCGCGCTACGCGAACGGCGTCCGGATGATCATGGAGACGGGCAACCCGGCCGGCGTCCGGTTCGAAGGGGATGGCGGGTGGATCTTCGTCCAGCGGGGCAAGATCGAAGCATCGGACCCGGACATCCTGAGGTGGAAGCCGGGACAGGGCGAGACGAAGCTCATCCAGAGCGGCAACCACATGAAGAACTTCCTGGAATGCATGCGCAGCCGCAAGGACCCTGCCGCCCCCGTCGAGGCCGGCCATCGCTCGAACACGGTCTGCATCGCGACCCATATCGCCATGAAGCTCGGCCGCCAGCTCGCCTGGGACCCGGCGGCCGAACAATTCGCGGGGGACGACGAAGCCAACCGCCGGCTGGATTATCCCCACCGGCGGCCGTGGACCCTCTAGGGGCCGCCGGGGAGGGCGCGATCTTGAGGGCAGCGGTCAAGGCCATTCTGCTTGCGGCCGGCCTGGCGGCCCTCGCCGGGTGTGCGAAGGCGCCGCCGGCGGTCACTCTCGACCGCGACGACGCGGCCGGGACGCTGACCGTTCTCGTCGGCGGCCGGCCGGCCCTGACCTTCCAATACGGGGAAAGCCTGGACCTCGCCCATTACTGGCCCATGCGCAGCCCCTCCGGCCGGCAGCTGCTCGTTCAAAGGACCGAGCCCTACCCTCACCACCGCTCCTTCTGGTTCGCGGACACGGTCAGGCTCGAGGGGCACCGGGAGGCGGACTTCTACAACGCCCTGACCAGCGGCGCCCGGGCGGAGGATGGCGGATACGGGCCGCCCTTCAGCGACCGCATCCGCCACGTCGGCTTCCTCGTCCTGGAGGCGGCCGGCCCTCGGGCGGTCGTCGAATCGGAGCTCGTTTGGGAGATGGACGGCTCCCGGCCCGTCCTCGAGGAACGGAGGCGGCTCGTCGTCCACAGCCTGGGGGACGGCGAATACCTTCTCGACATCGAATGGACCCTCCGGGCGGCCCACGGCGACGTCCATTTCGCAAGCGACGACGTCCATTATGCCTGGCCGTACCTCCGAATCGATCCGGCTTTCAGCGGCGAGAACGGGGGGACGATCGTTTCGGACACCGGGGCCAAGGGACAGGAAGCCACGAACATGAAACCCGCTCTTTGGATCGACTACTCCAATACCGTGGACGGGATCGCCGAGGGCGTCGCGATCTTCCAGAGGCCCGGCGGCCGGGCGCGGCGCTGGCTGACCCGCGAGTACGGGACGTTCGGGCCCCGCCGGCCCGACGAGCTGAGCGGCCGCCCGTTCGCCTTGCATGCGGGGGAGTCCCTCTCTCAGCGCGTCGGGATCCTGGTCCACAAGGGGGACGCGCATGGGGGGCGCGTCCGCGAGCGCTTCGCGCGGTATGCGGCCGGCGCCTGGGACTGAAGCCTGCCCGCCGTCACTTCTTGAGCAGGCGCTTCTTGAGGCGGACGGCCTCGAGCACTTCGATAAGCACGTCCCGGATCCCGTTCTCGGGGTAATCGGAGCGCGTGATCTCGACCCGCTCCTGCGGGAACCGGCAAACGACGAGCCGCGGGTCCTTTCCGTGGCGGATGCGGGGGTTCTGCCTCAGGGGCTCGAGCTTGGTGATCTGGATGGTCATGACCGGGACGCCGTCGAGGTCCTGGATGAGGATCCCGACGTGATGGTTCTTGTTGGTGTCGTCGTCGTCCTCGCCGAGCGAGAAATCGCGCCGGATGAACTCTTCTCCCGGGTAGGGACCCATCTCGGCGACCTCCCGGCGGATCTCCCGGAGCAGGCCGGCGGCGTCCTTCGGCTTTTGCGGGGCGGACAGGATGGCGGCGCCGGCGCTGACGGTCAACAGGGCCACCGGAACGATCCAGGCCGCGATCGACAGCGCCGTGACCGGACGGCGATCCGGCCCGGCTTCGGCGCGTCCCGCGGAGACCATGCGCCTCCTCCTCTCGTTATAATAGGGCCAGGCTGACGGCCATGACGGCCATCCCCCCGACCAGTCCGTAGATCGACAGATGGTGCTCGCCGTATTCCCGGGCCGCCGGCAGGAGCTCGTCGAGCGA
>JBBIGP010000016.1:14086-41724 GCA_037447475.1 Candidatus Aminicenantota bacterium
CAGGGCGACGGACAGGAACCGGACGCTCGTCCGCCGGGCGAAAAAGGCCAGGGCGCTGCCGACGCCCGTGGACAGGCCGGCCACGAGGGTCAGCCCGAAGGCCAGCAGGATGGTCTGCGCCGGGTATGTCTCGCCCATGCGACACCATCATAGCCCAGCGGCCTCCCGTTTTCCAGACCCCGCCTCCCCGGCCGGGCCCGGTTTGACACTCCGCCGGGGGCCATGATACATTCGGGCCGGTGGATGAGGGGAAACATGAAAGCCGATGCCGAAGACCCAGGTATCGAAACGACCGTCTCGAGGAAGCTCGTCGACCTCATCGAGCGCAGCGCCGACGAGCTGACGTCGAGCTACGTGCAGGACATCCGGCGGGACCCGAGAATGCCCAGCTACCAGGGTTTCGACCAGCGGGAGATCTATCGGCGGGCCTATCTCGTCTACAGCCAGCTCGGCAGGTGGATATCCCGGGAAGCGACCACAGAGGAGGTCCGGAACTACTGGCGGGCCTTGGGCCGCCAGCGGCGCCGCGAGGGATTCCCGTTCTCGGAGATCGTCCTCTCGCTCTGCCACATCCGGCGCCTCCTCTGGGAGAAGGTCCTGAGCGCGGGCTTACTGGACACGGCCCTCGATCTCTATCAGGCGATGGACCTCCATCAGCGGGTCGTCGTCTTCTTCGACCGGGCCTCCTACCACGCCGCGCTGGGCTACGAGGAGAACGGCTGATCCCTTGTCCCGGCCGCCTCTCCCGGAGGGGAGCGCGTTGCTTTTCCGGGGCGGATGGCCTAAAATCCTCTTTCTCACCCCGTCCTGGAGAAGAGACGACCATGGCCGTTCGCCAGCCCGCCCCGAGAGACCTGGCCCGGCGGGCCGTCGAGTGCCTGGAAGCCATGGCCGACCCGGTGAGGGCCCGGGGGGCCGAGCGCTATTTCAAGGAGACCGTCAAGTGCTACGGGGTCCCCTCGCCGGAGGTCCGGGCCCTGGCGGCCGAGCTCTTAGGGACGGTCAAAGGGACATGGGGGCTCGAGGACGCGATCGAGCTGTGCGACATCCTCTTCGCACGGCCCGAGCTCGAGGCCAAGGGCATCGGAGCCCTCGTCCTGTCCCGGTTCAAGAAGGGATTCCGGCGGCCGCTCGTTGCGAAGATCAAGTCCTGGCTGGCCGCCGGCCGGCTCGACAACTGGGCCTCGGTCGATGTCTTCTGCACGGACGTCTGCGGGGCCCTTCTCGCGGCCTATCCCGATCTGGCCGTAACGATCGGCGGCTGGATCGGCCACCGGAACCGCTGGGTCCGGCGGGCGGCCCTCGTCTCGTTCATCAAGCCGGCCAAGAACCGCGAGTTCCTCCCGGCGATCTACGCGGTCTCGGAGGCCGCCTTCCCGGTCGACGACGACCTCATCCACAAAGCCAACGGCTGGCTGCTGCGGGAGGCCGGCAAGACCGACCCCGCCCGTCTCGAGCGGTTCCTGCTCGCCCACGGGCCGGCCATTCCGCGGACGACCCTGCGCTACGCCATCGAGCGCTTTCCGGAAGCGAAGCGGAAGGCGCTCCTCGAAAAAACCCGATCTTGACGACATAGGAGGCCCGATGAGAACGACAAAGCTGGCCCTGCTCGCCATCTCCATCCTGGCCCTGGCGGCCGCGTCCTTCGGCCCGGGGGAGGCCCGCGTCCTGCGTTTCCCGGCGGTCTCGGAGGACCGGATCGTCTTCACCTTCGCCGGAGACCTCTACACCGTGCCCCTCGGGGGCGGCGTGGCCCGCAAGCTGACCGCCTTCCCGGAAGGCTACGAGGCCTTCCCGCGCTTCTCGCCCGACGGCCGGTCCATCGCCTTCACCGGCGAATATGACGGGAACCGGGAGGTCTACCTCATCCCCGCCGAAGGCGGGGCGCCCAAGCGCCTGACTTACACGGCGTCCATCCCCCGCGACGACGTCTCGGACCGCATGGGCCCGAACAACCTCGTCATGGGCTGGACGAACGACGGGCGGAACGTCGTCTTCCGGTCGCGGATGATCGAGTGGAACGACTTCAACGGCCAGCTCTTCCTGGCTCCCCAGGACGGCGGGATGCCGCGCCAGTTGCCCCTGCCGAGGGGCGGCTTCTGCTCCTTCTCCCCGGACGACAGGAAGCTGGCCTACAACCGCATCTTCCGGGAGTTCCGGACCTGGAAGCGCTACCGGGGCGGCATGGCCGACGACATCTGGATCTACGATCTCGAGGCCAAGACGGTCGAGAACATCACCGACAATCCCGCGCTGGACATCATCCCCATGTGGCGGGGCGACCGCATCTATTTCCTCTCCGACCGCGGCGAGGACAAGCGGATGAACCTTTACGTCTACGACCTCGCCACGCGGGGGACGAGGAAGCTCACGGACTTCGCGGAATTCGACATCAAGTTCCCGTCCCTGGGCCCCAAGCACATCGTCTTCGAGAACGGCGGCTTCCTCTACACGTTCGACCTGGCCGCCGAGCGGGCGGCCAGGGTCCCCGTCGTCATCGCCGACGACTTGGTCTCTTCCCGGAGCAAGGTCGTCAAGGTCGACGGCCGGATCACGAACTTCGAGATCGCGCCCGACGGCCAGAGGGCCCTGTTCGGGGCCCGCGGCGAGATCTTCACGGTGCCCGCGAAGCACGGCAACACCCGGAACCTGACGGGGACGCCCGGGGTCCACGAGCGAAGCTCCAAGTGGTCGCCCGACGGCAGAACGATCGCCTATATCTCCGACGCGAGCGGCACGGACGAGATCTATGTCATGGCCCAGGACGGGAGGGGCTCGCCGAGGCAGCTGACGTCCGGCGGGGACACCTACAAGTACGAGCTGCTCTGGTCGCCCGACGGGACGAAGATCCTTTGGAACGACAAGATGCTGCGGCTGAGCTACGTCGATGCGGCGACCAAGGAGGCCGTCGTCGTGGCCAAGGCCGAGGCCGGCGAGATCGTCCAGGCGTCCTGGTCGCCGGACGGCCGCTGGATCGCCTACGGCAAGCCCGAAGTCGAAGGGATGGACAGGATCCATCTCTATTCCCTGGAGACGAAGAAGACCTTCACGGTCACCGACGGCTGGTACAGCTCGGGGGGCCCCTCGTTCAGCCGGGACGGGCGCTTCCTCCTGTTCGTCTCGGACCGGGATTTCTCGCCCGTCTACAGCCGGACCGAGTGGAACCACGCTTACCTGTCCATGGCGAGGGTCTATCTCGTGACCCTGTCCAAGGACGTCCGGTCGCCCTTCGAGCCGAAGAGCGACGAGGTCGGGGCCGGGGTCGAGGCCAAGCCCGAGGCTCCTGAGCGGGCGGCCGTCCCGGGCCAAGCGCCGGCCGCGAAAAAAGCGCCCGCGGGCCCGCCGCCCGTCAAGATCGACACGGACGGCCTGGCGGACCGCATCCTGGCCCTGCCCATCGAGAGGGCCAACTACGGGGCCGTCCATCAGGTCGGCGATTCCGTTTACTACCTGAAGGCCAAGGACCTCGAAAGACAGCCGTCCCTCATGCTCTACGACCTCAAGGAGCTCAAAGAGAAGGACCTGGGCAAGATCGGCGGCTACGAGATATCGGCCGACGGGAAGAAGATGCTCGTGTCCAAGGACGGCGCGTACGCCATCATCGACCTGCCCAAGGGCCCGGTCGCCGTGGAGGCCAAGCTCGACCTGTCGCGGATGGAGATGGCCCTGGACCTCCGCAAGGAGTGGGCCCAGATCTACGAGGAGTGCTGGCGGCAGATGAGGGACTTCTTCTACGCCCCGAACATGCACGGGGTCGACTGGGAGGGCCTCCGGCTCCGATACAAGCCTCTGGCCGAAGCCGTCCATCACCGGGCCGACTTGACCTACGTCATCGGCGAGCTCATCGGCGAGCTCAACGCCGGGCACACCTACGTCGGCGGGGGCGACCTCCCCGCGCCGAAGAAGACCAAGGTCGGCCTGCTCGGGGCCCGGCTCGAGCGGGACTCCGGGACGGGGTACTACCGCATCGCCCGCATCCTCCGGGGCCGGAACTGGGACCCGGCCCAGCGGTCGCCGCTGACCGAGGTCGGCGTCAACGTCCGGGAAGGGGAGTACCTCATCGCCGTCGACGGCCGCCCGCTCGACAAGGTCGCCAACATCTACGAGACGCTCTACAACACGGTCGGCAGGCAGGTGACCCTCAAGGTCAGCGCGGTCCCGGCCGAGAAGGGGAGCCGCGACGTGGTCGTCGTGCCCATCGAGACCGAGAACGCCCTCTACTACAATGCCTGGGTCGAGGGCAACATCGAGAAGGTCGCCAAGGCCACGGGCGGCCGGGTCGGCTACCTCCACATCCCCAACATGGGCGTCGAGGGGCTGAACGAGTTCGTCAAGTATTTCTACCCGCAGCTCCGCAAGCAGGCCCTCATCATCGATGTCCGCGGCAACGGCGGCGGGAACGTCTCGCCCCAGGTCATCGACCGGCTCGTCCGGGAGATGGTCATGGTCGGGATGGCCAGGAACACGGTCCCCTGGCCCGATCCGGGCGCGGCCTTCCTGGGCCCCAAGGTCTGCCTGGCCGACGAGTTCTCGGCCTCCGACGGCGACATCTTCCCCTACCGGTTCAAGGCCCTCAAGCTCGGCAAGGTCGTCGGGAAGAGGACCTGGGGCGGGGTCGTCGGGGTCCGAGGCTCCCTGCCCCTGCTCGACGGGGGCTCGCTCAACCGGCCGGAATTCGCCCCTTACGGCCCCGGCGGGGAGGGCTGGATCATCGAAGGCGTCGGCGTCGAGCCCGACATCTCCGTCGACAACGATCCGGCCCGGGAATTCGCCGGCATCGACGATCAGCTCGACAAGGCCATCGAGGTCATCCTCGGGGAGCTGAAGACCAAGGGCCGCGAGCTTCCGCCCATCCCGCCCTACCCGATCAGGAAGTGAGGGCCATGGAAAAAGAGAAGGTCAAGGTCAGCTGCTTCAACTGCGGGACGACGAATCTCTACCCCCTCGACGCGCTGGGCAAGTCCGTCGTCTGCGGCAAGTGCAAGACGGGCCTGCCGGAGCCGGGGACGGTCCTCGAGCCGGGCCCCCAGCAGGTCTACAACATTATCCAGAACTCGAGCCTGCCCGTGCTCGTGGATCTCTACTCGCCGACCTGCGCCCCCTGTTACATGATGCATCCCGTCGTCGAGCGGTTGGCGAGCCGGCGGCGGGGCGAGATCATGGCCGTCAAGGTCAATATCGACCGGCACCCGGAAATGGCCCGGGGGCTGGGGATCAAGGCCGTGCCGACCTTCATCGTCTTCCACAAGGGGGTCGAGCGCGGCCGGCAGGCCGGGGCCATGGCCGAGGACAGCTTCGCCCTCTGGGTCGCCAGCCGCTCATAAGGGATCATCTCCCGGCAGAAACACAACCAAGAGATCCCCGCACATTGGAGGAGAGCCTTGTCGGGGGGATATGCCGAAGGGGGGACTCGAACCCCCACAGCCTTGCGGCCACTAACCCCTCAAGCTAGCGTGTCTGCCAATTCCACCACTTCGGCGTCTATTTCTTTTCCGGCGTTTCCTTGACCGGAGGCTTCTCGTCGGCGGGCTTGGTTTCGGCCTGGGCCGCGGCCGGTTCGCCGGTCTTGTCCGGAGGCTGGGCCGTTTCGGTCGTCGCCGCCGGGGCCTTCTCGCCGCCCACGACCGAGCTGGACTCCTGGCCGGACAGGATCCATAGCCCGAGCGACGTCAGCATGAACAGGACCGCGGCGCCTGTGGTGATCTTGGACAGCGGGGTGGCCAAGCCGCGGGCCCCGAAGGCCGTCTGGCTGCCGCCCCCGCCGAACGCGCCGGCCAGGTCGGCGGCCTTGCCCGACTGCAGGAGGACGGCGAAGATCAGAACCAGACAAACGATGACGTGCAATAAGACGATGATAGCGCTCACTTCACTTCCCTGTCGGCGCGGAGGGCCTCGGCCGCGATGGCGGCGAAGGCTTCGGCGTCGAGTGACGCCCCTCCGACGAGAAATCCGTCGATATTCTTCTCTTTGAACAGAGGGTAAGACCCGGCCGGTTTGACCGAGCCTCCGTAGAGGATTATAGCACAGGAGGCCCGCTCTTTTCCATATCTTTCTTCAAGCCGTCCCCGGACGTGGGCATGGACCTCCTCGGCCTGGGCCGGGGTGGCCGTCCGGCCCGTCCCGATGGCCCAGACGGGCTCATAGGCCAGGAGGACCGTCCCCATGTCGGCGGCGTCCAGGTCCCGGAGGCCTTGGTCGAGCTGGGCGTCGACCCGCTCGATCGTCCGGCCGGCTTCCCGTTCCTCGAGGGTCTCCCCGAAGCAGACGATGGGGTTCAGGCCCGACCGCAGGGCCGCCCGGACCTTGCGGGCGACGGTGTCGTCGGTCTCGCCGAAATACTGCCTCCTTTCGGAGTGGCCGACGAGGACGTGCGAACAGCCGGCGTCCTTGAGCATCGGGCCCGAGACCTGGCCGGTGAAGGCGCCCTTGTCCTCCCAGAACAGGTCCTGGGCGCCGAGCTTCACGCCGGTCCCGGAAAGCCTCTTGGCGACTTCGGCGAGGGCCGTGAAGGGCGGGATGAGGAGCAGGTCGGCCCCGGCCAGGCCGGGGGCGGAGGCGGCCGCGCGGTCGGCGAGCTCACGGGCCTCGGCGAGCGTGCCGTGCATTTTCCAGTTGCCGGCGATGAAGGGGTGTTTGCGGGGGGCGGCCATTTATTTCTCCAGGGACTCGATGCCTGGCAGGGTCCCGTAGGCGATGAACTCGAGAGAGGCCCCGCCGCCGGTCGAGATGTGGCTGATCCGGTCCTGGACGCCGGCCTTCTTGACGGCGGCGATGGAGTCGCCCCCGCCGACGATCGAGACGGCCCCCGATGCGGCCACGGCCCGGGCGATGCCGACCGTCCCGTGGGAGAAGTTCTCGATCTCGAAGATGCCCATGGGGCCGTTCCAGAAGATCGTCCGGGCCCCGGCGATGATGGCGCCGTAGGCCTCGACGGTCTTGGGCCCGATGTCGACGCCCAGCATGTCCTCGGGGAAGGGCAGGGCCTCGACGATCCGGGTGTCGGCTTCGGCGTCGATGGCGGCCGCCAGGACGTGATCGGCCGGGAGGCGGAAGTCGACCCCCTTGTCCCGGGCCTTTTCCAGGATCCCAACGGCGGTTTCCTTCTGCTCGTCCTCCGCGAGGGACTTTCCGACGCCGAGGCCCTGGGCTTTGAAGAACGTGTAGGCCATGGCCCCGCCGACGAGGACGCTGTCGGCCTTGCCGAGCAGGCTGTCGATGATCTCGATCTTGTCGGAGACCTTGGCCCCGCCGAGGATGGCGACATAGGGCTTTTCGGGGCACTGGACGGCCTTCCGCAGGTATTCGACCTCCTTCATCATCAGGAAGCCGGCGGCCTTGACGGGCACAAGATCGGCCAGGCCGACGACGGAGGCATGGGCCCGGTGACTGGAGCCGAAGGCATCGTTGACGTAGACGTCGATGTCCTCGGCCAGGCGGGCGGCGAAGCCCGGGTCGTTGCCCTCTTCTTCCTTGTGAAAGCGGAGGTTCTCGAGGACGAGGGCTTCGGCGTCGCCGAGCTTCTTCTTGAGGACAGCGACCTCCTGGCCGACGACGTCCGGGGCCATGACGATGTTGTTGGGGACGAGCTCGGCCAGCCTCCGGGCGGCCGGCCGGAGGCTCATCCGGGCGTCGGGCTTGCCCTTGGGCCGTCCCAGGTGGGAGGCGATGACGAGCCGCGCGCCCTGCCCCAGGAGGTGCCGGATGGTCGGCAGGGAGGCCCGGATGCGCGTGTCGTCACGGATCTCGCCTTTCTCGTTCAGGGGGACGTTGAAGTCGACCCTCAGGAAGACCCGCTTGCCCTTGACGTCCAGGTCGGCGACGGACTTCATGGCCGGCTCACCGCGAGATATGCTTGACCAGGTCGACGAGGCGGCAGGAGTATCCCCATTCGTTGTCGTACCAGGCGAGGACCTTGACCAGGGTCCCGTCGATGACCTTGGTCGACGGGCCGTCGACGATCCCGGAGTGCGGATCGCCCATGAAGTCGACCGAGACGAGCGGCTCGTCCGTGTAGCCGAGGATGCCCTTCAGAGGGCCTTCCGCGGCCTTCTTGAGCGCGGCGTTGACGTCCTCGGCCGCCGTCGCCTTCTTGACGAGGGCGACGAAGTCGACGATCGAGACGTTGGGGGTCGGGACGCGGACGGCGAATCCGTCGATCCGGCCCTTGAGCTCGGGCATGACCAGGCCGACGGCCTTGGCCGCCCCGGTCGTCGTCGGGATCTGGCAGACGGCGGCGGCCCGGGCCCGGCGGAGGTCCTTGTGCGGGGCGTCGAGGATCTTCTGATCGTTGGTGTACGAGTGGATGGTCGTCATCAGGCCCTTGTCGATGCCGAACGACTCGTGGAGGACCTTGGCCACGGGGGCCAGGCAGTTCGTCGTGCAGGAGGCGTTGGAGATGACGTGGTGCTTGGCCGGGTCGTAGGTTGTCTCGTTGACCCCCAGGACGAGGGTGACGTCGGGGTCGGTCGCCGGGGCCGAGACGATGACCTTGGAGGCGCCGCCCTTCTCGATGTGCTGGATGACGTCGGGCCGCTTCGTGTACCTCCCGGTCGACTCGATGACGACCGAGACGCCCATGTCCTTCCAGGCGAGTCCGCCGATCTCTTTTTCGGCCAAGACCCGGACCTTGCGGCCGTTAATGACGATGCCGTCGGCGTCGGCCCGGACATCCTCGCGGAACCGGCCCAGGACGGAATCGTAGCGGAGCAGGTGGGCCAGGGTCTTGGCGTCGGTGATGTCGTTGACGGCCACGTACTCGACGGCCGGGTCGTTCCAGGACGACCGGAGCATGTTCCGGCCGATGCGGCCGAACCCGTTGATGCCGATACGGATAGCCATATGCGCCTCCTTCCTGATGGTGCGACGCTGTTCGGGATAAGTGGCCCTTAAAATATCACAATCCGGGCCCGCGTTCAAGGTCAACGCGAGGGCCCGGAGGGCTTGCCGGGGGTGAAGCCCTTCTTGGCCCGCTTCTGCTCGTACATGAGGAGGTCGGCCCGGGTCATGAGCTCCTCGAGCTTGCTCGGGTAGTCCGGATCGTAGAGGGCGGTGCCGTGGCTCAAGGAGATGGAGAACCGGTTCTCGGCGACGGCCTTGGCGTTGAAGGCGGCCAGCTTCTCCTCGAGACGCTTGGCGATGGCCTCGGGGTTCATGCGGGTCGATTCCATGGCCACGATGACGAATTCGTCGCCGCCGACGCGGGCGACGATGTCGGACTCCCGGAAGTTCTTCCTGAGGATGGCCGCGGCGTCGACGAGGGCCAGGTCGCCGGCCTTGTGGCCGCCGCTGTCGTTGATCCTCTTGAGGTCGTCCATGTCGACGTAGAGGAGGAGGACCTTCTTCTTGAGCCGGCTGGCGATCTTGAGATGCTGCTCGGCGAGGGTCAGGAAGCCGCGGCGGTTGAGGAGGCCGGTCAAGGGGTCGGTCAGCGAGAGGGCCCGGACCTCCTCCTCCAGCCGCTTGCGGTCCGTGATGTCCGTGAGCACGGCCAGGGTCCCGCCGAGCTCGGCGCCGTGGACCCGGGGGCCGCCGCTGACCAGGAACGCGCGGCGCTCGCCGTTCCGGTGGAGGAATTCGAGCTCGTAGCGGTCGGACGCGCCCTTGGCTCGCCTCTCGTCGGCTTGGTGGACGATGTGATGCTGATCCTGGGGGACGAAGGACAGGGAGGCCTTGCCGACCATGTCTTCGGGCCGGTAGCCCAGGGCCGCGGCGGCGGCCGGGTTGACGAACGTGAATCTGCCGTCGGCGTCGGTCAGGACCAGGCCCTCGGTCATGGTCTGGATGGTCCCGTCGCTGAACTTGCGGAGCTGGGCGATCTCCCGTTCGGCGCGCAGGCGCTGGGTGAGGTCCCGGAGGATGCCGATGATGCCGCCCACGCTGCCGTCCGGGCGGACGAACGACGACTTGATGAAGATGACTTGGTGTTCGCCGTCCCAGGCCTGGAGGGGAGCCTCGTAGACCTGGTGGCCGGGCTTTTCGAGCAGGGCGTGGTCGTGGTCGGCATGGCGTTGGACGATCTCGGGAGGGGCCACGTCGGTCAAGGTCCGGCCGACGATCCGGTCCTTCTTCAGCCCGAGGAGCTTTTCGAAAGCCGGATTGCACGCTAGATAACGCCCGTCCGTGTCCTTCATGAAGGCCGGGTTGGGCATGATCTCGATGACCTGGTTGAGGAACTCCCGCAGATGGCGGTCGGCCAGGTCCCATTTCGTTCTTTCGAACGACTCCATGGACGCCGCCTGACGGCGCCAGAACAGAGCCAGGGCTGTTCCGCAGGCGAGCACGAACAGGCTGGCGATCGCGATGATCATCCGGTAAAAGGCATTCATGACCCCGGTCAGCTCGTCGACGTCGGCTTTGGCCACGACCAGCCAGGGCGAATCGGGGACGGACTTGAGAAAGGCGAAGACCGGACGGCCCCGGTAGTCGGTCCCCTCGACGAGGCCTTCTTCGCCAAGGGCTTCCTGAGAGGCCGGGCGGCGGAACGCGGATATAGGGATGGGAGAGGGCGGGACCGGGCCGTCGTGCAGACGAGGGAGGCTGAGATGGACGAAGTCGTTCCCTTCCCTTTGGATCAGCAAGGCCTCCGAGGTCGTGCCGGTCATGGACCGGGCCTCGAGGAGAGAGTCGAGCTCTTGGGCCGCATCGAAGGTGACTCGCAGCAGGGCGACGAGAGAGAGATCTTTCCCCTCCGGAAGGACGAGGGGGGCCATGAGCTCGAGAGATCTCTTGCCGGTCTCTCGATGAGTTTCGATGGGCCCGAACAGGACCTTCCGGCCCTGCGAGACCTCGGCCGCCAACAGGAGGGAGGACGGAGGCAGCTCCTTCAACGAGGTTTCGGGAAGTCCGAACAGGAACTGACCGTCGGGCAGGTAGACGCCTGCTTCATCGAAGTGGAAATTCCTCCGCAGGGCCGCAAGGCCTTCCAGCGCACCGGCCCGGTGAACGTCGGCCTGGGCGTTCTCGAGGACGTTCTTGGTCCGGGTGGCGAGGATCCTGTTCTCGAAAATGGTCGCGGCCAGGGCCAAGCGCTCTTTCCTCCATTCGCTGATGCGCACGGAAAGGAAATCGGCGGCCGTGGCCAGCTCGTTCTGCGTGAAGAGACGGGCGTGCTTGACCTGGGACCGGTAGAAGACCTGGGACAAGGTGAACAACCCGGCCGCCAGGAGGACGAATACGGCGACGAGCTGCCACGGGACACGACGAAGACGGAACGGCGAAGCCAATTGTTCGCTCACGGGCACAACCCTCCCACTCCGCCGGGCAGGTCCGGCCAGGCATTTTTTCCTATGGGCGCTTTATAGCACGCCCGGGCCGGCATTGTCAATATCTTGTATGAAAGATCGCGCGGCATACAACGGGTTGGGCGTCATTCCCATTGACTTTGCTCTCCTGCCCGGGCAGGGCAATGGCTTGAACTCCATCAGAAACAAGGGGGGTATCGACCATAGCCCACGCGTCACCCATCCATCTGGCCCGAACGAGCAGTGTGTTTATCCGTCGGGAACGCGGGACGCCGGAAGGCCGTTTTATGGTAAAATCGCCCCGAAGCCGGGCGGCCGGCGCGGCAAGTGCCGGGCCGCCGGAGGGACATCGCCATGAAGATCCTGACCTCGCGCGAGATGAGAGAGATTGACCGGACGGCCATAGAGGACCTCGGCATCCCCGGCGTCGTGCTCATGGAGAACGCCGGGCTGCAGGTCGTCCGGACGATCCGGGAGCTCTTCCCGGACCCGGAGGGATTGCGGATCGCTGTCGTCGCCGGCCGGGGCAACAACGGCGGGGACGGCTTCGTCGTCGCCCGGCACCTGTTCAATCTGGGAGTGTGCCCGGAGGTCCTGCTCCTGGCCGCGAAGGCCGAGGTCAAGGGCGACGCCGCGACGAACATGGGCATCGCCCTGAGGTCCGGCATCCCCGTCATCGAGGTCCTCACGCCGGCCGCATGGAGGAAAGCCCGGGCGAAGGTCCTTCAGGCGACGATCATCGTCGACGCCCTTTTCGGGACGGGCCTCGACAAGCCTCTGACCGGGCTTTTCGCCCTGGCCGTCGCCGACATCAGCCGGGCCCGGGGCTTCAGGATCGCCGTGGACCTCCCCTCGGGCCTGTCCGCCGACACTTTCCGGACGATCGGGCCGTGCGTCCTGGCCGATGTGACCGTGGCTCTGGCGGCCCCCAAGATCGCCCACGTCTTCCCGCCGGCCGCCGACGCCGTCGGCGAGCTCGTCATCGCCCCTATCGGCATCCCGCCCGCCCTCTTCGACCGCCCGGAGCTCAAGCTCGAGATGATCGAGAGGGAAACGGTCAGGCCGTACTTCGCCGAAAGGAAAAAAGACTCCCACAAAGGGACCTATGGGCACCTCCTGGCGTTCTGCGGCTCGGTCGGCAAGACAGGGGCGGCTGCCCTGGCCGGCAAGGCCGCCCTCCACATGGGCGCCGGGCTGGTGACCGTGGCCACCGCGGAAAGCGCCCTGGCCGTCGTGGCCCGGTCCATGGCCGAGCTGATGACCGAGCCGCTCGCCGAAACCCCAAAGAGGACGATCGCCAGGGAGGCCCTGCCCCGGGCCGTCGAGCTCCTCGAGGGAAAAAGCGCCGTCCTCCTCGGACCGGGGCTGTCCACGGACCCGTCGACGGCCGATTTCGTCCGGGGCCTGCTGGAGAAGGTCCGCATCCCGATGGTCATCGACGCCGACGGGCTCAACATCCTGGCATCCGATCCGGACATCCTGCGCCGTCTGCGGGGGCCCGTCGTCCTGACGCCCCATCCGGGCGAGCTCGCCCGTCTGACGAGCCTATCCGTCGCCGAGGTCCTCGAGCGCCGTCTGACCCTGGCGCCCGCGTTCGCCTCGAAATTCGGCGTCTATCTCGTCCTCAAGGGCTACCGGACGCTGACGGCCGCGCCCGACGGCCGGGTGTTCGTCAATCCGACGGGCAATCCCGGCATGGCTTCGGGCGGCACGGGCGACGTCCTCAGCGGCATGATCGCCTCCCAGATCATCCAGGAGAAAGACCCGCTCGGCGCGGTCCTGTCCGCGGTCTATCTCCACGGACTGGCCGGCGACTTGGCCGCCGAGAAGGCCGGCGAGAGGGCCCTCGTGGCCGGGGACATCATCCGCAACATCCCCAAGGCCCTGGCCGGGTTGGGAAGGGAGTAGGGTCCATGCCCGAAAAGGCCTCAAGCCCCGGCCCGCGGGAGCGAGTCCGGGTGACCCGCTCGGAAGACGAGACCTTCCGCCTGGCCGAGGAGCTGGCCTCGAGCTTCGAAGGGACCGAGGTCGTCCTCTTGAGCGGCGAGCTCGGGGCCGGCAAGACGGTCTTCGCCAAGGGCCTGGCCGCGGGTGCGGGCGTCGAAAGCCCGGACCGGGTCTGCAGCCCCTCCTTCACGCTCGTCAACATCTACGAGGGCCGCCGCCGGGTCTTCCATATCGATCTCTACCGCCTCGAGCGGCCGGCGGAGATCTTCGACCTCGGGTGGGAGGACATGCTGGGGCAGGGGATCGTCGTCGTCGAATGGGCCGAGAAGCTGCCGTTCGACGTGGGCGGCATCCGCGTCCGGATCGAGGCCGGCGCCGGCGACGAGCGGCGGATCACAATCCGCTCCGGCCATCCGTAGAACCGCGGCGGCGATGGCCGCCGCCCCGGTCATTCTCCCCGCATGATCGCGGCTAGAGCCGCTCTAAGTGCGTCCGCCGCGGCCGGAGGTTCCGGCGCCCGGCCGTCGAGGATGTCCCGGGCCGTTATTCGCTCCCGGCCGTAGAAATTCCCGTTGGCCTTGTCGTCCACCTGGATCGACGATCCCTGGAGGGTGATGCCCGCGTACAGCCCCCGGCTGCGGGAGTAGGACAGGATCTCGGCCTTCAACTGCGCGTCCGTGCTGGCCTCGGCCTGCCGCCCCAGCGGACCGGCGGCCACGCCCACGTCGGCGCCGAGCGTGAATTTCCCCCGGGTGATGTTCTCGATGCTCCGGGCCGTCCGGAAGACCAGGACGATGTCGGCCGACTGGACGCCGGCCTGCCAGCCGAGACTGCCGCCCTTGATGTCGATAAAGACCGGGTCGCTCCAACCGCCGTCTCCGGTCCTCACGAGAAGGACGCCCTTGCCGTGCCGGCCGCCGATGACCAGCCCGGCCCGGATGACGTCGGGGATGACGGCGATGCCCGCGCATCTCTCGAGAAGGCTCAGGGGGATGCTCTTGTCCGACTCCTTCATCATCTCCCCGAGGACGCGGACGGCGTTCTCCACCTTCTGGACCTCTTTATCGCCGGGGCTTTCGGCAGCCGGCCGGGGCGCCGCCGCCGGGGCCGCGGCGAGCGAGGCGAAAAGCGCCGCCGTCAAGACTGTGACGGCCGTGGCTCTGACCGGTCCGGCTTTTCTCATTACGTCTCTCATAACGTTCTCCTGGTCATGGTTTCCATCGATCTCAACGCCCGAAGGCCGCTCTCAGCTTCGCGGCCGCCGCCCTCGCGTCGGGGGCGCCGAGGATGGCCGAGATGACGGCGATGCCGTCCGCTCCGGCCTTCGAGACCTCGGGCGCGTTGGCCGCGGTGATGCCTCCGATGGCCACGACGGGGATTGACAGGGCCGCTTTGACCCGGGCCACGCCCTCGGGCCCGACGACGGCCAGGCGCGTTTCTTTTGTCGAGGTCGGGAAGACCGGCCCCAGACCGACGTAATCGGCGCCAGCGCTTTCCGCCTCCCGGGCCTCCTCGAGGGTGTTGACCGACACGCCGATGATGCGCTCCGCTCCTAGGATCTTGCGGGCCGCGGGCACGGGCATGTCCTCCTGCCCGAGATGGACCCCGGCCGCCCCGCAGGCGAGGGCCACGTCCACGCGGTCATTGACGAGGAGAGGCACGCCGGCCCCCTGGAGCCGTCCCGTGATCCAGTCCGCCAGCTCGAGAAGGTCCCGCAGGGGCAGGCCCTTGGACCGCAGCTGGACGACGGTCGCCCCGCCCTCGACGGCCGCAGAGACCAGGGCCGGCAGATCGCGCCCGGCGGCGAATTCCGTGTCGGCGACGAGGTAGAGCGAGCAGTCGATGCGCATGACGGCCTTCGCCAATAGTATAAACCAAATTGACATCCCGGCGCCTTTGTTTATACAGTAAGCCGGGAGGCGCCCATGACCATCGACCTCAAGGCCTTCATCGTCGACGTCCCGGATTTCCCCAAGCCCGGGATCGTCTTCAAGGACATCACGCCCATCGTCCAGAGCGCGGCCGCCTTCAACTTCGCGATCGACGAGCTGACCGCCTGGGCGCGGCCGAAAGAACCGGACCTTATCGCCGGCATCGAGTCCCGGGGCTTCCTGTTCGCCGCCGGGCTGGCCCGTGAGCTCAGGCTCGGGATGACCGTCATCCGGAAGAAGGGCAAGCTGCCGCGCGAATGTGTCGGCGTGAGGGCCCCCAACGAGTACGCCGTCGAGCACTTCGAGATGCACCGGGACGCCGTCGCCCCCGGTCAGCGGGTCCTCATCGTCGACGATCTCATCGCCACGGGCTCCTCCTCGGCGAGCGCCATCAGTCTCGTCCGCATGCTCGAGGGCGAGGTCGTCGGGTTCGGGGCCGTCGTCGAGCTGTCGTTCCTCCACGGCCTGGAGCACATCCATAAGGCCCATCCCGGGATAGACGTCCGGGCCCTCGTCCGCTACTGACCATGAACGCCTGGCTCGACAAGCGCTTCAAGCTCTCGGAGAACGGGACGACCGTCCGCACCGAGCTCCTGGGCGGAGCGACGACGTTCATGACGATGTCCTACATCATCTTCGTCCAGCCGGCCATCCTGGGCCTGACGGGCATGGACAGGGGAGCGGTCATGGTCGCGACCTGCCTGGCCAGCGCCCTGGCGACCCTCCTCATGGGCCTTCTGGCCCGCTACCCGATCGCCCAGGCCCCGGCCATGGGCCACAACGTCTTCTTCGCCGTCATCGTTTGCGGGACCATGGGCTACACCTGGCAGGTCGCTCTCGGCGCGAACTTCATCTCGGGCGTCCTGTTCACGGCCCTGGCCTTGGCCGGCGTCTGGGGCCGGGTGGTCAAGGCGGTCCCCGACTCCCTCAAGTACGGCATCGCCGTCGGGATAGGCCTGCTCATCGCCCTCGTCGGCCTCCAGTACGGGGGCATCGTGGTCGACAGCCCGGGGGTCTTGGTCGCCCTCGGCGATCTGACCGGGCCGCCCGTCGCCCTGACCCTCTTCGGCCTGGCCCTGACGGCCGCCCTTATGGTCCTCAGGGTCCCCGGGGCCATCCTGCTCGGGATCCTGGCCACGGCCGCGGCCGGCGTGCCCCTGGGGATCGTCAAATACCACGGCCTGGTCGCGCCGGTGCCGAGCCTGGCCCCGACCTTCCTCCAGCTCGACATCGCCGGGGCCCTTCGAAGCGGGCTCGTGGCCGTTGTCTTCGTCTTTTTTCTGCTGGACGTCTTCGACACCATGGGGACGCTCATCGGCGTCGGCGGGGCGGGGGGCTTCATCCGGCACGGCAAACTGCCCCGGGCCGACCAGGCCATGTTCTCGGACGCGGTCGGGACGGTCGGCGGCGTCCTCCTGGGGACGTCCACGGTCACGAGCTACATCGAGAGCGTCACGGGCATCGCCCAGGGCGCCCGGACGGGGCTGGCCAACGTCATGACCTCGGCCCTGTTCCTGCTGGCCCTGTTCTTCAGCCCGCTGGCCGAGATGGTCAGCGGCGAGGTGGCCTACAAAGGGATGACCCTCAGGCCGGTCATCGCCCCGGCCCTCATCCTGGTCGGCTGCCTGATGATGAAGTGCGTCAAGTTCGTCGACTGGGACGACTTGTCCGAGGCCATCCCGGCCTTCCTCTGCATCGTTCTCATGCCGCTGACGCTGAGCATAACCGAGGGCATCTCCTTCGGTTTCATCTCCTACGTGCTTCTCAAGGCCGTCAGCGGCAAGGCGCGGCAGGTCCACGGCCTCGTCTACGTCTTCGCCGCCCTGTTCGTCCTGCGCTACGTCCTGAAATAGCCGCAGGGATATCCCCGGAGGAGGGACAGAGACCATGAAGCGCATCCGGTTCGCGGCCGCGGCCGCGCTCGGCATGATGTTCGCCTGGGGCTGCGCCCGGGGGCCCGTTCCGTCCGTGGAACCGGCTTTCGTCCCGCCCGAGGCCGGGTGGGTCGAGCGGACGCTGAGGGGCATGAGCCTCGAGGAGAAGGTCGGCCAGCTCGTCGTCTGCCGCGTCACGGGGGAGTTCCGCAACCGCGACAGCGAGTATCTCGCGGAGATCAACGAGCTCGTGACCCGGCACGGGATCGGCGGGCTCATCCTGTTCGGGGGCGACGTCCACGGGGCGGCCCGGATGATGAACGGGTTCCAGAAGCTGGCCCCGGTCCCGCTCCTCATGGCCTCCGACCTCGAGCGGGGGGCGGGCAACCAAATCTCGAACGCGACGCTCTTCCCGCCCCTTATGTCGCTCGGCGCCGCGGGCTCCGAGGAGCTGGCCTACGAGATGGGCCGCATCACGGCCCTCGAGGGCCGGGCCGTGGGCCTGCATATGACTTACGCGCCGGTCGTCGACGTCAACGTCAATCCGGACAATCCGATCATCAACACCCGGGCCGTCGGCGAGGACCCCGAACTCGTCGGCCGGATCGCCGCGGCCTTTATCCGCGGCGCGCAGGACCACGGGATGATCGCCACGGCCAAGCACTTCCCGGGGCACGGCGACACCGACCAGGACTCGCACAGCCTCCTGCCGACGATCGAGGCGGGGCTCGACAGGCTCGAGCGGGTCGAGCTTGCGCCCTTCAAGACAGCCATCGAGGCCGGCGTCAAGGCGGTCATGACGGCCCACCTCTTCGTCCCGGCCCTCGACCCGACGCCCGGCCTTCCGGCGACGCTTTCCGGGCCCGTCCTGACAGGGCTCCTGAGGGAACGGATGGGCTTCCGGGGCCTCATCGTCACGGACGCCATCGAGATGGCCGGGGTCATGAACACGTTCTCGACCGAAGAGGCCTCGCTCCGGGCCCTGTCGGCGGGTGTGGACATGCTGCTCCTGCCGCCGGAACCGGCCAAGGTCATCGCCCATCTCGCCGCGGCCGTCCGGGAAGGAAGGGTCCCGATGCGCAGGGTCGAAGAATCGGTCCGGCGAATCCTCGAGGCCAAGGCCTCGCTCGGCCTCCACCGGGAGCGTCTCGTCGACCTCGACGAGCTCGACCGCCGGATCGCCCCGAAGCCTTTCCTCGAGCAGGCCTTCAAGACCTTCGAAAGCTCCATGACATTGGTCAAGAACGAGGGCGGGGCCGTTCCCCTGGCCGCGGACGGGCGAAGGATCGCCGTCCTGTCGTTGAGCAGCGACCTGGGCGATTACTTCGCCGGGAGGACCTTCGTCGCGGAGATGAGAAAGAGGTTCCCGTCGTCGGCGGCCTTCTATGCCGACGGCGACACGGGGCAAGAGGCCCTCGACGGGGCATTTGCGGCGGCCTCCCGCGCCCGGGCCGTGGTCGTGGCCCTTTTCTCGAGGGTCAGCGCCGGGAAGGGCAGCGTCGATCTCGAGCCCCGGCACTCCTCCCTGATCAACGCCCTCGCGGCCCTGGAGAACGGCCCGGCGGTCACGGTCGTCTCGTTCGGCAGCCCCTATTTCCTGCGCCACATCCCGGAGGTCGATGCCTATCTTTGCATCTACCGGAACACGCCGGAGACCCAGCGGGTCGCGCCCCGGGCCCTTCTGGGGGAGATGGACATCGGCGGAAGGCTGCCGGTCTCGATCCCGGGCCTCTACCCCGCGGGACACGGGATCGAGCTAAAGAGGATCGGGCAATGAGGCCCGGGCCCGGACGAACCGCGGCCTTCAGCGACTAATATCATGGCCGGGCGGGCCCACGACGCCCGCCCGGAGCGGAACGGGAAAGGAGCGGAACCATGGTGGCCGATCTCCTGAGCGGCACAGCGGCCCGGGCCGCCCGGTTCGTCCTCATCATCGGCCTGGCGGGCCCGGCTTTGGCCCTCGAGCCTCCGACGCCCGAACAGCTCCGGCGATACCGGATGGACGGGACGCTGGCCATGCGCGTCGCCCAGGCCCGGGCGTACGGCAATCATCTGATGCCCGAGGACATGCAGGACCGGCTGGTCCGCAAGGTCAGAAGCCTGTCCTCGCCGCTCAAAGGGGAAACGGTCGCGCCCTCGACCCAGGTCATGGCGCCGCCCTCTGGCCGCAGGGGGATGCCGACCCGAGGGACCGTCCGGATCCTGGCCCTGCTCATCGCTTTCAGCGACTATCCGGGAGTGACGACGCCGCAGACATTCGCCTCGCGGCTGTTCGGGGACGGCACGGGCGTTCTGCCGTACGACAGCCTGAGGAACTTCTATTTGAGGTCCTCCTACGACCGACTGACCATTGAAGGCAATGTCCTGGGCTGGTACACGACGCCCTATGCCCGGAGCACGGTCGCCGAGACAACCCAGGGCCGCCAGGCGCTGATCAGGGAGGCCCTCGACCACTACGACCAGCAGGGGCACGATTTCGCCCAATACGACAACGACGGGGATGGGGCCATCGACTATTTTTGCGTCTTCTGGGCGGGGCCCCACGGAGAGTGGGCCTCGTTCTGGTGGGGATACTACACGAGCTTCTCCGACTCCACCTACCGCCTCGACGGCAAGAGGCTCCGGAGCTACTCGTGGCAGTGGGAGCTCTACAGCTACCCGAGCGGGTCGTTCAGCTCCAAGACCGTCATCCACGAGACGGGACATGCCCTGGGACTGCCCGATTACTACGATTATGACGACAGCGTCGGGCCCCGCGGCGGGGTCGGCGGGCTGGACATCATGGACAGCTCGGGCGACCACAACTGCTTCTCGAAGTTCATGCTGGACTGGATCGAACCGGTGGTCGTCTCCACGGGCAGCCGGACGCTCCAGCTCCGGGGGTCCGGGCTCTATCCCGACGCCGTCCTGTTCATGCCCTCGGCCGTCCCGGGCCGGATCTTCGCCGAGTACTTCATGGTCCAGAACAGGCACCGCGCCGGCAACGACACGGGCCTGTTCACGGGCTCCGACGGGCTCGTCGTCTGGCACGTCGATTCCACGCTCAACAGCTCGGGGACGAATTTCCTCTATAACAACTCTTACACCGAGCGCAAGCTCCTGAAGCTCGTCCAGGCCGACGGCCTCGAGCAGATCGAGACCTTCGACGCCTGGGCCGACGCCGGGGATTATTACAAGGCGGGAATGACGCTCGGGCCGCTGACGACGCCGAACACGGACCGCTACGGCGGGACGGCCACGGGCATGGGCGTCACGAACATCACCGGGACGACGAGCCCCATGAGCCTGACGGTCTACTCTTCGGACTCCCCGCCGGTCTGCGGCATCCTCGGCCCGGCCGACGGCCAGACCGTGTACGGGACGGTCCCGGTCAACGTCTCGGCCGGCGACGACGTCGGCATCAGCCGCGTCGAGCTGTACGCCGGCGGCGTTCTGAGAAGCACCCTGACGGCCCCGCCGTACACGTTCTCCCTGGATACGACGGTCCTCGACAACGGGACGCGGATCGTTGAGGCCGTGGCCTACGACACGATCCTGCAGACGGGGTCGGCCGCCGTCCCGGTCGTGGTCGACAACCTCTACGCGCCGGCGAACCTCAAGGCGGAGAGGAAGGTGAACCGCAGCCTGCTGCTCCGGGAGTACGTCGACGTCTTGACCTGGAGCAACAGCGGCCGCAATACGAGCGTCGCCTCATTCCGGGTCTACGTGGTGAACGGGACGGGGCGGCAGCTTATCGATGAGATTCCCATCGGCGCGGCGGGGACGACCTACCGCTCGTTCCACAGGAACGTCGACCCCGCCTTGGCGTGCACCTACGAAGTGGTGAGCGTCGGAGCGGCCGGCCGGGAGAGCCCGGCCGGCTCGGTCACGGCGCGGTGAATTCTCTGTATTTCCCTTATTCGTAGACCAGGACCTCGACCCGGCGGTTCTGGGCCCGGCCGTCGCGCGTGCCGTTGTCGGCCACGGGCATCGAGCTGCCGAGGCTGACGACGGACATCCGGTGCAGCGGGATGCGGTGCTGCTTGTAGAGGTACATCATGACGGCCTCGGCCCGCTTCTGGCCGAGGGGGATGTTGACCGCGTCGGGGCCGGTGTTGTCGGTGTGGCCCTGGATCTCGATGTAGACGCCCTTGTTCTCTTGGACGAGCCTCTGGACGAACTGGTCGAGGACGGACTTGGCGGCGGCGCTCAGCGCGGCGCTTTCGAAGTCGAATTTGGCGTCGTTGTTCTTGACGGTGGCCGTGAGGACGAGGTTGCCGCGGATGAGGGTCTTGACCTCTTCGACCTTGCCGTCGACGGCCTTGATCTTGCCGTCCTGCTGGGTGATGAGCTGTCCGATCGTGGTCAGCTTCTGGTCGTGCTCGGCGAGCCGCTTCTGGTTGGCTTCGACCTCGTTGGCGACGCCTTCGACCTTCTGGTCGAGGGTGGCCGTCTCGCCGAGGACGAATTTCTTTGTGGCGCACGCGGGGGTCAGGACAAGGGCCGCCACGGCCACGAGCCCGACGACAAAGATGACGCGATTTCTCATATAAACCTCCCTATAACGATGAATTACCGGCTCTTCACCGGCGGGAATGTTATCTAATAACTTAGATTCATTATAGTCTTTGTGGATGGGATTGTAAAGGACGATTTTCAATACCCCAGGCGGGTCCGGACCTTGTGCTTGTGGTCCGGGGTCGTCACCCGGATGACTCTATAGATGTCGTCCGTGTCCCTGTAGGACGTATAGCCGATCATGTATTGGTGGGTCTGTTCTCTCCTGATCTCCCAGAGGACGTCCTCGAGGGCCGCGGGGTCGTCGAGGAAATAGGCCTTTCCGCCCGTGGTCCGCGAGAAGCGCTCGAGGGTCTCGACGATGCCGGCCGCGGTCAGGGTGGGGGAGCGCTTGTGGTCCCTGATCTGTAGCTCGCTCCGGGGGATCTTGTAGCCGATGGTATAGATGGGGACGTCGACCCGGCGGGCGATCTCGAGGGCCTGGTCGGGTGTGGCCTCGCTATCGTTCTCGATGCCGTCGGTGATGAGCAGCAGGGCCCGCTTCTCGGTGGCCGTCCTCGTCGCGAACTCCGGAGAGACGGCCACGGCGTCGTTGAGGGCCGTCTGGCCCCAGGCCTTGGTCCCCTCGAGGACGCGGAGGAACTCGGCCTTGTCCGTCGAATGCCCGGCGGCGACCTCGACCTGGCCGTCGGCGAAGACGAGGAGGGCGATCTCGTCGCGGACGCGGAGGATGCGGCGGGCGAGGTTGGCGAGGGCGGCCTTGCACTCGTCGAGCCTGTTCAGGAGGGCCATGCTGCCGCTGACATCGAGGAGGACGGTCAGGCTGAGGGGCGCCCCGAAGTCGTGGCTGAAGTAGGTCAGGGGCTTCTTGACGTTGTTCTCGGTGACCGTGAAGTCCTTCTCGTAGAGGTTGTTGACGAACCGGCCGCGGGAGTCCTGGACCGTGACGGCCAGGGTGATGGCCCGGACGACGTACTCGTGGGCGGCCTGATCCTTGACCTGGACTTGGGCGGGGAGAGGGGAGGGGGGGGCAAGGAGGATGGGAACGAGCGCGGCCGCGAAGGCGAGGACCAACAGCGTCGATCGTCCGTATTTCATGACACAAGCGAAGGCTGGATATCCAAAATACCACGCGCCCCCCGGGAAATCAAGGAACGGGCGGCGGGAGCGAAGGGGCACACGGAGTTTTGTCGCCCGGCAGGGGGGCGATGTGGGGGAGGCATTCCGGCCAGGGGCTCCTCGTAGCGTCACTGGGGCGGCTTGATTTCACCGGCCGGCCGGGATAGCATGGGGAAAAACCATGAGCAAGCCGATCCCCGCGGGGGGCATCCCGCGGCTTCCGCCGGAAAAGAGAGTCGCGCGCTTCGCCGCCCTCTATCGCCGCTCAGTCAATCCCGCCAAGCGCGCCTGGCTTCAGGCGCGGTCCGCCGGCCTGGGCCTCCATTTCAGCGAAGATGAGCTGACCGTGCTGGCGGCGCTCGACATGCCGGCCAAAGTGCAGGAGTTCCTCGACACCCGGCTCTACTATAACGACGACCACGCCTCGGTCGACCAGGAGGAAACGGCCATGCCGCCCCGCCGGGTCCTCCAGGCCGGAATGGCCCACTGCTTCGAGGGCGCCATGTTCGCCTATGCGGTGAACTACCTCCACAACCGCAGGCCGGTCCTTGTCCTTCTCGAAGCGAGCCAGGACGCGGACCACAATCTCGTCGTCTGCCGGGACGTCCGGACCGGGCTCTACGGCTCGAACGCCCAATCACGCTACCCCGGCCTCGGCGGCCGGCCGGCGTCTTATAAAACCGTCAAGGCCCTGGCCGAGTCCTATTATCCCC
The DNA here is from genome assembly GCA_037447475.1 of Candidatus Aminicenantota bacterium. Classification (GTDB taxonomy): domain Bacteria; phylum Acidobacteriota; class Aminicenantia; order Aminicenantales; family Saccharicenantaceae; genus RBG-16-66-30. Next base: position 37,408 of record JBBIGP010000016.1, read on the forward strand.
TCTATTACAGCGACCGCACGCTCGACCCGAAGGACCTGACCCTCATCGGCTACTCGGACGGCTTCGACCTCACGGCCAAGTTCGGCGTGGACTGGATGGCCTCAGAAGAACCATTGTGGGATATCTACTACACGTACATCGACGATACGCGGCTTTTCCACAACCTTGTCGATGACCCGGGGACACCGCATGACTATCCCCTTATCCGGGCGCTCAAGGAGAGGTGGATCCGCTTGGACGACCAGGGCGGGCCCTACGTCAGCCCGGACGACCTTCCGCCGCGGGCCCGGGAGCTCTGGGACGCGTTTTGGAAGGAGTGGAGCCCTGACGCGGGCCCGAGGCCCAGGGGGACGGCCCACGATATCGAGATGGAATTCATGCGGTTGACGGGCACGACGCCCATCGACCTCGACGACAACGCCTTCGACCTCCGGTTCTACCTGGCCGCCGGCTACCGCCTGGAGCAGTTGCTGACGGCGCGGCAAGCCTAGAGCGCCTCCACACCCAAGAGCCTGCAAGGGCAGGTCAGACCCTTTCGGCCATGCCGCCCGGGACTTGATTGACATCCCCGGGGCCTGTTGCTATCATCCTCTCACCGCTCGCATGGGGCTGGATGAGGCAAGCCATGAAATGCCTTTCCTGTCAGGCTGAAGTCTCCGAGGATTCGCGGTTCTGCCGGAGATGCGGCTTGGCGGCGCGGCCCGCCGCGGCGGCGGAGGCCCCGTTCACCAAGACGCTGATGACGCCCCTCCAGGACGCGGTCTCGGGGAGCCTCCTCGCCGGGAAATATAGGATCCGGGAAGAGATCGGCCATGGCGGCATGGGCATCGTCTACCGGGCCGAGGACATCAGGCTCGGGCGGCCCGTGGCCCTCAAGTTCCTGCCGCCGGAATGGACGCGCGACAGGCACGCGCGGGAGCGCTTCCTCCAGGAGGCCCGGGCGGCCGCGGCCCTGTCCCATCCCAACATCTGCACGGTCTACGAGGTCGACGACAGCGGCGATCAGCCGTTCATCGCCATGGAATATGTCGAGGGAGAGACGCTCAGGGACAAAACGCGGCGCGGTCCGCTCCCTTTGGCGGAGGCGCTCAACGCGGCCCTCCAAGCGGCCGAGGGCCTCGAAGCCGCCCACCGCCAGGGCGTCATCCACCGCGACATCAAGAGCTCCAATATCATGGTCACGGACAAGGGACAGGCCAAGGTCATGGACTTCGGCTTGGCCAAGCTCCGGGGAGAGCCCTCGCTGACCGGAGAAGGATCCGCGGTCGGGACGTTGGCCTACATGTCGCCCGAGCAAGCCCGCGGGGGGAAGGTGGACCACCGGACGGACATCTGGTCGCTGGGGGTCGTGCTTTACGAGATGCTGAGCGGGGAGCTCCCGTTCTGCGGCGAACGGGACGCCGCCCTGCTTTATGCCGTCGTCCATGAGGAGCCGCGCTCCCTCAAGGACAGAAAGCCGCCCGTCCCCCCGGACGTCCTGCGGGTGGTCGAGAGGGCCCTGGCGAAGGACCCGGGATCGCGCTATCCGTCGGCCGCCGAGATGAAGAGGGAGATCGTCGGATATCAGGACGTCCTCAGGTCCGAAGCCGCGGGCATCTTCAACGTTAGGAAGCTCATCAAGGGCCTTCGGCGGCCGTCCGTCCTCATCCCGGGGCTGGCCGGCCTGGCCGTCGTCGCCTTGCTCGCCTTCTGGTCCTTCGACCGTCAGGCCAAGGTCCGTTGGGCCCGAGGCGTCGCCCTCCCCGAGATCCAGCGCCTTATCGATGGGGGTTTTCAGTATTGGGGCCCGGCCTATGATCTGGCCGTCGAGGCGGAGAAGCGCATCCCGAAGGATCCCAGGCTGGCCGAGCTGTTCTCGCGGTGCTCGGGGAACGTCGACATCTTGACCGATCCTTCCGGCGCAAGGATCTCCATCAAGCCGTACGCCTCTCCGGACAGCGCTTGGTTCTTCGTGGGGACTTCGCCGATCGACGCCGCGAGGGTCCCGTGGGGCATCTATGAATTCCGGATCGAGAAAGAAGGGTATGCCCCTGTCCGCTGCGTCAAGGTCACTGTGGGCTTGGACCTCAGAACGGGCCGGTACGCTCCCTCCAGGCCGATCCGTTTGACCCTGGACAAGGCCGGATCGCTGCCGCCGGGCATGATCAGGGTCTCGGGAGGGGGCGCGACAGGCGATTTTTTCATCGACGCCTTCGAGGTCACCAACAGACGTTACAAGGAATTCGTCGATCAGGGCGGGTACAGGAACCCCGCCTACTGGAAACAGCGGTTCGTCAAGGAAGGCAGGGAGCTGGCCTGGGAGGAGGCCATGGCCGCGTTCGTGGACCAAACCGGCCGTCCGGGCCCATCGACATGGGCCGCCGGCGGGTTCATGAAGGGACAGGAGGACCTCCCTGTGGCCGGAGTGAGCTGGTATGAGGCGGCCGCCTACGCCGAGTTCTCCGGCTCGAGCCTCCCGACGGTGGACGACTGGTTCACCGCGACGGGCGTGAACACCTTCACGAGGAACATCATCCATTCCCTGATCCCGTTGAGCAATTTCGGCGGGGAGGGTCCGGCGGCGGTGGGGAGCCACCCCGGCATGGTCCTGTCGGGCGCCTACGACATGGCCGGGAACGTCCGCGAATGGTGCTGGAACGAGACGCCGCAGGGCCGCGCGATCCGGGGCGGGGCCTGGAACGACGCCACCTACATGTTCACGGAAATCACCCAGGCCCTTCCCTTTGACCGTTCGGCGAGGAACGGCTTCCGCCGCGTGCGCTACCTCGAGCCGGAGAAGGTCCCGGCGACGGCCTTCGCGCCGACGCGTCTCACCACGAGACGCGATTTCTCGCAGGAGAAGCCGGTCGCCGCCGACGTCTTCAGGGTCTATAAGGAGCAGTTCTTCTACGATCCCCACGACCTCAAGGCCATCGTCGAGAAGAGGGAGGAGCATCCCGAGTGGATCACCGAGAAGGTCTCCTTCGACGCCTCTTACGCCAACGAGCGGATGATCGCCTGGCTCTTTCTCCCCAGGACTGGGAGGCCGCCTTATCAGACCGTCATCTTCTTCCCCGGCGCCGACGCGACCTGGTACGGCGAGAGCGAGATCATCCAAGGCTCCCGCTATCGGGGCTATTTCGATTTCATCTTGGCCAACGGAAGGGCTGTCCTTTGGCCCCTTTACAAAGGCACGTTCGAGCGCAAGAGGGGTTTTGAGGACTCCGACGATTTGGAGAACGGGAACGAGACACGGCGCTATGTCGATTTCGTCGTTCAAGTGGTCAAGGACCTCAAGCGGTCGATCGATTTCCTGGGATCGCGCGAAGACATCGACAACGAACGATTGGCCTATTTCGGCTTCAGCTGGGGCGGGCGGCTGGGCGGCCTGATCCCTGCCGTCGAGTCCCGCTTCAAGGCCAGCGTCCTCGTGGTCGGGGGATTGAAATGGGATGTGCGGCCGAGGCCGGAGGCCGACGAGCTCAATTATGTCACCAGGATCGAGGTCCCGACCTTGATGCTCAACGGGAAGTATGACATCCACGCATTTCCCTACGACATCGCCGTCAAGCCCATGTACGACCTGCTCGGAACCCCAGGGGAGGACAAGCGCCTGGTCCTTTTCGAGACCGACCACTTCGTCGCCCGGAATGACATGGTCCGAGAGACGTTGGCTTGGCTCGACCGGTACCTCGGTCCGGTGAAGTAACAAACTCCAACAGACGCCGTCGTCCAACCCGGACACCGTTGAGAAATTCGTCGTGTCGTACAACAAGCAATCCATCGACGATCTCCCGAAAGCCGATCTCGCGTTCGACGGGCTCGACGACAGCCACGGAACCGAGCTCGAAGGTTTCGATCCGTGAAATCTCGGCGCCTTGAAGCCGGGCCTGGATCTTTTCGGCCAGCCCAGAGGCTATCATAATAGGTGCTACTAGGGTGCTTGCGTATATTCCTGATATCGCATAAGTTAAAGGAGGATCATGGAATATTGGCGAAAGTCCGGTCGTAGGCGTGGGCGATCTTCGTCCTCAACGTGACCATTCTTTGCAAAGAGAAAGAATCAGAGGGAATTGCGGAGACGATTCGAATGCTTCAAGAAGCCCGGCAGGATAAATAAGTGAAACATGGGGTGAGTGAGGGGAATCGAACCCCCAACCTTCGGATCCACAGTCCGATGCTCTAACCGTTGAGCTACACCCACCGCCGGGTTAGCGTTAAATTATCGCATGGAGAGGCGATTCCGTCAACAGCCGGCCGAATTGCGCCGACGGAGCTTCGATCGGTTCAGCGCTGGCCTTCGATGAGGTCGAGGACGTCCTCGGAGTCGCGCCAGCG
>JBBIGP010000017.1:0-26034 GCA_037447475.1 Candidatus Aminicenantota bacterium
TGGGGCCGATTTCCTACGATTCGATAAAATGCCGTTGAGGTCACGCAGCAGGGAGGCCCTGATGACGAGCGCAGGCCGGGCTCTGAGCCGCTCAGTCTTTGCGGACCCGGATCCACTTGATATTCCGGAGCTCGTCGGGCCCGAGGAAGAGCGTGGCGACGCGGGGCGGCCCGTCGAACTTCTCCAATGTCACTGTCAGTTCTTTAGGACTGAGAGTGTATGCCGCACCGCTGGAGAAGTCGAGAACTATGGGCAACGTGCTGAAAAGCAAACCGCCTATCGCCCAAGTTGCAAAGAGTTCTGGATCGCTTGTCCGACCGAGCAGGAGGCTGGCGACGTAAGCTCCGGGGAATCCAAGCACCGCTCCGGCGAGGATGTTGCCGATAATGGGGAGTCCCATGCCCGACGTATCTCGTTGGGGCCGGATCTCGACGGGATGATATCCCGGGTATTCGACCCGGAGGACGTGATCCTTCATTTTCCTGTCCAGCGTGATCACGAGGGGTGCCGTGCCTTGCGGGGCCCCGTTGACATAGACCGTGGCGCCGGCCGGAGCGGACGTCACCGGGATTCTCTGCGAACTGCTCCGGACGATCGTTGCGCAGCCGGGGTCAATCAAGAAAGTGACGCTGGCCAATAGGGCCATCAGGGCCGTGTTCTTCTTCCTCATGCTCCCTCCTCTTCAGGCTCAAACATTGCCGAAGCGGACGTGAAAGTTGTCAAGGTTTTGTCAAAAATATGAAAACCGTCGCTGGCCTCGTGTTCATGAACCTGAAGGCTTTTTTTGACAAGCGGCGCCCGGCCCGGTAATATTTTTGAGATGGAAGGTCTCGCGCGCCGGCTCTCGACGTTGCTTCTCGCTGCGGCGGCCGTGCTGGCTGCTGCTCCGCTGGCCGGCGCCGACAGCCTGCGCATCAGCGACCGGCTCAGCCCCCTTAACGCCAAGCGGCCGGTCCGCCCCCAGACCCGCTACATCGTCCTCCATACGACCGAAGGCGGCACCGCGGGGTCCCTGCGCAAGGTCCAGCGTTACGGCGAGGCCCACTATTTCGTCATTCCGTCCGGGGATGTTTACAGGATCATCGACCGGCGCCGGATCGCGGCCCACTCGGGGCGCAGCATGTGGGAGGGCCGAAGCCCCCTCGACCACTATGCCCTCGGTATCGAGGTCGTCGGCACCTGCGACCGGGACCTCACCTCGGCCCAGTACGCGGCGCTCAAGGAGCTGCTGCGCCAGCTGAAAGCCCTCTACCGGATAAGCGACAAGGACATCCTGACCCATTCGATGGTCGCCTACGGACGTCCCAACCGCTTCCACGCCAAGAACCACCGGGGCCGCAAGAGGTGCGGCATGATCTTCGCCCACGCCGACGTCCGGCGTCGGCTGGGGATCGGAGCGGCCGCCTCGCGCGACGCGGACGTCGAGGCCGGCCGGCTCGTGGTCGCCGACCCGGAGCTCCACCGGTTCCTCTACGCGGGGGGGGCCGCGCGGCCCGCCGCGTCCCTCGCTCCGCCCGCCCCCGACGGCGGCCCGCCTCCCGCGAGCGCCTCGGAGCCGATGGTCATCTCCCAGGGCGTCAACGCTTGGAGGATCGCCCGGGAGAAGTACGACGACCCGGCGACCGTCTACATCTTCCCCAACGGCGCGCGGCTCAAGGGGAACGAGGTCCGCGACTGGGACAAGATCCCGGTGGGGACGCGCGTCGAGTTCCTGGAGGGCGCCGAGGAGAGGGAGGAGGCTTTCGAAGGATTCCAGGAGATCGGCAAGGACGGCCGGACGGTCCGGGACATCGCCGGGGACTTGGCGGCCGAGGAGACGACGATCTATTTCTTCCCGAGCGGCCTCGTCCGGACGGGCGCCGAGCTGGCCCGCACGCCCAACCTGAAGCCGCTCCTCCAGTCGCCGCCTCAGGGGACGCGCGTCCTCGTCGGCTACATCTACGGCGGGCACATCGGGGCCGGGAGGACGGCCTCCCGAATCGCCGGGAGGAAATGGAACTACCCCTCGACCTTCTACCGGCTGCCCAACGGGCGGATCCTGAGCGGCGACGAGGTCGACGACAAGTCCATTCCCGCCCGGACCCTCATCTTCATGCTCCGGTAGGCGGCCGCCCGGATCCCGCCTAGCTCCTGACCTTGACCCAGCCGCCCGACCTGTTCGACTCGACCGCGGCGTCGACGACGCACATCATCTCGTGGCCGGTCCGGAAGTCGGGGAACGTCGCGCGGAACGGTTGCCCGGCCCGCTTGGCCGCCAGCGCCTCGTAGTAGTCCCGGAACAGGTTGTAGACCGCGTCATGATAGCCCATGGGGTGTCCCGTCGGCAGGGCGGCGTACTTCCGGGTCTCGGGCGCCTGGAGCAGTCCCGATTCGTAGAAAGTCTCGTTGGCCTTTTCGCGGTGTCCGATCCACAGGGCGTTCGGATGGACGTGGCTCCAGGCATAGGATTCCTTGGACCCGAAGATCTGGAGCTCGAGGTCGACCTTGCGGCCGGCCGCCGCCTGACAGGTCGTGAAGCTCCCCCGGGCCCCGTTATCGAGGCGCAGGAAGAGCGACGCGTAATCGTCGAGCACGATCTCGATCTCTTCGGAATCGCCGGCCTCGCCGGACCCGAAGGAGAGGGCGCCGGCCTTCGGCTTGCGGCGCTTCGGCAGGCAGGTGTGGAGCTCGGCCATGATCTCGACGATCTTCCGGCCGGTGACGAACTGGACGAGGTCGCACCAGTGGCTGCCGAGGTCGGCGACGACGTTGGCCGCGCCGGCGACGGCCGGGTCGAGGCGCCACGAATAGTCCGTCTCCAGGAACAGCCAATCCTGGAGGAAATGGCCCATGAACGCCCGGACCTCGCCGAGGTCGCCGCGCCGGGCCCGGGCCGCGGCCTCCTGGACGACCGGGTAATACCGGTAGCAAAAATTGATGGCCGTCGTCGTGCCGTGCCGTTCGGCGAGCCGCAAGAGCTCCCCTGATTCCCGCGAGTCGAGGGCCAGGGGCTTTTCCGACAGGACCTCTTTTCCGGCCCGGACGGCCGCGGCATTGATCTCGAAATGGACGTGGTTGGGGGCGCAATTGTGGACGACCTCGACCTCGCCGTCGGCGACGAGGTCCGCGGCTTCGGCATACACGCGGGAGACGCCGAGCTTGGCGGCCGCCCGCCCGGCCAGCTCCCTGTTCTTGTCGGCCACGGCGACGACCTCGACGCCCTCGAGCCGTCTCAGCATCTCCAGATGGACCATCCCGATATAGCCCGTCCCGATGAGCCCGGCCTTGATCGTTGTCATGGGTCCCTCCGTTCACAGGACAGCATAGAGCATCAGGGGTCTACCCGTAAAGAGGGCGCCGCCGGCGGCGATCGGCCGGCCTTCGTTGCCAAAGGGTCGGGAATCCAGTATAAAAACGCCATGGCTCACCGTACGGCGAAAACGGGTTACGAGAAGCTCGTCAAGCGGCTCAACAAAGTCCCCCAGGGGGCCCCGCCGTCCGCGCTCCTCTTCGGGATCCTCAAGGTCCTGATGAGCGAGAAGGAAGCTTCGCTCCTGGCCCTCGTCCCCATCAAGCCCTTCACGGCCCGGACGGCCTCCAGGGCCTGGAAGACGAGCTTGGCCGAAGCGCAGAAGGGCCTCGACGCTCTCGCCGGCCGGGCCCTGCTCATCGACGCCCAGGGCCGGAAGGACCGGTACTATGTCCTGCCGCCTCCGATGGCCGGTTTCTTCGAGTTCTCGATGATGCGCCTGCGCGGCGACGTCGGCCAGAAGCTGCTGGCCAAGCTGTACCACCAGTACATCACGGTCGAGGAGGACTTCATCAAGGCCCTGTTCACCCAAGGAGAGACCCAGCTGGGGCGCGTCTTCGTCAACGATCCCGTCCTGACGAACGACAACGCCCTCCACTCAACTCGGTCCATAAGGCCGTCCTGACGGCCGTCGAGCGCGGCAAGCTCCAGAACCTCATCTTCGACAACCAGGCCCTCGCGAGCCACAGGGCGATGGCCGCCGTCCTCGGGGTCATCCTCAGGCTCGCGCCGCTCAAGCAGGCCATGGCCTCGAAACAGATGAAATCCCGCCACCTCGAAGCGCTCATCGCCCGGCTCAGGTTCTGAAGGAAAAAAGCGCCCCATCCCGGAGAGGGAGGGGGCGCGCGGAGTCTCCCGAGAAAAGGCGCCGGCTCAGAAGCCGAGGCCGACCATCACGGAAAAGCCCTTGTGCTTGGCCGTCTGGTCTTCGGCCTCCTTGGCGACGTTGGTCACGCCGATGTGGTAGCGTCCGTCCAAGGTCAGCGTGATGACAGGCGTCTTGAACTCGATGCCCGCGCCGACCACGCCGCCCCACGAAGATTTTTCGAACTCGTCTTCGATGTCCGCAGTCTCCGTGTCATCAGGAGTCGTGAAACGGCCCTTGGCTTTCAGGAGATAGCCGTAGGACGGTCCGCCGAAAATCACCGGCCGGACGGGGCCCGCGGGCAGGACGTTGAGCTTGAGGAGCACGGGGACCTCGATGTAGTCGAGCATGTACTCGATCTTGGCGGTCTCATCGACGTCCCACACGAACTCCCACATCAGCCCCCGCCTCGAGTAGAGGATCTCCGGCTGGATGCCGATGAAGCCCAGGTTCAGGGAGAAAAACACTCCGCCCGTCAGGCCGCGAAGGTCCTTGAAATCGGGCATGTCGGGATCGGCGGGCTTGATCGACATATTGGCCAGATTGAAGCCGCCCTTGATGCCGACGGCCGCCGACAGGTTCTGTGGGACAAGGGCCGCCAGGGTCAGGGCCGTCAAAGTCAGGACCAGGAATCTCTTCATAACGACCTCCTTGTGAGATATTCCTTCAGTGCCTGTGCACGCGCCTAGGATAACCCGCCGAACGGGTGAGTCCATCATCCTCCGGGGGGTTCCTCGGGGTGAGATTCGCCCCGCCGCCGTCATCGCGGGCGGTGAGGTCAACCAGCATTGAACGGCCTGCCGGCTTCTGATAACATCCCGAGCGCCGTGGTCCTTCCGGTCCTCCGAGAGCTGGTCATTCTCCTGGCGGTCTCCGTCGTCGTCATCCTGATCTCCAACCGGATCAAGCTTCCTCCCGTCGTGGGCTTCCTGCTGACGGGCGTCCTCATCGGGCCCGGGGGCTTCGCGGTCGTCAAGAACAGCGAGATGATCGACGTCCTCGCCGAGATCGGGGTCGTCATGCTTCTGTTCATGATCGGGCTGGAGTTCACCCTGGAGAGCATGAAGCGGATCCAGAGGAGCTTCTGGATGGGAGGCGGGCTCCAGGTCCTCTTGACCACGCTGGCCTCGGTCTCGGTCCTCGTCCTTCTGGGCGTTCCCGCCAAGGACGCCGTCTTCTACGGCTTCCTGGTCTCCCTGAGCAGCACGGCCGTCGTCCTCAAGATCCTATCCGACCGGGGCGAATCCGCCGCCCCCCAGGGACAGGTCGCCCTGGGCGTCCTCATTTTCCAGGACATGGCCATCGTCCCCATGATCGCCCTCGTCCCGGTCCTGGCCAGCGTCCGGTCCGCGTCGCCTGCGGGCATCGCCTTCCGCTTCCTGCTGAGCGCCGCGACTATAGCCGCGGTCTTCGTCGCGGCCCGCTTCCTCATGCCCCGCGTCCTCCATCTCGTCGTCAGAACCAGGATCCGGGAGGTCTTCCTCATCGCCGCCCTCTTCTTTTGCCTTGGAATGGCCTGGCTGACGTCCTCGTTCGGTCTGTCGCTGGCCCTGGGGGCCTTCCTGGCCGGGATCATCATCTCGGAATCCGTCTACAGCCACCAGGTCGTCTCCGAGATCCTGCCGTTCAAAGACGTCTTCAACAGCCTCTTTTTCATCTCCATCGGCATGATGCTCGACACGGCCGTCGTCTGGGACTCGCGCTTCGTTATCGCCCTGCTTGTCCTCTCCGTCATCCTCGTGAAGTCGGCCATCGTCATCCTGACCGTCAGGGTCTTGGGCCATGCGCCCCACGTCGCCGTCATCGCCGGGTTGGCCCTGGCCCAGGTGGGGGAGTTCTCGTTCGTCCTGGCCGGCGTCGGCCGGGCCAACGGATTGCTTCCGGGGGGGATCTTTCAGGTCTTCTTGGCCTCCTCGATCCTGACCATCCTGGCGACGCCCTTCCTCATCCAGATCGCACCGGCGATCGCCGAAAAGTCCGAGCGGCTCTTCAAGCGGGCCGAGAGGAGACCTCCCCCGGAGAAGGGCCCGGCGCCGGGGCCGCGCCGGGGCCATGTCGTCGTCGCCGGCTACGGCCTCAACGGACGGAATCTGGCCAAGGTCCTCAAAGGGGCCGGCATCGGCTACGTCATCCTCGACCTCAATCCGGAGACCGTACGCCGGGCCGCGGCGGAGGGGGAGCCCATCATCTTCGGCGACGCCTCGAGCCGGACCATCCTCCGCGAGGCCGGGATCGATGCCGCTTACGTCATGGTCTTTGCCATCTCCGACCCCCGCACGGCCCGCAGAGGCGTCCGGCTGGCCCGGGAGATGAACGCCGACCTGTTCATCATCGTCCGGACGAGGTACGCCTCCGAGGTCGACGGGTTCATCGCCCTGGGCGCCGACGACGTCGTCCCCGAGGAGTTCGAGACCTCCATCGAGATCTTCACCCGGTGCCTGGACCGGCTCCACGTCCCCCCGAACGTCATCGACGCCCAAATCAAGCTCCTGCGGAGCGAATGCTACGGCATCCTGCGGGGGACCTGCCAGGCGCTCCGGCCGACCGCGGAGCGGATCACGGACCTGTTATCGGCGGGGACCGCCGAGACGTTCTATGTCATGACGGCGACGTGGCCGGCCGGCCGGACCCTGAAGAGCATCGCTCTGCGGGAAGCGACTGGAGCGACCGTCCTGGCCGTGGTCCGGGGCGAGGAGTCGTTCACCAGCCCGGGCGGGGAGTTCACGGTCGAGGCCGGAGACACGTTGGTCCTGGTGGCCAACCATAAGGACATGGACGGAGCTTTCCACTACCTCAAGACCGGGCGCGCCCGGTAACGGGCACGCGGCACAAAGAATTCGATTGACAGTCCCGGCGGGCTCTCATACAGTCATCGTGGACGCTGCAGGCGTCTTCGCCATAACCCGAACGCGGAGGTCGAAATGAAAACGAGCCCCCTCATGAGAACTCTCGTCCGCGGGATGCTCGCGGCCGTCATCCTGGCGGCGGTCTTCTCCGTCGTCCCGGCCGGCAAGGCCGCGGCGCCGGGCCTCGCGCCGGCTTTGTCCTGGCCGGATGAGCCCGAGAGCTGCACGTCCATCATCGCCGGCCGGCTGGCCACGGTGGACGGCTCGGTCATCACCTGTCATACATGCGACGGGCGGTACCGCCAATGGGTCAACATCGTCCCGGGCGGGAAGTGGCCCCAGGGGTCCACGAACAAGGTCTATTCGGGCAAGATGCACACGGAGACGATCGACGGTCTCCAGGGCGTCCTCCAGACCGGCGAGATCCCCCAGGTCCCGGAAACCTACCGGTTCCTCAACACGGCCTACCCGGCGATGAACGAGCACGGTTTGGCCATCGGGGAGACGACCATCGGCGGCCGCCGCGAGCTCATCAACAGCGAGGGCGCGCTGATGATCGAGGAGATCCAGCGGATCACGCTCGAGCGCTGCAAGACGGCCCGCGAGGCCATCAAGTTGGCCGGCGAGCTGGTCAAGGAGCACGGGTACGGCGACTACGGGGAGTGCCTGACCTTCGCCGACGGCAAGGAGGTCTGGCACTTCGAGATCTTCGGGGCCGGGCCGCTCGAGAAGGGAGGCGTCTGGGCCGCCGTCCGCATTCCCGACGACCACGTCGGCGTCTCGGCCAACATCCCGCGCATCGCCGAGCTCGATCTCAAGAACCCCGACCGGTACATGGCCTCGGACAACGTCTTCCAGGTGGCCGAGGACATGGGCTGGTGGGACCCCAAGGCCGGCAAGCCGTTCAAGTTCTGGGAAGCCTACAGCGGCCGGAAGCCCTTCTCGACCCGCGAGTATTTCGTGCTCAGCACGCTCGCCCCATCCCTCAAGCTGAAGATGGACATGGCCGAGCTGCCGTTCTCGGTCAAGCCCGAAAAGAAGGTCTCTGTCCGGGACATCCTGGCCATGTACAGGGATCCCTACGAGGGGACCGACCTGGACATGACCAGGAACCTGATGGTCCAGAGGCCCCGGCCCCGCATGAAGCCGGGCGAGGGCCAGCCGGAGGCGGCGCCCGCAGCTCCCGAGATGATGCCGAGCCCCATCGCCAGCGCCTGGATGCCGCGAGACGTCGTCGCTCTCGTCAACGCCCTCAAGCCGGACACCGTCCAACAGCAGCGGACGATCCCCATCTCGGGGTGCGCCTACGCCACCGTCATCCAGATACGGGGCTGGTTGCCGCCTGCGGTCGGGGCCGTCTGCTGGTTCGCCTTCGACAATCCGGCCATGAGCGCCCGCATCCCCATCTTCGCCGGCACGACCGAGCTTCCCCCGTCCTTCGGCATCTGCGCTCAGCACAACTTCCGGCTGGATTCGGCGGCCTGGGCCTTCCGCCGGGCCAACCGCCTGGCGACCCTGAAGTGGGGGCAGACCCGGAAGATCGTCGAGGACACGATCGCCGAGTTCGAGAACAAGGCGTTCGCCGACCTGCCGCTCCTCGAGAAGGAGGTCCAGCGGATCCTGGCCTCCAAGACGCCCGACAAGGAACCGTTCACGGTCGAGCAGTACTTGACGAAATATACGAACGACACGGCCCGGGCCGCCATCCAGAAGTATCTCGAGCTCGGAGACAGGTTCTGGATGCTGATCGCGATGGGCTTGTAGCCTGACCTATTCATGAAAATGCCGATGTGTTCCCTAAGTCCTGCGATATCTGCAGGATCTCCGGCTTTCCGCTTTTTGCCAGGGCTTTTTACAAGCGCCTCTCAGAAAGACCGGCATTTTCACCCTCCGGGCGAGCCGATCCGGCCGCATCTGCTGTGTTGTGAAGGGATGGCATCTGCAGCCGCCTCGACTCGTGAATAGATCAGGGTAGGTCCTACAGCGCGTACTTGAACAGGTTCATGCCGGCAGGCAGCTTGGCCTGCTCGCGGTAGATGTCCCAATAGGCGGCCCTGGCCTCGGCCAGCTTCGCGAAGAGCGGATGGGCCGTGTCCGGAACGTGGACAGCCGCGACGGCGTTTGTCTCGTCGACGCAGACGAGTTTATGGCAGCGGTTCATGATGCCGGCCGTCCCGACGCTCGCGGCGACGACGAGCTCTCCTGTCCTGACCCTCTCGAGGAGCTCACCGTAGACAACGTTCCGCTCCTCGACCGCGACCCCCATCTCCCTCAGGACGGCGACCATCCCTTGGATGGTGATGGACGGCAGGATGAGCTCGCTCTCGGGGATCTTGACGATCGTTCCGTCCCGGAACCCGAAAAGACAGCAGGAGGAATCCCATTCCGTGACATGCCGGTCCTCGAGGGGGACGTGGGTCCGGTCGTCGAGGAAGAGGGCCGCCGCGGCCCCCGGATCGATCTCCTTGGCGGCGTCGACGGCCTTCAGGCTGACGAGATAGTTGACGCCGAGCTTCAGCCAGCCGGTCTTGTTGGCCCCGACGGCCCGGACCCACTGGGGCGTTACGACGCCGGTGAAGGGCTCGCCGAGGTACTTGTCGTACCGGCAGAAGATGACCCGGACCGAGGGCTGGCCGGGGAAGGTGACCCCCATGGACTGCTCCTCGTCGACCGTGAACGGCCTCAGGTAGCCCTGGGCGCCGGCCTCGGCCATCTCCTCGAGGAAGCCGCGGATGGCCGGCACCCCGAAGTATTGGCGGATGATGATCGTCTCCAGCTCCTTGGCCGTCGGGACAAAATGGGCCTGTTCCCGGCTGAGGTTGAAGGCGATGGCCCGAGTCAGCCGCTCGAGGTTCTTGTGCCAGTTGAGGAACAGGACCTCGAGCTGGCCCTTGGCGTTCTTCTTGCAGAAGAACCGGATGCCTTCGAAGGCGAGGAACGTTGCGTAGAAGACCGACCGGGACACGGCGTAGACCTTGGCGTCGGCCTCCAGGATGTCGAACTGCTTGTCGGTCAGAAGATAACGCATCTGGAGCGGGGCCCAACGGACCCCTTCGAACTTGGCCATGAGAACGCTCCTTTCCCTATTTCACGACCGGCTTGAGGTGCTCGACGAAATATTCGACCCGCGACTCGGCGTAGCGGGGGAAGCGGATGCCGTGCTGCTGTCCGGGATAGATCATCATGTCGAACGCTTTGTTCGCCCGCAGCAGGGCGTCGGCGAGCTGGATCGTGTTGCCGGGGTGGACGTTGTCGTCGACGGCCCCGTGATGGAGGAAGAGCTTGCCCTTGAGGTTCTTGGCGTAGGTCAGGCAGGAACCCTTCTCGTAGCCCTCGGGGTTGTCCTGGGGCCGGCGCATGAAACGCTCCGTGTAGATCGTGTCGTAGTTCCGCCAATCCGTGACGGGCGCCCCGGCGACCCCGACATGAAAGACGTCGGGCTCTTTGAGAAGGGCCATGCAGGTGAAGTAGCCGCCGTAGGAGTGCCCCGTGACCCCGACCCGGCCGGTGTCCACATAGGGTCTCTGCCCGAGGGCCTTGACGAACGCGACGTGGTCCTCGATCTCGACCTGCCCGAGCTTCAAGTAGTGGAGGTTCTGGAAGGTCTTGCCGCGGCCCGAGACGCCCCGGTAGTCGCACATGGCGACCAGGAAGCCCAGCTGGGCCAGCGTCTGGCTGGCGTCGGTCATCCTGTAGGTGTTGCTGACCCCCTTGGACCCCGGCCCCCCGTAGACGGAGAGGATGAGAGGGTATTTCTCATTAGGGTCGAAATGGGCCGGGAAGTAGAGGAGGCCGTCGAGCTCGTGCTTGCCGTCGGCCGACTTGAACGTCAGACGCTCGGGCTTGACGAGCATCAAGCCAGCGAGATCCGGCGACGGGACGGACCGGCCGATGACCCGGACCTCCTTCCCGTCGGCCGCGTACAGGGTCGCTTTCTGGGGCGTGTCGAAATTGGAGAAGGAGTCCGTGTAGTAGTCGCACCCGGGCGAGAAGCTGACCCGGTGGGAGCCGGCCTCCCGGGTCATCTTGGCGAAGCCCGTCCCGTCCAGGCGGACTTTGAAGAGATGGGTCTCCGTGCCGTTCGATTGGAAGCCCGTGAAATAGACCCATCCCCGGGCCTCGTCGACGGCGGCGATGGACTGGACGGGCAGGCGTGCGTTGGTCAGCTGCTTGAGGAGCTTCCCGGTCGCGAGGTCGTAGAGGTAGATCTCTTTCCAGCCGCTGCGCTCGGAGGTCCACAGGAAGCGCTTGTTGTCCTGGAGGAAGACGAGCTCGGTCTGTTCCTCGATGTAGCAAGGGTCCTCGTCGGCGAAGATGAGGCGCGTCTTTCCCGTGGTCGGGTCGGCGCCGAAGACCTCGACTCGGTTCTGGAATCGATTGAGGCGATGGTAGGTGAACTCCCGGCCGTCGTTCGTCCACTGACCGCGGTAGAGATAGACGTCCAGGTCGTCGCCGGTCTCGAGGCGGACGATCTTCCGCGAGGCGACGTCGACGACGAACAGTCGGACGATGGGATTATTGCCCCCGGGCTTGGGGTAGCCGAGCATCTCCACTCGGGGGATGGGCTGGACGTCATGGACGAGGGGGTACTTGGTGACCGGGCTCTGGTCGAACTGCATGAAGGCGATCCTTTTCGAATCAGGCGACCACCAGAAAGCCTGATATTGCCCGAGCTCCTCGGGATAGACCCAGTCGGGGAAGCCGTTGCGGAGGTCGTCGGTCCCGTCCGTCGTCAGGCGCGTCTCGTTGCCGTCCAGGTCCTTGACGTAGAGGTCGAAGTCCCGGGTGAAGGCCCGGATCTTGAGGTCAGGCGACAGGACGTCGCTATAGGCCCGGCCGCGGACGCCGACGATGGGCCGCTCGGGTTCGAAAAAGGCGAGCTTTCCCGAGGCGAGGTCGTAGATGAACGTCTTGTTGAAAGCCGCGAACTGAATGGCCTTGCCGGCCTCGAGGTATTGGAAGCGGTTGAAGGGAAGCCTCGTCTCCTGATTTCCGAGAGCCGCGTTGACGGCGGCGATGATCTTCGCGTCGTCGAAAAGCGGGGACTTTTCGCCCGTGGCCAGATCGACCCTCTTGAACGTTCCGTCCTCATGGACGTAGGAGGCCTTCCCATCGGGCGTCCAGCTGAGGGCGGCCTGACCGTCGAACTTGACGAGGTCCCGGCCCTCGCGGCGCAGCTTTTCGTACAGGGCTTTTCCGACGATCCGTTCCTGGGCCAGACCCTGAACGGCGGTCGCCGCCACGAGGGCGACGAGGACGAAGAGAGGGACGAGGGATTTCGAGGCTCTTCTCATGTCATGCTCCTATGATGGACTTATGAAGCGATCCTGCGGACCGACAAAATCTTGATCGGGGGCTCGAGACGCTGGCCCTCTGCCGGCGCGGCGTGGATTTTCCAGACGGCGGCCGCGGCGAGGAAACCGGTCAGGATCAGAGGTGACTTCATCGGACGCCCGTTCCGGCGGGAAGGATTATTCTATTCATTCCCCGCCGAACCTTCAAGGACTTCGCGCAAGCCGTCCAGGAAGGCCTCGACGGTCCCGTCGTTGTCGTAGTGGGCGAAGCTCGCCCGGCAGAGCGCCGGCCGCCCGAGATGGCGGACGACGGCCGCCGAATAATGGTTGCCGTCCGCGATCTGCAGTCCGCCTCTCTCCCAGAGCCGTCTCTTGGTCTCGGAGGCGTCCTGGCCGCGGACCTCGAAAGCGAAGGTCGGAACGCGCTCGGAGGCCCGCTCCGGATCGGTGATCCCGAAGAAACCGAAACGGCGGGGATCGAGCCGGCGGAAGCCCTCGAGGACGCGGACCGTCAGGGACTCTTCATAGTCGGCGACGGCTTCCATGGCCCGGCGGAACTTCGCGGCCCGGCCCGGAAAAACGGCTTCGGGGCCGCCGGCGAGGTCCGCGAGCCACAGGATGTAGTCCAGCGCGGCCTCGAGCGAGGCCAGGGAGGCGTTGTTCAGCATTCCGGCCTCGAACTTGAACGGCGCCTCGTTCTTGGCGGTCTCGACCCGGTAGGGGAGAAGGCTCTCCAGGCGATCGATCTTTCCCCAGAGGACCCCGAGCATGGGACCGAAGACCTTGTAGCCCGAGAAGACCAGGAAATCGCAGCCCATCGCCGCGACGTCGATCGGGCCGTGGGGGGCGTGGTGGACGGCATCGACGACGACCAGGCAGCCGGGGGCCTTGGCGCGCACGGCCGGGGCGATCCGGTCCAGGGGCACGAGCGTCCCGAGGCCGTTCGCCGCCGAGGTCACGGCCAGCACGGCCGTCCGCCCGTCGACGAGCGACAGGAGATGCTCCGCGTCCAGGGCCCCGTCCTCCCGGACCCTGGCGCGGCGGATCTGCCGGCCGAAAAGCTCCCCCCAGACGATCTCCCAAGGCGAGATGTTGGCCATGTGGTCGATGTCGGTGACGATCAGGTTGGCGTTCTGCGGGACGCGCCCGCGGAGGGCGAAGGCCAAAGAGAAAAGGGCGGCGGTCGCCGAGCTGTGGAAGCTGATCTCGCGGGGGCTCGAGGCCTGGAGGAAGTCGGCGGCCAGAGAACGGACCCGGTCGTGAAGCTCGGCCGTGACCCGCTCGCCCGCAACGATCGATCCCGGCATGGGATTGAGGCGGCCCTGGGCCTCGCGGGCCGCATCCGCCGCCTTGTCGACGGTCAGGCTCCCGGCGCCCGTATTGAGATAGATGCGGGGATTGCCCAGCGCATCGCGGTCGATCATCGGGAACCGGGCCCGGACGCGGGCATGGACGGCCTCGAGAACGGATGTCGTCTTGCGAACGTTCATGGAGCCACTCCTCATGAAAGGGGACCCCAATGTATGCGAACGGACCTCGAAATTCAAGGGACGAGGTTGACATCGCCGGACGGGATGGATTACAAATGTCTCAATGAGGAGAGTGCCATGAACAGAGCCGTTTCGATGATCGGGGCCGTTGTCCTCCTGGCGGCGGGGCTGGCGTCGTGCAAGGCGGATCCCGAGGCCCGCTGGGAACCTGTCGGGGACCGCATCATGACCAGATGGGCCGGCGAGGTCTATCCGGAGCGCGTGCTTCCCGAGCATCCCCGGCCCCAGATGGTCCGGCCCGACTGGGCCTCTCTCAACGGCCTCTGGGACTATGCCATCGTCGACCTCGGGGCGGGGCGGCCGGCGCAATGGGACGGGAAGATCCTCGTTCCCTTCGCCGTGGAGTCGGCCCTTTCGGGGGTCGGCAAGGCGGTCGGGCCGGACAAGGAGCTCTGGTATCGCAGGGAGCTGAAGGTCCCCCGCAAGTGGCGGGGCCGCCGGGTGCTGCTCCATTTCGGCGCCGTGGACTGGAAATGCGAGGTGTGGGTCAATGGGCGCTCCGTCGGCGCCCACACGGGGGGCTTCGATCCGTTCGCGTTCGATATCACCGAGGCCCTCGGTCCGAGAGGCCGGCAGGAGCTGGTCGTCAAGGTCCATGATCCGACAAACGAGGGGAACAGCCCCATCGCCCGCGGCAAGCAGGTCATGCGCCCCCGGAGCATCTTCTACACGGCGGTGACGGGCATCTGGCAGACCGTCTGGCTCGAGCCCGTTCCGGCCGCTCATCTCGAACGCCTGAGGATCACCCCCGACCTCGACGCCGGGACGTTCACTTTCGAACCGGTTTTGGGCGGGCACGCCGAAGGGGCCGTTCTGGAAGTGGCCGTCACCCGGAACGGGAAGCCCGCGGGCTCGGGGGCGGGGCCCGCGGCGGCCGCAGTCGTCGTCAATGTCCCCGAGGCCGAGCCCTGGTCGCCCGACGATCCCGTCCTGTATGACTTCGGAGCCGTTCTCAAGCAGGGAGGCCGGACCCTCGACTCCGTGACCGGCTACGCCGGCATGCGCAAGATCTCGCTGGACCGCGACGACGCCGGGGTCCTCCGCCTGTTCCTCAATGACCGGCCCCTGTTCCAGTTCGGGCCGCTCGACCAGGGCTGGTGGCCCGACGGGCTGTACACGGCGCCGACGGACGAGGCCCTGCGCTACGACCTTGAGGTCATCAAGGCTTTAGGCATGAACATGCTGCGCAAGCACGTCAAGGTCGAGCCCCAGAGGCTCTACGCGTGGTGCGACAGGATGGGGGTTCTCGTGTGGCAGGACATGCCCAGCGCCCTCTACGACCGGAAGGCCTACTCCGCCGAGGAGCTGTCCGCGATCGACGCCCAGTGGGAATCGGAGTGGCGGGCGATCATGGACGCCCTTCACAACCATCCGTCGATCGTCATGTGGGTCCCCTTCAACGAAGGCTGGGGGCAGTTCGACACCGAGCGCATCGCGGCCCTGACCAAAGAGCGCGACCCCTCGCGGCTCGTCAACAACGCCAGCGGCTGGACGGACAAGGGGGTCGGAGACGTCATCGACATCCATAGCTACCCGGGGCCGGCGAGGCCGCCCCTCGAGGCGGGCCGGGCCGCCGTCCTCGGCGAATTCGGCGGCCTCGGCCTGCCCATTACAGGGCATTTATGGCAGACCGAGGGGAACTGGGGTTATCGCAATCTCGACGATCTCGGGGTTTTCGAGGAGCGCTACACGGAGCTCATCAAGGCCCTTTCCCCGCTCGTGTCCGAAGGCTTGGCCGCGGCCGTCTACACCCAGACGAGCGACGTCGAGATCGAGGTCAACGGCCTGATGACCTACGACCGGAAGGTCGTCAAGCTCGATCCCGCCCGCTTCGCTCCGCTCCATCGGGAGCTCCTTCCTTTGGGCCCAGGCTCTCCCGGAGCGGGAAAGGAGGGCCGATGAAAAGGCGGGAGGCGGCCAAGGCTCTGTTGACGGCCGCGGCCTCGGGTCCGCTCGCTCTGCTGGCCGGCTCTTGCGCGGCCGGTGGCCGAAAAAGCGGCGAGGCCGCCCCGCCGGTGGCCAAGGTCACCCGGGCCATGCTGACGATGCAGCGCCACGCCTGGGAACAGGGGGTTGCCATGCAGGCCCTCCTCGAATGGGGAGAGCGCGACCTCGTGATCATGATGGCCCGGGAAGCGGTCCTCCGCATCTGGCCGGACGGGCGGCTGGGGCAGGTCTGGGACAATCACGGCGTCACGGACCCTGCGTCCAACGGCGAGGGCGTCCTCTGGGCTGCCCGGGAGACGAACGACGCGGCGCTCGAGGCGGGCGCGGAAAGGATGCTCGATTATCTCCTCCGGAGGGCGCCGCGGACCAAGGACGGGACCCTCCATCATATCGACAACAAGCCGCAGGTCTGGATCGATTCCATGTACATGGCCCCGCCCTTTTTGGCCGTGGCGGGAGCTCCGGACGAGGCCCTCGCCCAGGTCGACGGCTTCCGGAGGCTTTTGTGGGACAACGAACGGAAGCTCTTCTCCCACATCTGGGACGACGGCAAGGGCCGGTTCGAGCGGCAGGATTTCTGGGGCGTCGGCAACGGCTGGGCCGCGGCCGGCATGTGCCGCGTCTTGAGGGCCCTGCCTGAGCACAGGGGCGCCGAGCGGCGGCGCCTAGAGGGCTATATCCGCGAGGTCCTCGACGGATGTCTCCGGCACCGGCGCCCGGACGGCCTGTTCCACGACGTCGTGGACAAGCCCGACACGTTCGTGGAGACCAATCTCTCCCAAATGCTCGCCTACACGATATTCAGGGGCGTCGCGGGCGGCTGGCTGCCGAAGTCGTACCTCGAGCCTGCCGGGATCATGCGGGCCGCCGCCCGGGCCAAGGTCGACGATCTCGGGTACGTCCGCGACGTCTGCGGCTCGCCGACCTTCGAGGCGCCCGGAACGGCCACGGAGGGACAGGCCTTCTTCATCCTCATGGAAGCGGCCGTCCGCGACCTCGAAGAGGGCCGGGCCTAAGAAGATCCGGCGACTGATATGATACGGAATATGAGGGACTTAGACCGATTCGACCATCCGGCCGACGGGCTGAACGCCTGGCCCCTCAGAAAGGAGATGGCGGCCGGCATCATCGAATTCCACGGAGCCGATATCGCCGTCCTCCGGACGGGCGTCCTGCCGGGAACCTGGGGCGGCCGGATCGTCTCGGACCACAACCCGGTCCTGGCCGAGATCTGGCTTGCGCCGCGGTAGCCGTTTGGTCTATGGTGGTGTCCGCCATGCCCATCGTTGAGATCGAGCGAGGCGTCCTCGACGCGTTGGAGGGCCTGGGGATCCCCTATGTCCGGCACGAGCACCCGCCGGTGGCCACGGTCGAGGAAGCGGAGAGACACTGGTCGGGGCTCAAGGGCACCCATTGCAAGAACCTCTTCCTGAGGAACAATCGGGGGAACCGCCATTACCTGGTCATCGCCCCGGTGACCCGCGGCATCGATCTCCGGCGGCTCACGCTCCATCTAGGGGAGGACCGCCTGAGCTTCGCGTCTCCCGAGCGCCTCAAGCGTTTCCTCGGTCTCGAGCCGGGCGCGGTCTCGCCGTTCGGCCTCATCAACGACGGCGGCCGCGAGGTCCGGGTCGTCCTCGACCTCAGCCTCAAGGACAGCGCCTATCTCGGCTTCCACCCCAACATCAATACGGCGACGCTCGAGATCTCGCTGGCCGATTTCGAGCGGTTCCTGGCCTCGCGCGGGAGCCCTGTCCGCTGGCTGGAGCTCTGAACCCCGAGGAGGATGAGATGAACGTCCCTTCCAGGATCTTCGCGGCGGCCGTGCTGGCCGGGATGCTCTCCACGTTTTCGTACGGCGACGGGGGACTGCCCCCGGCCAAGCCCGAGGACGCGGGCATGTCGTCCAAGCACCTGGCCATCCTTGACGGCGTCATCCGCGAGGCCCTCGACCGCCGGGATTTCCCGGGCGCCGTTCTGCTCGTCGCCCGCCAGGGCAAGGTCGTTTTCCGGAAGGCCTACGGGCTGGCCCAGACGGTCCCCGAGGCCAGGCCCATGGCGACGGACATGATCTTCGACCTGGCGTCCCTGACCAAGCCGGTGGCCACGGCGACCTCGATCCTGATCCTGGCCGAACGGGGGAAGCTCCGGCTGTGGGACAAGGTCAAGGATTTCGTCCCCGGCTTCACGCCCTATTACCACGAAAAAGGGATCGCCGGCGAGGATGCCCGGCTCTGGCATCTCCTGACCCACACCTCTGGGCTGCCGCCCTATACCGATGCCGAGGAAGCCGCCGAGAGGCTCGGCCGGCCCTGCTCGACGGACGCGCTCGTCGCGGACATCGCCTCTCTGCCCAAGGAATCCCCGGCCGGATCGAGGTTCGTCTACAGCTGCCTCAACTTCATCACCCTGGCCCGCATCGTCAAAGAGGTCTCGGGGCAGTCGATCGCCGAGTTCGCGGAAAAGAATATCTTCGGGCCCCTGAAGATGTCGCGGACGTTCTTCGCCCCTCCGCCCGGGATGTTGGGATCCTGCGTCCCGACGGAGGTCGTCGACGGCGCGCCCCTTCGAGGAGTCGTCCATGATCCCTTGGCCCGCCTTCAGGGCGGGATATCGGGAAACGCCGGGCTGTTCTCTACGGCCGACGACCTGGCCGTCTTCGCCCAGATGATCCTCGAAGGCGGGCAATACCGCCGGGTCAGGGTCTTGAGCCCGTTGACGGTCGAACGGATGACCGAGATCTACGCGAAAGCCCCGTGGGCGGGGCGCGGCTTCGGCTGGGACCTCGACTCGGCGTACGCGACGGTGAGAGGCGACCTTTTCGGAGCGGGCTCCTATGGGCACTCGGGATACACGGGCACGTCGATCTGGATCGATCCGGGGACAGCGACGACGGTCATTCTGTTGACCAACCGCGTCCATCCCCGGGATAGGGGGGACATCATCTCCCTCCGGAGCCGGGTGGCCAACGTCGTCGCCGCCGCCATCTTCAGGGAAAATCCCTGAAAACGAAAGGGAAAAATCGCTTTGACAAGCGCCCGGCGGCTGTGCTAAGTTCCGGCTGAGGTTATAGGCCCCATGCAGGTCCAGATCGAGCGAGACATATACATCCATGCCACACGGACCCACGACCTCCTGAGGGACTCCGCCGAGCTTTTCCGAAAATACCTTGAGGCCGGCAATCCGGCCACCGACCCGCAGTATTACCGGGCCCGGAGCTTCCTCAAGGAAGGCAAGGCGTTCCTCGACCATACCATCCAGGACGCCAAGAAGCTCATGGGTCCCGTGCCCATCTACGCGGCCAAGGACTTCGAAGGCTGGCGGTCCCAGGTCCTCATCGAGAACAAGATCGTCGTCCAGGGGAGGACGCTCGACGAGCTGAAGGCCGAGCTCGCGGCCGACGAGTTCGTCCGGACGCTGATGTCACCCGAGGAGATCGACGCTTATCTCCAGGCCCGGTTCGAGACCCAGAAGAGCGGCAAGAGGAAGCTGGCCAACATCAAGATCCGGATGACGCTCGACAAGCTGTCCGTTATGCTGGGGGAAGCCCAGGAGCTCCAAAAGACGGCCCAGCGCAAGCAGCAGGGCCTGCCGGTCTGACTACTTGACCCTGACGCTGTCCCGCCAGTACCTCAGCTTTCCGATGCCGGACTGGTCGGGGCTCGCGTCGAAAGCCAGCCCGAAGGTCGATTCCCGGGCTTCGACGAGCGGCCGCCCCCTGAACAGGGCCTTGGTCAGGTTGACGATCGTATAATCGAGGCGCTGCCCCTGGAGAGAGCCGAAGAGGAAGTCGCCGTTGGTCTCGAAGTCCCCGGCCGCGATGCGCCCGGCCTCGTAGGTGTAGCGCGGACGGCGCCAGTCGCGGGCCATGTCCATGCGCAGGTCGCCCTTGACGGCGACGAAGATCTCCCTGTCCCCCGAATGGATCTTGATCCCTGCGGCGGCCCGGCCGGGCTCGACGGGAAGAACTGAGATCCGGTCCAGCCAGGGCCGGGGGTCCTCGCCTTCGCTGTGCGGGACGAGGACGGTCGCGAAAACGGCCGTCTCCCCGAGCTCGAAATGCTGGGCCGAGGCCTGGTAGATCGTCCATTCGTCCTGGTAATGACGCCTCTGGGGTTCGACCCCCTCCAGGCGATGATGGGTCATGGGGAACACGACGAGCAGGCGCTTGCCGGTCGGGAGCTCGGCCGTTTGGATCCGGTCGTAGCCGGTGTCGAACCAATGGTCGCCCCGGGCATGGACCTGGCGCGTATGCCAGAGATTGGCTAGGGTGAAGTACTCCTCCCTCAAGGCCTTGAAGATGTCGAAGACGATAAAGCATCCCGGGTCCTTGACGAAGACGACGACCCGGTCGGATTGATAGCCCCACCCGTCGTCCACGACCCGGGTCCGGCTGTAGTCGAAGTCCTCGAAGGTCAGGAAATCGACCTTCTGGGTCCGCACCCGGCGGTAGGAACCGGCGTTGCGCAGGAACTCGAGCAGGCCCTGGCCGAGGACGGCGTCCCGGACGCTGTAGCGGTACTCGCCCTCCTTCTGGCCCCAGAAGATCTTCTCCGGCCGGACGCAGAGCCGGTTGTGGAAATAATCCTGCCGGTAGGCGCCGAAGGGGCCCGACGGCATGTAGTCGCGGTAACCGCCGTCGTGGAGGAGGACCGATCCCCCGGACATGAGGAGAACGATGCTGTTCTCGTCCTGGTGCCCGTGGGTCATCTTTTCCTCTTCGACGGGGATCGTGTCCCTCAGGTAGTCGCGGAAGTTCAGCCCGCCGTCGCCCTCGTCCCGGTAGTTGAGGAGAAGGTAGCTCGAGCGCTCCGACCAGCCGTCGCGGAAGACGATCTTCTTGCCGACGATGTCCTCCATGACCTCCATGGACAGGCCCGTGGGGGCGGCCGGCTTGACTTCGTCCGTCCCCCACCGGTAGGCGTCGAGGAGCATGTAGCCGAGGCCGACGCTCGTCGGTTTCCCGAAGTCAACGAACCGGGAGGCGATCGTCCCGGCCGCCCATTTCAGGGCCGGGTCCCGGAAGGCCGCCGCCGCCGCTTCGAAGTAGATCAGGAAGTGGGCCCAATTGGAGTTCCAATGAGCGTCGCCGAGGTCCGGGACCATTCCGGCCGGGCTCATGAGGTTCAGGTAGTAGCGGGCGTAGTAATACATCTCGGGGGTCTTGAACAGCGCGCTCATCGAACCCAGGGCGTCGGCGTAGCCTAGGAGGGAGTAGAGCCAGACGCCGTTGTAGATCGTGGCGTCCTCGATTTGCCAGTTGCCCCAGTTGTCGTCCCCCAGGGCCCGGCGCTGCATCTCCCACATCGGGGCGTCCGGATGATTGGGCAGGGCCTTGACCGCCCAGGCCAGGGATTCGGCCCGCAGGGCCGCACGGTTCATCGGGCCCCACTCCTGGGTCCGGAGGAGATAGCGCATGCTGCCGGCGATGAGGTCCCGGACCTTGGCGTCCTCGGCGGGTGACAGGCGGCCGAGCCGGCGCAGGGTGTCGTAGGCCCGGATATATCTCATGACCGTGAAGAAGTCGGGGAGAGCGGGAACGCCGTCGGCGTAGTCGGGGCGGAGCTTGACGGAGGATTCCGGATAGGCCGAGCGGTAGTCGCCGTAGGTCAGGAGGACGGCCTTGGCCCGGGCCGCATATTCGGGTTTTCTCTCCTTCTCATAGAGGAAAGAGTAAATGCAGGCCATCTCCAGGAGCCCTCCGGGGGCCCGGTAGCCGAAGACGTTGAGGGGGTCGAAGGTTTTTTTCCACTGCGCGAGGACCTCTTCCGTGTGGTCGTGCATCCAGTCGGCCGAGGCCCGGGCATAAGCCAGGTAACGGTCCCGGCCGGCGGCCTGAAGAGAAGGCGAAAGGAAAGCCAGGACACAAAAGGCGGCGAAGGCCGCGGCTATCGGACGGCGGGGACGGAACGGTCTTCGACTCATGGTCACGCTCCTTGAGGGTTTTGGATTTTTCTACCACAATTCCCCGGTCGAAGCAAAAACAGGACCGCCGGAGAGTCTCCGGGTTGCCGGTCCCGCCGCGTTGTGAGAGAATACGGGCGAATCGACCGCGAGGAGGCAGCATGGCCCGCAAGCTCGGAAGACGCGAATTCTTCAGGACCGGGGCCCAGGCCGGATTGACGCTGGCCCTGGGGAGGAGGCTCGCCGCGCTCCCGGCGAGGGGGAAGGCCCCGGGGGCGGCCGCGCCCGGCGTGGCAGTGGGCATCGGGGCGGACTTCGGGAAGGCGACGGCCAAGGCGGTCGAATTGCTCGGCGGCATGGGCCGGTTCGTCCCCAAGGGCGCCAAGGTCGCGCTCCTGCCGAACGTCCAGAGCCGTCACCCCGGGACGTTCACCAAGCCCGAGGTCCTGCGGGCCGTCGTCCGGCTTTGCCGGGCGGCCGGCGCGGTCGAGATCGATTGCCTGAGCTGGCAGAACGTCAAGCAGTGGGAGGACACCGGCCTCAAGCCGGTCCTCGAGGAGGAAAAGGCCGGCCTCAGGATCTTCGAACGGGACGAAGCGCTGTTCAAGGCCGTGGCGGTCGCCGGGGCGAAGGCCCTTCCCGAGGCCCGCATCCTGGCCGCCTTCGACGACTACGATCTCCTCATCAACATGCCCATCACCAAGGACCACGCCGGGAACAAGTTCACCGGGACCCTCAAGAACCTCATGGGGCTCAATTCGCCGGTCAACAATCGGACCTTCCACAGGCCCAACTGGAAGACGGATCCCGACGACGTGGCCCATCTCGAGCAGTGCATCGTCGACCTTAACAAGGCCGTCCGGCCGGCGCTCAACGTCGTCGACGCCACGGAGTTCATCGTCACCAACGGGCCGTTCGGCCCGGGCGAGCTGCTCAAGCCGCACAAGATCGTCGCCGGGACCGACCGGGTCGCCGTGGACGCCTACTGCGCCGGGCTTTGGGGTCTCGTCCCGTCCGAGATCATCCAGATCCGCCTGGGCGCCGAACAGGGCCTCGGGGAGATCGATCCGAAGAAGGCCGGCCTCAAGGAAGCCGAGGCCTGATCCCGCATGTCCCTCCGCGATCCGGAGATCGTTGCGTGAGCCTACGCAGGCCATGATAAAAGCGCTCTTTGCGGCCGCGGCGATGGCCGTCTGCCTATCGATGATGTGCACGTCGCCGCGCCCGCCTCAGGCCGGCGGCCTCGACGTCTATTTGCCCGGCGACGAGGCGGGCGGATGGGCCAAGGATGGGGCCGCCGAGACCTACGAGGGCGAGGCCCTCTACGATTACATCAACGGCGGGGCCGAGATTTACCACGAATACGGCTTCCGCCGCGTCGTCCTCCAGGACTACAAGGACGGGCGGGGGAGGTCCGTCTCCTTGGAGATCTTCGAGATGATGACGCCGGCCGCGGCTTACGGCAAGTTCACCTTTAAAAGGTCAGGCAAAGGGAGACCCGTGGCGCTCGGCTCCGAAGCCGAGCTCGAGTCCTACTATTTGAATTTTTGGAAAGGCCCTTTCCTGGTCACGCTGACCGGCTTCGACGAGGATCGGGAGACGGCCGAGGGGCTCCTCGTTCTCGGAGCGGCGGTCGATGGCCGGATTCGAACAACGGGGAGACGGCCGCTCCTGGTCGACGCCCTTCCGCCGGAGGGCTTGAGACTTGGGAGCGTCAAGTTCATCCGCGGTTGGCTCGGGCTCAACAGCCTGTACCCCTTTCCCTCGGCCCGGGGCCTTCACTTCGGCGAGGGGATCGGGGGGGCCTATGACAACGGAGCGACGCTGATCATCCTCGACCACGGTCCGGGAGGCGGCGCGGAAGGGTCGTGGACGGAGTCGGCCGCATCCCTTGCGGCCTCGGCGAGATTCGAGTTCATAGAGACGGCCGACCCGTCGGTCGCCGGCTTCCGGGACGCCAAAGGACGTTGCGTCTTCCTGACCGCTTCGGGGACGCGACAGCTCGTCTCCATCGGCCCCGAACCGGCCGCCTGCCTCGAGCTCATCGGGCGGGCCCGCTGAAGGGCCCGTCCGTCATTCCTACTGGAAGACCTTTTTGGCGATGTCCACCAATCCCAGGGCGTATTCGATCTCCGTCAAGGGGATCTTCTTGTCCTGAGCGATCTTGGTGAACCGGCCGTCCTTGTTGCTGTCCTTGGTCACGACGATGTAGTCGGCCAGGGGCGCTACGGCGTCGATCATCCGCTCGTTGTCGCTGCCGGGGGCCCCGCGCTTGGATTCCCCGCCGATGTGGACGGCCATGACGAAGATCCTGTTCTGTCTGCAGTAGTCGATGAGCTTGCGAAGACGCGCCTCTTCGGCCTCCAGGGTCAGCCCCGATGCCCCCATACCTTTGAGGCTGGCGCCGATGGCGAAGACGACGGCCTTGAACGGGGTCCCTTCGGGGAAGCGGTCGAGATCGCTGAGGACCTCGATGTGGAATCCGGGGCCAGATTCCCGCCCTCCCAGGCCGACCCCGTCGGCCAGCATCTCGACGGTCGGCACGTCGCAGTAGTCGTAACCGATCCCGGCCTCGTCGAAGACGATGTTGAGGGTCGTGACGTCGGCGCTCTGGCCGGCCGACGTCGTCAGCGCGGGCAACCCGGCTTTCGGGACCTGCTGCCCGGCGAGGGCGAGCGGCAGGGTCAGGGCCGCCAGGAAGAAAAGGGTTCTCGCTCTTGGTCTCATGTCGTCTCTCCTTGATGTCGTCGTCACCTTCTGTCCGGCTCCATGAGAATGTCGAAGGCCCGGACGGCCTTTCTCCACCACTCCGGCGGGGCCGGGTTCCTCCGGTCGTAGGTCCTCTTCTCGGTGTTGTAGAGGTAGAGGCGGTTGTACTTGACGAGGAGGTCGTCCCCGAGCTTCCACCAGGCGTCGACGACCGTGTCGGCGTTATTGATGGAGAAGCCCGTCAGGAATCTGGCCGCCTCGGCCGGCTTCTTCTTGTAGAGCTCGAGGGCCCGGGCGTCGATCTCGGGGATGCGGGCGATCGCCCCGGCTTCGTGGTCGGCCTGGGCGGCCTGGACGTCCTTGATGGCCTCGGAATAGGCGACCTGGACGTGGAAATCCGTGTAATCGAAGGCCCAGCGGGCCGAGTCGCGGGTGAAGATCCAATGGTCGCCCACGGTGAAGGACTTGGGCAGGGCCGTCGCCCCCGCGTAGATGGGCATGTAGCAGGCCGTGTCCTGGGAGCCCCAGGAGATCCAGACGATGCCGCCGATCATGTCCGGAAGGCCCGCCCGGCTCTGGGTGACGGTCGTGTATTCGGCCCGCCCGTCGTTGATGACCCGCGTCTGGCGGTAGTAATTCGGGTTCTTGAAGGGACCGCCCCGAATGCCCTTGACGGGATCGAAGGGCGTCCCGTAGCTCCGGTCGCGGGTCATGTTCATGACGTCCTGGACCGTGAGCTTCTTGTCCGGCTTGACCGAGAACGGGAAGTCCATGTTGGGCGTCTCGGGCTTGAATCTCTGCGACGGGGCGACGATGTCGAAGAAGCGCCATAGTCTCTGGATGCGGCCGTCCGTGCTCGCGGCGCTGCCCTCCTGCGGAGAGTAGGCCCTTTTCCAGCTGAAGGGCTTGCCGCTCTTGGGATCGTAGAAGCCCATCTCGACCGCCAGCGAGATGGCGTTGGGCGAGGCCATGAAGAAGTCCTTGTCGTCGAGGTCGATCTCGCCGATCCGCGACTCGTTGGGGCAGACGCTGACGTGATCGTCCGGGACGCGCTGGGCGCACCAGACGGCGCCGGGCTTGCCGCTCTCGGGCGTCCAGAGCGGGCCGACCGGCATGATCTCGAAGATCCAGACCTCCCGGGGGTCGGCGACGGCCAGCATCTCGCCGTCGTCGTGAAAGCCGTAGCCGTAGGTTTCGGCCAGGGACCCCATGACCTGGATGGCCTCCCGGGCCGTCGCCGCCCGCTCCATGGCCAGCATGGTCAGGGTCGTGATGTCGAGCTTGGCGGAAGGCGTGGGATTGACCATCCTCCGCTGACAGCCGACGGTGGCCTCGCCGATGGCCACCTGCTTTTCGTTCATGTAGCCGAACATCCCGTGGTGGTACGCATAGGTGCGGGGGACCTGGGGGATCTCGAGGCCGGAGAAGTCGTTCTTGACGAGGTCCCACTTGAGGCCCTCCGAGGGCGGCCAGGTCTTGTACTGGGAGATGCGGTAGATCTTGCGGGTCGAGCCCGGCTTGTGATCGGCCGCCGGGACGTGCCGCCAGGTCCAGTCGCAGATGCCGCAGTCGCAGGTGTGGGTCGTCATCGTCGATCCGTCGGCCGAGGCGTCCTTGCCGACGAGGATGG
>JBBIGP010000017.1:26134-41049 GCA_037447475.1 Candidatus Aminicenantota bacterium
GTGTGGGTCGTCATCGTCGATCCGTCGGCCGAGGCGTCCTTGCCGACGAGGATGGACGTGCAGGACTCCCGGGCGTCGACGGCCTCGAAGCGTTCCGCGCCCGGGCCTCGGCCGTCGGTCAGGGCCGCGGCCAGGAAGACGGCCAGGACCAGAAGGGCGGCCCACGTCGTCAGGCGTTTCAGTCTCATCGTTCGCTCCCTCCGTTCAGTCGTTTCTTATTTCCTATCGGGCTCGGCCAGGACGTCGAATCCCCTGACGGCCCGGTCCCACCACGGCGGATCGGCCGTCGGGATCCGGCCGCTTCTCCGCGTTCCGGGGTTGCAGAGATTGAGATGATTGTATTTCACCCAGAGGTCGTCGCCGAGCTTCCACCAGGCGTCGACGACGCTCTTGGCGTTGTTCAGGCAATATCCGGTCAGGAACTTGACGGCCTCCCGGGGGTTCTTCTTGTAGAGCTCGAGGTCCCGTTCGTCGATCTCCATGGTGCGAAGGACGGCGGCGTCCTCCCAGGTCTTGCGGGCCTCCTCGACATCGCGGATGGCCGCATTGTAGGCGACCTGGACGTGGAAATCGACGTAGTCGAAGGCCCAGCGGGCGGCCCGGCGGTCGAGGACGAAGTGGTCGATGTGATAGAGCTTCCTCTTGGCCCCCGGCCTATGGACGGCCGCCGGGACGTGGCGCCAGGTGAAGTCGCAGACCCCGCAATCGGCGGCGTGGGTGCTCATGACGGACCCGTCGGCGGACGCGCCCTTGCCGATCAGGAAGACCGTGCACGCTTTGAGCTCGTCGGCAACGGACGGCCCGGATGGCGGAGCGGACGGGCCTGTGAGGGCCAAGCCCGCCGCTAGGAGGGCCGCGGCGCCCGCGATGAGCATCGAGACGACGGCCGGCTTTCTGATGAACATGCCTCACACCTCGCTAGCGAATATGCCCGACATTGGTCTATCACTGGACGAGGACGGCCTCGGGGGCCGCCCGGGAAGGGTCCGAGAAATAGCGCCCGACGCCGTGCTCGACGAGTTCGGCGTACCGAGGGACCCCGTGGATGACGAGGGGCCTGTCCTTTTCCCGCCGCGAGAACTGGCGGATGATCTCGAGGGTCGTGGAGCAATGCTGGCCGACCCGCTTTTCGAGGGGCCATCCCGTTTCGTCATAAGGGACGAACAGCTTCTTCTTCCTCGACAGGCTGAGCAGGAACGGGTCCTTGCCGTCCAGGAAGAACTCGACCGTCTTCGGGCCCGTGGGCTGGTCGAGAAAGGGGATGGGCGCTTCGAGGAGGAACGGCATGGCGTCGGAGTGGTCGCCGATCTCGCGGTGGGAGAGGCCCCGGAAGCCGGGCGGGGAGGGCTCGACATGACTGTCGAACCCCTCGGAGGCCTTGACGGTCAAGGCGGCCAGGGTGGCGATGCGGACCGACTTCTCCGGGGCGACGATGCAGTTGGTGACCGGGAACATGGTCTCCGCGCCATGGATGTCGACGGCCAGGTCCACCCCTTCCCTGCGGATGAGCTCCATGGCCCCGAACGTCACCCGCTCCATGAGGAGGCCGTCCGGGCGTCCCGGCCAGGTCCGGTTCGTGTTGCGGGCGTCGATGAACGAGAGGAGCTGTTTGGTCGGATAATGGATGGTGACGTCCGGGTCGGGCCACTGGTCGAGGGGGGAGGCGTCCCTGTTGCCGTAGCGGAACCGCTTCGCGCCCCACTCCGTGGGGACGTCGAAGTAGAGAGGATAGCCGTCCCCCGGCCGGGTCGTGCGTCCGGCGCTGGAGTTGAAGAAGGGGATGACGTAGAGCGTGCCTCTCTCGACGACGGCGTGCTCGATGAAGAGGAGGGCCGTCAGCATGCCTTCGGGCTCGCTGGCGTGGGTGTTGCCCAAGAGGAGGGCCTTCCCGCCGGGCTCCCGGCCCTCGAGGACGAAGACCGTCGTGTCCGCCGCCGTTCCCCGGAGGCCCGGCGACAGGTCGCTCAGCAGGAAGACGGATGTCACGCCGGGCCCTTTGACGACAGGCACGCCGTAATGACGATGGCGATAAAGGGGCAGCCCCCCCCAGACGACGAGAACGGCGGCGGCCGCCGCGAGGCCGGCTTTGAAAAGCCCTTCACGACGCATGTCCATTGCCTCTCATTTGATCCGGAGGAGCCTGAGGACGAGCGGGACCATGACTAGGAGATAGAGAACGAGACGGTCCCGGCTGCTCTTCTCGCGGATGAAGTTCCAGACGAGCAGACCCAGAAGGAAGGCCGTCAGGAGGTAATAGGCGATCGTGATGACGCTCATGGCCGGCTCTCACATGCTCCATCTGACCAGGAAGGCCAACCGGGAGCTCCACAGGACCATCAGCGTCCCGGCGGCCGTGATGACCAGCCAGGGCAGCCAGGCCGCCGCGAGGAAGCTCCGATAGGGGCCCGCGTATCCCGTGACCATGTTGCTGAGCCGTCCGATGAGGGCCGTCGGGGGCAGCCCGTCCCCCAGCGGCCAAAGAAGGCTCAGGCCGGCGATGACCACGGTCGCATGGAAGCCGAGCGAATCGAGATACCAGATCAGGGGGATCCCGATGATGGCCGCCCCGCCGTAGGTCAGCACGCCCTCGGAAACGGGGATGATGACGGGCAGCAGCACGAACAGGAGGACGAGCGGCGTCGAGATGACGGCGAACGACAACAGGCCCCGGACGCCCGTCGCGGTCATGATCTGCTGGAGCATGCCGACGACGACCATGGTCGACAGCAGCGGCAGGAGCTTTTCGACCGTCTCCCGCGAGAGACGGAGGATCGCGATACTCCGGGGACTGAGCGCCAAGGCGACCGCGGCGGCCACGATGAACGGCAGGGCCAGGCCGAGAACAGGGGCGTCGAACGGCCGGACCCGGTAAGCGGCGATCAGACCGAAGAAGACGACGAACGGCACGAGGACCCGCCACCAGGTCATGCCCGGCGGCGCTTCGGGCACGTCAGGAAGGTCGGCCGCGGCCGACGCGTCCTTTTTCCATCCCAGGACGAGGACCGTGAAAGTCCCTAGGAGGAGGACGGGGATCCCCAGGGTGAATTCGAATCCCACATAGGGGATGGCCGTCCCTGCGCAGAGGATCATGGCCCAGATGTTGACGGGCGGCGCGGCCGCGCTGAGGCCGGCGACGATGAACAGAAGGGCCGCGGCGCGTTTGCGCGGCACTCCGAGCCGGGCCAGGGCCAGGGCCACGGGAGCGCCGACGACGAGGAGCGAGACGCTGCCCGCCCCGGTCAGGGCGCCCGGGACGAGGACGATGACCATCAGGACGAGAAGGGCGGCGACGCGCTTCCGGCCGAAGAGGCGCAGGGCGGTCCGCACGGCGTAGCTCACGCCCCCGGACTCGCTGACGATGGTCATGAACAGGGTGGCCGTGAAGAAGACGAGGATGACGTCGAGGTAGGTGAAGGCCCCCTCGACGAGGTGCCGGGCCAGGTCGCCGGCGGCCGGGGTCCCGGCGAACGCTCCGGCGACGCCGCCCGCCGCCGCGGCGGCGAACATGCTCACTTCGACGGAGGACCGCAGAACCTTGGCCAGGATGTAGGCGGCGGCCATGACAGCCAGGATGATGAGGATCTGGATTGTCATGCGGGTCTGCCGGAATCTTATTCGATTGGCGGGGCGAGGTCAATCCTCTCTCAGGAATTCTCGGGACCCCGTACGAAATGCGGGGTCCTCGTTCATGTCCCGGGATGCGCCGCATCAGGCCATCGGCTAATTCGGGCTTCGGACTGGACAGTTGGCCGGGATTCCGCTAACATACTCTCGGGAAAGGGTCGAAAGGAGTTTCGACCTATGCGCTCTTCGAACCCTCCCGTCAGCGAGGACATTTCACAGCCTCTCCGATTTCGGATACAATATCCCTGTCAAAGGAGGACGTCCATGCGGACTTCCGCTTATAAAAGATCCCTTACGGCCTTGAGCCTGGCGGTCTTCGTCCTGAGCACGGGCGCCCCCTTGCTCGAGGCCCAGTACTACGGCCGTAACAAGGTCCAGTACCAGAGGTTCGATTTCAAGGTCATGAAGACCCGGCACTACGACATCTATTACTATCTCGAGGACGAGGACACCGTCCGGATGGCCGGCCTGATGGCCGAGCGATGGTACGCCCGGCTGTCGCGCATGTTCAACCATGAGCTCAAGGGCCGCCAGCCTCTCATCCTGTACGGCAGCAACCCCGAGTTCCAGCAAACGACGGCCATCCCCAGCCTCCTCGGGGAAGGTGTGGGCGGCGTCACCGAGTCGTTCAAGCGGCGGATCATCCTGCCCTACGGGGCCTCGCTCTACGAGACCGACCGCGTCATCGGCCACGAGCTCGTCCACGCCTTCCAGTACGACATCATGGCCCAAGGCCACTCCGACCATGCCCGGGGCAACGAGGCGGCCCTTCGCATCCCTCTCTGGTTCATCGAGGGCATGGCCGAATACCTGGCCATCGGCCCCGTCGACCCCAACACGGCGATGTGGATGAGGGACGCCGTCCTGCGCAAGGACCTGCCCCAGATCAGCAAGCTGGGGAATTCCTACAAGTATTTCCCCTATCGCTGGGGCCAAGCGGTCTGGAGCTACATCACGGGGCGATGGGGGGACGAGATCATCGGCAGGATGATGAAGTCCGTCGGCCGGGCCGGCGATGTCGAGTCCGTCATGGAGGGCCTGCTCGGAGTCAAGATGAAGCAGCTCTCGGCCGACTGGCACAAGTCCATGGAGGACGCCTACGCACCGCTTGTCGAGAAGACGCAAATACCGGGGCAGGTCGCCAAGACGCTTTTCAAGGGCGTCGAGAGGAATCCTTACAACATCGCGCCGGCCATCAGCCCCGACGCCCGGCAGATCGTCTTCCTGTCGTCGCGGGACCTGTTCTCGATCGACCTCTACCTGGCCGACGTCGAGACCGGGCGGGTCCGGCGCAAGATCGTCTCGACGGCCGTCGACCCACACTTCGAAAGCATCCAGTTCATTCGCTCGGCCGGATCCTGGGACGCCGAGGGTCAGCGGTTCGTCTTCGCCGGCGTCACCCGCGGCCGGCCCGTCCTGACCATCCTGGACATGGAGCGGAACAGGACCGTCCGCGAGATCCGCTTCACCGAGCTCGGAGAGATCCTCAGCCCGTCCTGGTCCCCCGACGGGCGCTATCTCACGTTCTCGGCCCTCACGGCGGGCATCTCCGATCTCTTCATCTACGACCTCGAGACCGACGTCCTCAAGCAGATGACCCGGGACGTCTACGCCGACCTCCAGCCGGTCTGGTCCCCCGACGGCAAGACCATCGCCTTCGTCACCGAGCGCTTCTCGACGAACCTCGAGTGGCTCGATATCGGCAATTACGAGCTGGCCCTCCTCGACGCCGAGTCCGGCCGCATCCAGAAGGTCCTGGGCTTCCCGGCGGGCAAGAACATCAATCCTCAGTGGACGCCCGATGGACAGGGGCTCTTATTCCTGTCCGACCAGAACGGGAAGACGGACATCTACCGCATCGAGCTCGCCTCGGGACGGATCTCCCAGGTCACGAACCTCTTCACGGGCGTCAGCGGGATCACCGAGCTGAGCCCCGCCCTGTCCGTGGCCCGGGATTCGGGCCGGGTCGTGTTCTCGGGTTACGAGCAGGGCTACCACTCGATCTATTCGATCGACGACCCCGACATCCTCGAGGGTCAGGCGTTCCTGGCCCCGTTCGAGCGCAATCCGGCGCTCCTGCCCCCGAGGACCGAGCCCGAAGGCGCCCTGCTCGGCCTCCTCAAGAACCCGCTGTTCGGCCTGCCCAAGAACAGGGATTTCATCATCGCCGATTACAAGCCCCGGCTCGGGCTCAATTACATCACCCCTCCCACGATCGCCCTCGGCGTCGACCGCTATGGGACCTACGGCTCCGGCGGCCTCTCCGCCTACTGGAGCGACATGCTCGGCAAGCACTCCCTCATCACGACGGCCATGACGGGACCCCGGATCATCGACACCTCGGGGATCGTCGGCTATATCAACAGCGAGCGGCGCATGAACTGGGGCGGGGCCCTGTCGAGGATCGTCTATCCCTACACGTACTACGAGTACATCATCGACGAGCCGAACGCGCTCGTCATCGAGCAGGAGGACGTCTACCGGATCATCAATTATGACGCTTCGCTCTTCGGCAGCTATCCCGTCAGCCAGGTCGGCCGGTTCGACCTGAGCGCCGGATTCCGCCGGATCGGCTTCAACTCCGTGACCTACAACCGGTTCTACGACCTCGGCACGGGCATGTTCCTCGGCCAGCAGAAGATCAAGAATCCCTCGAGCCCGGGTCTGAACTACGGATACCTCACCGCCGGCTACTACTACGATACGGGCCTCTTCGGGGCGACCAGCCCCATCCTCGGGCAGAATTTCGGCCTGTCCGTGTCGCCCGCCGTCGGCAGCGTCACGTTCATCACAATGGCGGCGGACTTCCGCCGCTACTTCATGCCCGTGAGGCCCTTCACCCTGGCTTTCCGGGCCCTCCACTACGGCCGGTACGGGAAGGACGCCGAGGACGACCGCTTCTATCCGCTCTACCTCGGCTACTGGGACCTCGTCCGGGGCTACGAGTCCTTCATCTCCGAGGAGTTCGACCCCGCCACCGGGCAGAGCGAATTCGCCTACACGCGCCTGTTCGGCAGCAAGATGTTCCTCGCCAACGTCGAACTGCGCTTCCCGCTCCTCGGCGTCCTGGGCATCGGCAAGGGCTACTACGGGGCCTGGCCCCTCGAGTTCTACGGGTTCTTCGACTGGGGCATCGCCTACGCCAGCAGCCCGAACTTCTGGTGGGGAGGGTTCGAGGATCCCGACGAGATCAAGCCGACGTTCTTCGGCGGCAAGCGCAAGCCCATCAGCAGCGCCGGCGTCGGCCTGCGGACGAATCTCTTCGGGGCCCTGATCCTCGGCCTCAATTACGTCTACCCCTTCGACCGGCCGACCCGGGGCTGGCATTTCCAGCTGAGCATTTCGCCCGGCTTCTAGGGGCAACGGCTCATCGGGGGGGCCGTCGCGCGATCCCCATTGTTTTTGGGGAACCAGGGGATGAAGGCGCTGGTCCGCCGGGCGCGGGGGGAAAGGCTATTCGAACATCAAACCGATGCCGACGACTCCGATCCCATTGTGGGCGCCGACGACGGGCGAAACCTCGGAGATGAAGGCCGGGGGCTTGCCCAACAGGCCTTCAAG
Source organism: Candidatus Aminicenantota bacterium (assembly GCA_037447475.1). Taxonomy (GTDB): domain Bacteria; phylum Acidobacteriota; class Aminicenantia; order Aminicenantales; family Saccharicenantaceae; genus RBG-16-66-30. The sequence continues at coordinate 33,320 of JBBIGP010000017.1, forward strand.
GGCATCGGCGTAGCGGCGGGCGCGGCCTTCATTTTGGGCGTGAACGAGGCCGTAATTCCAGACGGTCCGGCCGGAGATCTCCGCGCGGATGAACCCGAGGATCTTCTTCATGTTCGCCCGGCGGCTGAACGACTTGCCGAGGATCGCCGCCTTGCCTCCTGCGTCGAGGGTGACGATGGGCTTGATGTTGAGGACGGCGGCCAGAAGCCCCTTAGCCGCGCTGACCCGGCCGCCCCGGACCATGTACTTCAGGGTCCGGATGTCGACCCAAAGACGCGTCGCCCGGACCCATCTCTCGACGTCCCGGGAGATCTCCTCGAACGGCCGGCCGGCGCGAACGGCTTCGATCACCCGGAGAGCGATCAGGGCTTCGGAGACCGAGAGGTGCCTGGAATCCACGACGGCCACACGGGAGGCGTCGAGGCCGAGGGCTTCCCGGGCCTTGAGGAGCTGGCCGTGGAACCCGGTGAGGCCCCCCGAGATGGACACCGCGACGACGGCCTCGTAATGGCCCGCCAAGAACTCCAGGAAGCGCTGAACGAGGGCCTGGGACGGCTGGGCGCTCTTGGGCATCTCGGGGCGCGAGCGGAGGAGGTCGTAGAAGCGGTCCGGCGTGATGGTCACTTTGTCGAGAAAGAGGTTGTCGCCGAAGAACAGATTGAAGGGCACGACGTGGACCTGATGGTCGTCGAGGACGGCCTGCGGCAGGTCGCACGCGGAATCCGTCAGCACCGCGATGGAGCCCTTTCTCTCGTGGGCGGCTTCGTACTGCCGGAGCATGTCGTCGGCCTTGATGTCCTGGATCGTGCCGTGCTTCTGGAGCTCGAAGAACAGTCCTGCGGCGTCGTCGGTGTGGACGTGGAGTCGGAGCTTGCTGGGCGACCCGGCGACGATGGCCGACTCCCCCGAGCGGCGGACGAGGTCCTGGAGCGCGGCGACGTCCATCCCCTCGCCGACGAGCAAGGCCTCCGCGCAATATCGCGTGGTCACCTCGCCGCGGGCCGCGTGGACGTCCGGGGGGGGCGGCAGTTCTTCGGGCCGGATCCGCCGGGCCACCTTGAGACTGCCTTTACGGATGAAAGCGACGACGCCCTCGAGGAAATCGAAGAACCCTCTGGCTCCGGCGTCGACGACGCCGGCCCGGGCCAGGACGGCCAGCTTCTTCGGCGTCTCCATGAGCGACCGCTCGGCGGCCTGGAGAGAATGGGTGAGGAGCTCGACGAAATCGGACTTCCTGAGCCGCTCGTCATAGAGGGCTTCCGCCCAGTCGTGGAGGACGGTCAGCATGGTCCCTTCGACCGGCGTCAGGATGGCCCGGCGGGCGTGCTGGACGGCCCGGCGGGCGACCTCGGCGAAATGATGCGGGGTCAGCCGGCTCTCCTCACGGACCTCCTGGCTCAGGCCGAAGACGAATTGGGCGAAGATGAGGCCTGAGTTGCCCCGGGCGCCGAGGAGGGCGGCATCGGCGATCGATCCCAGGGTGGCCCGGGCCGACCGCGAGGCCCTGGCCCGCTCGGCGATGGCCCGCATCGTCGAGGCCAGGTTCGTGCCCGTGTCGGAGTCGGGGACGGGGAAGACGTTGATCCGGTCGAGGTAGGCCTGGTCGCGGATGACGGCTTCCCCGCCGGCCAGGAATGCGTAATAGAGCCGTGGGCCGTCGAGATAGCCGATCTTCATGGGCCGTCGCCTCCGTCAGCCGTCTATCATACCACAGGCGGTCCCGGCGGCCCCCCCCTGCGGTGGCGGATCACCGCTTCTTGGGGCCCTTGGGGTTCCACATGCCTCGGGCCACGGCCGGAACGAACGTCTCGAGTCCCGGCGGCGGGAAGGGGATGGTCCTGTCCCGCTCGGCGCTCATGTAGGCGGTCATGAGCAGCTCGGCGACGGCCACGCCGTCAGTGAAGTTCTCGTCCGGCCTCCGGCCGTCCAGGAAGGATTGGATCATGTGGCGATTCTCCGCAGTGTAGCCGTACTCGACGGCCTCGTCGGCGACGACGGGCATCAGCCCGATCTCCGCGTTCTGTTTCTCGACCAAATCCTCGCCGGCCTTGCCCTTGACCTGCCGGCTGAAGAAGACTTTCAGCCCGGTGTCGAGGGTGTTGATCTGGAGGGCGTACTCGGGCCCGAGGAGCTCCATGCTCAGACGCAGGCCGGCGCCGACGTAGCACCAGCTCGTCGTCGTCTCGACGATCAGGGTCTTGCCATCCTTGTTCTTGTACTCGACGAGGGAGCGCGCGAAGTCCTCGGCCGGCCGCTTGAGATAATCGGTCTTGCCGCCGCTTCCCCGGGCGAGGGCGGCGGCGTATCTCGGCTCCTGCCATTTGAGACAGTTCGTGTAGGCCGTGACGCTGACCGGCCTCAAGACGTCGCGGGGAGCGCCCGGAGGCGTCAGCATGAAACGGGCCTCCTCGACGGAGTGGCACATCATATCGTTGAGAACGCCTCCGCCTTGAAGGGTCCCTTCCCAGAACCATGGCATGTGGGGACCGCTGTGCTCCTCGGCCGCACGGGCCAGATAGGGCGGTCCGGAGAGGGCCGCTCCCCGGGCCCAGACGATCTCCTTGCCGCGGACGACGGCCGGGGAGAAGACCTGGTTCTCGAGGTAGCCGTCGAGCAGGCCGGCCTTGCGGGCCAGCTCGAGCATCTTGCGGGCTTCCCGGACGTTGCGTCCGAGCGGCTTCTCGCAGCAGACCCCGACGAGCTGGCCCTTGCCCGAAGTCACGGCCAGAGCGATCTCTTCCATGACCTCCACGCGGGTGTAGTTCGGGGAGCCGATCCAGATGGCGTCGACGGCCGGGTCGGCGACCATGTCGGTCAGGGTCTTGTGGACCTTGGGGCGGCCGACCCGGAGGCCTTCGGCCAGAGCCGCCGCCTCCCGGGCCCGCTTCTCGTCGATGTCGAAGATGCCCGCGACGTCCGCGTCACGGACGCCGACCCAAGAGCGGATGTGGAACCGGTTGATGAACCCCCCTCCGACGAATCCAACGCCGAGGGTCTTTTTTTTGTTTGTCATGGTCTCTCTCCTTCAAAGCCTCAGGTCAAGGGCGCCCGAAGCCCGTGTTCACGCTCTTGAGGCCTAGGGACGCTCCGTCATGCCGTGCGGCCCGCCGACCGGCGTCCTCTTCTCCTTGAAGAAGACCAAGAAGACGATGAGGCAGAGCAGGGTCAATACGGTGGGGACCATGAACGTCCCGCGCCAGTCGATGACCTTGACGACCTCTCCGGCCGCATCCAGGGTCTCTGTCGTGAACAGGTTCTGGACCCAGCCGCTGAACAGGCTGCCGACGAAGTTCCCGAACCCGAGGATGATGATGGCGATCAGGCTCTGGGCCGAATGACGGATGTCCTTGGGGGCGATGGTGTCGACGTAGATGAAGGCCGCCGTGAAGAAAAAGACGTAGCAAAAGCCATGGAGGGCCAGGGAGGCCACGACCAGCCACGACGGCTCTCCGATGACGAAGATGATGTACCGGATGGGCCAGGCCAGGATGCCCAGGGTCAGCGTCCGCCGCATGCCGAACTTCTTGAGGGCCCACGACAGCATGAAGGCCATGACGAAGATCTCGGCGACCTGGGCGATGGTCATGACCGCCGAGATGTGCTTCTGGTCGACGCCGATCGCCGGCGACGTCAGGAACGGCGAGGTCAGGACGTAGTAGAACTGGAGCTCGGTGGCGACGACGAACGAGATGACGGCGAAGACCAGGAAGTTCCTGTCCTTGAACATCTTCAAGGCTTCGAGAAAGGCCCAGGGCTTGGCGCCCTCCCTCTGGGGCGGGGTGTGGGGGAGGCCGAAGGACAGGAGACCCATGAGCAGCGAGAAGAGCCCGGCCAGCAGGAGGGTGTCGCCCTTCATGGCGATCCCCTCCGGGGACTTGGCCAGCGTCCGCCACCCGAACAGGGCCCAGCCCGCGGCGATCCAGCCGATCGTCCCCCAGACCCGGATGCCGCCGAACTCCTTTTCGGAGCTCTTGAGATTGACGAAGGCGATGGAATTGGTCAGGGCCAGGGTCGGAGCGTAGACGAGGCAGTAGAGGAGCATCAGCCACATCATCGTCGCGAAGGACGTGACGTTGGCGATGAGGATGAGGATGACGCCTCCGCCGAGCTGGAGGCCGGCGATGACCTTTTGGGTGGGGAACCAGCGGTCGGCGAATTGGCCGCCGATGAACGGCGAGATGATCGTCGCCAGGGGCAGCAGGCTGAAGATGACCCCGAGCTGGACGCCGGAGAAACCAAGGTTGTTCTGGAGGTACGCCGAGAGAACGGGGGCCCAGGAGCCCCAGATGGCGTACTGGAGAAACATCATGACGCCGAGGCGGAATTTGACACTCATGGAACCTCCTTCCGGGGACCTACATACCCTAAGATCAGAACGATTGTCAATGGACCGGGCCTGGCCAGCGCCCGCCGGGATAGGCGGCGGCGCGTTGACCGCCGCAAGAGGGTCTGCTATGCTTGACCCCAGAGCGGGGGGCCGGGGGAACCGGTCGATACCCTGGCCCCCGGCCGAAGCCCATGAGAGAAAGACGCCGGGATACCCGGATCGCAGAAGAGAACAAGGTCATCATGACGGTTCCCGGCGCTCGGTCCGGGTCGGATCAAGGGACGGTCAACTTCTGCTTCACGAGGGACATCTCCGCGGGCGGCCTCCGGATCATGACCGGGGCCCGGCTCCAGCAGGGCGACGTCGTCGGACTGGAGATCGCCCTTTCGGGCTCGCGGAGAACGGTCCGGGCATCCGGGGAGGTCCGCTGGGTCCGCGAGATCTACGAACAAGAGGTCTTCGAAGCGGGCCTGGCGTTCGTCGATCTCGATCCCGAATCCGAGATCGCCCTCATCGGCCACATCTATGGGAAGAGAGCGGGCAAGCGGCGAAAGCCCGGAGCCTGAGAGAGGGCCTATGAGACGAAGCTCCGGTCCGCTCCGGCTCATCCCGCTCCTGGCCGTCCTCTGCGCCCTCCCGGCGGCGGCCAAGGATTATTTCTTTCCCGAGGTCCGCATCGGGATCGCCATCGCCCGCGACGGCTCGTTCCTTGTGGAGGAATTCCGGACCTTCGAATTCGAGGGCGATTTCTCGTTCGCCTATATCACGATCCCTCTCCGCTCAGACCGCGGGAGCTATCGTTCCGAGATCTCGGTCTCGGAGTTCGAGGTCCGCGACGAGCGGGACCAGGCGCTGCGGACCGAGATCTCGACCGGGTCCGGGCGGTTCACGGGCCGATGGTTCTACTCCGCGCGCAACGAGAGACGCACTTTTCTCATCCGCTATCGGGTCCGCGGCGGCGTCACCAGCTACCCCGACGTGTCGGAGCTCTACTGGCAGGCCGTCGGCGATGAATGGGACAAGCCGGCCGGGCGCGTGACGGTCACGGTCGTCCTCCCCGAGCCCGTCGGAGGGCCGGGAGAGCTGCTCGTCTGGGGGCACGGCCCCCTTGCCGGCCGCTCGGAGGTCGTCGACGACCGGACGGCCCGCTTCACGTCGCCCCATCTGGCTTCCCGCCAGTCCTTGGAGATCAGGGTCGTCTGGCCGGCGGGCATGGTCAGCGGCGTTCCCTCGGGCCGCCACGATCTCGGGTCCATCAAGAGAGAAGAAGAGGGCTTCGTCCGGGAGACCATCGAGCGGGCCCGAAGGGAGGGCGAGGAGGCCGGACGACGTCGTCAGAGGGCGGAGGCCGCCCGGGCGAAGGTCGTCAAGGCGGCCGGCGTCTGGGGAGTCTGGCAGATCCTGGGGCCGGCCCTCTGGCTCCTTTTCTTCTTCCGCACCTGGGCGCAAGCCGGCCGCGACCATCGCTTCGAAGGGCTCCCCGAATACGTGCGCGAGCTCCCTTCGGACCTCCCGCCCGCGCTCGTCCAGTCCCTGATGCGCCAGGGCCGCAGCGTGACCCCGGCGGCCTTCACGGCCACGCTGTTCGACCTGGCCCGGAAGAGGTATTTGACCCTCGAGGACCGCGGACTTAGAAAAAAGGCGCTTTTCGGGTCCAAGGAGACCGTCGAGACGGTCATCACCCTAGCCCGGGTCCCCGGTGGGGAGACGGCCGTCCGCGGCTTCGAACAGGACGTCCTCCGGTTCCTCTTCGAAGACGCCGCGGGGACGGCCCTTCGGACAGGCGCATCGTTCAGCCTCGACGAGCTCCGGGATTTCCTTAAGAAGAAACCTCGGGCGTTCCAATCCTGGTACGAGCGGTGGACGAAGGACATCAAGAACGAAGCGAAAGCCCTCGGTTTCCTCGAGCCCGAGGGCCTGAGGGCCAGGAACCTTTTCTATGCCGTGACGGTCCCCCTGGCCGTCCTGACCTTGAGCCCCGTCCTGCTCATTCTGTCGCTCTTTCTCATCCCGACGATGAAGCGGCGAACCGTTCCCTGGGCCAGGGAAAACGCCAGCTGGCAAGGGCTCGACAGGTTCCTCGATGATTTCTCGGCGTTCGAGGAAACCCCTCCGGAAGCTTATAAGCTCTGGGAGCACTACCTCGTCTTCGGCATCCTCTTCGGCAATGCCAAGAAGATCCTCAAGGCCCTGCCCATCATCCTCCAGGACGAGCGGGCCGTCGCTCCGGCCTGGTTCCTGGGGACGGCGGGCGCCGATGCTCTGGCGGGCGGGCGTCTGCAAGGCCTGATCGGCAGCCTCGAGCGGGCGGCGACCTCCATCCACCAGGCAAGCCTCTCGGCGGCCCATTATTCGTCGGGCGGCGGGGGCGGCTTCAGCGGCGGAGGAGGCGGAGGAGGAGGGGGGGGCGGAGGAGGGGCCGGATGATCCGGGGGACGGCGAGGATCCTGCCGGCGATGCTCGCGGCGGCCGCGCTTCTCCTCCCTCACGGCTGCGGGCGTCCGCCCGAGGAGGAACTGGTCAGGCGGATCATCAAGGACGCGGCCGCGCTGGCCCAGAAAAGGGACCTCGGGGCGCTCATGGACCTTCTGGCCCCGGACTATCGGGACTATCAAGGCCGGGACAAGGCGGCCGCACAGGCGTTGATCGAGAATTATCTCCGGAGCTTCCGGGGCATCGTCATCCACGTGCTGGGCGTGAAGGTCGAGATCACGGAACCGGGCGGGAGGGCGGCCGTGAGGACGGACATGGTCCTGTCCTCCGGGGCGGCCGAGGCCTTCCGCAAACTGGCCAGGTTCACAGGCGATTATTTCCGGTTCGACCTGGGGCTCGAGAAAGGTCCGGACGCCGGCTGGAGGATCTCCTACGCGGAATGGTGGTCCGTTTCCCTGACCGACCTTCTGCCGGAGTCCCTGGAGGCCCTCAAGGAACTCTTCCCCGGGCTCTGACGTAGTATCCATTGACGACATCGGGAGGACGAGAATGAACGAAGAAAAGAAGAAAGAGGAACGGTCGAGGGTCGAGGAGTTCCGCCTGACCGGCGGCGAGATCCTCAACAAGGTCAAGGAGATCATCCAGCAGGGCAACGCCCGCCGCATCATCCTCAAGGACGAACAGGGCAAGACGTTCCTGGAGATCCCGCTCACGGTCGGCGTCGTCGGGGCCATCGTCGCCCCCATCCTGGCCGCCGTCGGGGCCATCGCCGCGCTGGCCTCCAATCTGACCATCATCGTCGTCAAGACGGACGACTGAGCGGGCCGCGTTCGCCCCGGCGCGCCTCCGCCGGCTTTCTTCTCTCCCCTCGCTGTGCTATAATCTGATCTATTCATGAGAAGGCCGATGTGTTCCCTAAGTCCTGCGATATCTGAAGGATCTCCGGCTTTCCGATTTTTGCCAGGGCTTT
>JBBIGP010000018.1:0-14732 GCA_037447475.1 Candidatus Aminicenantota bacterium
GCATCTTCGAGATCGGGTCGACGACCAGGCCCTTGACCTTCATCTCGATTTCCATGGAACCTTCCTACCCTCACTAATATAGGTGGCGGGTCAGGGGTTGTCAAGGAGGCCTCGACTTCAGCCACTGCGTGCGCACGGGGGCCCCCGCCCCGCTGCGTCACCGCCTCTCGCCTGGCCGGCTTCTGCGGCGAGGACCGCTCAGAAGAGCGACAGCTGGGTATCGCAGGCGTTCGCGGGGGCCTCGTCGTCGAACAGCCGGATCCTGCCGAACTCGCCGTCGTGGCCGGGGGCGATCTTGACCCGCCCTTTCCTCATCCGGTCGACGCCCTCGCCGACCGCCTCCGGGCCTATCCGCCGCAGGTCGGGCACGGGGACTTCCGTCAGGACCCGGAACTCGTCCCCGAACTCGCGGACGTACTTGAAATACAGGTCCCAGGAGGCCTGGCAATCGGCCGTCTTCCCGATGGCCTCGGCGATGATCTCGTTGAGCGGGATGAGGTTCCGGAAGGGGACCCCGCCGGGGCCCGTCTCGCCGGGCGGCCTGTCCGCGAGCTCCTCGACGCGGTGGAGGACGCCGATCGTCAGGCGCTTGCCGCACTTGGGGCAGATGTCGTTCGTCTTCAGGCTCTCCCGGGGCGAGCAGACCACGCCGCATTTCCGGTGCCCGTCGAAGTGGTACTTGCCTTCCTCCGGGAAGAACTCGACGGTCGCCAGGAACTTCGCCGGGTCGTTAGTCCGCAGGGCGTCGGCGAGCCCCCGGTAGCTGAACTCCGTGTCGAAGACGTTGGCCTCCCGCCCGAGCTTGGACGGGGAATGGGCGTCGGAGTTGGAGACGAGGGCGTAACGGTCGAGGGCCGAGAGTCGCCGGTTCATGGGCGGGTCCGAGGACAGCCCCGTCTCGAGGGCGAAGATGAACGGGGTCATGTCCTCGAAGCACTCCTCGATCGAGTCGAATCCCGAGTTGGCCCCGAACAGCGAGAACCAGGGCGTCCAGATATGGGAGGGGATGACGACGCAGCGCGGGCAGGTCTCGGCGACCATCCGGCAGAACAGGCGGACGTCCAGGCCCAGGATGGGCCGCCCGTCCGAGGCCAGGTTGCCGACCGCCTGGAGCCGGCCGTTGATCCGTTCGACGGACTCGAAGTCGGGCGCCAGGAGCATGACGTGGATCTTGCGGACCTTGCCGCCCTTGGAGTAGATGAAGCTCAGCTCCGTCGACAGGATGAACGAGATATCGGCGGGCGAGAACGGCAGTCCCGCGAACGGGGAAGTCTCCGGTGGCGGGCCGCCGTTCTTCAGCCGGAGGAAGCCGTTGCCGGCCGGCTCGAGCTTCTCCTTCATGAGGAACAGCCACTCGGGATGAGTGAAGTCGCCGGTGGCGAGCAGGGACAGGCCCTTGATCCGGGCCCAGCGGGCCAACGAGTCCAGGACCATGTCCCGCGACGTGGCCCGCGAGAATTTCGAGTGTATGTGAAGGTCGGCGATGAACCTCATGATGAAGGGACCAGTTTAAGAAAAGCGGTGGATGAAAGCAAGCCTTTTCGGCCGTCCGTTCCCGAAGCGCTAAGCCTCTAGAAGTGGTTTGGCGGAGGGTTGTATCTTGAGGGCCGCTGGCGCTCAGCGGCGCCCGGCCTTCTCGGCAGCCAGGGCCTGACCCCGCCGCGCGAAGTCCTCGGAGCGCGCCGGATCGCCCAGCCGGTTGTAGAGGTCGGCCAGCAGGAAGTACCCCAGGGCCATGTCGGGCTTGTCGGGCTTGAGATCGAGCCCCTTCTTGACCAGGCCCACCGCCCCTTCGTAGTCCTCGCCCCGGTTGAGGAGGATACGGGCCAGGTAGAAGTAGGTCAGGGGGAAGTCCGGCTCGACTTCGGCGGCCGTTCGCAGCGCCGCCAGCTCCTCGTCGGCGCGGCCCATCTTCCGGTAGACGCGGGCCAGATTGAACAAGGCCTTGAAGTGCTTCGGGGAGGAGGCGAGCTCCTCCCGATAGGCCTCGGCCGCCGCGCGCAGGTCCCCCAGGCCCTCGAAGATCTGGGCCTGGTTGTAGCGGACGTTGGTCAGATTGGGCATGAGGGCCAGGGCCGACCGGATGTGCTCTCCGGCCGTGGCCCAGTCCTCTTTGATGATATAGATGGCGGCCATCGCGTTGTGGGAGGCCGCCGAATCGGGGTTGCGGGACAGGGATTCCCGGAAGTACCCGAGGGCCTTGTCGTAATCCTTTCGGCTGACGCTCATGTTCCCCAGGAGATAGTAAAGCTGGGGGTCCGCAAAGCCCCTGTCCAGATACTCGAGGACGAAGCCCTCGCCCTCGTCGAAGCGCCCCATGGAGAGATAGGCATTGGCGATGTTGATGACCGTGAAGGAGTCGTCGGGCTTGAGGTCGAGGGCGTGCTTGAAGGCCTCGACGGCCTCCGGGAACATCCGCAGCTTGAAGTAGATGTTGCCCAGGGAGAAATGGGCGCTGGCGATATTGGGATCCTCCTCGATGATGGCCCGGATGACGCGGGCGCCCTCCTCAGCGTTGCCGCTCAGCCCGAGCTCCCGGGCCCTCGACAACTCGTTGAAGATGCCGATCTTGTCCTTGGGATCGGCCAGGACGCGGTCCTTGTGCCGCGACAGATCGGTGAACGACCCTATGTAGCCCAGGGCGGCCAGCTTTTCCCGGGTGTCCTCGTCGATCCGGCTGAGATCGATCTCCAGGGCGTTGCGGCCGGCCTCCTCGATGAACCTCTCGGCCTCGGCGCTCAGCCCGGCGAAGATCTTCTTCTCGAGGTAGACAAGGTTGCGCTGTTCGCCGGGGTCGGAGCGGAGATCGTAGAGCTCCGGGACGGGGGCGATGATGAGCTTCCAGCGGCCGTCCTGGACGCTGATGAGCTCGGACCAGCCGAAGTGGAAGCGCGGATAGAAGCTCTCGGCGTAGGCCATCGTCCGGACGGTCTTGAGCGGCCTGAAGAAGTGCGGGACGAGGCTCCGCCCCTGGACCTCTCGGGGAACGGCAAGGCCCGACATCTCGCAGAGCGTCGGCAGGACGTCGGCGAGGCTCGAAACCTGGGACGTGGATACGCCGTGAAAGCGCTCGAAAGGCGTGACGAAGATCAGCGGGACGTGGATGGCCGCCTCGTAGACGAAGAAGCCGTGGGTGCTCTCTTCGTGCTCCCCCAGGCTCTCGCCGTGGTCGGAGGTGATGACGAGGAACAGGTCGTCGGTGAGGCCGCGCCCGGTCAAGAAGTCCCAGAGCCGCCCGAGCTGGCTGTCGGTGAAGGCGATCTCCCCGAGGTAAGGGTTGTTCGGGTAGCGGGCCGCGAACTCGGGCGGCGGCTCGTAGGGCGTGTGGGGGTCGTAGAGATGGATCCAGGCGAAGAACGGGCCGTCCTTGTGGGCCTCGATCCAGGGCAGGGCCTCGTCGAGGACCTCGTTGGCGGGGCGCTGGACCGAGCCCAGCGAGATCCGCTCGAAGCGGCCGAGGTCGAACCGGTCGAAGTAGTGGTCGAATCCCCGGTCGAGCCCCCACTTCGAATCGAGGACGTAGGCCGCGACGAATGCGGCCGTGGCGTACCCCTTGGCCTTATAGAGCTCGGCCAGCGTCGTGAGCTCCGCGGGGACGACGAAGCCCCCGTTGTCGCGGACGCCGTGGTGGGCCGGAAGGGTGCCGGTCATGAGCGAGGTGTGGGACGGCAGGGTCAGGGGCGTCGGGCCGTAGCAGCGCTCGAACTTGACCCCCCGGGCCGCGAAGAGGTCCATGACCGGCGTCTCGATCCGCTCGAACCCGTAGCAGCCGATGCGGTCGGCCCGCAGGGTGTCGATGGTGATGAGGATGACATTGTGGTCGCGGCCGCCCCTGAGGCGCCCGAAATCGCCGCGGCGGGGGACGAGAACGAGCGCGGCGGCGGCCAGCAAGAGAACGGCGGCGGCCGCCGCGGCGAGGCGAAACCGTTTCCTTGAGGGCATATGACGATTTTAGCATACCGCGGAGGAATCATGAAACCCGGGCACGGTCCTGACCGGCGGGACCTAAAAAAAGAGGGCGGCGGGATGTCCCGCCGCCCTCGAGCGTCTGCGCGTCGAGAGGGGAGAGGCTAGAATATCACCCGGACGCCGACCCGCGCCTGTCGCGGCCGGACGATGCCGTAGAGCTCGTGGCCGTCCGTGGATGGGGTTTCGCCGGGGATCCAGTCGTAGCCGATGCGCGTTCCCCAGGACGTGATGGTGTCGGCGTTGAAGACGTTGAACACGTCGACCAGCAGCCCGAGGCGGTACTTCCCGGCCAGGGTGAAGATCTTCTCCAGTCTCAGGTCGAGGATGTGCTGCATGGGATAGTGGTTCGCGCCGCGGGGCTCGGCCAGGAAGGTGATCCGGCCCTGGTTGTAGCGGCCGGTCCGGATGCGCGTTGTCCATGCGTTGCCCGTGATCCCGCGGTAGTAGGCGTTGAAGCTGATGTCGAAGGGCAGGACGTAGGTGCCCTGGACCTTGATCATGTGGGTCGGGTCGTTGGTCAGGTGGCCTTCGGCGTTGATGTAGGTGTTCGGGTCGCTCGGGTTGGCGCCCCAGCCGATATCGGTGCCGAACGTGTTGTCGCGCGTGCCGGTGGCCTTCGAATAGACGTACGAGGCCAGCAGCTGCCAGCGATGGGAGAAGCGCTTGTTGAAGTCGACCTGAACGCCCTCGTACTTCCGGTAGACGTCCGTCAGGATGTACGGGAACTCCGTCCCCTTCTTGAGGTTCGTGATGTAGTAATCGTAGGTCTCGAGGGTGGCCAAGGTCCGTTCATAGACCGTGAAGTTCTGGTCGAGATAGGAGTTGTAGAAGGTCCGCGTGACGTACTGGCCGGCCCGGTCGTAGCGGCCGATGATGTCGTTCCACTTGCGGTTGATGTAGGTGACGCCGAAGGACGCGTCCCTGAACAGCTCCCGCTCGATGCCGACCGTCCACTGGGCCATGTAGGGGTGCTTGATGTCGGGGTCCATCGTGTAGGGCGGGGCCGTGATGCGGAACATCTCGACCCACTCATCGTCCCCAAGATCGTAGTAGTACCCGATGTAGTCCTTGAAGTTGGCGATCGGGTTCATCTTCTCGTGGTAGGCGGTCAGCATGGCCTCGGTGAAGTGGCCGTAGTGGGCCTTGAGGATGGTCGTCTTGTCGCCCAGGATGTCGAAGGTGAAGCCGACGCGGGGGGCCAGCCGGTTCGTCTTGTAGACGGCGCCGCTGACGCCCTTGACGTCGCCCCAGTTCATGCTGTAGCGGAGGCCGAGGTTGATATTCAGCCTCTTGCCGAGCTGCCAGGAGTCCTGGACGAAGGCTTCGAGCCTCGTGTAGCGGGTGTTCGTGTCGTAGCCCTCGTACTGGTAGGCGAGATAGGGGCCCGTATACCCGTAGCTGAAGTAGTCGACGTAATAAATGTTGTCGCCGAGGGGGCCGCCTGTGCCCGTGTAGCCGAAGCGGCTGCGGGCCATGGACCGCTCGAACTCGGCGCCGAACTTGAAGTCGTGGGAGCCGGCCAGGAAGTCCTCGGCGAAGTGGGTCATGCTGGCGTTGGTCCCGAAGCGGGCGCGGTCGGCGTAGTAGTAATATCCCGCGCTGTCATAGAGCATATTGTCGTCGAGGCTGAAGTGGGCGTAGTCATCCGTGCCGACCTCGGGGTCGAGATAGTACCGGCCCTCGAAGTAGTTGGTCTTGACGTCGAAGAAGGTCTTGGCGCTGAGGATCTTGTTGAGGTTGAAGCTGACCAGCCAGTCGGGCGAGTCCTGCGTGACGCAGGCCTCGGGCGAGGTCGTCGAGCTGGCGCCGCGGTTCTGCCCCTGGTAGGCCGTCGTCTGGAAGGCGGCGCTCATGTTCAGGGTCGGGGTCAGCTGCGAGGTCAGCTTGGCGAAGAACCTCGGCTGCTTGTAGTCGACGTCCTCGGGGAATCCGGTCGGACGGTTCTGGGTCCGGTAGAACTGGACGCCCGTGTAGAACCAGAGCTTGTCCCGGAGGATGGGGCCGCCGAGGTGTCCGTTGATGTCCATCAGCTTGGACGTCGGGGAGGTCAGCTCGGGGAAGTCTTCGAGGTAGGCGGCCGTGTTGGTCGCCTGCCAGAACTTGGAGTCGTCGCGGTAGCCCTGGAAATTGAACTCGAAATGGCCCGAGAACTCGTTGCCGCCGGACTTGGTCACCAGGTTGAAGATGACCCCGGTGAAGTTCCCGTACTCGGCCGGCAGGCCGACGCCCATGATCTTGGCCTCCTCGATGATGTTGTGGTCCGAGAAGACCCAGGCCGAGCCGCCCTCGGGGTCGGCGACGTTGACGCCGTCCATGGAGTAGGCGATGCCGGTGTTGGCCGAGGCGCCGTACGCGACGTTGTTGATGACGCCGGGCGCCAGGTTGACGATGTCGGCCGTGAACTGGTTGTAGGGGATGTTCCTGAGGATCTCGTTGCTCAGGGTCACCGAGGCCGTCTCGGTCGACTTGACGTCGATCGTCGGGGTCTGGGCGATGACCGTGATCTCCTCCTCCAGCGTGGTCGGCTTCATGGTCAGGTCCAGCGTCAGGGTGACGGTCGTCTCTAAGCGGATCTTCTCCTGGACGACCATGCCGAAGCCCGAGAGCTCCGCCGTGAGCTTGTATTCTCCGGGCGGCAGGGCCGGGAACCGGAACTCGCCGTTGGCGTCGGTGACGAACGTCCGCGCGCCCATCAGGTTGGGGCTCGACAGCGTAACGTTGACGCCGGGCAGGGGCGTTCTCTGTTCGTCCAGGACGAACCCCCGGATGGCCCCGGTTTCCCGGGATTGGGAAAAGGCCAGAGGGGCGCAGAGGAGGGCGAAAGCGAGAAAGACGATAAGATTCCTTTTCACACATGCCTCCTTTCAGGCGATGGATTGGATGGTGGCGACGGCCATGATGATCGTTCCCTTGTCTGTGCTCTGTGGATTCTCACCTCCTCATCTAAACTAATTCCATAGTCATTAATATGCAATTCCAATGCCAATCTTTCCGGCGATGTAACTACCTTAAAAAACACGGGTTCCGTCCATCATGGGAAAAACACTCTCCCAATATTCCGAATTATAATCCAAATTCCCGGATGGAAGCAAGTACTTTTTTCGCCGGCACCATCCGCTGTTCGTCTGCGGGTTCGGCCGCAACCCGAATCCCGGGAGGGCGGTTTGAATCTTCTTCGGGCGTGTGCTATCGTGATACCGGGATGACGGACAAGCGAAGGCGGATGGCGAGAGCGGCTTCAGTTGCCGTGGGCGTCGCCCTCCTCGTTGCGGCCGGGCATCCGGCCCAAAAGGCCGGAGCGCTGCTTCCCGAGCACAAGCTCTGGCTCGAGGACGTCGGCCCGATCATCACCCGCGTCGAGCGGGACGTTTTCCTGAAGCTCGCCACGCCTCAGGAGCGGGAAACCTTCATCCGTTTCTTCTGGCGCAGCCGCGACCCGTCGCCCGACACGGCGGAGAACGAGTTCCGGAAGGAGTACTACGAACGGATCCGGTTCGCCGACACCTACTTCGGGATCGGCTCGCATAAGCGGGGCAGCCAGACCGACCGCGGCTACTTCTACGTGCTCCTCGGGCCGCCCCGCGAGAGACATCAGTTCACGACCCAGTCCCAGATCTGGCCCCTGGAATTATGGCTCTGCCAGGGGGAAGAGCAGTTCGGGCTTCCCGGGTACTTCTACCTCATCTTTTTCCAGCCCCAGGGGATTGGCGACTTCCGCCTCTACGCCCCCGGGCCCCAAGGGCCGGAAGCCCTCGTCATCCCCTCTCTCTCCAGCGGTTCCACGGACCGGTCGGGGGCCCACAAGACGATCAAGCAGATCAACGGCGAGCTGGCCAACGCCTCCCTGAGCTACCTGCCCGGCGAGTCGCCCCTCGGCTCGGCGTCGTTCTCGTCCGACATGATCATCGCCTCGATCCGCCGGATCCCGGAGAAGAAGTTCGCCGATGGCTACGCCCGCAACTATCTGTCCTTCAAGGACCATGTGGAAACGGAGTACCTGGACAGCTATTTCGACAGCGCCCATCAGATCAAGATCTTCCGCGAGGGCGGCCAGCCTTTCCTCCACTGGACCATCGAACCCGAGAGAATGAGCTTCGGTTCCCAGGGGCGCTCGGTCTATGCGTCCTTCGAGCTCGTGCTCAGGCTCGAGGACGAGCGGGGGGCGGCCCTCTTCGAGAGGACCGAGGAGATCCCCTTGCGGCTGACCCCCGAGCAGTATAAGGCCAACGAGCGGCGGCGGTTCGCCTTCCAGGACCTCCTGCCGGTCATCCCCGGCCCGGTCCGGATCTTCTTCCTGCTGAAGAACAAGACGGCCCGGGACTTCACGTCCTTCGAGGCCCGGCTGACGGTCCCCGGGGAAGGCCGGCCGGGGCTCAGCGCCCCCCTGCTTTATCATGCCAGGACCGCCGTTCCCGAGGCCCGCCGGGACAATACGAAGGCTTTCGTCTTCGACGGCTACGAGTATCTCGTCGGCGCCCGGAACGAGTTCCTGACGGCCGAGACGCTGGGCGTTTTCCTCCAGGCCTGGGACCTCGCCGCCGCCGGAGGCGCCCGGCCGTCCTTCGCCGTCGACCTCGTCTCGCTCGACGAGGGCCGGAGCGCGGGCGTTTTCCCTCTCTCCGCGGCCGACGCCTCGCGCGGCGGGACCGTTGTCGTGACTGGCGAAGTCCCCCTGGCCGGCGTCAAGCCCGGCTATTACCGGGCTGAGGTCTCCGCGCTGGATGCGGACGGTCGGAAGATCTTCACGGAGAAGGAGAATTTCATCCTCCTCGGCCAGCCCGCCCCCGTCGCTCCCTGGGTCTACGCCCGGCTCCACGGTCCGTTTCCGGGGCCCGAACACTTCAAGATCCTGGGCGCCCAGCATTTCCTGGCCGGGGACCACGGCCGGGCCCGGGCGGCCTTCGAGCGCTCCCTCCAAGCGAGGGACGACCCGGACACCCGGCTGATGCTGGCCAAGTCCCTGTTCGGCCTCGGGCTCCTCGAAGAATCGCTGGCCCAGGCTGTCCCCCTCTACGAACGCCTGCCGGGCCGCGAGACGGCCAAGGTCATCGCCCTCGCCTATGCCGGCCTGAAAGAGTGGGAGTCCGCCCTCGTCTATCTGGAAAAGACCATGGCCGAGGCCACCGAGGTCCCTGTTCTGAACCTGGCCGCGGAATGCCATCTGGCCCTCGGCCGGCCGGACTTGGCCTTGCCCCTTCTCCAGCGGTCGCTGGCGCTCGTCCCCGATCAGCCGGCGGTCAAGGAGCTCGAAGAGAAAGCCCGAAAACGACGCGATATCTGACAGGAGCTGAAGAATGATGAAAAGAACGTTCGCCCTCGCCGCGGTCTTGGCCCTGTTCCTGACGTCCTCCTGGGCCCAATATCATGGCCGGATCTCCGGGAGGGTCGTCGACGCCGACGGCAATCCCCTGGAAAAGGTCGAGGTGACCGTCGTTTCCCAGCGGACGGCCAGCGTCCACTACGACCTCAGGACCGACAAGCAGGGACGCTTCCTGCAGATCGGCTTGATGCCCGGATACTACATGGTGACCGCCAAGAAGGGCGGTTTCGCGCCCGGCTCCAAGGAGGTCAAGGTCGGCGTCGCCGGCGAGGAATCGGTGGAGTTCATGATCAAGCCCATGGAGGCGGCCCTCGAGAAGACCTACTCCGAAGCGGACAGGCAGTTCCTCAAGGCCAACAAGCTCTATGCGGGCGGGAAGTTCGCCGAGGCGGCCGAGGCTTACGAAGAGGCCGTCCGGCTCGACCCGGCCAACTGGGGATACAAGCTCAATCTCGGACTGTCCTACAAGAAAGCGGGCCGGGCCGACGAGGCCCTGGCCGCGTTCCGGGCGGCCGCCGAGCTCAACCCCGAAAGCTACAGCGCCAACAAGGAAGCGGGGGAGGCCCTGGCCCTGTCAGGCCTGTTCGCCGAGGCCAAGCCCTATTACGAGAAGGCCGTCGCCCTGAGCCCGGACGACCCGGACGCCCAATACAACCTCGGCGCCTGCCTCATCAGCACCGGCGACCCGGAGGCCGCCCTTCTCCATTTCCGGACGGCCGTGGGGCTCAAGCCGGATTACGCCGAGGCCTATTACCAGTCGGGGACCATCCTCATCGGCCAGAACAAGACGGCCGAAGCGCGCGCCGCGCTGGAGAAATTCCTGGAGATCGCCCCCGCCCACGAAAGGGCGGCGGTGGCCCGCCAGCTGCTCGAGTTCCTGAAGAAATAAGGGCTACTGGATCTCGAAGGGCATCCGGGCCTCGCCCTTCTTGCCGGAGACCTTGTCCTCGACCGCGATGACCAGGGTGTACTTGCCGGCCTCCAGGGCTTTCTTCTCCTCGCTCACGACCTTGCCGTCCTCGAGCTTCTGGACCGTCTGCAGGAGGGGAAGTGGCTGGTTGATGAAGTAGGTCTCGTAGCTCTGAGGCGTCCACTTGATGGCCGGCTCGCCGGCCTCGTCATGGATCTCGAAATAAACCTCGAGATCGTTGGCGGGCCGCGGGGCTGCGGGATCCTTGATGGCCGCGCCGAGGACGAAGAAGTAGACCTCGAGGTTATCGCCGGCCGCGATCCGTCCGGACTCGTTGGTGGCGAACCTCACCGAACCCCAGGTGAAGTGACCCCGGTGGACGGTCGGCCGCGTGTCCGCGTCGATCTGGTCCAGGCCCATCAGGATGCCCGGCTTGGTCGGCCAGAGCGCCGTCTGGTAGATCTCGGGCCCGGGAAGGGTGATGTCGTGATAGCCGACGCTCATCTTGCTCATGTCGGGGGTCGTGAGGACCAGGGCCATCGTGTACTTTCCCGCCGGCAGAGCCAAGCCGAGCGAGTACCAATCTTCCTTTTCCGGATCGTAGCCGGCGCCGGCCGTCCTCAGGGCGGCCAGGGCCCTGCCGCCGAATATCGGCTTGGGAGCCGCGCCTTCGCCCGCCTCGAAGAACTCGAAGAAGACGTTGAGGGTCGACTCCATATCTCCCGAGCCGGCCGCCGACGGGGCGTATCCGAGGTCCTTGTTCTTGGCCTTGAAGAAGAACACGGGATAGAGATTGCCCGCTTGGGCCGGGAGGACCAGGCTCTTGAAAATGTCAAAGGGGATGTCCTGGCGGCCCTGCCGGGTGACAAGACCCTCCTGGATGAGGGCCATGACCTCCTTGGGCATCGAGGACTTGGTTTCGGTTTTGGCGGCCGCCTTTTTGCTCTGGACCGCGGGGGCCGCTTCGAGCGAACCGGCGAGGACGCCGAAAGCGATGATCATCGCCAACCCGACAGCGGTTGTTCTAGTGACTCTCATTGTTCCTCCTTTGGAATTTCTTCTCTCCATTCCAACCCTGATAGAGCAAGTAACATGCCAACTTTCAGGGCCGGCTTCCTCTGTCGCGCCGCAAGGAAGCGCCGGATGCGTAAAAGTTCTTTACGGTCGTTTATTGCATCCCGTGCGGTTCACCCGTGGGCGGGAAGAAAGCGTCAATATATCAGATTTCATCTTTTTTTCAACTCCCGGTATGCCCTGACCGCCTCCAGATGTTCGGCGAACGTCAGGCTGAAACGATGACTGCCGTCGTTGCGCGAGACGAAGTAGAGATATTTCTCCGGCGCCGGGTGGAGGGCCGCGTGGAGCGAAGGCTCTCCGGGATTCGAGATGGGGCCCGGCGGCAGGCCGGGGTGGAGATAGGTGTTGTAGGGAGAGGGGAATTTGAGGTCGCGCAGGAGGAGGCGTCCCGTGTAGAGCCCTTCGAGCTTGAGGGCGTAGATGACGGTCGGGTCGCAATCGAGCTTCATGCCGATCCTCAAGCGGTTGTGGAACACGGCCGACACGAGCGCCCGCTCCTCCTCGAGCGATGTTTCTTCCTCGATGAGCGAGGCCAGGGTGACGACCTCGCGGACGCTCAGGCCCAGTTCCGAGGCCCTGTCCCGCCGCGCGTCGTCGAAGACCGCCCGAAACCGGGCGACCATGGCCGTCACGATGTCGGCGGCCGCGGCTCTCCGCGGGACCAGGTAGGTGTCGGGGAAGAGATAGCCTTCGAGGTCCCGGGCCGCGGGGTCCCAGTCGGAGATCGGATCGGTCTTGAGAAAGGCCTCCCGGAACGACTCCCCGCCCGCCGGCAGCCGGGCCTTGAGGACCGCTTCGATCTCCATGCCGGCCAGCCCCTCGGGGACCGTCACGGGATGGAGGTAGGTCCGGCCCTCGACGAGCGTGCCGAGGGCCTCCCTGGCCGGGAGAGGGAAGGAGAACTCGTATTCCCCGGCCTTGATCCGGGGGCCTGATCCGGAAAGGCCGAGAGCGATCCTCAAGGCCAGGGCGCTGCGGACGACGCCACTCTCCCCGAGGCTCTCCGCGACGCTCCGGGCCCTGAGGCCCCTTTCGACCTCGACGAACACGCGGGCGCCCGGTTCGCCGAACGGCTCGGACAGCTCCCGGGCCACCCACCCCGCGAGGGCCGGAAGGGCGATGACGGCGGCGGCTAGGGCCGCCCTAATCGGTCTCGCCGGCATCCTTCTCGGCCCGTTTCCGCTCGAGGTACGTCGCCAGGATGATGACGGCCGAGAGCTCATCCTCCCGGCTCTTCCTTTTCCGGCCCCGCGCGTTCTCTTCGCGGAGGATATGGCCGGCCTGCCTGGTCGTCAGGCGCTCGTCCACGAAGACGACGGGCTTTCCGGTGGCTTTCCGCAGCCAGGCCGCGAACTCCCGGGCCTTGGCGGCCCGGGTCCCGGAGCTTCCGTCCATGCGCAGGGGCTCGCCGACGACGATCTCGCCGACGTCATGGCGGGCCGCGAGGGCCTGGAAATACTCGCGGTCGGTCTTTTCGTGGCCGGTCAGCTCGTAGGTCCCGAGGGGCTGGGCGGTGATCATCAGGGGGTCGCTGAGGGCCAGGCCGACGAACCGGTCGCCGTGATCGATCCCCAGGACCCGCATCAATCGTCCCTGTGGAGGCAGGCCTTGCGGCTCCGGTGGCGCTCGAAGCCGAGCTCGACGAGCCTGCGGACGAGCCGGGGAAAGGACAGGCCGGTCGCGGCCCAGAGCTTGGGGAACATGCTGATCTCGGTGAAACCCGGCATGGTGTTGAGCTCGTTGACGTACAGCCGGTTGGTTCCCTTCTCGAGAAAGAAGTCCACGCGGGCCAGGCCCGATCCCTCCAGGGCCCGGAAGGCCTCAACGGCCAGCCGGCGGACCCGTTCGGTCGTCCGGCGGGGGAGGACGGCCGGGATGACGAATCCGGTCTTGCCCTCGAGGTACTTGTCCCGGTAATCGTAGAACTCCCGGTGGGGGACGACCTCGCCCGGAAGTGAGGCTTCCGGGGCGTCGTTCCCGAGAACGCTGCATTCGATCTCCCGGCCGGAGATGCCCTTCTCGACGAGGGCCTTGGCGTCGTACCGGAAGGCCGTTTCGAGGGCGGACGCGATCCCCGCTCTCTCCTTGACCTTGGTGATGCCGACGCTCGAACCCAGACGGGAAGGCTTGACGAACAGGGGGCAAGGCAGGGCGGCGGCGATCCTCCGGAGAACGCCGGCCCGGTCCTTCCTCCATGCCGGCTCGTCCACCGTGAGCCAGGGCGGGACGGGGAAGCCGCGCTCCCGGAGCACGGATTTGGCCGAGGCCTTGTCCATCCCCAGGGCCGAGCCGAGGACTCCCGCCCCGACGTAGGGAACGCCGGCCATCTCGAGCAGCCCCTGGATGGTCCCGTCCTCCCCGTAAGGCCCATGGAGGGCGGGGAAATAGATGTCGATCCCGGGGACCGTCGGGGACCCTGCCGATCTCCAGGGAAGGAAAGGAAAGGCCCGGCCGCGGACGAGCTTCCCGGGGTCGAGCGACGGGGCTTTGACGGACTTCCAGAGACCGTCCCGGGTGATGTAGATGGACCGGACGCCGAAGCCGGCCTTCTCCAAATTCCCGCGGATGGCCGACGCCGACAGGAGAGAGATCTCGTGTTCCGCCGACCTTCCCCCGAAGATCAGCCCGACCGTGATTTTTTTGGACATCCGCTCCGTCGCCACGACTAACCCTATGGAAGGACTCATTGTATGCGATTGGCGGTCGTTTGTCTAACGGTCCCCGCTAACTTTGTGTTGACAGCCGCGAGAGCCCGTATCTATAATACCGCCAAGTGGAACACCATCGGCCGAGAGGTAGGATCATGAACAACAAGACGATTCGGTGCGCGGGTCTTTTGTCCCTGGCCTTGGCGGGGCTGGTTCTTCTCGTGCCGGGCCGTCCCTTCGCCCAGGACCAGATCGCGAGGCCCAAGATCTTCGACGAGTATTACCAGCTGATCACGGATTCGGACCTCTACTGCTCCTACTTCATGCTCGAGGAGGGCAAGCCGATGCCCGAGATCCGCATCATCGGCGCCGAGCGGATGAACGAGAAGAACATCTTCAGCGACGCGGACCTCGTCTACATCGACCACGGGGCGGCCCACGGGCTCGAGATTGGGCAGCTGTTCCTCGTCGTCGGCCTGAGAGAGAAGATCGTTCCCTACGGGACCGTGACGGGGCGGCACGCCCGGGCCCGGGTCGTCCGGCTCGAGGAGACGATGGCCACGGCCCGTTTGGAGAGAGGCTGCGGGCCGGTCCGCGTCGGCGATTACCTCCTGCCGTTCGAGGAAGAGGAGGGCGAGATCGGCAGGGACGAGG
Source organism: Candidatus Aminicenantota bacterium (assembly GCA_037447475.1). Lineage (GTDB taxonomy): Bacteria > Acidobacteriota > Aminicenantia > Aminicenantales > Saccharicenantaceae > RBG-16-66-30. The sequence goes on from JBBIGP010000018.1 coordinate 14,579, forward strand.
GCTTCGGCGACCTGGACCCCAACGCCGGGATCACCGGCAAGGTCGTCTACGTCGAGCACGACTTCCACATCGCGGCCACCGGACAGTGGGCCTCGATCAGCCTGGGGCGCCAGCACTGCGTCCAGATCGGCGACCGGATCAACGTGTTCGAGCG
>JBBIGP010000018.1:14832-36278 GCA_037447475.1 Candidatus Aminicenantota bacterium
GCCTGGGGCGCCAGCACTGCGTCCAGATCGGCGACCGGATCAACGTGTTCGAGCGGGCCCGCCGCGACCTGCCCCGGGAAGCCATCGCCAGCGCCATCATCATCGACGTCCGCGGGGCGACGTCGACCGTCAAGATCCTCTCGGCCCGGGACGCGGTCCGGATCGGGCACGAGGTCCAGCTCATCGCCGTCCGCTAGGGCCTCGGGGATCGTCCTCGGTGCGGTTGACAGTCGGGGCCGATTCTGTTAGTTTAACCCGTGCCTTCCCTCTCGCAAGGCCGTCCGGGCGGGCGTAGTTCAGTGGTAGAACGTCTGCTTGCCATGCAGAAGGTCGTGGGTTCAAGTCCCATCGCCCGCTCCATTCTCACTCGTTCGGAACGCATGAGGATCAGGGCGCGGTACCCAAGAGGCTAAGGGAGAGGTCTGCAAAACCTTTATTCGTCGGTTCGAGTCCGACCCGCGCCTCCATTTTCCTCCCTCCCCGCCGGGGGCCGGCCGGGGAACGCCCGCCGCATTGACACCTCCCCGGAAAATCCATATAGTGAGGGTACTTTCTAAGAAGGAGGCCTCCATGGATCTGGTCCAAAGAGTTCAAGGGATCCTGCTCAAACCGAAGGAGGAATGGGTCAAGATCAAGGGCGAGTCTGCGACGGTGGCGGACCTCTTCAAGTCCTACGCCATGGTCCTAGCCGCCGTCCCGGCCGTCGCCCAGTTCCTCGGCAACGTCCTCATCGGCCGGCGCCTCCCGTTCGTCGGGTTCACCAAATGGGACGTCGGACGGGCCCTCGGCAATGCCGTCTTCACCTATTTGTTCGCCCTGGCGACCGTCTACCTCTTCGCCTTGATCATCAACGCCCTGGCCCCGAATTTCGCCTCGCCGCAGAACATGATCGGCGCCCTCAAGCTGGCGGTCTACAGCATGACCCCTGGCTGGGTGGCGGGCGTCTTCTATATCATCCCCGCCCTCTGGGTCCTGGGCATCCTGGCCGGTCTCTACGGGCTCTACATCCTGTATCTCGGGTTCGAGACGCCGATGATGGACACGCCCAAGGAGAAGATCATGCCCTACCTGGGGGTCAGCATCGTCGTGGCCATCGGCCTCTACGTGGTCTTCGGCCTCATCCTGGGAGCCATCTTCGCGGTCCGCTACTCGGCGCTCTAGGGCAATTCTTCGGCGAGCCGGAGGAAGGCCTCCCGCGGCGAGGGCGCGCCGGTGACGGGCCGCCCGATGACCAGGTAATCCGCGCCCTTGTCGACGGCTTCCGCCGGGGTCATGATCCTCTTCTGGTCCTGGGCCGCCGCCCAGGCGGGCCGGATGCCGGGAGTGACGATGACAAGGTCCCGGGCGAATTCCCTGCGAAGGACCTCGATCTCCTGCGGGGAGCAGACGACGCCGTCCAGCCCTGCGGCCTTGGCCAGACCCGCCAGGCGGAGGACCTGGCCGGCGACATCGCCGCTCATGCCGGCTTCCTCGAGGTCGGCCCCCTTGAGGCTGGTCAGGACCGTGACGCCCAGGAGAAGGGGCCTGGGCCGCCCCGTCTCCTCGGCGATCCGGCCCGCGGTCTCCGCGGCCCGGGCCATCATCTCCCGTCCCCCCGACGCGTGGATGGTCATCATCCGCACGCCGTGGCCCTCGGCCGAGCGGACGGCGCCGGCCACGGTGTTGGGGATGTCGTGGAGCTTGAGGTCGAGGAAGACCTCCTTGCGCAGGGACTTGAGCTTCTTGAACAGGGCCGGGCCCTCGGCCGTGAACAGCTCCAGGCCGACCTTGAAGATCCGGGCCTCCCGGAGCGTCGAGACGAGGGCGATGCCCTCTTCCTTGGTCTTGACGTCCAGGGCGATGATGATCCGTCCGGCGCTCGTGTCATGCATGGCCAAATCCTCTCATGCGGTCCGAAGCGTCCCGACGACGTCCCGGATGCGGGCGATGCCGTGCCCGGCGCACCATTCCTCGATCTCCCGGAGGATGCGGACGGCCGCGTCCGGGTCGACGAAATTGGCCGTCCCGACCTGGACGGCCGAGGCCCCGGCGACCAGGAACTCCAAAGCGTCGGCCCCGGTCGTGATCCCGCCCATGCCGATGACCGGGACCCGGACCCTCGAGGCGACCTGATGGACCATGCGCAGGGCGATGGGCTTGATGGCCGGGCCGCTCAGCCCGCCGAAGACGTTGGCCAGCTTGGGCCGGCGCGTCTCGAGATCGACGGCCATGGCCAGGAAAGTGTTGACGAGAGAGACGGCGTCCGCGCCGGCGTCCTCGGCGGCCCGGGCGATCTCGGCGATGTCCGTGACGTTCGGCGAGAGCTTGACGATGATCGGGCGCCTCGAGGCGGCCTTGACCCTCTTGACGAGGCTCGAGGTCGACGCGGCCGCGAGGGCCGGGCAGAGGCCCTCTTTCTTGACGTTCGGGCAGGAGATGTTGAGCTCGTAGGCCGCGATCCCCTCCCGGCCGTCGAGGAACTCGACGACCGCGACGTACTCGTCGTCGTCCGCGCCGCAGACATTGGCGATGACCGCCGTGTCCAAGCTCCTCAGCTTCGGAAGGACCTTATCCGAGAAGGCCTCGACCCCGATGCCCTGGAGGCCGATGGCGTTGATGAGACCGCCGGTCGCCTCGACCAGCCGCGGCGGGGGATTCCCCTCGCGGGGGCCGTAATAGAGGCCCTTGACCACGAACCCGCCGAGCGTTCCGAGGTCGAGGAAGGGCTCGAATTCCAGCCCATAGCCGAACGTCCCGCTGGCGGCCAGGACGGGGTTCTTGAGCTGGAAGAAGCCCAGGTCCGTCGTGAGGTCGGTCATGCCCGTCGATCCTCCCACACGACCCGGTCCCCGGGGAAGACGGGTCCCTCCTCGCAGATCTTCGTCCATCCAACGCCGTCCTCCGCCCGGATGCGGCGGACGCATCCCCAGCAGGCGCCGAAGCCGCAGCCCATCACGGCTTCCAGGGAGAACTCCGCCGGCACCCCGGCGTTCCGGGCTAGAGAGGCCAAGGCCTTCATCATCGGGTCGGGCCCGCAGGCATAGAGGCGGTCGGGCCGGGCCCGCCCGACCTCCCGCTCGACAAGCCCCGTGACCAGCCCGGCGAACCCGCGGCTGCCGTCGTCGGTCGAGCACAGGACCTGCCGCCCGGCCTCTTCGAACTTGCCCAGGAGGGGAATATCAGAGACCGTCCGGCCGCCGTAGAAGACCGTTACGCGGGCGCCCGCCGCCGCGAGCTCGCGGGCCAGGAAGTAGAGAGGGGCGATGCCCCGGCCCCCGCCGACGCAGAAAACGCTCCGGCCGGCGACGGCGCTTGGGATGGAGAAGCCCTTTCCGAGCGGGCCGACGATGTCGAGCGGGTCTCCAGGCCTCTTCCCGGCCAGAATCGCCGTGCCCTGACCGGCGACCTTGAAGAACAGCTCGATCCCGTCCGGTCCCGCGTCGTGGATGCTCAGGGGGCGGCGGAGCAGGGGCACGGGACCGCCGGCCGTCCTGATCATGACGAACTGCCCGGGGCGGGCCTTCAGGCCGAGCGCCGGCGAGTCGATCCCGAGGAGATGGTAGTCCCCCCAGTTCCGGGTCTCGCGGAGACGGGCGTTCCTGTCGATGAGCATGGCGATCCGGGATCTCGGTCCGCCCGGTAAAATAGCAGAAACACGGCCCCCTTGGCAACCGGAATCTCGACCCCCTTGAGCCTTGACTTGAGGGCCGCGTCTCGCATATAGATAGAGGGCGCAAAATGGCCCGCCCGCGATCCTCTCCGGGGACGGCTTTCCTGGTCGTCGCATTCTGCGCGGCCGGCGGCCTGGCCGGGGCCCGTCCCGCATCTGCCCAGGACGCCCACTACTGGACGTATCAGTATGGGACCCGGGCGACCCTCCTCGGCGGGGCCGTCATCGGCAGCGTCCTCGACCTCAGCGGGACTTACTACAACCCGGGCGGCCTGAGCCTCATCGAGGATCCCGACACCCTGTTGGCGGCCAAAGTCTTCCATTATCCGCGGGTCTCCCTGACCCGGCAAGGCGCGGGCGGCGTCAACATCAACTCGTCGAACCTCGGCCCCGCCCCCTCCCTCGTCGCCGGCAGGCTCAAGCTCAAGGGCCTGGGGAAGCACTGGCTGGGCTACTCCTTCCTCTCGCGGCAGGACGTCAAGCTGGCTCTCGCCTACTCCTCCGTGGAGACGAGAGACGTCCTGCCTGCCGCACCCGGCCCCGAGACCGTGGCCTCCGAGTTCCGGATTGAGGAGAAGCTCACGGAGCCGTGGTTCGGGCTGACCTGGGCTTACCGGATCAAGGACGGCATCGGGGTCGGCGTCAGCCAGTACGTCTCAGTCCGCACGCACCGGGCCGGCGTCCAGTCGATGGTCGAGGCCCTCGGCGCCGACGGACAGGTGGCCCTGTCCTTCGGCTCCCGGCAATATCGCTACCAGAATGTCCGCGTTCTCTGGAAGATCGGCGCGGCCTTCGATTTCGAGCGCTTCACCCTGGGCCTGACCCTGACGACCCCGAGCCTCAAGCTCTTCGGGCGGGGGACGACCGGCGTCAACGTCGCGGTCGCGGGCATCGACATGGACGGAGACGGGACCGCGGACGATTTCCTGGCCGCCGATTACCGGACCGGGCTCGGCTCGAACTTCCGGACGCCGGTGTCGCTGGCCTTGGGGACGACCTTCAAGCTCCGGCGCCTCCGCGTCTACGCCGCCGCCGAGTGGTTCCGGGGCTCGGGGGAGTTCGTCGTCGTCGACGCCGAGGACTTCGAGGCCCAGAGCTCCGGGGAGAGGATCTCGACCGACGTGACCCACGAGCTCGCGTCCGTGCTGAACGTGGGCCTCGGGATCGAGCTTCTCGTCGCGCCGAAGGTCAAGACCTACGCGAGCTTCACGACCGACCAGTCGGCCCGGGAGCCGGGAACGGATACGAACCTGTCCCTGACCGACTGGAATGTTCACCACTTCCTCACGGGGACCGAGCTTACGATCCGGGGGGCGGCCCTGACCGTCGGTTTGGGCTATTCCTTCGGCGACCGGGAAGTCGGCGGCCGCCCGGGCATCATTCTCCGGGAGGGGCAGGAGCCTCCCTGGCCGGCATGGAGCGGACTGTCGTTCCGGTACGCCGGCGCCAAGCTGGTCGCCGGATTCAGCTTCTGAGCCCGCCGCGCCCGCTCAGCCGTTGCGCGGACATGGGCGATTCGCCTATAATGAGGCTTCATCATACAGGATCTCATCGAGGGAGGACTCATCCATGGACGTATCCCGAAGAGCCCGGGACATCCAGGCCTCCCCGATCCGCAAGCTCAAGCCCTACGCGGACCAGGCCAAGGCCAAGGGGATCAAGATCTTCCATCTGAACATCGGCGACCCCGATATCCCCGCCCCCCAGCCGGTCATCGACACGTTCCGCAACTGGGACCAGCCCGTCCTGAGCTACGGCCCGGCCCAGGGCTTCCTCGAGCTGCGGGAGGCCGTCGCCCGGTATTTCAGGAACTACGGCATCTCCCTCTGCGCCGACGAGGTCCTCATCACGCTGGGCGGCTCGGAGGCCATCCACTTCACCTTCTCCGTCGTCGCCGACGTCGGGGACGAGATCATCATCCCCGAGCCCTATTACACGAACTACAACGGGTACGCCTCGTTCGCCGGCGTCCGCATCGTGCCCCTGCCGCTCAGCGTCGAGGACGGCTTCCGGCTGCCGCCCGCCGCGGCCCTCGCGGCCAAGATCACGCCCCGGACCAAGGCCGTCCTCCTGTGCTCGCCGAACAATCCGACGGGGACGGTTTACACCCCCGAGGAGCTGGACCGGGTCGTCGGCCTCGTCAAGGAGCACGACCTTTATCTCATCGGCGACGAGGTGTACAAGGAGTTCGTCTATGACGGCCTCCGCCATAAGAGCGTCCTCGAATACGAGGACATCCGGGAGCGGGCCGTCGTCGTCGACAGCATCTCCAAGAGGTTCAGCTGCTGCGGCGCCAGGATCGGCATGATCCTTACCCGCAACATGGATGTCTATGCCTCGGCCCTGAAGTTCGCCCAGGCCCGGCTCTGCCCGCCGTCGGTCGAGCAGATGGCCGCCCTGGCCGCCTACAACATGCCCGCGGAGTATTTCCAGGGGGTCCGGGACGAATACGCGAAGAGGCGTGAGATCCTCTACGAAGGGCTCAAAGCCATCCCCAAGATCGTCATCCGCAAGCCCGAGGGGGCCTTCTACGTCATCGTCCGCCTGCCCATCAAGGACGTCGAGCATTTCGCCGTCTGGATGCTCGAGGAGTTCTCGCTCGACGGGAAGACGGTCATGATCGCCCCGGCGCCGGGCTTCTATTCGACGCCGAGCCTGGGGACGGACGAGGCCCGTTTCGCCTACGTCCTCAACGAGCACGACCTCCGCGAGGCCGTCCGCGTCTTCCGGGCGGGACTTGAGACATACCAGGGGCTCTTTCCGTGACCCGGAGCGAGGTCCGGACCCTCGTCCGGCAGATGCTGGCCATCGGGGCTCTCAGCGCTGTGGCCGCGGCCGCCTTTCATGCCCCCCTCCTCAAGAGGTTCGCGCGGGGCGAGTTCCGGGAGGCGTTCTTCCTCCGCGAGGACTTCCCGGGGGTCCGCATGATCGGGTTGGCCGAGGCCGAGGACCTCTTCGCCGCGGCGGCTGCGTCCTTCATCGACGCCCGGCAGCCGTTCTTCTTCCGGGAAGGACACGTGCCCGGGGCCATGAACGTCACTTATGATTCGGCCTCGGCCCCGTTGCCCGAGGAGCTCCTGGCCCTGCCGCCCGAAGGGACCTTGGTCGTCTACTGCGAGGGAGGGGACTGCCGGTCGAGCCTGGAACTGGCCAAGGCCCTCGACGGCCGGGGCTTCCGGGACGTCCGGGTCCTTTCGGGCGGCTGGGACGAGTGGGCGCGGGCCGGCCTGCCCGTGGAGCGCGGCCGATGATCAGGAACCGGACCCTCCTCGTTCTCTTCCGGATGGCCGTCGGCGGGCTGTTCATCTACTCGGGGATCGTCAAGGTCCTCGATCCGCTGGGCTTCGCCCAGAACGTCCGGGACTATCAGGTCGTCGGGCCGTCGCTGGCGTTCCTCGTGGCCGTCTTCCTGCCCTGGCTCGAGATCTTCGCCGGCCTGTTCCTGGCCTCAGGCCTGATGAAGCGGGCCGGGGCGGCGACCATCTCCGTCCTCCTCGTCTTCTTCATCGTGCTGATCGCCGTCACGATGATCAGGGGACTCGATGTCGACTGCGGATGCTTCGGGACCCTGAGCCGCAAGGCCGGGCCCGGGCTCATCCTCGCGGACGCGGCGATGCTGTACATGGCCCTTTGCGTCCTCGCCGCTCCCCGCCGGAAGGCCCCCGGCGTTTGAATTTTCCGGCCGTTCCGTGTATAGTCTACTGAGCATTTTCGGACAGGTCCGAACGACGGAGTTGAGCCATGGCTAAAAAGCACGTCTATTTCTTCGGCCCCGGCGCCGCCGAGGGCCACAAAGGCATGAAGGATCTCCTGGGAGGGAAGGGCGCCAACCTGGCCGAGATGGCCGGCATCGGGTTGCCCGTCCCCGCGGGCTTCACGGTCTCGACCGATGTCTGCGGTCTGTTCTACGGGAACCGGAAGCGGATCCCCGAAGCGGTCAAGAAGGAGATCGTCAAGAACCTGGCCCGGCTCGAAAGAACGGCCGGCAAGAAGCTCGGCGACCCCGCCGACCCGCTCCTCGTCTCCATCCGCTCAGGGGCCCGGGCCTCGATGCCCGGCATGATGGACACGGTCCTCAACCTCGGCCTCAACGACCGGACGGCCGCCGCCCTCGTGGCGAAGACCGGCAATCCCCGCTTCGTCTACGACTCCTACCGCCGCTTCGTCCAGATGTACGGCGACGTCGTCCTCGGGCTCCGGCCCGTCGACAAGGACGACATCGACCCGTTCGAGGACATCATGGAGCGGAAAAAGCGTGAGCGCGGCGTCCACAACGACGCCGACCTCACGGCCGGCGACCTGAAGGACCTCGTGGCCCGCTACAAGGCCGCCATCAAGGAGCGCACGGGCCACGATTTCCCCGACGACCCCATGAAGCAGCTCTGGGGGGCCATCGGGGCCGTCTTCAACTCCTGGATGAACGAGCGGGCCATCGCCTACCGCAAGCTGTACGATATCCCCGGGTCCTGGGGCACGGCCGTCAATGTCCAGATGATGGTCTTCGGGAACATGGGCCCCGACTCCGGAACGGGCGTGGCCTTCACCCGCGATGCGGCCACCGGCGAGAACGTCTTCTACGGCGAATACCTCATGGACGCCCAGGGGGAGGACGTCGTGGCCGGCACGCGCACCCCCCTGCCGATCACCCACCTCCAGAAGGACGATCCCCGCTCCTACGCCGAGCTCGAGCGCATCCGGCACATCCTCGAACGGCATTTCCGGGAGATGATGGACATCGAGTTCACAATCGAGAGGGGCCGCCTCTTCATGCTCCAGTGCCGGACCGGGAAGCGGACGGCCTTCGCCGCCATCAAGATCGCCGTCGACATGGTCGACGAGAGGCTCATCGGCGAGAAGGAGGCCCTGACGCGCATCGAGCCCGACCAGCTCAACCAGCTCCTCCGGCCGGTGTTCGATCCCGCCGAGAAGGAGGCCGCCGTCAAGAGCGGCCGGCTCCTGACCCGGGGTCTGAACGCCGGGCCCGGGGCGGCCTCGGGCCGGATCGTCTTCAACAGCCTCGACGCCGAGCTCTGGGCCAAGCGCAACGAGAAGGTCATCCTGACGCGCATCGAGACCTCTCCCGAGGACATCAAGGGCATGAGCGTCGCCGAGGGCATCCTGACGGCCCGCGGCGGCATGACCTCCCACGCCGCCCTCGTCGCCCGGCAGATGGGCAAGGTCTGCGTCGCCGGCTGCGGCGATCTGGCCATCGACTACGGCCGGAGAACGGTGACCGTCCACGGCAAGGTCCTCAAGGAGGGCGACTGGATCTCGATCGACGGCACGACCGGCCAGGTCCTCGAGGGCCGGGTCCACACGCGGCCGTCCGAGGTCCTCCAGGTCCTCATCGACCGGACGCTCGACCCTTCCGAGGCTCCCGTCTACCGGACCTTCGCCAAGATCATGAAGTGGGCCGACAAGCACCGGACGCTGAAGGTCCGGACCAACGCCGACCAGCCCGACCAGTCCCGAAACGCCGTGGCCTTCGGCGCCGAGGGCATCGGCCTCTGCCGGACCGAGCACATGTTCTTCGGCGAAGGCAAGATCGGCCCGATGCGGGAGATGATCCTGGCCGATTCCGTCGAGGCCCGCAAGGCCGCCCTGGCCAAGCTCCTGCCGCTCCAGCGCCACGACTTCGCCGGCATCTTCGAGGTCATGGACGGGCGGCCGGTGACCATCCGGACGATCGACCCGCCGCTCCACGAGTTCCTGCCCCACGAGGAAAAGGACCAGCGGGAGCTCGCCGCGGCCATGGGCATCCCTTACGAGAAGGTCCGGGACCGGGTCGCGTCCCTCCACGAATTCAATCCCATGCTCGGCCTGCGCGGCTGCCGCCTGGGCATCATCTACCCCGAGATCACGGAGATGCAGGTCCGGGCCATCTTCGAGGCCGCCGCGGAGACGAAGAAGAAGGGCCTCGGCGTCGAGCCCGAGGTCATGATCCCGCTCGTCGGGCACGTCAAAGAGCTCGAGAACCAGGCCCTCGTCGTCCGCCGGGTCGCCGAGGCCGTCATGAAGGAACAGGGCGTCCGCTTCAAGTACCTCGTCGGGACGATGATCGAGATCCCGCGCGGGGCCCTGACGGCCGACGAGATCGCCGGCGCGGCCGAGTTCTTCAGCTTCGGGACCAACGATCTGACCCAGACGGCGCTCGGCCTGAGCCGGGACGACTCGGGGCGGTTCCTCTTCGCCTATCTCCAGAAGGACATCTACCCCAAGGACCCGTTCGAGGTCATCGACCGGACGGGCGTCGGCCAGCTCATGCGCACGGCCGTAGAGAAGGGCCGCCGGGCCAGGCCGGGCCTCAAGCTCGGCATCTGCGGCGAGCACGGCGGGGACCCCTCGAGCATCGAGTTCTGCCACCTCATCGGCTTGGACTACGTCAGCTGCTCGCCGTTCCGCGTCCCGATCGCCCGCCTCGCGGCGGCCCGGGCGGCCCTCGAGAATCCCGCTCCCGCCGGCGGGACAGGCAGGGCCAAGCGCGCGGCCTCGGTCAAAAGCAAAGCCAAGGAGGCGAAGCCGGCGGCACCGACGAGGAGACCGGCCCGCAAGCGCTGACCGCCGGCGCCGGCGGGTTTACCGGTCCGGCGAAATCTGCTAAGCTACGGCCTTCATGGGCGATCTGACCGACCTCTTCCGGATCCTCTTCGGCAAGCGCTTCCCCTTCAAGTTCATCTACAGCAGGGACTCCTGGATGGTCGACATCGGTGAGCATGTCTTTCCCCTCCAGAAGTACCGCCTCATCTACGAGAACCTCCTCATGATGGGGGCCCGCAAGGACCGATTTCTGAGGTCCCGGGCGGCCACGGACGAGGAGGTCCTCATCGTCCACACGCCGAGGTACCTCGAACGGCTGCGGGCGGGCGACCTGAGCAGGGACGAGGCCGCGGCCCTCGAGATGCGCTTCAGCCCGGAGCTCGTCCGGTTCGCCCGGCTGGCCGTCGGCGGGACCATCCTGGCCGTCCGCAAGGCCCTCGACGATGGCCTGGCCGTCCATATCGGAGGCGGGTTCCATCACGCCTTCCCGGACCACGGCGAAGGATTCTGCGTCCTCAACGACGTGGCCGTGTCCGTGGCCGGGATGATCGCGGAGAAGCGGATCCGGAGGGCGATGATCGTCGACATGGACGTCCACCAGGGCAACGGAACGGCGGCCGCCTTCGCCGGGCGCGACGACGTGTTCACGTTCTCCCTGCACCAGATGGACGTCTATCCCGCCGTCAAGCCGTCCGGCTCCCTGGACGTCGGCCTGTGGTCCGGCGACGGGGACGAGACGTACCTGGAGGCGGTCCGGGCCCACATCCCGCGGATCTACGAGGAGTTCCGGCCCGACCTCGTCCTCTATCTGGCCGGCGCCGATCCCTACGAGAAGGACCAGCTGGGGGGACTGAAGCTGACCAAGGCCGGGCTCAAGGAACGGGACAAGATCGTCCTCGGCCACGCCCGGCGGCTGAAGATCCCGGTCGCCGTCGTCCTCGGCGGCGGCTATGCCTCGGAGGTCGAGGACACCGTCGATATCCACCTCAACACGGTCCGCATCGCCCAACGGGTCCAGCGCGTCCACTCCTGACGAGCCCGGCCCGCGCGGGCCGCGGCCTCAGTCCTGGAGGAAGACGTGGGCGAAGACCTTGGCGTTGCCCACCATGTTGTCGATGATGCAGTACTCGTTCGGCTGGTGGGCCGTCTCGTCGAGCTTCGACCAGCAGGCGGCCTGGAAGCCGGCCCTGCGGAACACGGCGGCCACGGTTCCGCCGCCGATGCCCTTGGCCTTGGCCTCTTTCCGGTAGACGGCCTTGACGGCTCTCTTGAGGGCCAGGACGACGGGAGCCTGGACGGGGGTCGGCGGGGCGGCCGGGGCCTTCTGCTGGACCTCGGCCGTGATCTTGACCTTGAACTTCCGCTCGACCTGGCCGGCGAGCTTGCGGATCGTCCTCTCCACGTCCGCGACGGGGTATTTCGGCAGGATGCGGCTGTCCATGTAGAAGACGTCCTCGCCGGGGATCGTGTTGACGTTCGGGACGTTGGCCTCCTTCTTGGTCGGCTCGAAGGTCGAGATGGGCGGGTCGAACAGCCCGTCGCGCCCGGCGTAGGTCTTGTAGAGCCCGTTGAGGGCCGTGATGAAGAAGGAGGCCGCCTTGAAGCTGTTGATGCCCTTCCCGGGCGTCGAGCCGTGGGCCTGCTTGCCGATCGTCTTGAACTTCAGCCAGAGGATGCTCTTCTCGGCGACCTCGATCATCGTGCCCTTCTCGTCGCCCGCGTCCGGGACGACGATCAGGTCCTGCTTGCGGAAGCATCCCTGCGTCTTGACGACGTAGTCGATGCCTTTCGCGCTGCCCGTTTCCTCGTCGGCGACCAGGGCGATGCCGACGTCGCAGGCGGGCCGGAGGCCCTCGGCCTGGAAGGCCTTCACCGCGAACAGGGACGCCACCAGATCCTGCTGGTTGTCCTCGACGCCGCGGCCGTAGATCCGGCCCTTCTCGACCCAGGCCTTGAACGGATCTCCCCGCCACTGGGAGAGGTCGCCGGGCGGGACGATGTCGGTATGGGTCATGACCCACACGGCCCGGGCCCGGCTCTTGCCCCGGTAATAGGCGAGCAGGTTGGGCCGGTAGCCCGCCGGCGCGTCCAGGTCGGGGGCCTTGACGAGGGTGATGTCCTCGAAGCCGTTGTCCTTTAGGAAGCCCGCCAGGAACTCGGCCTTGGCGGCCTCGCCTTCCCCTCCGCTGGCCGGGGCGATGGCCGGGATGGCGCAGAGGCGGATCTGGAGGTCGATCATCTCGTCGCGGAAACGGTCGATCCTCTTGGCCAGCCTGTCGAATGCTTGGTTATCGAACATCGATGGACTCCTCGCGGCAATGACGACGGCGGGAATCTTAACACGCGGCGCAAAAAAAGCATAGCGCCGCTAAGCGCCGGTCCGCCGGAGCATGGCGACGCCGCGCGAGCCGTACTGGACCCAGGTCACGAGGGTCAGCCCGGCCGTCAGATAGTAGAGCCAGGGGAGGAACCCGGGCGCGCGGCCCAGGGCGTTGGCGAAGAGGACGACGTAGAGGACGAGGACCTGGCAGATCGTGCTGATCTTGCCGACGAGCGAGGGCTTGAAGGTCCGCTTGCCGCGCAGGAGGATGATGACCAGGGCCGCCAGGGCGATGGCCGCGTCCCGGCCGATGCAGATGACGGCCAGCCATAAGGGGAGCGTGTTCGGCCGGCCGAGGCCCGGGATGGACAGGACGACGAACGCGGCCGTCAGCAGGATCTTGTCGCCGGCCGGGTCGAGCCACAGGCCGGCCGTCGTCCTGAGCTTCAACAGCCGGGCCGTGAAGCCGTCGAGGGCGTCGGTGGCCCCCGCGGCCAGGAAGACGAGAAAGGCCCCCCAGGGCCTCCGGGCGACCATCATCCAGACGAAGACGGGCGTCAACAGGATCCGGGACAGGGAGAGGAGGTTGGGGAGGGTCAGGAATCCCGGCGGCCTTCCCGTCGCCTGCCCGTCGGCCTCTCTCTTTTCGGCTTCGGTCATGGCGCCCCTCTTCCCGGTCCCTACCTGGCGAGCCCGTAGATGACGTCAACGATGCGGGCGGCCTCGCGCCCCGTGACCGCCCGCTCGGGCTCGAATCTCCGGAGCGGATCAAGGGCCATGATCTGATAGGACAGGGCTTCGACGATGGCCGGGTAGTAGAAATTCTCCGGATTGACGTCGGAGATCTGGATCCTGCGGGCTTCGATGAGGGGGACGAACGAGCCGCCCCTCGATCGGAGGAAGCGGATGAGCCGGACCGCGGTCTCGGCCAGCTCGGCCCGGTTGACGGCCCGCCGCGGCTGGAAGGTGTGATTGTCGAAGACGGCCATCAAGTCCAGGGACGCGACATCGACGATGTACTTCTGGGCCCAGGACGTAGCGATGTCCACGACGATCCTAGTCCGGCGGCCGGGGGCGTCGAGGAAATCCCTGAACTTGACCCCGATGAGGGCCGCCAGGTCCTCTCTCGCGATCGCGTCCAGGGCGGGGATGGACGCGTACTGGCTCGGCAGCTCGTAGATGCCCAGCCGGCCCTTGATCCGTTCGATGCGCTGGAGGGTTTCCGGGCCGAGGGTCTCGAGCTCGCCGAGCTTTTCGTAATAGTGAAGGCTCCTCCCGAACTCCTCCTTGGCGAAGGCGGCGTCGGCCATCGCCCGCAGGAGCCGCCGGCGACGCTCGGTCGCCTCCGGGTCCTTTTCGAGGACCGCCTCGAAGTGCATCACGGCGCTCTCCTGGTCGCCTCCCTCGAGGTAGAGCAAAGCCAGCTCGTAGTGGGCCGTCGGGGAGTCCGGGTCGTAGAAGAGGGCCTTGAGATAGGCGGTCCGGGCTTCCTCGAGCTTGCCGGCCTCCTTGGCGTCCGCGGCGTCTTCGAAGAGCCCCCGCGTCAGCGTTTCCCGCAGGGCCTCGAGGCGCGGACGGGCCCAGCGGTTGTCCGGATCGCGCTTGAGGATCTCCCTGTACTGGAGGAACGCCTGCTCCCTGTCCCCCCGGGCCGCGTAGATCTGGGCCAGGCCGACATGCGCCGGCGTCATCCCGGGGACGTCTCGAAGGGACGTGAGGAAGCTCGCTTCGGCCGCCCCCATGTCGGCCGACAGGAGGCTCACGTATCCCCATCCGACCGTGTAGACGAGGCTGCCCGGCCCGAGCCCGGCGATCAGCCGGCGGGCCCGGTCGGACCGCCCGGCCCTCAGGTGCTGCCAGGCCTCGTTCGCCGCGATCCTCTCGTCGAGGGTCATGCGGGCCTTGACCTCGGGCGGCAGGTCCTCGATGAAGAACGAAGGCGGCGCGGGCGGCGCGGTCGCGCAGGACCAGGCCGCCAGCGCGGCGAGGATGAGAGGGAGGCCCTTTTTCACCACGGGTCTTCTCCTTGCTCGAGATAGGGGAGGAAATCGACGATCCCTGCCGGCTCGGCCATGACCTTGAACTCCAGGAAGCCGTCGTTCACGCGCTTCTTGAGGACGAGAGACCTCGCCGGAAGCGAACGGGTGACCTCGGGATGTTCCTTGGGGACGCGGATGATGTAGAGCCGGTAGTCGCCGAAGACGGTCGACCGGATCTTCCGGAGCAGGTCCGGGACGCCCTCGCCCGTTCTCGCCGAGATCGCCAGGGACCGGCCATGAGGGTCCCGATTCCGTCCGAGGAGCGCGAACCGCTCGTCCTCGCGCAGGAGGTCGATCTTGTTGAGGACCTTGAGCACGGGGATGTCGCTCGTCCCGAGGTCCGCCAGGATGGATTCCACGGCGGCCGCCCGGCGCTCTCCGGCCTGGGAGGCGGCATCGATGATGTGGCAGACGCAATCGGACTCGCCGACCTCCTCGAGCGTCGCCCGGAACGACGTCACGAGCTCGACGGGCAGCTTGCGGATGAACCCGACGGTGTCGGACAGGAAGAAATAAGCCCCGTCGTCGAAGGACACCCGGCGAAGGAGGGGGTCCAGCGTCGAGAAGAGATGGGGCGAGGTGTAGCGGCGCTCCTCGGTCAGGTGGTTGAACAAGGTGGACTTCCCGGCGCTCGTGTAGCCGACGAGGGAGACCGTCGGCACGGGGCTTCGGCGGCGGCTCTGGCGCTGGCTCGACCGCCTCTTCTGGAGCCCGGCGATGTCCTTCTTGATCTTCGTGATCCGGTCGGTGATCCGCCGGCGGTCCTCCTCGAGCTTCTTTTCGCCGGGGCCGCGGGTGCCGATCCCGGCGCCCTGCTGGGTCAGACCGAGCCCCCGGCCCCTCAAGCGGGGGAGGAGGTAGCTCAGCTGGGCCAGCTCCACCTGGAGCTTGCCCTCGTTCGTCCGGGCCCGCTGGGCGAAGATGTCCAGGATGAGCTGGGTCCGGTCGACGATCTTGGCCCGGATCCCGTCCTCGAGGTTGCGCTGCTGGGTCGCGCTGAGGTTGTGGTCGAAAATGACCAGGTCGGCCCCGAGCTCCTTTCGCAGCCGGGCGATCTCGCCGGCCTTTCCCGAACCGACGAAGGACCGGGGATCGATCCGGGCCCGGACCTGGGTGACCTGCCCGACGACCTCGGCCCCGGCGGCCCCGGCCAGGCCGGCCAGCTCTTCCAGGGACTCCTCGACGCCGTCCCGCTCCTCCCGGGTCGTCGCGACGTGGATGAGGATCGCTCGTTCCATGTCCCTATTGTAACGGCTTTGCCAGCTTCCGCTCAAGGCCGGGCCCGTCGTCGGGGGAGGACCAGGTCACGCCGTCCATTTTCCGGAACCAGGTCATCTGCCGCTTGGCGTAGTGCCGCGTGTCAATCTTGGTCCGGGCGACCGTGTCCTCGAGGGACATCTCGCCGCGGAAGTGCTTCAGGACGTGCCTGTATCCGAGGGCCCGGAACGGGGGGGCGCTCTCGGGGATGCCGCGCTGGAGAAGGCCCCGGACCTCTTCGACCAGCCCTTTCCCGAACATCCGGTCGACGCGATCCTCGATCCGCCGGACGAGGGTCTGGCGGTCGAGCCGCAGGCCGATCCTGACGACGTCGATCCCCTTGACGGGCGATTCGGTCCGCAGGAAATGCTCGGACAGGGGGCGGCCCGTCGCCTCGTAGACCTCCAGGGCCCGGACGATCCGGATGCGGTCGCGCTCCCCGATCTTCCGGGCGTATGCGGGATCGACCGCCTCGAGCCTCCGGAAGAGAGGCTCGAGACCGCGCTCCCGGGCCTCGGACTCCAGGGCCTTTCGCAGGGCCTCATCGCGGCCGGGGCCGGGGAACAGGCCGTCGAGCAGGGCTTTCAGATAAAGGCCGGTCCCTCCGGCGACGATGGGCAGGCGACCGCGCCGGGCGATCTCCCGCGCGGCCGCCAGGGCCTCGCGGACGAAATCCGCGGCCGTGAACTGGACGACCGGGTCGACGATATCGATGAGGTGATGACGGACCCCCCGCCGCGCCTCGGGCCCCGGCTTGTCCGTGCCGATGTCGAAGCCCCGGTAGACCTGGACGGAGTCGCCGTTGATGACCTCGCCCTCGAAGCGGAGGGCCAGGTCAACGGCGACCCGGCTCTTGCCCACGGCCGTGGGGCCGAGGACGACGACCAGGCGGAGGAGATCAGCGGACAATTTCGATCAGCACCCAGAGGACGAGGGCCGTGGCCAGGACGAGCATGGCCAGGAGCTGTTTCCGCGTCAAGCGCCCTCTCCCATTTTCTCGAGGCTCCGGATGAGGGCGGCCTCGTCGGCGGGCCCCAGGGTCCTTTTGACGGCCAGGACCTCCGCCATCAGGATCTCGTCCATGCTCCGCAGCAGGCTCCTTCGGCCGTCCTCCCCCCCGATGGTCATGTTGACCCGCAGGGAGGACCGGAGCTCGATGCGGCCGTCGGCCCGGAGCTCGAGCCCTTGGAAGACCGGGTCCAGCCGGCCCCGGACCTCGTCCAGGGATTTCTCGATGATGGACAGGGCCACCGGGCCGACCGCTTTCGAGACGTACTTGAAAATGAAGGAACACCGGTTGTTGAAAGCGGCGAACAGCCTGTCGATCTCGGCCGGCGTGCGGTCGGCGGCCGGCCGCCAGGTCTTGGGCTTCGCGGACGCGGTCACTGCAAGATCGAGGCAGAGGAACGCGAACAGGGCCCTCCGGGTGCCCTCCTCCCCGATGTCGCTCGCGTCCATGAGCTCGGCCAGGGTCGTCCCGGAGTCCAGGAGCCCGAGGATGTAACGCTCGTGAAGGGCCAGGTTCGGGCCTTCGGTCCGGGCCGCCGGCCCGCGCCGGATGGGCATGTCCGCCGCCGGCAAATGCCGGGCGATAAGGCCGGTGTTGGCCATCCTTCGGACGCCCTCCAGGACTAGGTCCGGGATATCGATGCCCCTGATGAGGGTCCGACCCGCAAGGACGGCCGTTTCCTGGAACTCGTATTCGGCGTCCTCCCGATCGAAGAGGGAAAGAGCCTCCTCCATGAGGAAGGAGGCCAAGGCCGGCCAGAGCCGGGCCGGATGCAGACCGGCCTGTTCGGCCAGCGCCCGGACCAAGCCCGAGCCGGACCGCCGGACCTGGTCCTCGACGCGCTCCAGACCGATGAGGTCGGCCTCGCCCGTGGTCAGGAGGAAGCGGAGGAGAGCGGGCTCGTCGAAGGATCCCGACTCCAGGACCAGCTGCCCCCGTTCGAACGAGAATGTCTTGTCTCCTCCCGGTCCCCGGACCAGGAGGCGGCCCGTCAGCCCGCGCTTTCCGATCCCGGCGAGGACGCGGGCGAACGGAGCGCCCGCCAGGTCCCCCCGCATCGCGAGATCGTCCATGGCCTTACTGTATCGGGGGACCGCCGCCGTGTCAAACGACGGGGGCCAGGTCCGTGCCGTCGCTACCGGAGGAAGCTCATGCCGATGACGGTCAGGAGGATATTGATGAGGGCCTTTAGCAGCCAGAGGCCGTAGGAGAGGAAGAGGGCCTTTTTCAGCTCGATCTTGAATATCGCCGCCAGCCCGAAGGCCAGGATGCCGAACATCCAGAGCTGGAAAAGATCGACCTGCCCGAGAACGGCATAGGCGGGCGACGTGACCTCCATCCTCGGGAACAGGATGGCCAGGTTCGTGGAGGTCTGCATGACGGATTTGCGGGCGAAGGCCGCGGCCAGGCGGACGGCGTTGCCGAGGACCTTGTCGACGAGGCTGGCGTGGACGAGGGCGGCCAGGACCTGGACGTAGCGGCCGTGCGTCGAGACGAAGCGGCCCAGGACGATCAGGAACAGCGCCTGGATGAGCAGGGCGGCGAAGGCGAACAGGGGCATGGTCACGAAGGTCTGGACGATCAGGCGGCCGGAGGACGGGTTCTCCGTGTTCTCGATCATTCTCTCGAAAGCCTCGTCCCCCATCCGCTCTCTGAGCTTGACGTTGTCCCGCATCAGCTCGAGCTGGTCCTGCTGGGCGTACGGGGCGACGGCCAGGGAATAAGCGATGAGGACGGCCAGGACGATGACCAGGACGTCGACCCAGGCGGGCTTTTCGGCCAGGGCCTCGAAGACCTGCCGGGGGGCGGTGAAGACGCCTTCCAGGCGCTTGAAGAGACTCATGTCCGGCCTCCTTTCCGTTCGTCCTTCTCGATCCGCCCGTCGCGGATGTGGATGATGCGCTGGGCCTGTCCGGCGACCTCGCGGTCGTGGGTGACCATGATGATCGTGTTCCCCTGCTCGTGGATCTTGTGGAAGAGGCTCAGGATCTCGCTCCCCGTCCGCGAGTCCAGGTTGCCCGTCGGCTCGTCGGCGAGCAGGAGGGACGGCTCGTTGACCAGGGCCCGGGCGATGGCCACCCGCTGGCGCTCCCCCCCCGACAGCTCCGAGGGCTTATGGGTCATCCGGGCCGTCATCTCGACCTTTTCGAGGGCCCGCAGGGTCTTCTCCTCGCGCTCGGCCTTCTTCACGCCGCTGTAGACGAGGGGCAGCTCGATGTTGCGGAAGGCCGAGGCCCGGGCCAGGAGGTTGAAGACCTGGAAGACGAAGCCGATCTCGCGGTTCCGGACGAAAGCCAGCTCGTCCTCGCTCATGGCGCTGACGAGCTTGTCGTTGAGGCGATAGGTGCCGGAGGTCGGGGTGTCCAGGCATCCGAGTAGGTTCATGAGGGTCGATTTGCCCGACCCCGACGGGCCCATGATGGCCACGAACTCGTTGCGGGCGATGGCCAGGGACACGTCCCGCAGGGCCTCGACGTCCTGTTGGCCGAGGCGGTAGACCTTGCCGAGGCCCTCGGCGGCGATGAGGACCGGGCCCGCGACGGTCATCGGGCGGCGGCGTCCTTTCGGGCCTCGATCCTGAGGAGCGTTCCGTCCTTGATCTCGCGCAGGGACGCAAAGGGCCCGCTGACGATCTCCAGGCCCTCGGCGAGGCCCGAAGTGATCTCGATCAACATGCCGCCCATGATGCCTTTGCCGACGGGCACGAACTTGGCCCGCCCGTTCTCGACGGCATAGACGCCCTCCTCCTCCCGGCGGGCGTCGGTCCGCCCCTCGCCGGGGCCTTCCCGGTCGCGGAGGACGAGGGCCGCGATAGGCACGGCGAGCGCGCCCGGCCTTTCGGCGACGACGATGTCGGCCGAGGCCGACAATCCCGGCTTGAGGCGGCGGCCGGGGTCCTCGAGGGTGATGACGACTATGAAGTCCTTGGATTCCCGGGTCGACACGCCGGCGGCCGCCCGCTGGAGGGCCGAGCTGCCGACCTCGGTGACCCGGCCTTTGAACATCGCCTCCGGGAAGGCGTCGACGCGGACGCTGGCCTCCTGGCCGACGGCCACCCCGACGACGTCCGTTTCATCGACCTCGATCTCGACCTCCATGACGGACAGGTCGGCGATGGTCATGAGGACCGTCCCGGGGTTGTTCATGGTCCCGATGATGGCCACCTCGCCCTCTTCGACCCGCAGGCTCGTGATGACCCCGTCGATGGGGGACTCGAACATCGTCTTTTTCAGGTTGTCCAGAGTGCTCTGGAGAGAGGCCTCGGCCTGCTTGATCTGGT
Organism: Candidatus Aminicenantota bacterium; assembly: GCA_037447475.1. Lineage (GTDB taxonomy): Bacteria > Acidobacteriota > Aminicenantia > Aminicenantales > Saccharicenantaceae > RBG-16-66-30. Next base: position 34,924 of record JBBIGP010000018.1, read on the forward strand.
AGCGGATGGAGTTGACCTGGGCGCTGGCGACGTCGAACTGGGCCTTGGCGGCCTCGAGCTGGTCCTTGGAGATGAGGTCCTCTTCGTAGAGCCGGCGGAGCCGGTTGTAGGAATTCGTGTCCCTCTGGAGACGGGCCTCCGCCTGGATGAGCTCGGCGTTGGCCGAGCGGATGAAATACCGATCGCGGTCGGCGTTGGCCTCGTACTGGGTGGAGTCCAGCATGAGCAGGAAATCGCCGGCCTTGACCTCCTGGCCCTCGACGACCCCGATCCTGACGATCCGCCCGGGGACCTGGGCGCTGATGTTGACGTTCTTCTTGGGCTTGATCTCCCCGGACGCGGAAACGAGGGAGGTCAGGTCCTGGCGCTTGACCTGATCGACCGTGACTTTGACCGACCGCTCCCGCTGGGAACGGAGGTTGGCGATGACGATGAAAGCGATGACGAGAACGACGCCCAAGGCGATGAGGGGCTTCCGGCGCTTGCGGAAAAATCTTGTTCTCTCTGTCATGAGCGGCCGCCTTCCAGGTCCGTTGACCTCATTATACTACGGATTATTACGAAAGACGGGGATAATGGTTCAGGGCCGCTTCCGGCGAGTTGGGAGCCGGGCCGTCCCTGTGCTAAGATAGCCCCCGATGGACGACATCGAACGGTTCCGGGAGGTCGCCGAAGCCGCCGTCCGGGAGGCCGGCCGGTATCTCCGGTCGAACCTCCATAGGCGCGCGGAGGTCTCGTTCAAGGGAGCGGTCGACCTGGTCACGGCCTTCGACACCGGCTCCCAGGAGATCCTGGTCGGCCGTCTGTCGGCCGCTTTCCCGGGCCACGGCTTTCTAGCCGAGGAGGGCCTGTCGAGAGCGGGCTCCTCGGCCTACCGGTGGGTCATCGACCCGCTCGACGGGACAACGAACTACTCTCACACCCTCCCCGTCTTCAGCGTCTCCGCGGCCCTCGAGCACGAGGGCCGGATTGTCCTCGGGCTCGTCTACGACCCGATGCGGGAGGAGATGTTCCGGGCCGTCGCCGGGCGCGGGGCCTTTCTCAACGAGGCCCCCGTCAAGGTCTCCGGCGTCGACGACCTGGGCCGGAGCCTTCTGGCCACGGGCTTCCCCTACGATATCCGGACGAGCTGCGTCAACAACCTGGACCATTGGTGCCGGTTCATCGTCCGGGCCCAGGCCATCCGTCGATGCGGGTCGGCCGCCCTGGACCTGGCTTATGTCGGCTGCGGCCGGTTCGACGGGTTCTGGGAGATCAAGCTCAACCCCTGGGATGTGGCCGCCGGAGCGTTGTTCGTCACGGAGGCCGGCGGGCGCGTCACGGACTTCGAGGGCCGGGATTTCGAGCTCGCGGCG
>JBBIGP010000018.1:36378-38972 GCA_037447475.1 Candidatus Aminicenantota bacterium
GGAGGCCGGCGGGCGCGTCACGGACTTCGAGGGCCGGGATTTCGAGCTCGCGGCGCCCGGCATCGCGGCCTCCAACGGCCTCATCCATGCGGCCATGCTCGAGGTCCTCGCCGAGGGCCAAGGGATCCCGGGAGAGGATGTGCGGGATGAGACGGGTTAAAGCTCTCCTCCTGGCTTTCGGGGCGGTTGCGGCCTGGGCCCAGGTTTCCGAGGAGGGCCTCGTCAAGACGATCGTGGTCCCGGCCGACGCCGGGTGGGTCGACACGGGGATCGACGTCCTCCAAGGAGAGGCCCGGACCTTCCGGGCCGCGGGCCGGATCACCCTCCAGCGCGGCAATCCGGCCGCCGACTGCGGCCCGGACGGCCTCGACTTCATGACCGTCCAGCAGCCGCTCCAGGACAGGAACATCGGGTCGCTCATCGGCAAGGTCGCCCAGCTCATCTCCGTCAGGGTGGACGAGGACACCGGCGAGGAGATCCGGGACGAGATCGTCGCCGTTTTCCACATCGGGGCCGAGCAAGAGGTCCTGGCCCCCATCCGGGGGCGCCTGTACCTGGGCATCAACGAGAACGTCGTCAAGGATAACGGGGGGGCGTTCACCGTCTCGATCAACAGGCACGAAGGCCAGCGGGCCGTCGACCGGGATTAGGAGCCGTTGGCGGCGGCCTGGTTGGCCAGGTGGCCTTCCATGAACTGGGTGTCGTACTTGCCCGCGAGGAAATCCGTGTCGGCCAGGACCGACAGGTGCAGGGGGATGTTGGTCTTGATGCCGACGATGGTCGTCATCTCCAGGGCGGCCTGCATCTTCCGGATGGCCAGCTCCCGGCTGGGGGCGTAGGCGATGATCTTGGCCACCAGGCTGTCGTAGTCGGGCGGCACGGTCCAGCCGCAGTAGGCGGCCGAATCGACCCGGATGCCCTCACCCCCCGGCAGCACCAGGAAGTCGATCTTCCCCGGCGAGGGGACGAACGTCTGGGGGTCCTCGGCGTTGATCCGGCACTCGATGCTGTGGCCCCGCATGTCGAGGGGCTCCGGGAAGTTGTATTTCTCGCCGGCCGCGAATTTGATCTGGGCCTTGATGAGGTTGATGCCATAGACCATCTCGGTGATGGGGTGCTCGACCTGGACCCGGGCGTTGGCCTCCATGAAGTAGAACTTCCTGTTCTCGTCGACCAGGAACTCGAAAGTGCCCAGGCTCTGGTAACCGACCTTGGAGGCCGCGTCCTCGACGTCCTTGATGATCCGCCTGCGGATCTTCTCGTCGACGAACGGGGACGGCGTCTCCTCAATGAGCTTCTGATACTTGCGCTGGACGGAGCATTCCCGCTCGCCGAACGCGGTGACCTTGCCCTTTCGGTCCCCGATGACCTGGATCTCGATGTGCCGGGCCCTGGAGACGAACTTCTCGATGTAAAGGGAGGGGTCGCTGAACGCCGCTTTGGCCTCGCCCTGGGCGATCGGGAACTGTTCCTCGAGCTGGGACGAGGAGCGGCAGATCCTCATGCCCTTGCCCCCGCCTCCCGCGGCGGCCTTGATGATGACGGGGAAGCCGATCTTCTGGGCGATTTGCTTGGCCTCGGCCAGGTCCTCGATGACCTTGTCGCTCCCCGGCAGGATCGGCAGGCCGGCCTTCTTCATGGCCTGCCGGGCTTTGTCCTTGTCCCCCATGAGGCGGATGATGTCCGGAGGGGGGCCGATGAAGGTGATCCCGTGCGTCCTGCAGATCTCGGCGAACTTGGCGTTCTCGGCGAGGAACCCGTAGCCGGGATGGATGGCGTCGGCCCCGGTGATCTCCACGGCGCTCAGGAGGTTGGCGATGTTGAGGTAGCTCTCGGAGGCCTTGGCCGGCCCGATGCAGACCTTCTCGTCGGCCAGGAGGGCGTGGAGGGACTGGCGGTCGGCCTCCGAATAGACGGCGACCGTCCTGATGCCCAGCTCCCGGGCCGAGCGGATGATGCGGAGCGCGATCTCCCCGCGGTTGGCGATGAGGATCTTGGAGATCATAACGCTTCAGATCAAAGGGACGATGGCGAACAGCTTCTGGCCGAATTCCACGGGCTTGGCATTGTCGACGAAGATGTCGACGATCGTTCCGTCCATGTCGGCCTCGATCTCGTTCATCAGCTTCATGGCCTCGATGATGCAGAGGGTCTGGCCTTTCTTGACCGTCTCCCCGATGTCCGTGAAGGGATGGGCCGTCGGGTCGGGGGCCCGGTAGAAGGTCCCGACCATGGGGGAAGTGATCATGTGCTGGCCCGCCGGAGGCTCGACGGCCGGGGCGGGCGCTTCGGCCGCCCTCTCCCCGTTGGCCGCGGAAAGCATAGCCCCCGGGGTTTGGACGATGGCCGGGGGGGCCGGGGCCGGGGCGGAGCGGCCAATCCTGATCTTGAGGCCCTCGACCTCGAGCTCGAAGACCGCGAGGTTCTTCTCTTCGAGCAGGGCGACGAGCCTGCGGATCTCGTCGTAGTCGATCTTCGCGGCCATCGCGCTTTCGTCCGGCGACGCCGGAGGCTTGTTTTTGTCTGTCATGGGCTTTCCCGATTCCTTGGAGGTCCCTCTACCTTAACGGCATCCGCCCCAAAAGTCAAGCGCC
>JBBIGP010000019.1:0-27217 GCA_037447475.1 Candidatus Aminicenantota bacterium
CCGTGCGCGACAGCAAGGGCCGCTTCGTCGACATCCAGACCTACAAGCGGGCCCACGCCGCCGACATGCGGCGCAAGAGCAAGCCCGAGGGCGCCAAGAAGCCCTGACGGCCGCTCGTCACGGTCGATACCCGGCCGGCCACGGGGGCGCCGCGGAGCTGCCGCGGAACCGAAAAGCGTTGGGATGATCGGCGTGACGCTCCGGGCATCTCATCGACGTGCTATTTCGGACCGCCCTCCAGCAGCCCCGCCCGCCGCATCAGGTCCTGGAAGCGCGGGTCGGAGCGGAGAGGGTCGTATAACGGTACGCGGAGATAGGGGATGTTCGGGTCGTTGATCTCGAACGCCTTCTCCAACTGCTTCATGGCCTGCTCTTCGTCGCCGGCCAGGATGTAGAGCTGCGCGTAATCGGTCGGCGCGATCCGCAGCTCCTGGGCGGCCGGGCCGATGAGCGGCGCGATCCGCTTGGCGGCCCCGCGGAGCCCGTCCTCGACGAATCCCGCGTCCAGGGCCGCCTCGAGGCCCGGGGCCTGCAGGGGCCGATAGAGCTCCTTCATGACCGCTACGGTTTCCCGCCCCATCCCCTTGAGAGCGTAGGCGATCAAGGCGCCGCTGAGGGCCACGGGATGATCCGGCTGCATGGCCAACGTCGCCCGGGCCTCGGCGATGGCCTCGTCGAGGCGGCGGGCGAGGACGTGGCACATGACGGCGAAGCTGTGGACGGTGACGTTGAACGGGTCGAGGTCCAAGGCCTTCCGGATCATGACCAGACCTTCCTCGTTCCGGCCCAGGCACATCAGATAGTGGGCGTACGACGCCAGGCCTATCGGATTGCTGGGATCGAGCTCGACCGCCCGCTTCCATTCCGGTCCCGCCGCGGCGAGGTCGCGGTCCAACCAGGTCCGGAAGGCGGCCAACGCGTAATGGGCCTCGCCCAGGGTCTCGTCGAGCTCCAGCGCCTTGAGGACGGCGGCCTTGGCCTTGGGCACGGCTTCGGTCGAAGGGACGAAAGCCATCTGGTTGCGGACGGCCCAGACATAATAGAGTCCAATGTAGGCAGCCGCGTAATCGGGCTGTATCCGGAGCGCAGCCTCGAAGAACTTCTGGGCCGTATCCGTATCCCCAGGCGTCATCTTGATATAGTACTGGGAGCCCTTGAGGTAGGCCTCGTAGGCCGCGGGATCGATCGTCCGCGACTTGGCCAGGCTGGCTTGGCCGGCCGGTAGGAGCTTGACGGCCAGGGCCGCGGCCACCTGCTGCACGACGTCGCTCTGGATGGCCAGCAGGCTGGCCGCGTCCTTGTCGAAAGTCCGCGCCCAGACCTGGGACTGGTCCCCGGTCCTGATGAGCTCGGCCGTGATCCGGATCCGCGTCCCCTCGCGCTGCATCCCGCCTTCGAGGACGTACTGGACGCCGAGCTCGCGGCCGATCTGGTCGATGGGGATGTTCGTCTTTTTATAGCGCGCCACCGAAGCGTTGCCGATGACGCTGAGGGCCTGCGGATTGAGGCCGCCGAGCTGGGCGTTCATCTGCTGGGTCAGCCCCTCGCTGAAGTATTCCTGCTGGGGGTCCCCCGTGAGATTGGCGAAGGGCAGGACGGCCAGCCGGATCGCACGGGCAGAAGCACCGGATTCGCCGAGGATCTTGTTTCGCAGTCCCCCGACGTTGAGGCCGAGCAGAAGCGACAGCAAGACCGGCACGGCGGCGTAGAGATAAGCAGGCCGGATCCCCAGGATCCTGCGGGGAGCCCGTCGCGGCCGGGCATTGAGGGGCTTAAGTCCCTCGGCCACGGCCTCGAGGTCCGTCCCGAGCTCCTCCATGGTCTGATAGCGCGCGGCCGGCTTCTTGGCCAGAGCCTGGCCAACGATCTCTTCCAGGCCCGCAGGAAGGTCGGGGCGGGCCCTCTTGAGCGGCTCCGGCTCGACATGGACGATCTGGTGGATGACCGCCTGATCATGATCCCCGCGGAACGGCAGTTTCCCCGAGAGCAATTCGTAGAGGACGACGCCGAGCGACCAGATGTCCGTTCGCGCATCGAGATCGCCGCCCCGGGCCTGCTCCGGTGACATATAAGCCACGGTGCCGATCGTCGTCTGGCTCTTGGTCAGGGAGGAGCCTCCCCGCAGCTTGGCCAGCCCGAAGTCCATGACCTTGGCCTGGCCCTTGGCCGTGACCATGATGTTGGCGCTCTTGATGTCCCGGTGGATGATGCCCTTGTGATGGGCCTCGCCCAGGCCCGCGGCCAACTGGCAGGCGATGGCCAACGCTTCGTCTGCCTTTAATGGGCCTTTGCGAAGCTTGTCCTTGAGCGTCTCCCCGTCCACGAACTCCATGGCGATGTAGGGCCGGCCTTCGTCATCCCCGACTTCGTGGATGACGCAAATATTGGGGTGGTTCAGGGCCGCGGCTGCCTGGGCCTCGACCAGGAAGCGCTCCTTCAGCTCGGGCGAGTCCATGAGGTGCGGCGGCAGGAACTTCAGAGCGACGAACCTCTTGAGCTTGACGTCTTCAGCCTTATGGACGACGCCCATCCCGCCGTGCCCGAGCTCTTCGAGAATCTTATACTTGCCGGCGACGAGCGTCCCCGGCTTGAGGATGCTGAGGGGCCGAGGGAATTCGAGTGTCTTGGTCAGAGAGGCCGCCTCCGGGCCCGCCCCGGCTCCCTTGGCCAGCGGCGCGCCGCAGTCGCCGCAGAAGCGGGTCGAATCAGGGTTGTCGCCATGACAGCGCGGGCACTTCATTCCCCATCTCCCGGCGCGAGGGTTGCGAGAAACATAACACCGGAAGAGAAGAAAAGCAACTCAAGGGGTGAGCGCGTCGCGCCGGGACAGGCCCGGCCGACTCACCTCAGGGCAGGATGAGCCGATCAGCGATGGGCGTCTTTCGGGTGCCTGAATCCGAAGGTGCGGACCAGCCTGAAGGAAAACGCAACCTCTAGGGGGCCTTGCCGGATCCAATCCTCGGCGTTCTGTGGGACTTCGAGCCCCGCTCCCTCCCTGCGGTCGGCTCGCTTGAGCAGCAGGGCGAAGATCAGCCCGACCAGCCCGAGGCCGGCGACCATGAATTAGCGGACGGCGAGCGGCACCGACGGCCGCCAAGCCGCCGGCCGCCAAGCCGCCGGCCGCCTATTTCTTGGTCCGCTTGCCGGTGACGCCGGCGGTGATCATCAGCTCGGCGTTGGAGATGACGCCCTCAAGGACGTCCTCGCCGACCTTGAGCTCCACGGCCCAGGGCCGGGCCAGCCCGTCGGGCGGGCTGGGGACGTTGAGGACCATCTTCAGGAGCGTCCCGTCGTAGGTGACGTCTGTGGCGGGGGCGTCCATGAACATCCCGTACTGCTCGCTGGCCTTGATCCCCAACTGGCCCTCCCGCTCTTCCACGAGAAGCGTCAAGTAAAAGGATTGGCCGTCGGCATAGACCTCGACCGCCCAGGTCCCCAGGACCTTGGCTTTGTCCGGCTTGGGCGCGGCCTGCCCCGCCGTGGCCGGAACGGCTCCACCGACGACAAGCGCCGCCAGGGCGAAGAGGACAACAATTCGTCTCATCGGAACCTCCTTGTATGAACGGCCCCGAGGGGCCTCCATGGACTCCTATCTTCCGGAATCCGGGCGAAATAATCAAGGTTTCTGTCGCGCCCGCGGGTAAACTGGTATAATCCCCGGCGCGGTGAGAGGATCGAGCATGGATTACGACGCCCGGCACCTTCGGATCTTCAACTCGGAACGCCTCGGCCGATGCCTCGTCGCCGGGCTCGAGCGTCTCGGCCGGGAAGATGTCATCTCCCGGATCTGGTCGAGGGACCATACCGTGTGGAGATCCGAGGACCGCGAGATCACGGACCGGCTGGGCTGGCTCGACGCGCCCGAGGCCGCGGGGAAGGATATCCCGGCGATGGACGCGTTCGCCGCTGATCTCCGGCAGGAAGGCTTCGCCCGGGCCGTCGTCCTCGGCATGGGCGGGTCGAGCCTGGCGCCCGAGGTCTTCGCCCGGGCTTTCCCCGGCAAGGAGGGGTCTCTCCATCTCGATATCCTGGACACGACCGAGCCGGGCGCTGTCCGGGACTTCGCCGCGGGCCTCGACCTCGAGAGGACCTTGTTCCTCGTTTCCTCGAAATCCGGGACGACGGCCGAGATGGTGTCGCTTTTCTGCTATTGTTACGACCTCGTTCGAAGGTCCGTTGGAGAGGACCGGGCCGGGCGTCGCTTCGCGGCCGTCACCGACCCGGGAACGCCTCTCGAAGCCCTGGCCCGGCGGCTCGGGTTCCGCGAGGTTTTCACGGGCCTGCCCGACGTGGGCGGCCGGTTCTCTGCCCTGACGGCGTTCGGGCTTCTGCCTGCGGCCCTCAAGGGGATCGACCTCCGCAGGCTGGTCGCCGCAGGCCGGGCCGCGGCCGCCGACTGCCGCATCGCCGATCCCGGCCTGAATCCGGGCGCCATCCTCGGCAGCTTGATGGGAATCGCCGCCGAAGAGGGGATGGACAAGCTGACGATTTTCATGCCGCCGGCCCTCGCATCTCTTGGCTCCTGGCTGGAACAGCTCGTCGCCGAAAGCACGGGAAAGGAAAAACGGGGCATCGTCCCGGTCCCGGAGCCGGCCATCAGAGGGCCCGAGGCCTATGGGAGCGACCGCCTGTTCGTCCTGATCGGGCAGGCCGGCGCGGACCTTGATCCCCGGGCCCTGGACTTGATCGGATCGGGGGCCCCCCTGGTGAAGCTCGACCTTCCCGACCCTCACGGCTTGGGCGGGCATTTCTTCCTCTGGGAGTTCGCCACGGCCGTGGCCGGCTATTTCCTGAGGATCAATCCCTTCGATCAGCCGGACGTCGAATCGACCAAGAAAAGGACACGGGACATCCTGGCCGGGGCTTCGGAGGAGGCGGCCGCGGACCGCGAGGGAACGGACTTGAGCGCGGGCGGGCTGAGATTCCGCGTGCCCGGCGCGGCCGGCGGCCCCGCGGATGTCTTGGCCCGGTTCCTCGGCGAGGCCCGGGAGGGGGACTACGTCGCAGTCCTGGCCTTTCTCCCGCCCCTCGCCGGCATCGCCCGACTGCTCGAGGACCTCGCGGGCCGGCTTCGCGGCCGGGGAACGACGCCGGTGACCTCGGGGTTCGGGCCCCGCTATCTCCACTCGACGGGCCAGCTCCACAAAGGGGACGGAGGCAACGGGCTATACCTGCAGATCGCCGCCGCATCCCTGTCGGACGTCCCTATCCCCGAGGTCGCGGAGGTCAAGCGCCCGGCGGCTTCGTTCGGCGCGTTGTTCGGCGCCCAGGGCCTGGGCGACTGGAAGGCCCTCAGGGAAAAGGGCCGCCGCGTCCTGCGGATCGAGATCGAAGGCTCTGTCGAAGACGGGCTGGCCGCGATCGTCCGCCTCCTGGAATAATCGGCGCACAAAATGGACAGCCCCGGCGGGGCTGTCCTTCTCACCTCGATGCAGGCTAGAAAAGGCCGGCGTAGACGATGTCGGCGCGGAAGAGCTCTCTCGTCCGGGTGCGGGTCCTCGCGTCCACCGTGTCCTTGATGTCGAGATAGAACCAGAAGGCGTCGAACAGTCTCAACTTCTGCATGTAATACCTAGCGTAGGTCGTGAGACTGTCGACGATGATCCGGCCGATCTCCCGGCCGCGGTCGTCGGAGATGACGACGTAGGTGACCGCTTTCTCCTGGCCGCCTTCCTTGACGGTCGTCTTCAGGAGCTTCCCGAAGACCTTGCCCCGGCCCTTCCCCTGCCACTCGTCGGGCTTGTTCGTGCCGGAGATGTTCAAGGCCTCGAACGCCTCCCGCTCTTTGACCTCGATGAAGTCCTCCATCTGGAACTCCCGGCTCCGGGTGAAGATGTCCGAATAGGCCCCCGTTTCGCCCTTGACACCGACGCTGTCGGCCTGGAAGATCGACGGGTGCTCGAGAAGGAGCTCGCCCTTGATCCTGACGTGCTTGCCCACGAGAGAGGCGGCGTCGAAATCTTGAAGGACGATGTCGAACCCCTGGGCGGTCGGCAGATACAGATAGCGGCCCAGCGCCATCTGGACCGTTCCCTCGTATTCCTTGAGGGTCTTCTGCTGGGAGGCGGCGGCCGGTTCGGCCGTCTCCTTGGCGCACGCGGTCGTCCCGACGAGAACGGCGCAGACAGCCAGGCTCAAGAGGATGATCCCTAGTCTTTTCGCGAACTTCATTGCTCTTACCTCCATGCTCGACTCAATCATCGGTCAGAACATTCTCAGGATGATCGGCCTATCCGCCCGGGCGATGAACTCCACGGGCAAGAGGTAGTTTATACCACTCCCCCCGCAAAAAGTAAAGCGCCGGGAACCCTACATTATGAGCCTTTTTTCCTGACGCTCCCGGATGACCCGGAAGAAGAACGGGAGGAGGCCGAGGAGGAGGGCCGCGAAGACGACCCGGCGGAGGATCCGCGCGAGGAGGAGACGCTCGCGCCGGAGCTGCGGGGTGCCCCCCCCGAGGGGCCGCTCGAACGGGATGGCGAAGAGAAGGAGCCGGAAGGACGGGAGGGCGCGGAAGACCTGGCGGCGGAGGGGCGGAAAACGGAGGCCGGAGCCGATGTTCGTGGAGACGGGCCGGTCACGCGGGGCGTCGAGGCCCGGCCCGCCGACGGCGTCCGGGAAATCGCCGAGCCTCCGGTTCCGGCCGTGCGGCCTGACACGGCTTGCGCCTGTCTCGAACCGGACGCGGGGCCCGGGCTGAGCCGTGACGGATAAGCGTACGAAGAGCGGGAAGCCTGTGGGGTTGCCGTCCGCACGGCGGAGGAGGCCGAGGAACGTGGACTCAGGGCGGACGAGCCGGTCCCCCGGTCCGATGAGGCCGGGTAGTTCTTGATCGTCCCGCCTTTCTTGACGGCCGCGCCCGAGGGCCCACTCTCGTCCTTCTTGATCTTCTGGGCCGGGGACTCGGATCCTTTGCCGGAGGGGGCGGAGGGGGCTCTGGTGACGGGAGGCGTCACGCGGGCCGGGGCGTCCTTGGCCCCGGGGCCTGCCCCGGTTTCCGCCCCGCGCATGACGGGCGGACGCCTTTCCAAAGCGCCGCTCTGCTCGCGGACCCCGGAGGCCTCCCGGCTCGGATAGGACCGGATGGACCTCTCGGACGAACGGACCGCCTCGCTCCCGGAGCGGACGGCGGCCCCTTCCGGAGCGCCGCCCCTCCGAACGACGGGGGCCGACGGGGCCGTGACCCTGGCCGGTTCTCTCGACCCGGAGGGTTCGCTCCGGGGGGCCACTCTCGAGGTGGGCAGGGACCGGGAGGCCGGGATCGTCTTCAGGCCGGCCTGCTCCCCGGGCCGGGCGGACAGGACCCGCCGGGCGGCGACGGCCTGGGGCCCCGTGGTGTTGGCGACGGGCCGGATGGACGGCTGCTGGGCCTTGAGGGCGACCTTGCTGATCCGCCCGAGCTCGGCGTCCGCCACATGATAGCGGTGGACGTTGGGGGCCTGGAGGCTGCCGCGGCGGACCACGGTCAGGGCCCGGTTATGGGCCGGAAAGTGGGAGTCGAAGTGCCGGTCGTAGAAGTAGTTGTTGATGACGACGATCGGCCGGTTGTACCAGCCCAGCGGGCACCAGCCGATGTAGTCGCCGCTCCACCACCAGTGGACCCACGCCGGCCGCCAGTGATGATGGGGGATCCAGTACCAGCCGAGCCCAATCCGCCAATGCCACCGGCCGTAATGATAGACGGCCCAGCCCCAGGACTCGGAGGACACCCAGGTCCAGCCAATGACGGGGTACCAGACCCAGCGCCCGTAGAAGTAGGGCCGCCACAAGGTGTCGGTGACGACCGGGACCCACACATAGCCGTACGGCCGCTCGTAAACCCAGTTGCCGTGGCCGTCGAGCTCCTCTTCGTAGGCGTCGAGCTCGCGCGGCAGGTACCGCCTGTCGGTCCTGCGGGCCAGGAGGGAGTCGCGGGACCGGTTCCAGTCGTCGAACTCGTCGCCGCGGGCATAGAAATAATCGGGGTCGCCGAGGAGACGGCCGTCCGAGGCGGACACGGATTCGAGGCTGCGGACGAGCACGGACCCGGCCTCGGAGGCCGCCTCGAGGCTGCCTTCGTGGACGAACGCCTCGGTCATCCGGCCGGTCCTCACGTCGAACCGGAAGAGCCCCTCTTCGAGAACGTAGAAGGAGGCGTCGGGCGTGTGGAGCTCGATGCCCTTGTCCTCGACGAGCCGGCTCACCCTCAGGTAGGCGCGGCCTTCGAGAAGATGGATCTTGACGAATTCCTCGCCTTCGCGGGGCAGGATAGCGAACTCGACCCTCGTGTTCTCGTCGAGGCGGAGGTAGTTCCGCCGGCCGAAATGGACCTCAGCCATGCCCCGTTCGGTGCCCATCTTGTCGCCCTGGACGAGGGCCAGATTGATCTCGCCTTTCTCGTAGCCGAGATCGTCGGTCCTCTGGACATAGACATCGCCTTTGACGTAGCTGAGACGGGCATAGCTATAAGGGTAGAAGGTCTCGTCCTGGGCCGCCAGGCCGAGCGGGACGGAAACGATGACTGCCGCCAGGAGGCTTGTCAGTTTCTTCATCGTCTTTCTCCTTCCACCTCTCTCCTTTGCAACTTCCATGCCAGCCTGCTTACCCTGTTGAAAGCTTTGGCCCCCGTCCCCTCTAGAGGACAATTGTCCCGGCCCAACAAAAAGGGCGGGCCTCCCGGAAAAGGAGCCCGCCCTCAGAGCGGAGGCAGAGTTCGCTTACCAGCGGCGCCAGCCGAAGGGCCGGCCGTGGAACATGCCCGGCCCCCTCATGTGCCAGCGGCCCATGCCCGGCCCCATGAAACGGCCTCTCATGCCCATGGGACCCATGGCCATCCCGCCGCGCCCCATCATCATGCCGGGACGGCCCCTGAACGCTTCCCTGGTGCCCTTCATCTTCTCGAGCTGCTCGGGGGTGAAGATGGCCTGCCAAGCCGCGCGGCTCTTGACGGTCGCCTTGAGCCGGTCGGCGTGCATCTTGGACATCCGGTCGATGGCCGCGTTGATCTTGGCCTCGTTGGCCTTGGGGTCCTTCATCAGGCCGTCGAGCTCCTCGCGGACCTTCGTCATCTGCTCGCGGAAGGCCCGGCCCTCCTCGATCCCGGCCTTTCTGAACTCCTCGAGCTTCTTCTCCTGTTCGGCGGTGATGCCCAGGGCGTCTCTGGCGGCCATGCGCATCCCCGGCCAAGGCCGGTCCCCGCGGCCGGGCGCCTGGGCCGCGACCGGGAGGGCCAGGAGGGAGACCGTGAAGGCGGCCGCCAGGGCCGCGGCTATGGGGGTCCTCAGTCTTGTTTGCTTCATTGACTATCTCCTTATCGGGTTTCCATTCCTTTAGACGACGGCCGCCCGGAAACCTTTGCGCCCGGCCCCTCTCACTCCTGCCGGTGCCTCATCCGGTCCAGGGTGACGGCGACGACGATGATGGCCCCGATGATGATCTCCTGGATGTAGTTCGGCCAGCCCATCATCGTGCAGCCGTTGCGGAGGAAGGACATGATCATGACCCCGATCATGGTCCCCAGGATGCTGCCCTCCCCGCCGCTCAGGCTGCCGCCGCCGATGACGACCGCGGCGATGATGTCGAGCTCGAGGCCGATGGCGACCGTAGGGTCGCCGACCGTGAGCCGAGAGAACTCCATGACCCCGGCCAGGCCGCAGAACAGCCCCCCGGTGACGTAGATGAGGACCTTGACCCGGCCGGTCCGGATGCCGCAGAGCCGGGCCGTGGATTCGTTCGAGCCGACGGCGAAGACGTGCCGGCCGAAGACCGTGCGGCGGAGGACGACGGCCATGAGCACGGCCAGGAGGATGACCCCCCAGACGCCCGGGGCCACGAGGAGCCAGGACGGGCGCGGGCTGCGGGCCATGAGCTCGTTGACCCAGGTCATGGGCGCGTCGATCTTCTGGTTCCCGGCGATCCATTTGGCCGCCCCGCGGGCGATGCCCATCATGCCCAGGGTGACGATGAACGGGATGAGGCGGAGCCGCGTGATCAGGGCGCCGTTGGCCAGGCCGACGGCCGCTCCGGTCAGCACCCCGAGGACCACGGCGGCGAGCGGAGGGGCGCCGGCGTTGATCGCATAGGCCGCGATGACGCTCGACAGGGCGATGTTCGAGGCCGCCGAAAGATCGATCCCCCCGCTGATGATGACCAGGGTCATGCCCAGGGCGCCCAGGGCGACGATGACGGACTGGGTGGCCACGCTCGTGAAGTTCGCGACCCTCAGGAAGCGGGCCTGGATCTCGGGAATGAGGGAAAAGATGGCGATGACCAGCACGAGGCCGGCGAACGGGCCGAGGACGCCGAGGGCCTTCCGGAAGCGGTCGCGACGCGGTTTGGTCATTCGGCCGTCCTTTCCTTGTCGAATGCGTCCCGTCCGTCCGGGACCCGGCCGACCGCGGCCGCCGACATCAGGCTGTGCTCGTCCCACTCGGCGGCCGGCCTGGAATCGACGAGGACGCCGCGGTGGAAGACGGCGATCCGGTCGCAGACGCCGAGGAGCTCGGGCAGGTAGGAGCTGACGAAGAGCACGGCCCGGCCCTCCCGGGCCAGCTCGCCGATCCATTCGTAGACCTGGGCCTTGCTGACGACGTCGATGCCCCGTGTCGGCTCGTCGAGGAGAAGGATCGAGGCCTGTTGATGGAGGAGCCGGGCCAGGGCCACCTTCTGCTGGTTCCCGCCCGAAAGGCTGAGGACTTTCCGGTCGGGCCCCGCCGTGCGGATGTTCATCTTGTCGATCCACCCCTCCACGGCCCGACGCTGGCGGCCGGTCCGCAGCAATCCGGCCCTGACATAGGGCGAGAAATCGCTCAGGGCCAGATTGTCGGCGACGGACATCCTCAGGGCCAGCCCCTCCCCCTGGCGGTCCTCGCTCAGGAAACCGAAACCCTGATCGATCCTGGCCCACGGCCGCCCGCCCCCCGTCTCGACGCCCGAGACGACCAGGCATCCGCCCTCGATCCCGTCGAGACCGAAGACCGACCGCAGAAGCTCCGTGCGGCCCGAGCCGATGAGTCCCGCGATGCCCAGGATCTCGCCCCTGGACAGGGTCAGGCTGACGTGAGCGGCCATCCTCGTCCCCCGGAGCTCCCGGAGGTCCAGGACGGTCTCTCCGATGCCGTGCTCGACGCGGGGGAACATCCGGTCGACCTTGCGGCCGACCATGAGCTGAATGAGGTCCTCGAGCCCGGTGCCTGCCATGGGCCCGGAGCCGACGTTCCGGCCGTCGCGCAGGACGGTGTAGGAATCGGCGACTTTCTGGACCTCCTCCAGGAAATGGCTGATGTAGATGACGGCGACGCCCTGGTCCCGGAGCTTGCGGACGATCTCGAACAGCCTGAGGCTGTCCTCGAGCGACAGGGAGCTCGTGGGCTCATCGAGGACCAGGATGCGGGACCGGTTCATCAGGGCCCGGGCGATCTCGACGATCTGCCTGGCCCCGACGCTCAGCTTCTTGATAGGCACCTCGGCCGAGATCTCCGGATGGCGGACGAATTCCAGGGCCTCGCGGACCTTCCTCTTCATGGACCGGCGGTCGAGCCAGCCCGCCGCGTGGGCCTCTCGGCCCAGCATGATGTTCTCCTCGACCGTCATGTGGGGGGCCAGGGTGAGCTCCTGATAGACGATCGACAGGCCGGCCCGGAACCCGTCGATCGGCCCGGAGGGAGCGTACGGGCAGCCCTCGATCTCCATCGTCCCCGAGTCGGGCGCTAGGGCCCCGCTGAGGACCTTCATCATCGTGCTCTTCCCGGCGCCGTTCTCACCGAGCAGGGCGCGGACCTCGCCGCGGCGGAGCTCGAAGGAGACATCGTCGAGGGCCCGGGTCGCGCCGAACGTCTTGGTGACCCCGGTCATCCGGAGGACGAGGGGGCTTTCGGGGGCGGTCGTCATCAGCGGGGAGGCTTGGCGGGATCGGGCTCCAGAAGGGATTTGATCTCAGGCTCGTCCATGTTGTCCGCGGTGGCCAGCGTGACGCCCGTATCGATGATTTTCTCGACCTCTTCGCCCCGGAGGTGGGCGACGATGGTCAGGACCCCCAGATAGCCCATCTTCGTCGGGTTCTGCAAGACGAGCCCGTGGAGGTGGCCGTCCCGCAGGCCCTGGACGAGCTTCGGGGAGCTGTCGAAGCCGACGAACCGGACCCGGCCCGCGAGGCCGGAAGACTGCAGGGCCCGGAGCGTGCCGAAGGTGCTCGATTCGTTGGGGGCGAAGATGCCCTCGACGTCGGGGAACCGGCTGATGAGGTTCTCGGCGAGCTGGAAGGCGGTCTCCGTCGTCGCGCCCGCGTACTGGTCCTGGACGAGAAGGACGAGGTCCGGGAATTCCTGCTTGACGGTGTCGAAGAACCCGGCCTCCCGCAGCATCGTGCTGGCCGAGCCCTCCTGGTAGCGGATGAGGAAGATCCGGCCGCGGCCGCCGAGGAGCGCGCCGAGCCGGCGGGCGGCCAGGACCCCGCCCCAGTAGTTGTCCGTGGCGACGTAGCTCACGTAGTCGTCGCCCTGCAATCCGGAATCGATGATGACGACGGGGATGCCCTCGCGGACGGCGTCCCGCACGGGGCGCATGAGGGCCCGGTCGTCGAGGGGAGCCAGGACGATGCCGTCGACGCCGCGGCTGATGAAGTCCTCGACGACGGTGATCTGCTGGGACCGGTCGTCCTCTTTTTGCGGCCCCTTCCAGATCGTCTCGACGCCCGCCTCGCGGCCGGCCTGTTCGGCGCCGGCCCGGATGGACTTCCAGAACTCGTGGGTCGTGCCCTTGGGGATGACGGCGATGCGGAGCCGGCGGCCCTCGCCGGAGCCTTCCGGCTCTTCACGCCCGCACGCGGAGAGGACGACGGCCGCGCAGACACAACCCGCCAGAAGCGCGCGAGGGAGAGTTCTCATGGCCCGAGTATACCGGGAACGGGACCTTGGGTCAAAGAGAGCGGCGCGGAAAAAAAGAGGGAACCCCCTTCGGGGCCGCTGGCCGCGAAAAGGGCCCCCCGGCTCGGCTATTTCTTCTTGAGGATGGGCATCCCGGTCTTGGCCGTCTCCTGGACCATGTAGCCTTCGGGGACGGCGTCGAGCGCGCCGGGCCGGACGTCACGGGCGAAGAAGTAGATCGTCTGCAGCCGGCCGCCCTTCAGATTGACCTGTTTGGAATGCAGGAAGTAGCTGGTCCCCCGGGAGTTCTTGAATTCGTATGCCATCGTTTATACCTCCGTGTTGGATTGCCTCCTCGAAGCTGAGCATCGGCTTGGTTCAACTCTATAGATTCTCCACCCTGATGTCAAGAGCGCCGCGGCACGAGCCGGTCCGCCCGCTATTGGATGTAGTCGACCGGCGGCGGCATGTCGGACGGCACGATCGTCCCGTACGCGTCCTCGTAGCGCTTGATGTTGGCCTGCAGGGCCTCGAGGAACCGCTTGGCGTGGGCGGGGCTGACGATGATCCGGGCGACGAGCTTGCCGAAGGGCCCGTCGGGGAAGAGGAAGGCGTAATCGAAGATGAATTCCTCGCGGGAGTGGCGGATCGCGGCGATGCTGGCGTACTGGCCGAGGGCGACCGCTTCATC
Source organism: Candidatus Aminicenantota bacterium (assembly GCA_037447475.1). Lineage (GTDB taxonomy): Bacteria > Acidobacteriota > Aminicenantia > Aminicenantales > Saccharicenantaceae > RBG-16-66-30. The sequence goes on from JBBIGP010000019.1 coordinate 13,534, forward strand.
GACCTTGATCTCGACTTTTTTCTGGTCCATGGTCCCTCCGATGTCCGGGCTTCCCCCATTGTGGGACGAAACGCTCTTGAAATCAATGCCTTGGGAGGCCCAAAAAATAAATTTAATAAATTGTAAGATTTCGCTTTACATTCGCGTTACGGGTGTTATAATGAATATGGCTTTCTTGTGCGGGCTGGAGAAAGCCCCCACCTTTTTGGTTCCCATCATCAACCCCCCTTTTGCTGACAACAGCCCGCATCTCATATCGGAAATCAGATATATCACTGACGCATCACTGCCGGGAGTAGTATTCGATCATCCTCCTCACGGCCGATTCGCAGACCTTGCAGAACGGCTTCGCTCCCTTGGTGAACATCAGGCAGTCCAGCTGAGGCCGGAAGAGGCCCTCGGAGGCGTACCCGGCCCCTTCGTAGGCCCCGACCTTGTCCCAATACCGGCTCCTGCGCAGGAAGTCGTCGACCTTCGCGGCGTGCTCCCGCGACAGCCGCTCCGAGTCCTCCTCGATCCGGGCCACCTCGGACGCGGCGGCCCCTTCCCTCTTCATCCGGGCGATCCTCGCGTTGATCTCGGATCGCGTCTTCTGATAGGCATTGTCCATCCGGTCGAACCCGGCCTTCTCCCAGAGGGTCGGGACCTCGACCCCCGGAGTGACGAGATCGGCCCATTTCAAACGGGCGGGGTCCAAGAGAGCCGTGATGTTGGGCTCGACCGGTTCGATGCCGCGGGGGTAGAACTCGTTGTAGGCGACCTCCGAGGTGTAGTATTCGTCGGCCAAACCGGCGAAGGAATGGCCGAACTCGTGCAGGAACAGGTATTCGTGCCACTGGTTGTCGGTCGTGAACGTGCAGTACAGGTTGTAGATCCCGCCTCCCCCGTAACGCCCGTGATTGACCATGATGGCCAGGGCGTCGTACGGCGCGTGGGCCGCGATGTCCCGCAGGCTCCGGTTGTCCTCGGTCAGGAGGTAGCGCTCGGAACCCAGGGAATCGAAGGTCGCCCCGACCGCGGAGGACTTGAAAACGCCGTGGCTCGGCTCGTCGGGACCGCTCTCGGCGGAGGGTTTGAAGACGCCGGTGATGTTGAACTTGTCCCGGCGGGACTTGTAGGGCTCGAGGGTGAAGAGGACGCCCGCGAAGCGCTCGAGGTCGGCCCGGACCTTGGCCTCCTCGGCCTCCGTGTAGCCCTCGGCGACGAACACGAGGTCGACCTTTCTGTGGGGCTCGCCCGACTTGAGGACCTCGATGACCTTGACCCCCGGGACGAGGCTCTCCCGGACGACGGCCGGGTCCGCCGGGTCGATCTCCTGGGCGAAGAGCGGCTGGAAGACGTTCCGGCGGTCCCTCATCTCCACCGTGAAGCGGACCGGCCGGCGGGGGAAGGGCAGGAGCACGCTTTCGTGATAGGTCCTCCGGACGCCCCTGGCGGCCGCGTCAGAGGTCTTGTACTCGCCGAAGTAGCTGTCGAAGCCCTTGGAGAAGATGAGCGTCCCCGTGGCCGCATCGGTGACCTTGACGAGATAGCGGCCCAGATTGAAGGGATCGACGAGGCGGGTCCGGCTCCCGGCCCAGATGCCCTGGCGGTAGACCCGGTCGAGGGAGATGAGGTCCTCGGTCGCGTGCCCGACGTGGAAGAAGTCGACGCGCATCGTCGCGTCGGTGAAATGCGCGTCGAAGTCGGGCCCTGCGGCGGCCCGCGGGCCGCCGCAGGCGAGAACGGCCAGGACCAGGAAGATGACGGAGCGTTTCATGAGACCTCCTTCGGAGGCCGGCGCGCCGGCCGCGGGGCCGGCCCGGTGAAGGCCGCCCGGGCCCGTCAGGGCCGGACGATCCGCCCGGCGACCTCCTTGATGATCTTGAAGGCCGCGGCGGCGGTGATGCCGGAGACGTCGCGGCCGGGATTCAGCTCGACGATGTCCAGGCCGACGATGCGGCCCTTGAGCGACTGGATGATCTGGACCGCCTGGCGCGTCGATAGCCCGCCGGGCTCGTGGTGGGAGACGCCGGGGGCGAAAGCGGGGTCCAGGGCGTCGAGGTCGAAGGAGATGTAGACCGGGTTCGTGAACTTGAAGTGGAGGGGCTCCCGGATCTCCTTCATCTCGACCATCCGGACGCCGTGCTTCAAGGCTCTCGAGCGGTGGGCGGCGGTCACGGCCCGGACCCCGACCTGGACGAGGCTGTCGGCCAGCCCGTCCTCGAGGACCCGGGCGAAGGGGCAGGCGTGGGACAGCCTGTCGCCGTAGAGGTCGTCGTAAAGATCGGGGTGGGCGTCGAAATGGAGGACATCGAGGGGCTTGTGGACGGCGGCGAAGGCCTTGAGCACGGGATAGGTGATGGAGTGGTCGCCGCCGAGGACGATGGGGACGGCGCCCCGGGCCAGGATCCCGGCCACGGACTTTGCGATCAGGCCGAAGGTCTTGTCGGGATCACCCGACGTGTCGACGTCGCCGAGATCGACCATGACGGTCTCGTCCTCCAGGTCGACGCCGAGCTCCGTCCAAGCGCAGTAGCACTTGCCCGTGGATACGGCCCGGACGGCGGCCGGCCCCCCCGCTGCCCCTTTGAGGTAGCTGGATTTCTCGTCGAAGGGAACGCCGAGGACGGCGATCTTGAAATCGGGATTTTCGGACAGCGGTTTGACGGCCCCGCCGAAATCGGACATCGCTCACCTCCTCGGGAAAACGGCCAGCCGATTATACCCGAACAGGAGGGATTCCCCAAGGGGGCGCGGGGTCCTTCGGGGAGATCGCGGCCGCCATCGCTCGATCCCCCGTCCCCGGAAACGGGAGAAGAGCAATTAAAAAGCCCCCTCCGGACTTCCCGCAGGACCGTCGGGAGGGGGCCTGAAGGGGGGAGAGATCCTCCGCCTTCTCCCAATTCACAACCTCGGCGCGGCCTCTTGTGAGGCCATCGCTGCTTGGGGCTGCGACAGGGGTAGAATCCTATGGGGAGCCGGGGGGGTCAATCGCCGCCGGCGGCGGTTCCCGGGGGGATAAAACGGTCCTTCCATCACCCCCCGCGACTAGCCTGCTCTATTCATAAAAAATGCCGATGTGTTCTCTAAGTCCTGCGATATCTGATAAGTATCTCCCATTAAGCCAGGCATTTTTACCCTCCAGGCGAGCCTCCCTTGAGGGGCGGCATCATTGGCCGCCTTTTGGCGGACATTTCCTGGGACCGCCGGGAAGGACACTTTGCCAGGGAAGCCCTCGCGGATATAATAGGCCTTCGTGAAAACAACGCGTCGAGAGGACAGACGCCCGGGCCCAGTCCATCCAGATCGGGATCGACGAGATGTGCCACGCCCTCCAGCTGGGCATCATCCTGACGCATATGGGGGCCGAGCCGAGCTTCCGGACCGACGAGGGCCCCGCCCAGCTCAGGCTCCACCTGGCCCTGACCCGGGAGCACGTCTTCACCCAGGACAAGCTCCTGGCCAATGCCAGGCGCATCAAGGGCTTGGCCTGATTGACTTCCGGCCGGCATTCCATACAATAGGCTCGAAGCCATGACCGACGCCATCCGCATCGAGGGCCTGAGAAAGACCTTCCGGCTGGGTTTCATCCCCAAGCCCCGGGAGATCCTCAAGGGCATCAGTCTCTCGGTCCGGGAGGGCAAGATTTTCGGCTACTTGGGCCCCAACGGTGCGGGCAAGACGACGACCATCAAGTGCCTCCTCGGACTGATCTATCCCGACGCCGGGACGATCGACATCTTCGGCCTGCCGCACTTGTCGCCGCGGGCCCGCCAGACCCTCGGCTTCCTGCCGGAGAACCCCTATTTTTACGACTACCTCACGGCCTCGGAGTTCCTGGCCTTCACCGCTGACCTGTTCGGCCTCTCCCGCCGCGAGAGGGAGGAGCGCATCGGCCGGCTCCTGGCCCTCGTCGGCCTCGAGCGGGCCCGGGACCTCCAGCTCCGCAAGTTCTCCCGGGGGATGCTCCAGCGCGTCGGTCTGGCCCAGGCCCTCATCAACGATCCGAAGCTGGTCATCCTCGACGAGCCCCTCGGCGGGATGGACCCCCTCGGCCGCAAGGAGATCCGGGACATCATCGTCCGCTTCAAAGAAGAGGGCAAGACGGTCTTCTTCACCTCCCACATCCTCCAGGACATCGAGATGATCTGCGACCGGGTGGCCATCATCGTCGGCGGGCGGATCGTCAAGGAGGGCGCCCTCCAGGATCTCGTGTCGGAGAAGGTCCTGTTCACGGAGGTCGTCCTCTCGGGCCTGCCGGCCGAGGCCGTCGGGGGGCTCGGAGAGTGCTTCACGGCCAAGGGCGACCGTCTGCTCCTGCGGGTCTTCGAGGAAGCCAAGGTCGAGCAGGTCCTGGCCCTCGTCCACGACCGCAAGGGCCGGGTCCTGTCGCTCAGCCCGCGGACCGAGACGCTCGAGGACATCTTCGTCGAGACGGTGGCGGGGCGATGAAGATCCGGGCCATCGCCGGGATCACCTTCAAGGAGGCCAAGCGCGACCGCATCCTTTATCTCCTGTTCTTCTTCGCGGCCGTCGGCATCATCGCTTCCCGGGTCCTGGCCCTGCTGACCGTCGGCGACCGGATCAAGATCATCAAGGACGTCGGGCTGGCCTCGATCTCGGTCTTCGGGGTCCTCATGGCCGTCCTCATCGGGACCGGTCTCGTCTACAAGGAGATCGACAAGAAGACGATCTTCACGCTCCTCTCCAAGCCCCTTCACCGGGCCCAGTTCATCCTGGGCAAGTTCCTTGGGCTCGTCCTGACCCTGTTCGTCATGACCGCCTGCATGGCGGCCATTTTCCTGGCCCTCCTCTTCCTCCACACCCGGCAGTTCGAGGGCGCCATGCTCACGGCCATCGCCTACATCTTCCTCGAGCTCGTCCTCATCACGGCCGTGGCCATTTTGTTCTCGTCCTTCTCGACGCCCATCCTGAGTTCGTTGTTCTCCCTGGCCTTTTATCTCATCGGTCACCTGTCCTGGGGCCTGGAGCTCATCATCCGGAAGATGAAGCCGGGGGTGGGCCGGACGCTCGTCCGCGCCCTCTACACCGTCCTCCCCGACCTCGAGAACTTCAACTTCAAGACGGAGGTCGTCCACGGGCTGCCCATCCCGTCCGCGATCTATCTCTCCTCGTTCCTCTACGGCGTCTTCTATACGGCGTTCCTCCTGGGACTGGCCATCCTCGTCTTCAGGAGGCGGGATTTCATTTGAGGACGGCCGGGCCGCCTGAAAGACCATGAGCAGGACATCGTCATCGGCCGGGGGCGCGGCGGCATTCCTCCTCGTGATCTTCCTCCTGGCCACGGCCTCCGCGTTCATGGCCCTCAAGGTCCGCACCGACGGCATCGCCCGCCGGAAGGTCCCTGGATCGTCGGTCATCTATCTTCCCTCGGGGAAGTTCCTGAAACATGCGACGTTCGGCTACTCGGCCCTGGCCGCCGACCTCGCCTATCTCTGGGCCATCCAGTACTACAGCACCCCGACGATCGACGACCGCTTCGACCACCTCGACCATGTCTTCTCCATCATCTCCGAGCTCGATCCCCGCTTCTCCGACCCCTACGAGGTCGGAGCCATGATCGCCGTCCAGGAAGCCCGCGATCCGCAGGCCGCCTTCCGCATCCTCGACCGGGGGCACGAGAAGAACCCCGACCTGTGGATCTTCTCCTTCCAGGCCGGCCACATCGCCATGATGAAACTCCGGGATTTCGAGCTGGCCGAGAAGTATTTCGAGATGTGCATGAAGATCCCCGGCTCGCCCGAGTTCGTCCCCCGGCTCCGCGCCAACGCCATCTTCCGCAAGGGCGACCTGCAGACCTCTTGGGAGACATGGCTCGACATCTACCGGACCGCGCCCGACGAGCGGACCCGGAAGATCGCCTCGAACCACCTCTACAACGTCAAGTCGACCATCGACATCGGCGAGATCGGCAAGGCCCTGACGGCCTTTCGGGAGCGGTACGGCCGGTGGCCCGGCGACCTGGAGACCCTCGTCAGGACCGGCTTCCTGGCCCGCGTCCCCAAGGACCTCGACGACGAGGACTACGTCTATGACCCGGAGACCGGGGACGCGAGAACGAGGATCAGCCCGTGGAGACGATGACCCTCTTCCTGATCGTCCTGGCAGGCCTCGTCTGGGGGAGCTTCCTCAACGTCGTCATCTACCGGCTGCCGCGGGACCTCAGCCTCCTCCGGCCGCCGTCCTCCTGTCCGGGGTGCGGGGCCCGGGTCCGGCCGGTCGACAACATCCCCATCCTTTCATATATCCTCCTCGGCGGGAAGTGCCGCCGGTGCGGCCGCCGCATCTCCCCCGTCTATCCCCTCGTCGAAGCGCTGACCGCGCTCGGCTTCGTGCTCGTCCACCTCTCCACCGGGCGCGTCGTGGGACTGGAGTTCGTCGCCGGGTGCGTGTTCACGAGCGCCCTCATCGCCCTGGGCTTCATCGACTATTTCCATCAGGTCCTGCCGGACGCCATCACCATGCCCGGGCTCGCCCTGGCCCTCGCCTATGCGTTCTTCAGGGACGACCTGACGCTGCGCGGCGCCCTCGTCGGGGCCGTCTCCGGGGCCGGCTTCCTGCTCGTCGTCTACGGGGCCTACCGCCTCGTCCGCAAGAAGGAGGGCCTCGGCATGGGGGACGTGACCATGCTCCTCATGGTCGGGGCCTACCTCGGACTGTCGAGGACCCTCCTGACGCTCATCCTCGGCTCGTTCCTCGGGGCCCTCGTCGGCGCGTTCATGATCCTCCGGCGGGGCAAGGACTTCCAGTTCGCCCTGCCCTTCGGGACCTTCCTCGCCCCCGCCGCTTTCGTCTCCATGCTTTGGGGCGAGCGCATCGTCCGCTGGTACCTCAGCCTCTATCCCCGCTGAACCGGGCGATCTCATCCGGCCTTCACTCGTCAAGGGGAAGACCCTATTTTCTTTCGAGGATGAGGACCGTCCGGGTCTTGGCGGTCACTTTGAACTTATCGGCGACCGGCAGGCCCGGGACCCAGACGATGTCGTCGCCGGAGACAATGACGGGCAGCCGGTCGCGCTCCTCGCGCGGCACGCCCCTGGCCCGGAGGATCTCCTTGAGCTTCTTCCGGCCCGGGGAGCCGAGGGGCCGGTAGAGGTCGCCCGGACGTCGGTTCCGGATGAGCAGGGGGACGGCGAGTCCGGCCGCGTCGACAACGGCCCTCCGGAGATCGTCTCCCTTCAAGGGTCCCGCGCTCCTCGCGTTCATCCGCCGGCCTTCGAGCGCGAGGCCCCCGGCCTCGACGTCGACCCGTCCCGCCCCGTCCCACAAGATGCGATAGGGCCTCGATGGAGGGCTCGCCCCTTTCGCCTTGATCCAGCCCCGCTCCCGGACGAGCGTCGGGCCTCCGGCGAGGGCCCTCGTTTTGCCTTCCTTCAGGCCGAGGACGGACACGGCGTCCTCGAAGGAGATCGAGCGCAGGTCGCCCCGGGCCTCCCGGAGGAACTCCCGGAGGACCCGCCGGGCCAGGGCCGGAAGATGCGGGGGCAGGCCGGCCGCGTCGAGGAGAACATCCCTCTTCCTGCGGACGACGAACGCTTGGCTGAGCTCCCGGACGAACTCCGAAAGCAGTTCGTCCTCCTCCCGGGCGATCGTTGCCAGTCGGGCCAGATGCTCGACGATCCGGGGCGCGTAGCCCGTTTCGAGCTCGGGGAGCAGACCGGACCGGATCCGGTTCCTGAGGTTGCGACGGTCGAGGTTCGTCCGGTCGATCCGATAGCTCTCGCCTTCCGCTTCGAGATACGCCAGGAGGGCGGGCCTGGTCAGACCGAGCAAGGGCCGGACGACGGGGCACGGCCGCCCCGGCTGGACGGGCGGGATGCCGGCCAGTCCCGCGAGCCCCGTCCCGCGCATCAAGCGCATGAGGACCGTTTCCGCCTGATCGTTCATCGTGTGGCCGGTGGCGATCTTGGTCACCGTCAGCCGTTCGGCCTCTCTCCGGAGGAAGCGGTACCGGAGCTCCCGGCCGGCCTCCTCCAGGTTCATCGAGCGGGCCGCCGCATCGGCCCGGACATCGGCCTTTCCCGCGACGAGGAGGATCGCGCGGCGCCGGGCCCACTCGCGGACGAAGGCCTCGTCGATGGGGGCTTCGGCGCGCAGACCGTGGTTGAAGTGGGCGACGGCGAGCTCGAGCGGCATCTCGTCGCGGAGCTTGAGGAGCAGGGACACCAAGGCCATGGAATCCGGACCGCCCGAACAGGCCGCGAGCACGCGGTCCCCGGGGACGATCGCCCGGCTCTCGAGAAGCCCGGACCGAAAGGCCCGGAAGACTCCGGCGGCCTGTTTATCGGGGATCTTCACCGCTTTCATGTCGTGCCGGCCGGACCGCGGGGACATGGCGGCGGAGGGATTTGAACCCCCGACACTGCGGATATGAGCCGCATGCTCTGACCAACTGAGCTACGCCGCCAAGGGTCCAACGATTCTAGCCCAAACGACCCGTCAAGTCAACGAACGGGGGGCCCCCGGGAGGTCCTGCGTGATGCGTCTTGAAAGTCACTTCCTCATAGGTGAAGGCCACGAAGGCGCATCACCGCGCGGATGTTCGAGGAGAACGGCCTGTCCAGGCCTACGAATGGAGGGGCGCGCCGGAGGCGGCCTCGGGGAAGGAGAAGTGCCGTTCCCGGAAGAGCTTGATGCAGGCGTCCACGACGCGCATGTCGTAACGGATGCCCCGCCCGCGCCGGATCTCCTCGAGGGCCTTCTCGATCCCGTGCGCCGGACGATAAGGCCGGTGGGAGGACAGGGCCTCGACGACGTCGGCCACGGCCAGGATCCGGGCTTCGAGAAGAATGGCGTCCCCCAGGAGCCCCTCCGGGTATCCGGACCCGTCCATCCTCTCGTGGTGCTGGAGGATGATGTGGGCGACGGGCCACGGGAAATCGATGCTCTTGACGATCTCGAAGCCGATCCGGGGATGGTCCTTGACGAGCTGGAACTCCGTCTTCGTCAGCCGGGCCGGTTTGGCCAGGATCTCGGCGGGCATGGCGATCTTGCCGATGTCGTGGATGATGCCGGCGATGCGCAGCCCTTCGATCTTCTCCCACGGGAGGTGGAGCTCTTCGGCGATGGCCACGGCCAGGCTCGAGACCCGGCGCTGATGTCCGGCCGTCGTGAAATCCCGCATCTCGCCGGTCAGGGACCAGGCCTTGACTGTCCCCTCCAGGGCCCGCTCCAACCGCCCGAGGGTGTTCTGCAGCTGGTCCTCGGCACGCTTCCTCTCGCGGACCTTGCCGTGGAGCTCCTCGTTGGCCTGGGACAGCTCCTCCGTCCTCTCCTCGACCCGGGCCTCGAGCTCTTCCCGGACGAGACGCAGCTCCTGCTCGATGCGGCGGCGCTCGAGGATCTCCCGTTCGAGCTCGAACGACTGCGAGGAGGCCCGCTCCTCGAGGGACCTGGCCCGGGCTTCCATCTCGCGGGCGGACCTTTCCAGTCCGTCCATCATCGCGTTGAAGGCCCCGGCCAGCAGGCCGGCCTCGTCGCGGGAGTAGATCCGCACGCGCTGAGTGAGGTCGCCGTGGGCGATGCGCTCCGCGGTCCTGGCGACCTGGACCAGGGGCCGCGTGACCTGGCCGCTGACGAGAAAAACGAGGGCCAGGCCGACGGCCAGGATCAAGGCCCCGGCGGCGATCGCGAAGCGGCGCTCCCGGGCGAGGGCCTCCAGCCTTCCGGGGAAGGAAAAGCCGAAATACAGGCGCCCGGAGGCGCGGTCTCCGGCGACGAGAGGAACGCTCGTCCGGAACACGCTTTGGGCGTCCTTCCAGGACGGCGGGAGGGCCGTCTCCCGGTATCCATTTCCTGCCCTCCGATCGGGGTCGACGGAGGCCAGGACCCGGCCGGCCTCGTCCTCGAGGATGGCGTACACCAGCCCCGGCGAGCTCCCGAAGACGGCCGCCAGCTGTGAGGTCCGGTCGCCGTGCGGGTCCCGTTCGAGGCCCAGGGCCAGGTCCAGCGAGGCGACCCGGGCGGCGTTCGCGACGCTCTCCTCGATGTCGCTCTGGGTCCAGGCCTGCAGCCGGCGGAGGAAATGGGCGGTCAGGAGGATGAACAGGGCCGTCGTCAGCGCGGCGAAGATCAAGAACATCCTGGTCCTCGTCTTCCGGGGGCCGATCCGGGCGGCCAAGGGCAGGATCCCCCCCGGATTCCTCGCCAGACGGATCTCCACGGGAGGGTTGAGGTTTTCGGTCGAATTGAAACTCATCGAACGTCCACAGGTCGCGGGCTTCGGTATCCAGATTACAGGAAGCGGGGTGGCAGGCAATCCCCTCTAGGGGTGATTTCCCGGGGTGACTCTCCACCCCCCGAGGGGGGACGGGGAGGGAGGCGCTCCGGGTCGGAGCGCGGTCACCACCGGCGGGCCTTGGCGGGCTCCATCCGGCGAAGGTCGAGACCTCTCTCCCGGGCCGCGATCCGGTAAAGGCATATCTCCCGCAGCGAGGAGGGGTGGTGGAGGACCTCGGACAGGGACTGGGTCCCGACCGCCCAGACCCCGCCTCCCCGGATGACGGCCACCTTGTAGTCGTGGAGGGCGCGGACGAGGCCCGGCAGGTCCGCGTCCGGCGGCAGGACGGGGACCGCCAGGTAGAGAAAAGATCCTTCGGCGTCGATGGGGACGATGCGCTCGGCCGGGGCCGGTTCGCCCGGATAGGCGAAGCGGGCGCAGGCCTCGGCCTCGGGGACATAACAGTGCATGACGGTCTGGAAATCTCCCGCCGCATAGATCGCCTTGTGGACCTTGATCTCGGCGCCGTCACCGGCATCGTCGTCCGCGAGCGGGACCCGGACGAGAGGGCCGACGAGGTCGGCAGGCATGGACGCTTTGGGCGCATAGAGCATCTCGTCGACGCCGCGGACCGACATCGAGCCTGTGTGGAACGGGGACAGCCGGGATTCGAAGATCCGGCGTCCGGCCTTCAGGAATTCCTTGAGGATCTCCTCTTCGTCGGGGAAGTCGCATCGGCCGTCGGCGCCGGTCTCGTAGGGGGCGGGCGGTGTGGGGAAGACGGCCTCGGGACCGGCCCGGACCTTCTCCCGCAGGGCTTCGACGTCGACGCCGAGACGGCCCATCGCCCGAACAACGGACCCGGAGTTATTGGCGACGCAGAGGCGGAAGAAGGCCTCCTCGAGGGTCCGGCCCTTGGCCACCGCGCCGTGGCCGTAGATGACGGTCAGGGGATGCCGGGCCAGCCGCTCGGGGATGGTCCGGGTCATTTCGGCGGACCCGCTGGGGACCGCGAACCAATCTACGGGAACCGCGCGGCCCAGGTGGTGAACGCCCAAGGGATCGACGGGGACGAAGTCGGGGGGCCGGGACGGCTTGGCGGCATCGTCCAGGGTGACCGAGGTCAGCTCCTTGACGTGAGCGTGCATCGAAGCCCCGACCCCGGGCAGGGAGAGGATGCGGGCGTGGATGTCCGTCTCGGAAGACGCCTTGTAGTACCCGAAGTCGGTCTCCCGCGCCGAAAGAAAGCAGATGTCGCTCGGCTCCAGGTCGCCCTTCTGGGAGCCCGTGGCCGTGATGACGATGCGCTCCCCATCGCGCTCGTCCGTCCAACGGACGGCCATGTTGCCGCTGTGGCTGTCCTGGATGTCGATGAGAAGCGAGGCCCGCCCCACCGACCGGAAGAGCCGCATGAGATCCCCCCCCGCCTGCCAATCGCGGCCCGTCATCGGCGCCTCTCCCCGATCCGCAGGGCCCGGAGAAGCTCGCGCGTCGGGCGGCCCTGCCCGTCCCAGCCCCGGACCCGGTAGTAGTCCCGGCGCATCCTGTCCTGGTCCTCGTGCGACACCGTCCTCTCCTTTCCCGCCACGGCGACGGGCGCTTCGGCGAACCTGGCCGGCAGGGCGTCGTCGGCCGCGACGGCCCCGGCCTCGACGTTGAACTGCCGCTCGAGCGTCGCCACCCGGTTCTCGATCTCCTCGAGGCGGGCCACCGAGAGGTCCCGTCCCGTCATCCCGCTGGCCATCCGGGCCCAGGGCTCCACGGAGAACGCGTATCCCGTGAACCGGCAGACGCCGAGACTGTCCTGGAGGATGCCGGCGTTCTGCATGTTCCGGATGGCGATGGGCGATTGGAGAAGGCTGAAGCGGGGGATCTCCTTGGCGCCGCCGAAGAAAGCCAGGGACACGGCGTACCCGCCCCGGAGGTGACAGGCCCCGGACGGCGATGTCATGTAGCCGAGGGCCTGGGTGAACGAGGCCCGGGGGTCGTAGGCCGGGATCTCGAGCTTCTTGACCGTCATGGAGAGCTCAGGGCGCCCGAAGCGGCCGGCCAGACGGAACGAGCCTTCGGCCAGCTCCGACCCGAAGCCCTCCCGGCGGGCGGTCAGGACCGCCAGCTTTTCCAAGGCCTCGCTGTTCCCGAAGGCGAGGCCGACACCGCCCGTGTCGGCGGCCGTCAGGCTCCCGCTCTCGAAGAGCTCCATGGCGCAGGCCAGGGTCCCGCCGAAGCTGATCGTGTCCATGCCGAGCTCGTTGCAGCGGTAATTGGCCCGGGTGACGGCCTCCATGTCGTAAATGTCGCAGACGGGGCCCAGCAGGACCATCGTCTCGTATTCCGGCCCCTCTCCCCTCTCCTCCCGGCCGTCCCGGCCCTTGACACAGGTGTGCCTCTGGCAGCCGATGGGGCAGAGATAGCAGGAGCCGGCCTTCTCGAGCAGGGTCTTGGCCAGCCTTTCGCCGGAGACCCGCTCGACGTCCTCGTCGCGGTGGAGGCAGTCCTGGAAGTTCCGGTGGGGCAGCATGCCGATGAGATTGATGAGCTCGACGAGGCCGGCCGTGCCGAGCTCGCGGAGCAGGCGCTTGGTGGCCGGCGCCTGCTTCAGGAGATAGACGGCCTGATCGAGCCCGGACTTGTACCGCTCCGGGTCGGCCGGGGCGACGCGCTCCTTGCCCCTGACCCGGATCGCCTTGAGCTTCTTGGCGCCCCAGACGGCCCCGGGGCCGCAGCGGCCGTAGACGCGGTTGCGGTCGTTGGCCACGGCGGCGAACCGGACGAGGTTCTCGCCCGCCGGGCCGATGCACAGGACCCGCGCGGGCCGGCCGGGCTCGGAGGCTTCGGCCAGTGCGTCGTGGGTCTCGTGCGTCGTCAGCCCCCAGAGATGGCCGGCCGGAAGGACCTCCGTCCTCTCCGGCGAGATGTCGATCATGACCGGAGAGGACGCCGCCCCCTTGACGACCAGGACGTCGGCGCCGGCGGCCTTCAGGCCCGCGCCCCAGTGGCCCCCGGAGTTCGACGTCCCGATGACCCCGGTCAGCGGGGACTTGAAGGTCATGTGCCCCCGGCCGGCCGTGGGCGCCGTCGACCCGATCAGGGGCGAGGTCGCGATGACGACGGCGTTCCCGGGGCCGAGAGGATCGCCCTCCGGGTCGATCGCGTCGTACAGGATGCGCGCAGCCAGCCCCCGGCCGCCGAGGTAATCCATGGCCAGACCGGGATCGAGGGGGACGACGCGGACGCTGCCCGCCGAGAGATCGACCTCGAGGATCCGGCCGTGGTAGCCGGCTATGGGGAACGGGGATGCGGTCACGCGGCGGCCTTTCACCGGAGGAATTCCGGACCCTACAATACCAGAACCGCCGGCGAGGTCGCAAGCCGCGGCGCCCCGAGGCCCGAGCGGCGAGCACGGGCGGGGGTGCGCCGCGAGAGGAACCGCCCGACGAGGACGAGCTTCAGGCCCCGGGC
>JBBIGP010000019.1:27317-38538 GCA_037447475.1 Candidatus Aminicenantota bacterium
CGGGGGTGCGCCGCGAGAGGAACCGCCCGACGAGGACGAGCTTCAGGCCCCGGGCCTGGAAGTCCTTTCAGCGAGAGAGAGGATGCCCGAGGCCTATCCGCCTCCGAGCATCGGAAAGACCGCCACCGTATCGCCCTCCGCGAGCGGGGTCCGCAGCCCGGCCGGAGAGCCGACGGGCGCGCCGTTGACGAGGACGATGAGGTCGGGCTTGAGGCCGCCGCCCTCGAAGATCGCCGCCCGGCGGGCGGGCGTATCGCAGAGAAGATCGAGGACATCGCGGACGGTCCGTCCCGCGGGAACCTCGACCTCTCTCGTGCGACCTTCGAAAAGGTCCCGGAAGGAGGCGAAGAACTTAGCTTGGATCCTCATCGAGCCTGGCCGTCCCGAACAGGCCGCCGTCCATGAGCTTCTGGACGTTGGGGTCCCGGACGTCGAAGATGAGCGGCGCCTCTTCGCCGAAGGAAGCGACGAACGTCTCCAGGATCTCCTCCCGGACGACGAGCAGCGACCGCATCCCCGGCCGGAAGATGACCTCGCGCAACGCCGGCCACAGGCCTTTTCCCTCCAGCTCGAGGGGGCCGACCTCGTCGACGACGAGGAGCTCGCCCGGGACGGCCTTGTGGATGATGGCCCGGGCCAGCTCGAGCGTCCGTTCGACGAAAAAAAACGGGCCGGTCCTCTCGGCCTCCGGCTCGCCCGTGCGGCGGAGGAAAGGCAGGCGGCGCCCCTCTTTAAGGTCCAGAAGGTCGTATTCCGCCCGGCCTTCGGCGTCGAGGACGGCGACGCTGAGAAAGCCTCCGAACGCCAGGCCGCGCCCGGCCCACCGGGTCAAAGAGCTCTCGAGGAGGGTCGTCTTCCCCCCGTGCACGGGTCCTGAGAGGATGAAGATCGTCGGCACGGTTCGAGGCTAGCGGACGAGGACGGTCGATGATCCCGTGTCGAGGACGACGGACCGGCCGGCCGGCCCGGCGGCCGAATAGCTCGTGACGGACACCGCGGTCTCCCCCGGTTCGGCGGACGTGAACACGAGAACGGCCAGAACGCCCTGGCCCCGGAAACCCCGGACCCCGGACGGCCCCGTGAAGCCTATCGTGGCGCTGCCGGCGCCGATGCTCCTCATGAAGGGGACGCGGCCGCCCAGCTGCTTGATGACGCTCCCCTCGAGGATGTCCTTCAGCCGGAGGACGCCGGGGTCGAACGTCAGGCCGAGGGACATGCTGCCGATCTCCCGGTCCGTCGCCAGCTCGACGTTGATCCGGAACTCGCGGTCGCGGGGGGCTTCGAAGCTCGCCGGCGACAGGAAGACGGCGTTGGCCCCGGGGCCCCGCTGCGGCTCGAGCCGGGCCTCCTCGGGTCGCTCGGGCTCCCCGAAGGCTTCCATCCCCGCTCCGCGCTGCCCGGCGCCCGTCACCCCGGCCAGGCTGTCGGGGTCCACCCAGAGGGGCTTGGCGTCCTCGTCGTTGAGGGCCATGGTCCGGAGGATGTGGGGGGTGATGGTCAGGATGACGTCGTACTGCTCGACCGTCGTCTGGGCCGTCGAGAAAAGATTCCCGAGGAGGGGGATGTCCTTGAGGCCGACGATGCCCTTGAGGGACTTCCGCTCCTCGTCGCGCAGGAGCCCGGCCAGGAGGTTGGTCTCGCCGTCCTTGAGACGGACGACGTTCTTGACCTCGCGGGTGGCGATGATGGGGATGCCGGCGATGCCCTCGCCCGAGATCGAGGAGATCTGGATCTCGATCTCCATGGTCACTTCCCTCTCGTGGTGGATGCGGGGCGTCAGCTTGATGGAGATGCCGACGTCGGTCGGCTGGTAGCTGACGAGGGGCTGGGAATTCTGGCCGCCGGCAGCCACGGGATAGAAGGACGTCTGGGGGATGGGGACCTTCTGGCCGACGACGTACTCGATCTTCTCGCCGGCGATCCCGCGGATGCGCGGCTGGGCGATGATCTTGGTGTCCGAATCCCCGCCGATGAACTTGAGGTAGGCCGAGGGGATGGTGACCTGATAGTTGGCCAGGTCCCCGAAGTCCAGGCCCTCGAAACGGAACCAGCCGCTGTCCGTTCCTCCCTCGAGCGGGTTGAGCCTCAGCCCGAACGCCCCCTGGCTGAGGTCGACGCCGAGCTCCTGGAGCCGGAGCCGGGAGACCTCCATGATCTCGATTTCGACGAGGACCTCGCCCTTCGGCTTGTCCCAGGACCGGAGCAGCTTCTCGGCCAGCGCCACGGCCTGCGGCGTGTCGCGGATGGTCACCGCGTTGAGGTTTTTGTCGACGTAGATCGTCGGGACCTTGAACATCGTCTTGACCATCGACAGCAGGGCCTGCTGGACGTCCTGGGCGTTGATGTTGGACAGGTAGAAGATCCTGATGGCGTTGATCTCGTATTGCATCCTCTTCTGGGCGTTGTCGGGGACGATGATGACGGTCCGCTCGTCGATGACCCGGAAGAAGTTCCTGCTGGCGGCGCAGAGGAAGCTCAGGGCCGACTGGAGGTCCTTGCCCGTCAGATCGATGGCCAGGGCCGTGTCCCTGAAGGTCTCGTCGTAGATGAAGTTCACGCCGGCGACCCGGCCCAGGGTCTGGAAGATCGACCTCAACGAGACCTCGGTCCGGAAGCTCAGGTTCAGAGGTTCGCCTGTCGTCTTGAGCTGCACCGGGCCCTCGAGCCTTTCCGGGGCGGGCCTGTCCGGCTTGGGCGGGGCCAGGAAGGTCCTTAGCTCTTCGGCGATGGCCCTGTTGCCAGGGTCGTAGGACAAGGCCTTCCTGTAGGCCGCCTCGGCCTCCGCCTTCTTCCCCTCGAAAGCCAGGCGTCTCGCGAGCTGGAGGTTCTGGAGACTGGCCGCCGCCCGGGCCCTCGTCAGGGCCATCCGGTAGACCGGCTCCCGGGGCTTGGCCAGGGCCGCCCGCTCGAAATACATGGCGGCCTGCTCATAATTCCTGTTCAGCTCGGCCTGGACGCCCATCCGGTAGTCGCGGCTGAGCGTCCGCGGACCCTGCCTGTAATCCTCGCTGAGCGTCGTGCAGGCGGCCGCACACAAGGCGAGCACCAGGACGATGGCGATTCTCTTCATGACCGGTCTCCTTATCGTGTGAACGTCTTCCTCTCGCCGTTCGGGCCCTCGACGACGATCACGTCGGGCGTGATGCGGACGACCCGGTAGCCGGGCAGGACCTCGTCGCCCTCGGCCACGGAGACGGTCTGACCGCGCCGCAGGACGAGAGCCATGGTCCGCCCGGCGACGCCCACGGATCCGATATAGGTGAGCTCGAGGGTGAAGCCCGGCGCCGTTTCCGGCGGAAGCGCTGCGGGAGCCTTGGCGGCCGGAGGCCTCAGGGACGGCCGCGCGACGACCCCCCGGATGCTCTTCGGACGGAAGATATCGCGGAGCGGGGGGGCGGGATCCTCGCGGTCCATGAACAGGAGATCCGTGCGGACGATGGGCGCCGGGTCCTTTTCCGGAACATCCGGGATCCCGGCCTTGGGGCCGGCCTGGGGACGGGCAGGAAGGGCGCCCGAAAGGACGAGGGCGGCTGTCAGAACGAGAACCGTTGCCTTGGCGCTAGCTTCCATAATACCCCGCCAGGGTCAGCTTGCAGACGAGGGCCCCCCCGTCGGAGCCCGTCTTCTGGAAATCGAGCCTCTCGATGACCAGGAACCGGGGGAACCTCTCGATGATCCCCAAGAGCCTCTTGAGGCCCGCGTAGGACCCTCTGTAGCTGAAGGTCACGATGGTCTTGCGGGCCTGCTCCTTGTCCAGGTCCGAATAGCCGTAGCCGATGTCCGAGACAGACAGCCCGGCCAGGGCGAAAAGCCGCTGGAGGTCGAGCCGGAGGGCGGGGACGCCTTCCTTGGCGCTGTAGAAATAATCGGTTCCCAGCATCTCCAGGTCCTCGCGCGCCTCCTGCCACCGGAGCCATTGGACTTCCGATGCACCCCGGTCCCGGACGGCCTTGGCGAGGTCGGTCTCGAGCCTGACGAGCGAAGTCCGGACCTCGGCATGGGCCTCCCGCATCTTGAAGAAGACGGCCAGGGCGACGGCCAGGGCGACGAGCGCCGCCACGGCCAGGCGGACTAGCGCCTTCTTCTCCCTGTCGTCGAGCCGGCTAAATGCGCTGCTCATAGGTCAGTGATATCTCCGTGACCAATCGTCCTTCTTCGCTGCGGGATTCGCCGCTGACCTGGATGCCCTCGAAACCCCGCCCCGACAAGTTATTGATGAGGGTGATGAGATCGTCGAGGCCGTTCGAGACGACCCGCAGGCGGATCGCGAGGGTCCGGTCCCCCCGGAACTCGGGGCTGATGGCCGTGATGTAGCTCGGGTCGGGCAGGGCCGCCTCGAGCTCCGACAGGAGGGCCGTCCAGGAGAAGCTCTTGCGGAGGATGATGCTGTTGACGAGGCCGACCCGGGCCGCCGCGGCTTTTTCCTCCTTCTGGACCTCGGCGTCCAGACGCGTCCGCTCCCGTTGGGCCGTCCTGACCAGGTCTTCCTTTTCGGCCCGCTCGGCCCGGAGCCGGGCCGAATCCGCTCCGTGGGCGAAGACGGCATAGGCCGCCAGACCGATCGCGACCATCAGGCCCGCGACGAGAAGGTTCCGGAGCAGGAAGAAGAAGCGGCGGTTCCTGACGGGCCGCGCGGCCAGGTTCAACTCGAGCGGGATCGCCTGCCGGGTCTTCATGGGATCTGACCTGCGAGCGGCGCAAGGAGGGATCTCTCCGCCGCGCTCCAGCTTTCGGG
This sequence comes from Candidatus Aminicenantota bacterium, assembly GCA_037447475.1. Classification (GTDB taxonomy): domain Bacteria; phylum Acidobacteriota; class Aminicenantia; order Aminicenantales; family Saccharicenantaceae; genus RBG-16-66-30. Next base: position 32,053 of record JBBIGP010000019.1, read on the forward strand.
GGCCTCGTATTCGACGGGCCCGACGGGGAATGGCACGCCCCCTCCCAGTCTGGCCAGGAACTCCGGTCCGCCGTCGAGGAGGCCCGTCCTGACCCAGACGCGATCGACCTTGGCCTTTTCCTTGTCCTCGAGAAAGCGGACCGTGTTGGCGATCTCCATGGCGACCTGGGCGACCTTCTGCTCGAACGTGCGGGACGGCCCGCCGTCCGGGGCGAGCGCTTTCTGCCGGTAGAGGGCCCACTCGCCGCCGGCGACCGCGAACAGGCTCGCGTGATCGTCTTCGATGTTCAGCAGGAGTCCGGACGCTCCGGCCCCCGTGAAATGGGCCATGCTCAGCGTCGGGATGGTGACCATGCCCACCTTGAGACCGATCCCTTGGAACAGGGACTCGTATTCCTCGATGACCGCCCGCCGGGCCACGGCGACGACGACCCGGCCGGGACCCCGGGGCGCGGACAGGACGTGGTCGATCCGGGCGTCCTCGGGGATGTGGGGCATCTGACGTCCGACGCGCCAGCGGACGAAGGCGTCCCGCTCCTCCCGCGTCCGCGGGACCGATTCGACGGCCAGGACGAAGACCCGGACACAGGCCTCGGGCACGAGCAGGCTGACCGTCCCCCCGGAGAGACGCAACTCCTTCACCGCCCTGCCGACGAAGTCGAGGAGGGCCTCCTTCTCAAGGATATTAGGCCGGTCGAAGGACGGCCTCAGCGGGGCCTCGCGGAACGGGCGGATGAACCGGTTCCTGACGGATCCGTCCTTTTTCGCGACTCGGATGCCGGTCAAGTAGCCCGGCGCGATCTGGAAGACGGCGTCGGGCATGACGCGGTCCGTGAAACGTCGCCGGGTCCTTTCCCAGATGGTCAATGCCGTCACTCCACGAAGGTCACCTTGTTGAGGTCCTTGAGGCTCGTGACCCCCGAAAGGACCTTGTCCATGCCGGTCTCTCTGAGGAAGACCATGCCTTCCGCCTTGGCCCTCTTCTTGACCTCGGAGAGCGGCTTCTTCTCCAGGATCATCTCCCGGATGGTGTCCGACAGTTCCAGGATCTCGGCGATGGCCGTCCGGCCCAGGTAGCCCGTGTGATTGCAGTCCGGGCATCCCTTCGGCTCGTGGAACACGCGGTCGGCGTGGCGGTCCGGGTCGAGCCCCGACTCCCGGAGCTGGTCGGCCGTGTAGCGGACGGCCTCCTTGCAGCGCGGGCAGAGGACCCGGACGAGCCGCTGGGCCAGGATGCAGTTCAGCGCGGAGATGAAGCTGTAGGGGTCGACCTGCATGTGGAGGAACCGCCCGATGACGTCGAAGACGTTGTTGGCGTGGACGGTCGTGAAGACGAGGTGCCCGGTCAGGGCCGACTGGATGGCGATCTGGGCCGTCTCCGGGTCGCGGATCTCGCCGACCATGATCTTGTCGGGGTCATGGCGGAGGATGGACCTCAGGCCCCGGGCGAAGGACAGGCCCTTTTTCTCGTTGACGGGGATCTGGGTGATGCCGTCGATCTGGTATTCGACGGGGTCCTCGATGGTCACGATCTTGTCCTCGGGCGACTTGATCTCGGTCAGGGCGGCGTACAGGGTCGTCGTCTTCCCGCTCCCCGTCGGGCCCGTGACGAGGACCATGCCGTAGGGCTGGGTGATGTACCTCCGGAACTTCCTCTGGATCTCCTCGGAAAAGCCGAGAAGATCCAGCCTCAGCTCGCGGATGGCCTCGGTGATCATCTCCTTGTCGAGGATGCGGATGACGGCGTCCTCGCCGTAGATGCAGGGCATGACGGACACCCGGAAGTCGATGGTCTTGTCCTTGATCCGGAGCCGGAACCGGCCGTCCTGGGGGACCCGGCGCTCGGCGATGTCGAGGTCCGACATGACCTTGATCCGGGAGATGATCGGCGCCTGGAACCTCTTGTCGATGGCCTCCATGGCCTCGCCGAGGACGCCGTCGATGCGGAACTTGATCTTGGCGTCGTCCTCCTTGGACTCGATGTGGATGTCGCTGGCCCGCTTCTGGACGGCCGTGAAGATGATCGTGTTGACGAGCTTGATGATCGAGCCGTCCTGGTCGGCCAGCTTCTCGATGGAGATGACGTCCTCGTCCCTCCCGCTCTCCCGCTCGACGATCTGGGTGACGTAGCCTTCGGTCGCGTCCCGCAGGACCTGCATGGCCGTTTCACTCTTCCGCAAGGCCTCGGCGATGGACCGCTTGGAGGCCGCGTAGACCTCGACCTTGCGGCCCAGGAAGGATTCGATGTCGTCGATGGCGGCCAGATCGGACGGGTCGGCGACGGCGATCCTCATGACGCCCCCGTCCTCGCCGAGGGGCACGAAGTTCAGGCGGTGGAGGAACTCGACGGGCACCGACTGGATGAGGGACCGGTCGAGGACCTGGGCCTCCAGGTCGATGTAGGGAACGCCGTAGCGGGCGGCCAGGACGCGGGTCGATCGTTCCTCGGCCTGGACGGTCTCGAGTTCGTCTTTGCTCATGCGTTTTCCTGTCAAGGCTCCCTAATGCGCGATGCGGATGACGTTGAAGATGGGGATGTAGACCGCCATCAACATGCCCGCCACAGCGAGCCCCATGAAGATGATGACCACGGGCTCGATGAGTGACACCAGCGTGTCGATTTTACCACGAACCCTCTCGTCGTAAAAGTCGGCCATGTCCCCCAGCATGCCCTGGAGGTTGGCCGAGGACTCCCCGATCCGGACCATGTCCAGGGCCAGGTCGGGAAAGGCCTCCGACCGGGTCAGGGACTCGGACAGGCTCTCCCCGTTCCTGATGTGGTCGGGCACGTCCTTCATCAAGCCGGCCAGATAGGCGTTGGGGACCGCTTGGATGGCCACCTCGACGGCCGAGAGGAGAGAGATGCCGGCCTCGAGGAGAATCCCCAGGGTCCGGCCGAAGAGGGCGACCGACGACTCGTGCCAGACCGTCCGGCCGAAGGGGACCCGGAGCTTGGCCCTGTCCAGCCCCTGCCGGAAGCCGGAGCGGCCTTTCATCCTCAGGAGGACGATCACGGCGGCCGCCGCCGCGGCCGCGAACAAGTACCAGCGGGCGTTGAGGAACATGGCCGTCGACATGAGGGCCCGGGTGACGCCCGGCAGCTCGGCCTCGAAGCTCCGGTAGAAATCGGCGAACTGGGGCAGGACGAAGTTGAGGAGGATGGACATCAGGGCCAGGGCGAACACGAGGAGGACGGTCGGATAGGTCATCGCCGAACGGATCCGGGCTTTGGTCTGGGAGATGACCCGGGCGTACTGGATGAAGCGGCCGACCGTGCCCGGGAGATTGCCGCTCTTCTCTCCGGCCATCAAGCTGGCCGTGTAGACCGTCCCGAAGAGGCCCTCGTAGGGGAGGAACGCCTCGGAGAGGGCCTTGCCGAGCCGGACCTCCCCGGCGACCTTGATAAGGATCTCCTTGAGATAGATGTTCCTGGCCCGGGCCGCGATCGCTTCGAGGCTCTTGAGGACCGGATAGCCCGCTTTGAGCAGGGCGACAAGCTCCTGATTGAAGAGGATGATATCCTTGTCCTTGATCTTCCGGCCGAAGCTGACGCCCTGGGCCTCGAGCCTGTTCCAGTCGCGCCGGATGGACAGGATGAGCCCGCCCTCCGACTCGAGCATCCGGCGGCACTCCTCGGGCGTCGAGGCCAGGACCGAGCGGACGGCGACCCGTCCGTCCTCCCCGGCGATCCGGCAGGAATAGTACGGCATGCTAGGCGCACTCCCTCTTGTGTTTAGTCGGGACAACCTGATCTATTCACGAATCTTATGCGGCTTCAGCTGCAAGGCATGAATCAGGACAAATCTAGTCCATGGCAGGGACATTGTCAAACGCCCGCCGGAGCGGCTCGAACGGATACTCCGAACGACGAGCCCCCTGGCCGGCGGCAAATCCGGGGCAACGGGGCCCGGGTTGACAAACGGGGCCGATAGGAATTAACTATATCTTGGGAAATGAGAAGATCCGCTGCCATCCTCCGCCGCGGCCGGTTGCTCGCGGCCGTTTGCGCGTTCCTCGCGGCTTCGACGGGGCTGATCAAGGGGACTTCGAGCCGACAGGAGGACCCCCCGCCCCCGGAGGTCCAGAAGCCCCGGTATGACTACATGAGCACGTTCCTTTCGCGGAGCACTCGTCCCCTGGGCCTCAAGGAGGACCCTGTCGCACGGGAGCTCTTGTCACAGGGCCCCGTCAAATGGGCCATCCGGGCCGGGTCCCGGCATGTTCTGAACTAGAGGTATTTTTTTTTTATGATCCCGATTCAATTTTTTGGATGATGAAAAGAACGTCCTTCCTCATTTTCGTCCCCATCCTGGCCGTTCTGGTCCTGGGAGGTATGAACGTCTACAGAAAAGCCCTCTGGAAGGATGTCACGGACGGGGTCACCTGGAAGGAGACGCCCAGCGGCCTGACGGCCGTCCGGGTCGACCCGGAAAGCGAGGCTTTTCTCCGGGCGGCCATCCGCAAGGGCGATGTCCTGTCGGCCATCAACAAGGTCCCCGTGCGGACCAAGATCGATGTCCTCCGGAGCCTCTGGATCGCCGCCGGGTCCGACCAGAGCGTCACGTACGAAATCAACAAGGCGGGCTTCCAGACCTATCCGACCTTCTATCCGCAGAGAAAAGGCGTCAATCCCATTTACTATTATCTCTTCGCCGTCGGATTGATGACCGTCGTCATCAGCCTTGTCGTGTTCTTCAACTCCCGGGGGCAGATGTCCCTGCCCTACCTCTTCTTCTACCTCCTGGCCCTGAGCTTCTGCTGCTTCTCGATCTTCTCCCCGACCGGGGAGCTGAAGGGGCTCGACATGGTCTTTTACGGGCTCGACAAGGCGGCCTTCGCGGCCTTCCCGCCCCTGCTCCTGCACTTCTTCATGATCTTCCCGCTGAGGAAGCGGTTCCTCCGGGACCGGTCCCGGCTGCTGCCCTTTCTCTACATACCGGCAGTGCTCCTCCTCCTGGCCCGGTCCCGCTTCCATCTCCCCTTTCCCGAGCCCTGGAGCGAGCAGGCGGCCCTGAGGTATCAGGACGCCCTCGAGCGCCTCGATCTCGCCCACTTCGCCGTGTTCGTCCTTCTCACCTTGGGCATCCTGACCCACAGCACGATTCGGGCGCCGACCATCATGGTCAAGAAGCAGCTGCGTCTCATCGTCTACGGCCTGGCCTTCGGCGTCCTCCCCTCCATGGTCTTCTACATCGTCCCCTTCGTCCTCGGGGCCCGGCCTTCCACGGGCGCCGAGCTGACCGTCCTCCTGCAGGCCCTCGTCCCGCTGGCCTTTTCCTATTCCATCTCCCGCTACCGGCTCGTCGACATCGAGGCCCTTCTCAAGAGGGCGGCGACGCTGACATTCTCGTTCTTCGTCATCGCCTTCCTCTATTTCGTCGTCAGCTCCCGGACCCGGCTGTTCTCGGAGGACCGGCTGAACGCCGTCGCTTTGGGTATCGTGGCCATTGTCCTCGGGGCGACCCTCTTCTCGCCCCTCAAGAGGCTCTTCCAATCCCTTCTTGACCGGGCCATCTACAAGAGAAGCTACGAGTACCGGAGGACGCTGCTCTTCATCAGCCGCGAGCTCAGCCGCGAACGGGACCTCGAGAAGCTCGCCCGCTCCCTGCTCGAGGCCATCGCCAACGCCCTGTCGGTCAAGAGTCTCGTCCTGCTACTGGCCGAAGAGGGGGACAGGACGGTGTTCAAGGTCCTGGGGGCCAAGGGGGAGGCCGCGGCCCTTTCGGGGCACATCTCGCTCGGCGGCGAAGCGGTCCGCGAGATGGCCGAGCGGGACTACTTCGCCCTGGCCCCGGAGGCGGCGCCCGACGCCGTGACAGCCCCCCTGGAGGATTTCCTGGCCTTGGGCCTCGCCCACTTCCTGCCCCTCAAGATCGAGGACAAGATCATCGGCTGCCTGGCCATGGGGAAGAAGCACGACGGCTCGTTCCTGTCGCGCGACGACTGGGAGCTCCTGACGACTGTCTCCGGGTCGGCGGCCCTGGCCCTGGAGAACGCCGACCTCTACAGCCGGGAGTCCGTGCGGGCCATGGAGATGCAGAGGCTGAAGGACTACAGCGAGAACATCATCGAGAGCCTGACCGTGGGGGTCTCGGTCATCGACCAGGAGGGCGCCGTCATCGGCTGGAACAGGGTCCTCGAGGACCAGCTCGGCGTCCGCAAGGAGGCCGCCCTCCGCCGGGGACTGGCGGAGGTCATCGGCCCGAAGGCCTATTCAGCCCTGTTCCCGCCGGAGACCCAGCGGGAATTCCGGCTCCTCGGCGAGATCCCTCTCGAGATCGCCGGGGGGGGCACGAAGATCTTCGACATCGCCCGGACCCCCCTGCTCGACAACGCCCTCCAGCCCTACGGGACGATCATCGTCTTCGAGGACGTCACGGACAAGATCCGGCTCCAGCAGCAGCTCCTGACCTCGGAAAAGCTGGCCTCGATCGGGCTGCTGTCGGCCGGCGTCGCCCACGAGATCAACACGCCCCTGACGGGGAT
>JBBIGP010000020.1:0-10303 GCA_037447475.1 Candidatus Aminicenantota bacterium
CCGGAAATTGGGAAACAGGTATCATGTCCCCCATTAAAAGGAGACTTTGACGGGGCCCTTGGCGATCTCGTCCTCGATCTGGAAGTAGTCCTTGAGCTTGAAGCCGAACGTGTTGGCGATGATGTTGGAGGGGAAGACCTGCTGCTTCATGTTGAATTTCATGACCACGTCGTTGTAGAACTGCCGGGCGTAGGCGACCTTGCCCTCGGTGCCGGCCAGCTCCTCCTGGAGCATCAGGAAGTTCTGGTTGGCCTTGAGGTCGGGGTAGTTCTCGGCCACGGCGAACAGCGACTTGAGGGCCCCGGTCAGCATGTTGTCGGCCTGGCCCTGCTCCTTGACGGTCTGGGCGTTGACGGCCGCCGCCCGGGCCTGGGTGACCTTCTCGAAGACCTCGCGCTCGTGCTTGGCGTAGCCCTTGACCGTCTCCACGAGGTTGGGGATGAGGTCATAGCGGCGCCGCAGCTGGACGTCGACCTGCGACCAGGCGTTGTCGCAGCGGTTGCGGAGGGTGATCAGGCTGTTGTACATGCCGATGACCATCACGACGACGGCCCCGAGGATGATGAGCAGGATGACCAAAGCGCCCATGTTCGTTCTCCTTCCGGACGAGATGCCCGGCCGTTCGGCCCTGTAGCGCCGGAGAAACCGGGACCCTGCCGATAAAGATACGGGGAAGGGCCGAAAATTGCAAGGCCTGCCCCGCTCGACGCCACGGGGCCCATCACGGCCACGGCCCGGCGCGGATACGAGCTCGCCGCCGAGGGCTTCGAGGGCCTCCTCGAGGAGATGCGGACGTCGATCGAGGTCGACCTCAAGGCGCTCCAGCGCGCGCTCGAAACGGCGGGCGCGCCGCGGACGCCGAGCCGCGGCGTGCCGGTCTGGAAGATGAGATGAGGCGGCCCGGATAAGTCGCAGATAAATATCGGCTTGTGCGTCGCGGACCAGGCCGGCCGAAGGTCCGTCGGGGCCGCCGATTTTGATTGACAGCCATCCGCCGGGATGTTATGATTATTTCCCTTTTGCTAAGCAATAGGGAATTCCTATCCATATAACTCAAGGAGGTAGTTTCTCATGGCGTTTCTGAAAGAGAAATTTGTTGCGGCCATGGGCCCGATGAAGGACCGGGTCCAGAAGCTCAACAAGGAATCCGGCTCCGTCAAGGTCACCGACGTCAACATCGGCCAGATCATCGGCGGCGCCCGGGACATCATCTCCATGCTCTGGGACACGTCGCTGCTCGACAAGTTCGAGGGCATCCGCTTCCGCGGCTTCTCCATCCCCGAGCTCCGCGAGAAGCTCCCCAAGGCCCCCGGCGGGACCGAGCCCCTCCCCGAGGGCATCTTCTATCTGCTCCTCCTCGGCGAGGTCCCGACGGCCGCCGACTGCGCCGCCGTCACGGAGGAGTGGCAGAAGCGCAGCGTCCTGCCGCAGTATCTTCTCGACACGATGAACGCGGTCCCCAAGGACACCCATCCGATGACCCAGTTCTCGCTGGCCATCCTCCAGCTCCAGCGGGAGTCCGTGTTCGCCCAGCGCTACCGCGAGAAGATGCCCAAGACCGCCTATTGGGACGCGACGTACGAGGACGTCATGAACCTCGTCGCCAAGCTCCCCAACATCGCGGCCTACATCTACCGCCGGTCCTATAAGGAAGGCAAGCACATCAAGCCCGACCTCAAGCTCGACTGGGGAGGCAACCTGGCCCACATGCTCGGCTGCAGCGACGATCCGGCCTTCAAGGAGCTCATGCGGCTCTACCTGGTCATCCACAGCGACCACGAGGGCGGCAACGTGTCGGCCCACACGACCCACCTCGTCGGCTCGGCCCTGTCCGACGCCTACTACTCGCTGTCGGCCGGCATGAACGGCCTGGCCGGGCCGCTCCACGGGCTGGCCAACCAGGAAGTCCTCATCTGGATCATGGACCTCATGAAGGACCTGGGCGGCGTGCCGACCAAGGAGCAGATGGAAAAGTTCATGTGGGACACCCTCAACGGCGGGCGGGTCATCCCCGGCTACGGCCACGCCGTCCTCCGCAAGACCGATCCCCGCTACGTGGCCCAGCGCGAGTTCGCCCTCAAGCACATGCCCGACTACGACCTGTTCAAGGTCGTCAGCCTGGTCTACGAGGTCGCCCCCGACGTCCTGACCAAGCACGGCAAGACCAAGAACCCCTGGCCGAACGTCGACGCCCACTCCGGCGTCCTGCTCTACAAGTACGGCCTCGTCGAGTTCGACTTCTACACCGTGCTCTTCGGCGTCTCCCGGGCCCTCGGCGTCCTGGCCCAGCTCATCTGGGACCGGGCCCTCGCCCTGCCCATCGAGCGGCCGAAGTCCGTGACCACCGAGTGGCTCGAGAACTTCCTCAAGGAGAACCCTCCGGCCGCGTAAGAAGCTCCAATCTCTGAACGCACGAGAGCGAAGGGCCGCCCTTCCCGACGGAGGGGCGGCCTTTTTTTGCGGCCCGTCGCCCGGCACCCCGGGAAGTCCGCCACTCGGCTTTGCGACGGATATCATCCCTAGCCCCCCGGCCCCCCCGGGGACCAGTCCCGGCGGTCCCCCCGCCTGCGGCGGGTCCCCCTCCGCTACGGGGGTCGTCGGGACGACATCCGTCGCCGCCTCGCTCCGGACTTCTCATGCATCGGACCGACGGGCCTTTCCGCGGGGCCGCCCCTTGTGCTATAGTGGCCGGTGCGAAAGGGTCGAAGGGAGTACGGACATGGAACACAAGATAGGGCTCATCGGCTGCGGCACGGTCGGGCAGGGCCTGCTCGCGATCCTCCACGACAAGCGGGACCACCTGCGCGACGCCTTCGGCTTCGAGGCCCGCGTCGTGGCCATCTGCGACAAGATCCGAGGGACGCTCATGGCCCCCGAAGGGATCGACATCCCGGCGGTCCTGGACCTGCTCGGGAAAGGCAAGAACCTCTCCGGCTACCCCAAGGCCGAGGCCGGCCAGACCGATCCCCTCGATCCCCTGGACATGATCGAGAAGACCGACGCCGGGATCATCGCCGAGCTGACCTACACCGACATCAAGACCGGCGAGCCAGCCACGAGCTACATCAAGAAGGCCCTGCGGACCGGCAAGCACGTCGTCACCTCGAACAAAGGGCCGGCCGCCCTTCACTACAAGGAGATCCACGACCTGGCCCGCCAGAACGGACTCCAGTTCCGCATCGAGGGCACGGTCATGAGCGGCACGCCCGTCTTCCACCTGTCCGAATGCGGCCTGGCCGGCAACGAGGTCCGCGAGGTCAAGGGCATCCTCAACGGGACGACCAACTTCATCCTGACCAAGATGGAGACCGAGGGCATGGACTACGGCGCCGCCTTGGCCCTGGCCCAGAAGCTGGGCTACGCCGAGGCCGATCCGACGGCCGACGTCGAGGGCCTCGACGCCCTGGCCAAGATCGTCATCCTGTCCAACGTCCTGCTCGGCGCGGCCCTCAGGACGAGCGAGGTCCCCTGCAAGGGGATATCGTCCATCACCAAGGCCGACGTCGAGGCCGCCAAGGCCGGCGGCTTTCGCTACAAGCTCATCGCCCACGCTAAAAAGGAAGGCGGGAAGGTCACGGCCTCCGTCTCCCCGCAGAAACTTCCCCTGAGCGACCCGCTGGCCGGGGTCATGGGCGCCCAGAACGCCCTGAGCCTGGAGACCGACCTCATGGGCAAGATCACCATCCAGGGCGCCGGCGCCGGAAAGACCGAGACCGGCTTCTCGATCCTCTCGGACATCCTGGCCATCCACCGCTGCTAGCTAACGGGGACGAGAGGAACCGCCCAAAGAGAATGAGGGTCAGGCCGCAAGCCTGTGGCCCCTTTCGCGAGAGAGGGGACACCCCGAGGCCCTCTTGACTCGGGCCCCCGCGCCCTTATATGCTAAGGGCGCAGTATCAACTGTGTCATGCCGTTTGCCTTAAAGCGAATCACCCGCCCCCCCGAACGGCTATCCGGCAATCCCAACCCGATGGAGGACCCATGAGCTCCGCTCCGCAATACTCCCCCGGCGTCATGAAGTACGTCGAGGAGGCCAAGAAGCTTCTGGCCGAAAGGGACGCCGCCCTGGCCCGCATGAAGGGCATGAAGTTCGACACCATCTCCGTCCACGGCCTCTACACGGTCCAGGAGTCGCTCGTCCGCAACCAGGGGGCCGTCATCGAGCCCCTCTATCTCTCGGCCTCCCAGGCCTACGCCGACTCGGACGAGCTCGAGGCCGCCCTGGCCTACCTCGTCCCCACCTGGTGCTACACCCGGATCGCCAACCCGACGACCTACTACCTCGAATGGGTCCTGGCCCTGCTCGAAGGCTACGGCGCCGGCTGCGACACCTCTTGCTGCGTCACGGCGAGCGGCATGGGGGCCATCATGTCGGCCACCGACCCCCTTCTCGTCAAGCAGAAGGACGGGCCCGAGCGGATCAACTTCGTCTCCGGCATCCAGGTCTACGGCGGCACCTTCCAGCAGTTCTCCCTGCGCAAGATGAAGGAACGGGGCATCGAGTGCCGCTGGGTCCAGGAGCCGTGGGAGATCGGGAACTGGAAAGCGAGGATCGACGAGGACACCCGCTTCCTCTACATGGAGATGCCCTCCAACCCCCAGCAGTCCTTCGCCGACATCAAGGCCCTGGCCGACCTGGCCCATTCGTGGGAGATCCCGCTGATCATCGACGCGACCTGCGCGACGCCGGCCCTCATGCGGCCCATCGCCCACGGCGCGGACATCGTCGTCCACTCGCTGACCAAGTCCATCACCTCGGGCGGCTTCGCCATCGGCGGGGCCCTCATCAGCCGCAAGCCGATCACGACCAAGGTCCGCAACGACCATCCCCTGTTCAAGGAGAGCTTCGCCGAGTACGTCAAGTTCCTGCCCTACCGCGACAACGGGCCGGCCTCGTCGCCGGTCAACGCCATCTTCGCCCTCAACGACCTGCGGACCCTGCGGGCGAAAATGGACCTCGTCAGCGCCAATTGCCAGGTGGTCGCTGAGTACCTCCAGAAGCACCCCAAGGTCTATCAGGTCGATTTCCTCGGCCTGCCCAGCCACCACCTGCACAAGGTCGCCAAGAACTACATGAAGCTCGTCGATTCCGGCACCGGCCGGGGCGACGAGGTCAACCGGTACGGCCACCTCATGAGCTTCCGGGTCGACGGCCCGCCGGAGAACGCCCGCAAGGTGTTCGACGGCTTCCAGATGATCTACCGGGCGACCGACCTCGGGCGGATAAAGAGCATCGCGACCATCCCGGCCATCTCGACCCACCAGCAGCAGGGCGAGGAGGCCCGGCGCATGGCCGACGTCCCGCCCCAGCTCATCCGGCTCTGCATCGGCGGCGAGCACCCCGACGACGTCATCGCCGACCTCGAGCAGGCGCTCAAAAAGGTCTGAGGCGGCGGGCGTCAAGACCCCGCGCGGGCGGCGGCCCCTTTCCCGAAGGACGGAGGCCGCTCCCCCGGAACAGCGAAAAAGGAGGACAGACAATGCCCGCCAGCAAAGCCATCGCCGCCGGATACCGGGGCCGCTGGGCCTGGATCGACCTCGCGCAGCGGACCGTCCGCATCGAGCCGGCCGATCCCGCCTATCTCCGCGACTACGTCGGAGGCCGGGGCCTGCAGGCCCGGCTCCTGGCGGACCATCTGGAGAAGACAGGCCCTCTCAAAGACCCGCTCGGCCCGCAGAACCGGATCGTCATCGGCAGCGCGGCCCCCAACGACACCGTCGTCCCCACGGCCGGCCGCGGCTCCTGCTCTTTCATCGGGACCATGACCCGGTCGCCGGAGCCCGCGTCCTGGATCCCGGGTCACGCGCCCGTCTTCGGCCTCGTCACCCACTCGAGCGCGGGGGGGCTGTTCCCCAACATGCTCAAGCGGGCCGGATTCGACCAGGTCGTCATCGACGGCCGGGCCGACCGCCCCGTCCGCCTCGAGGCCGTCGACGGCGAACTGCGGATCGTCGACGCCGAGGACGAGCTTTTTCAGACCGTGGGCGGCCGCCGGACCCTCCGGACGGCCTCGGTCGTCACCGACTTCCTGGCCGGCAAGGTCAAGGGCGGCTCGACCCTCTGCGCCGGCCCGGCCGGCTGGAACCTGGTCGACTTCGCCTGCCTCACGGCCGACCATCACCGCAACTTCGGCCGCGGCGGGGCCGGAGCCGTGTTCGGCTCCAAGAACCTGGCCGCCGTCACGGCCTTCGGGAAGGAGAGCGTCTCGTACGCCGACGAGGCCCGCTTCAAGGAGCTCGGCAGGGAGATCGACCGCCTGGTCAAGGAGAGCGTCGACGACCGCGCCCGGACGGCTTCCTTCCGGCCGACGACGGGCACGACCTGGTGGCTCGACCGGGCCTTCAACGGCGGCTACCTCGGCGTCAAGGGCGGCTACCTGCCGTGGCGCAACTTCGACGAGGGCTCGTTCGTCGAGAGCGATTACGCGAAAGTGTCCACGGACGCCTTCCTCGAGATCGCCGGCAAGCACGCCGTCTGCAACAGGTGCCGGCACATCTTCTGCACGCGTTCGGCCAAGGTCGCCGCGGGCCCTTACGCCGGCGACGGCGTGCGCCCGGAGTTCGAGACGATCGCCCTGTGGATCAACTGCTGCATTCTCGACCGCGACGCCATGTTCCACATGAACCGGCTGTGCAACGAGCTGGGCGTCGACACGATGACCTTCGGATCGGTCACGGCCGGGGCCATGGAGATGTCGGAGAAGGGTTTCCTGTCGAAGCTCGGGAGCACGTTGACATTCGGCGACGCCCCCCGTATGGTCCGCCTCCTCGAGGAGATCGCCTACCGGTCGTCCGATCTCGGGCGGGTCCTCGGGGACCACGCCGACAAGGCCGTGGCCGCGATCGCGGCGGTCTCGGGGGCCAAGGCGGAGCACATCGCCCATTGCGCGACGACCTCCTTCGCCGGCCTCGGCTACGCAGGCATCAGCCCCAAGGCCTTCCCCGGGATGTTCACGGCCTACGGGACCTCGAACCGGGGCCGCGGCGACCACACCTACGCCTGGACCATCCAGGCCGAGGAAGGCGGTCTCCAGGCCCCCGCGGACCTGGCCTCCTACGTGGCCGAGGGCCAGGCCGGAAAGGCCCTCGTCGATTCGCTCGGCCTCTGCGACTTCTTCACGGGCGATATCATGGCCGGTCCGTTCCTGTCGCTCTACAAGGCCCTCACGGGCATCGAATACTCGCCGGAGACCCTCAAGGCCTGCGGCCGGAGGATCTACGCTCTCGAGCGCCGGCTGAACAACCTCCAGGGCCGGGACCGGAGTTACGACGCCTACGTGCCGCCCAAGCTCACGGTCCCCCTGACCCGCGGGGCCCACAAGGGCCGGGCCGTCGACATCGCCTTTTACAACACCGTCCTCGACGCTTACTACGACGCCTGGGGCTGGTCGAGACGGGGCCTCGCCGGCTGAGCCCGCGGCGCCGGCCGCGGAAGTTGAATTCCGGCCCCCGTTCCCTTACAATCGGGCCGATGGAAAAGCTCGTCGTCCGCGGCGGGCCCGATGTCCGGCTGGCGGGCCGGGTCCGCATCAGCGGGGCCAAGAACGCCGTCCTGCCGTCGATCGCCGCCTGCCTGCTCACCGACGAGGAGGTCCGGCTCGAGAACGTGCCGCTCGTCAAGGACGTCCACACCATGCGGACCCTCATCGAGGGGCTGGGCGGGACGTGCCGCCTGGAGGGCGACACGCTTGCGGTCCGGGTCGCCGGCATCCGCTCCGACGAGGCCTCCTACGAGCTCGTCCGGGCCATGCGGGCCTCGATCCTCGTCCTCGGACCGCTCCTGGCCCGCTTCGGCCGGGCCGTCGTCGCCCTGCCGGGGGGATGCGCCATCGGCTCCCGGCCCGTCGATCTCCACATCGCGGGCCTCCAGAAGCTGGGGGCTTCCATCTCGCTCGAGCACGGCAACATCCGGGCCCGCGCCGGCCGGCTGCAGGGCGCGGTCATCGAGTTCGACAAGAAGACCGTGACGGGCGCCGAGAACCTGCTGATGGCCGCGGCCCTGGGCAAGGGCGAAACGGTCCTCAAGAACTGCGCCCGGGAACCCGAGGTGACCGACCTCGTCGTGCTGCTCAACAAGATGGGGGCCCGGATCGAGTGGGTCGACGAGGACACCGTCCGTGTCCGCGGGGTTAAGTCGCTCGGCGGGGCCTCCCACGTCATCATCCCCGACCGCATCGAGACCGGGACGTTCCTCGTCGCCGGGGCCCTGACCGCGGGAGACGTCCTTCTCGAGGACGTCGTCCCCGGCCACGTCGAGGCCGTCATCGACAAGCTGCGGGCCTCGGGGGCCGCCGTCGAGCCGGAGGGCGAACGAAGGCTGCGCGTCGTCGGCAGCCGCGAGGTCAAGCCCCAGGACATCACGACCTCGCCCTACCCCGGGTTCCCGACCGACATGCAGGCCCAGTTCATGGTCCTCCTGACCCAGGCGCCGGGGACCTCCATCCTCACCGAGACCATCTTCGACCGCCGCTTCTCCCACGTCAACGAGCTCGTCCGGCTCGGGGCATCGATCGAGGTCCAGGGCGACAAAGCGGTCGTCAAGGGCAAGACCCCTTTGTCCGGGGCGGAGGTCGTGGCCACGGACCTGCGGGCATCGGCCTCGCTCGTCCTGGCCGGGCTCATCGCCTCCGGGCAGACCGTCATCAGCGAGATCGAGCACCTTGACCGCGGCTACGAACGGATCGAGGACAAGTTCCGGGCTCTCGGGGCCGTGATCGAAAGGGCCGCGGCGTGAGTGGTCCGGCCTGGAAGGACTGCGTCTTCTGCCGGATCGTCCGCAGGGAGATCCCGGCCGCGGTCCTGTTCGAGAACGAGCGCGTCCTGGCCTTCGAGGACATCCGTCCCCGGGCCCCCGTCCACGTCCTGGTCATCCCCAAGGCCCATATCCCGTCGCTCAACGAGGCGCCGGAGGGCTCGGAGCCCGTCCTCGGCGAGCTCCTTTCGACGGCCCGGGAGATGGCCCGCCGCCGGGGAGTCGGCGAGTCGGGGTACCGGATCGTCCTCAACACCGGCCCTCATTCCGGTCAGGAGGTCTTCCACATCCACTTCCACGTCCTCGGAGGACGGCCCCTGTCCTGGCCGCCGGGCTGATGGCCTACCTCATCGACGGCAACAACCTCCTGGGGAGGATCGCCCCGCACGAGCTCCGCGAGCGGGGCGGGAGGGAGGGGCTCGTCGTCCGGCTGCTGGCCTTCCAGCGGGTGACCCGGGCCCGCATCCATCTCGTCTTCGACGGCGGCCCCGAAGAGGAGCCGGTCACGGAGGCCGCCAATCCCAAGTTCACCATTCACTATCCGGGACGCGGCGAGAGCGCCGACGACGTCATCGCCGGGCTCATCGAGCGCCAGACGGACCGCCGCCGCTTCTTCGTCGTCAGCTCGGACCGGACGATCCGGACCCTGGCCAAGTCGCGCGGTCTCGTGTCAATCAGCTCGGACGATTTCGCCCGCGAGGTCAAGAAGGCCTTGAGGGAGCGGCGCGACCAGCGGGCCATGGAGAAAAAGGTCGAGGCCGCCTCGCCGCTCGAGGTCGACCTCTGGGACGAGGTCTTCAAGTCGAAGCCATGAACAGCTTTTCGATCGTCGGCACGGGGCGCGTGGGGACGGCCCTCGGCCGGACCCTGGCCGCCAAGGGTTGGACGCCCCGGGCCCTCTGCGACCGGGACGCGAAATCGGCCCGCGAGAGCCGGAGGCTGATCGGCGGCGGGACGGCGACGGCCGATCTCCGGAAAGCCGGGGCGAAGGGGGACCTCGTCCTCGTCACCGTGCCCGACGGGGCCGTCGCGGCCGTCGCCGCGGGACTGGCCCGGACGAGCGGCCGCTGGGCCGGCCGCGTCGTCCTCCACACGAGCGGCATCCTGCCCGCCCGGGCCCTCGAACCGCTGCGGAAGAAAGGGGCCTCGGTCGGCTCGGCCCATCCCGTTCAAGCCTTCCCCCGCAAGGACCTCGGCGCGGGGCATTTCAAGGGCGTCTTCTGGGGCCTCGAAGGGGACGAGACGGCCGTTCGGACCGCTCTGCGCGTGGTCAGGGCCCTCCGCGGCCGTGCGCTGCTTCTCGCCGAGGAGGACAAGCCTGTTTATCATGCCGCCTGCAGCCTGGCCTCCAACGCCCTTGTCGCCCTGGAGAGGACGGCTTCGAGGCTCCTGGCGGGCACGGGGATCGCGGAAGTCTGGGCGGCCGCCGTACTCTGGCCGCTCGTGGAAGGAACTTTACGGAATGTAAAAAGCCTTGGCTGGGACAAGGCCTTGACCGGGCCCATCGCCCGCGGGGACGAGGAGGCGATCCGCAAGCACCTGGCGGCCCTT
>JBBIGP010000020.1:10403-37534 GCA_037447475.1 Candidatus Aminicenantota bacterium
CGTTTTTCCAGGAAGCCGCGCATCAGGGCCTCGGAGGCCTTTCTTTCCCCGGGAGAGGACAAGAGGACGGCCTCCAGGACGATCCCCCCGCCTTGGCGGAGGGCGGAATGCCGGTATCCGAGACGGAGATCTCCCCTGGAAAAGGTCCTCCGGGCGCCGTCCGGCCCGAGGACGTCGGCCGTCTCGAGAACGTCGCCGAGGCACCGGCCGAAGGCCCCGGCGTTGCCGGCCACCGCCCCTCCCAGCGTGCCGGGGATGCCGGCCAGGAATTCCAGGCCCGTGAGGTCCGCTCTCAAGGCCGCCCTCAACAGGGCCGACAGACCCGTTCCCGCAAGGACGCGCAGGCGCCCCTCGCCGGCCGTCACGCCCTCGACCCGGTTCCGGATGACGAGACCCCGGAAGCCCCGGTCGTCGAAGAGCATGTTGCTCCCGCCGCCGATGATGTAATAAGGGGTCTTTTCACTGACGGCCAGGGCCACGGCCGCCAGGAGGTCGTCGAGGCCGCGGGCCTCGTAGAAGAAGTCGGCCGGCCCCCCGATCTCGAAGCTCGACATGGCCGACAGGGGAACATTGACGGAGTAGGCGTCCCCGAAGCGCTCGTTCAAGGCCTCTCGGAAAGCCCGGCGTTTATCCATCGCCGTATTATAGGATATCGGGGTCCGGGAATCAAAAATCACGGCGAGGGCTTCGGTCTTGGCACAGTTTTTGCTATAATTGTTAGCGGTCTGCGATGATATTGACAAATATCCGAACGCGGGCTATGATTTTCGAAATTTTCGCGCGAGGTTGCCCATGAAAAGGACAGCTTGGACGGCATTGGCCCTGATGGCCTTCATGGCCGGCTTTCTGGCCGCCCAGACCGCCGACGAGGAATATCTCAAGGCCATGCAGCATTCGGACAACTGCCAGAAGGTCAAGGCCCTCGAGGCTTATATCGCCAAGTACGCGGGACAAGGGACGACCTACGAGAACTGGGCGTACGTGTATTACTGCCTGACCCCCTGCCCGACGAAGAACGCCCAGAAGGCGGCCGAGTACGGCGAGAAGGCACTGACCATGAGCGGCATCGACGATGAGAATAAGATGGCGCTCCTCGTTAACATCCCCGGCCTCTATGACAGCGCCGGCCTCAGGGACAAGGCCAACGCCGCCGCCCGGAAGCTCATCGATTTCGGCAAGGGCTCCCGCGACCCCAAAATCGGGGCCCGGCTCCAGGCCGGCGGGCATGTCATGCTCGGCCAGTTCGCCGAGAAAGCCGGCAACTACGGGGCCGCCGCCGAGAGCTACATCACCGCCTATGCCCTCTTCCAGGACCCGAGCATCATCAAGCAGTTCAACAGCATGACAGCGACCTTGCTCAAGAACCAGAAGTTCGCCGACGCGGAAAAGGCCCTGCGCCACTTCTACGAGAGCGACAAAGGCCCGGAAAGCGCCGCGCTCCTCGGCCAGACCCTCTACAAGCAGAAGAAGGTCAACGAGGCCCTGGCGGTCTATAAGGAGGCCCATGCCAGGAAAAGGGCCTCCAATCTGGCCCTCAACATCGCCATCATCCTCAACGCCCAGGCCAAGGACAACCCGGCCAAGACGAACGAGGCCATCCACGCTCTCATCGAGGCGGCCCTCCTGAACTCCCAGCAATCCAAGAACCTCCTTGCCCAGGCCCAGAACCTCTACGTCGGCCAGGACAAGGACCTCGCGGCGAGCTACGACAAGATCAAGGAGCACAACGCGGCCATCGAGGAGCTGACCAAATCCTACAACGCCAAGGTCGATGGCAAGAACGAGGACGAGCTGTCAGACGCCGACAAGAGGGTCCTGAAGAAGATCGAGGAGAACATCCAGCTCGAGCAACAGGCCATCGAGAAGATCCAGGCCGGCCAGAAGGGCGTCCTGGACCGGTTCAACGCCCTCGTGGCCCAGGTCCGGACCAAGCTCGGGAAGTGAGCGGCCGGCCGCGCCGGACCGCGGCCGCACGTCTTCGACCAAGGAGGAAACGCGTGTCCTCCGCACCGATCCCGTCCAAGGACCGGCGGCGGGCCGAGGGCCTGCGGCGCGAGATCCTCTACCACGAAAAGAAATACTACGTCGACAACGACCCGCAGATCTCCGACGCTGAGTTCGACCGCCTCCTCCGGGAGCTCCGCGACCTCGAAGCCCGGTTCCCCGAGCTCGTCACGCCCGGCTCCCCGACCCAGCGCGTAGGGGAAAAGCCGCTGGCGGGGTTCCCCTCGGTCGCCCACGCGTCCCCCATGCTCAGCATCGAGAACTGCTTCAACGAGGCCGAGCTCCGGGAGTTCGAGGACCGTGTCCGCAAGCTCCTGCCGGGGGAGACGGTCGCCTACACGGCCGAGCTGAAGATCGACGGCCTGGGCATCTCGGTCCGCTACCGGGACGGCCGGTTCGACCGGGCCGTCACCCGCGGCGACGGAGTCAGCGGCGACGAGGTCACCGGCAACGTCAGGACGATCCGCTCGTTCCCGCTGGCCATCGAAGAGCGTCGAGACGTGGAAGTCCGGGGCGAGATCTACCTGCCCTTCGCGGCCTTCCGGTCCCTCAACAAGGCCCGCGAGGAAGAAGGCCTGGCCCTGTTCGCCAATCCCCGCAACGCCGCGGCCGGCTCCATCCGCCTGCTCGACCCGAGAGAGGTCGCGGCCAGGGGCCTGGACGTTTTCCTCTACAGCCTGTTCGTCGACGGGGCCGAGAAGGCGAGCCAATGGGGCGCCCTCCAAAGGTTGAAGGCCCTGGGATTCAAGACAAATCCCCATTCCCGGTTCTGCCGGACGCTCGAAGATGTCCTGGCCTATTACGAGGAGTGGGCGGCCAAGCGGGACGACCTGGACTACGACGCCGACGGCATCGTCGTCAAGGTCGACTCCGCCGCCCAGCGCCGGGCACTGGGGACGACGGCCAAGTCGCCGCGCTGGGCCGTCTCCTACAAGTTCCCGGCCCGGCAGGCCACGACCCGGGTCAACGACATCATCGTCCAGGTCGGCCGGACGGGCGCCCTGACCCCGGTGGCCGTCCTGGAGCCCGTCAAGCTCTCGGGGACGACCATCAGCCGGTCGACCCTCCACAACGAGGACGAGATCCGCCGGAAGGACGTTCGGGTGGGGGACTTCGTCCTGCTCGAGAGAAGCGGCGATGTTATTCCTCGCGTCGTCTCGGTCATGAAAGAGCGCCGGACGGGCCGGGAGAAGACTTTCTCCTGGCCCCGCCGCTGCCCCGCTTGCGGGTCGGAAGCCTTCCGGCCCGAGGGCGAGGTCGTCTCGCGCTGCGTCAACCCGTCGTGTCCGGCCCGTCTCCGCGAGTCCGTGCTCCATTACGCGTCCCGCAGGGCCATGAACATCGAAGGCCTGGGAGAGGCTCTCGTCGATCAGCTCCTCGCGAACGGCCTCGTCCGGGCCATCCCGGACCTCTACGCTCTGACGGCCAAGGACCTGGAAAGCCTGGAGAGGATGGGCCCCAAGAGCGCGGCCAATCTCCTGGAACAGATCGGGCGGTCCAAGGAACGGGACCTGGCCCGGTTCATCTTCGCCCTGGGGATACGACATGTGGGGGAGCGCCTGGCCCAGATCCTGGCCGAACGGTACCGCAGCCTCGAGACCCTCGAGGAGGCCCCGGCGGAGGAGCTCGTCGAGGTCGAGGAGGTCGGGCCCAAGGTCGCCGAGAGCATCCGGTTCTTCTTCGACCGGCCCGAGAACAGGGAGCTCGTCCGCAGGCTCCGCGAGGCGGGCGTGACGGCCTCCGCCCCGAAAGCCGCGGCGGGCGCCGGACGGCTCGCCGGGCAGGTCTTCGTCATCACGGGGACACTGGAGGGAATGACGCGGGAGGAAGCCCGGGAGCTGCTCGAAGGACTGGGGGCCGAGGTCGGGTCGTCCGTCACCAGGAAGACGACCGGCCTGGTCGTCGGCGCCTCACCCGGGTCCAAGCTGGACAAGGCCCGCGAGCTCGGCGTCAGGATCATCGACGAGGCGGGATTCCGCGAGCTCGTCGGCCGGAAGCGCTGACTACTTCTTTTTCTTCGACGAGCCGAACAGGTCGAGGGAGAGAAGCCCCTTGAGGCCCTTCTTCTTGCCCCCGCCGCTCAAATCGTCGAAGGCCTCGCGCGCCGCCACGTGATCGGGGTCGGCCTGGACGGCCTTCTCGAACATCTTGAGGGCCTTGGCCTGGAGGCCCTCCTTGCGGTAAAGCATCCCCAGTCCCAGGTAGCCCTCCGGGTTCCAAGGCTCCAGGCTGATGGCCTTCAGGAAATCCTCCTCGGCCTTCCTGATGTACCCGGGGACCTTGGCCTCGGCCATGGCCAGAAGCAGGTAATAATCCCCCTTGTCCTTCTTCTCGCGGATGGCTTCCCGCAGGTAGGAGATGGCTTCCTGGTATCGCTCCTGGCCGAAGAGGGTCTTTCCCTGCCGGAACTTGATCTCGGCCAGCTTGCCCGCCGACGGGGCGTCCTCCTGGGCGGGGGATTTGGACTTGGCGTCGTAGGCGGCCCGCAGGGCCTTGTTGCTCAGCGTCTTGTAGGCCGTGGTGATGGCGTCGAAGACCTCGTCGATCTGCCTCTTGTACTCCCCGGCCTGTTCCGCGCTGAAGCGGTCGGGGTGGAACCGGCGGGCCATCCGGAAATAGGCCTTCTTGACCTCCTCGTCAAAGGCCGCACGGGAGACGCCCAGGACCTGGTAATAGTTCTTCGTCGCCAGCTTCTCGCGCAGGGACAGGACGTCGTCGATCGTCGCGGCCGGATCGAGGCCGGCTCGGTCGTTCCCGGGGGCCGGCGCGGCTCGGGCCTCGCCTTTCAGGTCGACGATGTCGAGGCAGGCGAAGAGATAGAGGCTTTTCCAGTAGAAATCCGAGGGGGACGGCAGCCTGCGGACGACGGCCTCGGCGGTTTCCGTCCCGATGAGCTTGTCCAGGAAGCTCTTCTCCTCGGCGGTCAGAAGGTAGGCGTATGTGGTCCTCTTGGGGGACGGGACCTTGTCGGCCAGGAAGGCCTTCAGCGCCGGGTCGGGCCGCATGCGCCGGATGCCGTATTCGATGAGCAGCGGGATATTGATCGGGGGGGCCGCCTCCCCGCCGGCGATGTCCTCGCGCTCCTGGAAGACGAGGTCGCCGTCGAAGAACGGGAAGGTGTTGAGGATGGTTTCCCGGATCTGGTGGGCCAGGGCCTCCGCGAGGTCCTCCTCGGAAATGACGCCTCGCTTGCGGAGGACCTCGCCGAGGTTCTGGTTGGGCTCGATGTAATCGTCGAGGCGGGCGTGCGCCTCCTTGGGCAGCCGCTCGAGCTTGAAAAGGACCTCGCCGATTCTCTCGTCGGGCCGGTTGGTCTTGACCTGGATGACGTCGCCCTTGCGGAAGAAGAAGTACTTGGTCGCCTCCTCCCGCTTGAAGATCAGCCGCCCCGACTTATTCCCGAAATGGATCTCGTGGAGAAAGAGCGCGATGTGCTTCATGGTGTCAGCGTCCAGGCGATTCGTCCCGAATCATAAACCATCCGGCGGCGTTTTTCAATCGCGGCCCGCGCGTGCCCGCGCGTGATTGAAAAACGGGCCCTCTTTGTGCTACGTTGAGGGTCATGAAGGTCGCACTCGCCCAATTCTCCGCCCGGCTCGGGGACGTCAAAGCCAACGCGGCCTTCCACCTGGACATCCTCGACCGGGCGAAGCGGGCCAAGGCCGACCTGGTCGTCTTTCCCGAGCTGAGCCTGACCGGCTACACGTTGCGGGACCTCGCCGAGGAGGTCGCCCTCGACCCGTACTCGGACCCCGTCTTCCGCCGGATCGTCGCCCGCTGCCGCGGTCTGTCGGCCGTCGTCGGGTTCATGGAGGAGAGGCCCGCCGAAAGGGGCATCTTCTACAACTCGGCCGCCTTCATCTCCGGGGGCCGGATCCTCCACGTCCACCGCAAGGTCTTCCTGCCGACCAACGGCATGTTCGACGAGGCCCGGTTCTACGCCGCAGGCCGCGACTTCCGGCCCTTCGATGCACCCTTCGGAAGGGCCGGCCTGCTCATCTGCCGCGACTTCCTCCATTACGGGGCGAACTACGCCCTCTACGCGGGCGGCGCCGAGGTCATCATCTGCGCCTCCGCCGCCCCCGGCCGGGGCGTCGCCGGCGGCCGGGCCTTCGAGACCAGCCGGATGTGGGAGCTCATGGGCGAGGCCATGTCCTATTTCTCGACGGCCTACGTCATCTACGCCAACCGCGTCGGCGTCGAGGACGGCGTGACCTTCGCCGGGGGCTCTTTCATCTACGCGCCCGGCGGGGAACTCCTGGCCCGGGCGGCCTACGTGGAGCCCGAGCTCCTCGTCCGCCGCCTCGACCTTTCGGCCGTCAGGGAAGCGCGGCGGAAATGGGTCTTCAAACGGGACGAGAGGCCGGAGGCCGTCCTCAGGTCGCTCGAAAGGATTGTCCGTGCCCCCGAAGATTAATCCGGATTTCGTCGAGAAGATCCTGGTCCGGTTCATCCACGACGAGCTCGCCAAGTGCGGCTGCCTGAAGGCCGTCCTGGGCCTCTCCGGCGGACTCGACTCGGCCGTGTGCGCCTCGCTCGCGGCCCGGGCCCTCGGCCCGCCGAACGTTCTGGGCCTCGTCATGCCCTACGGCACGAGCTGCCCGCAGGACGTCCGCGACGCCGAGAAGCTGGCCCGGTCACTGGGCATCCGGTCCGAGGTCGTCGACATCGCCCCCCAGGTGGATGCCTATTTCTCCCGCCTGCCGGCCGCAAGCCGGGTCCGGCGGGGCAACAAAATGGCCCGGGAGCGGATGTCCGTCCTCTACGACCGCTCGGCCCTCGAGAGGGCCTTCGTCATCGGAACGAGCAACAAGACCGAGCTCCTCATCGGCTACGGGACCATATACGGCGACATGGCCTGCGCCATCAACCCCATGGGGGACCTCTACAAGACGCAGATCCGCGACCTCGCCGCGCATCTGAGGATCCCCGCCGCCATCCGCAGGAAGACCCCGACGGCCGGGCTCTGGCCGGGCCAAACCGACGAGGGCGAGATCGGCCTGATCTATGACGAGCTCGACGAGATCCTCCACGGGCTCGTCGATCTCAAGAAGAGCCGCAAGGAGATCATCGGGGCCGGGCACAAGCCGGCCCGCGTGGACCGCGTCCTGCGCCTCGTCCGGGGATCCGAATTCAAGCGCCGGATGCCGCCCATCGCCAAGCTCTCCGCCCGTTCCGTGGGCCACGACTTCCTCTACCCCTATGACTGGGGGAGGTAGGCCATGCCCGACGGTCCCGCCGGCGGCCGCGGGCCCGGGACCTTGTACGTCGTCGCGACGCCCATCGGCAACCTCGAGGACGTCACCCTCCGGGCATTGCGCGTCCTCGGGGAGGTCCGGGCCGTCGCCTGCGAGGACACCCGGCAGACGCTCAAGCTCCTGAACCGCTACGGCCTCAAGAAGCGCCTCGTCAGCTACTTCCAGCCGCAGGAAGGCCGGAAGATCCCGGAGATCCTGGGGATCCTCAGGGCCGGAGGCGGCGTGGCCCTGGTCTCGGACTCCGGGACGCCGGGCCTGGCCGATCCGGGATACCCGCTCATCCGCGAGGCGCTCAGGGAGGGGATCCCCGTCGTGCCCATCCCCGGGCCGTCGGCGGCAGTCTGCGCTCTCTCGGCCTCCGGCCTGCCGACCCACCGGTTCCTCTTCCTAGGCTTTCCTCCCCCCAAGAAGACCGGGCTCCGGAAGCTTCTCCAAGGGGTCCGGGAGGAGAGGGCCACCCTCGTGCTTTACCTTCCCCTCAGGCGGATCGTGGAATTCCTGGACGCGCTCCTCGAGGAACTTGGCGACCGGCAGGTCGTCGTCGCCAGGGAGATGACCAAGGTCCACGAGGAGTTCATCAGGGGGAAGGCCGCCGAGATCATGGCCCGGCTGGGGGAAAAGGCCCTCAAAGGGGAAGCCACCGTCCTCATAGAAGGTTCAGGTCTTTGAGGACACGCTTTGTCGATAGACGTCCCCCCTAGCCCCTCAGACCCCCCGGGAACCAGTCCCGACGGTTCCCCCGCCTCCGGGGGGGCCCCCTTCCGCTATGGGGTTCTTCAGGGGGACATCTATCTCCATGCGCGTGTTTGTTTCTGCAACGGAAAAGAGAGAAGAAAAAAAATTATAAGAGAATACTTGACAAAATGATACTAAGATATTATATTGGTATTCCACTAAGATATTATAAGGAGGTTTGTTAATGGCCATCATCAGATGGGATCCCTTTGGCGATTTCATGACCCTCAGGGACCGCATGAACAGGCTTTTCGAGGACATGTCCGGATCCAAGGAGGAGAAGGACCTCATGACCAGGGCCTGGGCCCCGTCCGTGGACATCTACGAGAACGAGAATGAGGTCGTCCTCTGCGCCGAGATCCCCGGCGTCGACGAGAAGGACGTCGAGATCAAGGTCGAGGACAACACCCTCATCCTCAAGGGCGAGCGAAAGTTCGAGAAGGAGGCCAAAGAGGAGAACTACCACCGGATCGAGCGCTCCTACGGCTCCTTTTTCCGGTCGTTCGCCCTGCCCGCCTACATCGAGCAGGACCGGATCGAGGCCGAGCACGAGAACGGCGTCCTTCGGGTCCGCATGCCGAAGAAGCCCGAGTTGAAGCCCCGCAAGGTCAAGATCCTCAAGCCCGTCACGGTCGACAAGCCCAAGAAGTAAGCCCGGCACAAAGCCGACAGGGACACGTACCTCCGGTGCGTGTCCCTTTTTTTTCGCTTCTCCCGTTCCCGGGGGTTCTCGATCAAGTGATGCCGATAGATATTCCCCTGCAGATCCCCATAGCGGAAGGGGGCCCGTCGCTTGGCGACGGGGGAACCGTCGGGATTGGTTCCCGGGGGCGTGGGGGGCAAGTGGGGATGTCTATCGGCGAGCCTTATGGCCTAGAGTCCTCGGAAATGGGAGAGGAACCTTTTTTCTATGCTTGGGCGATGGTCAGGGCCCGGACCTCGCGGGCCCCGGCGGCGACGAGCACGCGACTGCATTCGCGCAGGGTCGCCCCTGTAGTGAAGACGTCGTCGACGAGGACGAGCGTCCGGCCGGCTACCCTCCTCGCGTCACGGACGGCGTAGGCGTTCCGGACGTTCTTTTCCCTCTCGGCGGCCTCCAGTGAGGTCTGCGGGGGGACGTTCCGGACCTTCACGAGGCACCGGGACAGGACCTCGAGGCCGCGTCCCCGGGCCAGGTCACGGGCGATGAGCCGGGCCTGGTTGAACCCGCGCTCCCTTTTCCGGGCCCCATGGAGCGGGACGGGCACGAGGGCGTCGGCCTCGTGCCAGAGACCGTCTTCAGGGGCGAGGCAAGCCCCCGCGAAGGCGGCCAGGGGCCGGCTGAGAACGGCGAACCGGCCGTATTTCATGAGCAGAATGACCTCCCGCAGGCCCCCTTCGTACGCGCCGCAAGAGCGGTGGATCGTAAAGTCCGGAGGCCTGTCCAGGCATCTCCGGCAATGGTGGCCCTCGCCGGGCCCCTCGAGGAACCTCCCGCAGCAGGGGCAGACCGGCCCTTGGCGCGGAGTCAGACGGCCCAGGCAATCCCTGCAGACGACCCTTTCACCGGGCTCGTCGAGCAGAGCGCCGCACAGGCGGCAGTTCGAAGGGAAAAGGAGCAGCTCAACGAGCTTGGCCGCGGCCGAAGCCCGGGAGCGGAGGGTCATGAGGCCGGGGATCTCTGCTCTTCTTCGTTCTTCTCCTGGCAGTCGATGCAGAGCGGCGCCCAGGGGATGGCCGCGAGCCGCTTCCGGCCGACCTCCTGCCCGCATTGCTGGCAAATGCCGAAATCGTCGCGGGACAGGCGCCGGAGGGCTTCGTCGATCATCAGCAGCTGGCTCCGCTCCGCGTCCGACAGGCTCAGGAGGAACTCCTTGGTGTAGGAGGTCTCGGCCTTGTCGACGAGGTCCTGGGCGACGTTGGACTCCATCTCTTTGCTCTCGTTGATGAACCCGCTGAGCTTCTGGATGATGGCTTCCTTCTTGTCGGCGAGCTTTTTCCGGAATTCCTCTTTTTCCTTCTTGTTCATCTTCTTAGGCACGACGCAACCCCCTCACTTGGCGTAATTCAAGCCGCGGTTCATGGTCAAGGCCCGGTAGACCTGCTCGAGCAGGACGACCCGGCTCATCTCGTGCGAGAATGTCAGCCGCGACAGGGACAGGTTCAGGTCGGCCCGCTCGACGATCCGGTCGGCGAGCCCGAGGAAGCCCCCGACGGCGAAGGCCAGCGGCCGGCCCGAATCCCTTTCCCGCCCGCGCAGGAACCTCGCGAATTCTTGGGACGTCATTTCTTTTCCCTGGTCCCCGAGGCAGATGACGTAGGCACCGGCGAGGTGCTTTTCGAGGCCCTCGGCCTCGAGGCCCTTGATCTTGCCGGCGAATCTCTCGTCCATGCCCCGGGCCTCGCGGGTCTCGATGACCCGGCAGGTCACGAAGGCCTGGATCCTCGCGACGAGCAGGTCCTGCAGGGCTCGCAACTCCGGGTTCTTCGTCCTGCCCGGCCAGAGGAATTTCAGGAGCATCGCCGAAAACGCCATAGAACAATAACGATTCGGACCGGCGTTGTCAACACCTTTCTCCCGTTTTTGTCCCGTTTTCCGGGGCCGCCGGGACCGGCCTAGAAATCCAGCCGGGGCGCGTCGCCCCAAAGCCTCTCGAGGCCGTAGTGCTCCCGGGCGCCGCGGGAGAAGACGTGGACGAGGAACCATCCGTAGTCCAGCAGGACCCACTCCGCCGATCCCTTGCCTTCGACGCCCAGGGGCCGGACCCCGGCCTCCTTGAGGCGGCCCTCGACGGCCTCGGCGATGGCCGCGTTCTGCCGGGAGGAGTTCCCGTTCATGATCAGGAAGAAGTCCGTGAAGGAGGACACGTCCCGGAGGTCCAGGACGCAGAGGTCCTCGGCCTTCTTGGCCAGGCTCGCTTCGACCGCCAGCTTGACCTCGGGGGCCAGGCCCCGTTTCGTGAGACGCTTCGTTTTGTCGTGTGTCATGTTCCCCGTCGACCGAGATAGAGTTGATGGTCCCTGATGTAGGCTTCGACGGACGGCGGGACCAGCCCGTCCAGGCTCCGGCCGTCCCGGACCCGTCGCCGGATGTCCGTCGAGGAGACGTCCAGGGCCGCGATGGGCAGGAGGAAAACACGGTACCGGCTAAGGACGGCCCCGCCGACGGGCCGCTCCCCCCGGACGCGGAACGTGGCCTCCCGCAGCCGCCCGCCCAGGACCCCGGACGCCGCCTCGAGGTCGGAGCCGGGGCGCGCGGTGACGATGAACCGGCATTCGTCGAGGACGCGCTCGTATTCCCGCCATGTCCCGATCTCCAGGAAGGCGTCGACCCCGAGGATGAAGAACGGCTCGGCGCGCGGGAACCGTTCCCGGGCCGCGGCCAGGGTCAAGTAGGAATAGGACCTCCCCCCGGCCTCGATCTCGATGGACGAGGCCGCGAATCCGGGACGCCCCTCGCAGGCGAGCTCCACCATCCGGAGGCGGTCGGCCGGAGCGGCCGCCGCCCCGCCCTCCTTGTGGGGCGGGAGGTGAGAGGGGATGAACAGCACCCGCTCGAGCCGGAAGGCCCGAAGGGCCTCCTCCGCCGCCCGGACATGCCCGAGGTGGATCGGATCGAACGTCCCGCCGAAAAGACCGATCCTGCCCCTCATGCCCTGTCCCCGCCGCCCCGTCCCCGGAGCTTCTCGAGATCCCGGACGATCCGGCCGACGAGGGGCCGGAGCCCTTCGCCCTTGAGCGCCGAGACGGCGACGAACGGGACCTTTTTGCGGGCCGCCAGGGCTTTGACCCGGGCCAGCCGGGACTTGTCCGTCCCCAGGAGGTCGATCTTGTTGGCCGCTAGGATCTGCGGGCGCCCGGCGACCTCGGGGCTGAAGGCCTCGAGCTCCTTCATGACGATCCGGAAGTCCTCGACCGGATCCCGCCCCGTGTAGGGGGAGACATCGACAAGATGGACGAGCATCTTCGTCCGCTCGATATGGCGGAGGAACCGGATGCCGAGGCCCTGGCCGCGATGGGCGCCTTCGATGAGGCCCGGGATGTCGGCCACGACGAAGCTCGCGTGCCCGCCGGCGTCGACGACCCCGAGGTTAGGGGTCAGGGTCGTGAACGGGTAGTCGGCGATGAGCGGCCGGGCCGCGGAAATTTTCGATATCAGGGTGGACTTGCCGGCGTTGGGGAAGCCGACGAGGCCGACGTCGGCGATGAGCTTGAGCTCGAGGAAAAGATCCTTTTCCTCCCCGGGCCGGCCCGGCTGGGACTCCCGGGGAGCCTGCCGGGTGGAGGTGGCGTAGGAGGCGTTCCCGCGCCCGCCGCGGCCGCCCTTGGCCGCCTCGAAGCTCTGTCCGGGGAGGGTGAAGTCGAAAAGGACGCGGTCGGAGCCCTTTTCCTTGACGACGGTCCCGACCGGCACGCGGAGCCTGAGATCGGCGCCCCTCTTCCCCTGCCGGTTCCCGCCCTCCCCGTGGGCCCCCTTATGGGCCTTGAGGACGGGGTGGAAGCGGAACCAGGCGAGCGAGCTGACGCTCCCGTCCGAGACGAGATGGACGCTGCCTCCGTCCCCCCCGCGCCCGCCGTCCGGTCCGCCTTTCGGGACGCGGTATTCCCTCCGGAAGCTGACGCAGCCGTCGCCGCCGCGGCCGGCTATGACCGTGACGTGGACCTGGTCAATGAACATCGATCTCCCCGCGGGCGGCCGAAGACAGGAGGGAGCCCTTCGCGCGATGGCGGGGGTTCGAGGCGATGATCTCTTCCTCAGGCCGGCAGGACGGAAACGATCTTTCCTTTCCTGCCCTTGTCGGAATACTGGACGGTCCCTGCCACTTGGGCGAACAGGGTGTCGTCCTTGGCCCTCCCGACGTTCGGCCCGGGCTTGATGGGAGTGCCTCTCTGGCGGACGAGGATGGAGCCCGCGAGGACCCGCTGGCCGCCATGGCGCTTGACGCCGAGCCGCTTGCCGCAACTGTCCCTGCCGTTGCGCGCGCTTCCGCCTGATTTCTTATGGGCCATGGCTCACTCCTTGGTCGCTTTCCGGGCCTTGGCCGGCGCCGGCTTCCCGGCCGCCTTCGGCGCGGGCTTGGCCGCGCGGCCCTTGTTGGGCCCGGCGGCCTTCTTGGGCCCGGGGGCCGGGGCCGCCTTCTTGGCGGGCTCCGCCTTTTTCGGGGCCGGCCCGGGGGGCGGCAGAACGCTCTTGTCGGGCAGGACCCGCTCGATCCGGACCTTGGTCAGCTGCTGCCTGTGCCCGCGCGTGCGGCGGAACTGCTTCCGTCTCTTCTTCTTGAAGACGAGGACCTTCTCGTCCTTGAAGTTCTCGACGACTTCGGCCTCGACCGCGGCGTGGGCGAGCAGAGGCTGGCCGACCTGGACGTTGTCCTCGTCCTCGATCAGGAGCACCTGTTCGAACAGGACCTTCTGGCCTTCCTCGACGCCGAGCTTCTCGACCGACAGGACGTCGCCGGCCTTGACGCGATACTGCTTTCCGCCTGTCTGGATGACTGCGTACATCGGAATATCCTCTTTGGAAATGAGAGAGTTGAGCGTCAAATCTAGCATAGCCGCCGTCCCGTGTCAAATCCGCGTGGCGCGCGGGGCGCCGGCCGGCGGGCCGCGGCGCGCCTTGACAGGCCGGGCCCTTTTCTCTACCCTTAGGGGGCCCGGCCGCGCCCCGGCCGGGTCCCGAGGGCGGTTAGCTCAGCGGTAGAGTATCGGTCTTACAAACCGGGGGCCGCAGGTTCGAACCCTGCACCGCCCAGGGTCCCGTCATCCCCGGCCGGCGGCCGGGCCGCCCGAAGGAGAGGAGCGTCGCGCCG
This sequence comes from Candidatus Aminicenantota bacterium, assembly GCA_037447475.1. Taxonomy (GTDB): domain Bacteria; phylum Acidobacteriota; class Aminicenantia; order Aminicenantales; family Saccharicenantaceae; genus RBG-16-66-30. The sequence continues at coordinate 24,190 of JBBIGP010000020.1, forward strand.
ATGGCCCGTCGTGAAGTCATGGCCCGCATTTATCTCGTTCTCTCGATCGCCCTCTGCCTGGCCGGATTGGCGGGTTTCGTGCTCCTCTTCGCCAGGGATCTCAACGTGTACTGGCTGATCCTCTCTCCCGTCATCATCGCCGTCTACCAGGTCCCCGCGGCCTACTGCTTCTGGCTCTATAAGAGGGCCCGCGGCGGCAAGCGGGAGACCAATGAAGGGCGGGACGGGGCCCGGGAATGACCGTCCTCCGTCGACCTGCCCGCGTCACGGACGGGCGACGGAGGGAAAAGCGCCCCCGACGGGATTCGAACCCGTGTTGCTGCCTTGAAAGGGCGGTGTCCTAGGCCTCTAGACGACAGGGGCGAGAAAATGAGCCGTGCTGGACTCGAACCAGCGACACCCGACTTAAAAGGCCGGTGCTCTCCCTCTGAGCTAACGGCCCGGCAAAAAAGACTATTATAGCGGGGGGCGTGAAAGAGTCAACCCCGGCGGCGTCCCGGTTCAGGACATGGGATCGAACCGGAGGATGACCCACCGTCCGTTGTGGCGCAGGTTGTTGACCTCGTCTCTGAGCCCGTACTGCCGCATGTACAGACGGTACTTCAGGGTCGCTCCCGCTTTGTTCTTGATGGCCACGTCGACTTCCTTGGAGTGGACGTTGCCGGTCAGGTCGCGGATCGTGAGGAGCTCCCGGACCCCGAGCGAGAACTTGGTGATCTCCTCCTCCGCGGCCGCGGCGGCCTTGGCCATATTGTATTCTTGCTGGAGGTCCTTGTGCCTGGCGAACTGGGCGTCGTACTTGGCCTGGAGTTCGTCGACCTTCCTCTTGGCGGCGGCCTTGGCGCTCCCCGTCCGGGCCATGTCGTATTCTTCCTGAGCGGCGTCCAGAAAGTCCTTGGCCTCGACCGTCGGGCCGATGTTCTGCTCGACCTGTTTCTTGAGGCCCAGCTCCTTCGCGGTCAGCTCGGGCAGGGCGGCCGGCTTGACCTCCTCGGGGCCGACGCTGAGGATCTCCCACGAATCGAGCTCGATCTGGATCGGCTGGAGAGCTATCGTGGACATGGTCTGATTGTCGTTCAGCGTCATGGCGTTGAAATACCTGGAAAGAAGGTTCTTTTCCGGCGTCGGCGCGCACGCCGTGACTACGAGAAACGCGACCACGAGACCGATCACGAGAATCGCTTTTGTCCTCATTCCTTCCTCCTTCGGGGGTTTCGTCGATAAATGTCCTGCCTGAATTCTATCCCTATCCGCGGGCAAAAAGCAAGCCCTTTGTCGGGCCCATCAAAATCTCCCCATAAATCCCCTCCGACCTGTTCCCCTGTCGTTTTTTTTATGATACACTACCCCGCTAAATCTCCGAGAACGGAGTTCGATCATGACTCACGACAAGGACATCCTCCGCGGCCATCCCAAGGACCCCGCGGCGCTCCTGGACGTCATCCGCGACGTCCAGGAACGGCATAGACGCGTGCCGGACGAGGCCGTCGCTGCCATCGCCGCGCACCTGGGCCTCTCGAAGGCCGAGGTCCGGGGCGCCGTGACCTTCTACCACTTCTTCTCCCTGGAGCCCCGCGGGCGCTCGACGATCTACCTGAACGACTCGATCACCTCCCGCATGAAGGGCCGGGCGGCCGTCGCCAGGGCCTTCGAGGAGGAGGCCGGGTGCCGGTTCGGGGAGGTCTCTCCGGACGGCTCGATCGGCCTGTTCCCGACCTCGTGCATCGGGATGAACGACCAGGAGCCCTCGGCCATCATCGACGGGACGGTCTTCACCCATCTGACCGAGGCCTGGGCCCGGGATATCGTCCGCGGTCTGCGGGCGGGCCGGGCGCCCAAGGATCTCGTCGGCGAGTACGGCGACGGGGCCAACCAGTCGGAGCTCGTCCGGGCCATGGTCTCCAACAACATCCGGAAGCGGGGCCCGGTCCTGTTCGGGGCCCATGAGCCCGGGTCGGCCATCCGCAAGATCGTGACGATGACCCCCGAGGCGGTCATCGAGGAGGTCAAGAAAGCCAGCCTCCTCGGCCGTGGCGGGGCCGGCTTCCCGACGGGCCTCAAGTGGGACTTCTGCCGCCGCGAGAAGAGCCAGCCCCACTACGTCGTCTGCAACGCTGACGAAGGAGAGCCCGGGACGTTCAAGGACCGGGTCGTCCTGACCGAGCTCCCCCGCCTCGTGCTCGAAGGCATGACCGTCGCCGGATATGCCGTGGGCGCGGAGGAAGGGGTCCTGTACCTGAGGGCCGAGTACGACTACCTCCGGCCCCTCCTCGATTCCGTCCTGGACGACATGCGCCGGGAGAACCTCCTGGGGAAGAACATCGCCAGGTCCGGGTTCCGGTTCGACATCGCTATCAAGTCCGGAGCGGGCGCCTATATCTGCGGAGAGGAATCCGCCCTCCTCGAGTCCGCCGAGGGCAAGCGGGGCGAGCCGCGCGACAGGCCCCCCTTCCCCGTCCAGTTCGGCTACCGCGGCCGTCCGACCACGGTCAATAACGTTGAGACCCTGGCCGCCGCGGCCCGCATCCTCGTCCAGGGAGCCTCCTGGTTCACCGCATTGGGCACGGCGAGGAGCGCCGGGACCAAGCTCCTCAGCGTGTCGGGCGACTGCGCCAGGCCAGGCGTGTACGAGGTCGAGTACGGGCTGTCGGTCCGCGAGCTCCTCGACCTGGCCGGAGGCCCCGACGCCCAAGCCGTCCAGATCGGGGGGCCCTCGGGGACTTGCCTCTCCAGGGCCGGATTCAACAGAAAGATCTGCTTCTCCGACCTGGCGACGGGAGGCTCGATCATCGTCTTCGGGCCCGGGCGCGACATCTTCGAGATCGTCGCCAGCTTCATGGACTTCTTCGTCGAGGAGTCCTGCGGCTGGTGCACCCCCTGCCGGGCTGGCAACGTCCTGCTCAGGAAAAAGCTCGAGAAGGTCGCCGCGGGCCTCGGCTCGGAGCGGGACCTCCGGGAGCTCGAGGCCTGGGGCAAGCTCGTCAAGTGCACGAGCCGGTGCGGCCTCGGGCAGACCTCCCCGAACCCGATCCTGACGACCCTCCAGAACTTCCCCGAGCTCTACCATGCCAAGGTCCGCAAGGGGGACGAGGTCATCACGGGGTTCGACCTCGCGGCGGCCGTCAGGGACGGCTGCCAAGCCGCCCATCGCCATCCCGAATGCCAGGAGGCCCGCCATGAGTGAGATACGGTTTACGATAGACGGCAAGCCCTGCGTCGCCAAGGCCGGCCAGACCATCGTCGAGGCGGCCAAGGCGAACGGGGTCTACATTCCCGTCCTCTGCCATTTCGAGGGGCTGAAGCCCGTCGGCAGCTGCCGGATCTGCACGGTCCGGGTCAACGGCCGCTATATGGCCGCCTGCACCCAGCCGGTCGCCGAAGGCATGGCCGTCGAGAACACGGCCCCCGACCTCGAAGATATGCGAAAGGCCCTCATCGAGATGCTCTTCGTCGAGGGCAACCACATGTGCCCGACCTGCGAAAAGAGCGGTCACTGCGAGCTCCAGGCCCTCGGCTATCGCTACCAGCTCCTCGTCCCCCGCTTCCCCTATCTCTGGCCGACCCGGGAGATGGACGCCTCGGCCCCCAAGATCGTCCTGGAGCGCAACCGGTGCATCCAGTGCCTCCGGTGCGTCCGGGAGATCCGGGCCAAGGACGGCCGCAAGGTCTTCGCCGCCGTCCATCGGGGGCCGCACGTTGCAATAGAGGCGGACGCGAAGCTCGCCGCCGAGCTCACCGATGAAGAGGCCCTCCGGGCCATGGAGATCTGCCCGGTCGGAGCCATCCTGAGGAAGGAAGTCGGCTTCGCCGTGCCGATCGGCGAGCGGAAGTTCGACCACGAACCTATCGGCAGCGACATCGAGAAAGGCGCCTGAAGGTGAGGCCATGAGCAAACCCGTCATCGCCACCGCGTCCCTGGCCGGCTGCTTCGGCTGCCATATGTCGATCCTCGACATCGACGACCGGATCCTCAAGCTCGTCGAGCTCGTCGAGTTCAACAAATCCCCCATCGACGATATCAAGACGTTCACCAAGCCCGTGGATGTCGGCCTGATCGAGGGAGGATGCTGCAACAGCGAGAACGTCGAGGTCCTGCGGTCGTTCCGCAAGAACTGCAAGGTCCTGATATCGCTCGGCGAATGCGCCGTCATGGGCGGCCTGCCGGCCATGCGCAACGGCATCCCGCTCAAGGAATGCCTGGAAGAAGCCTTCCTCAACAGCCCGACGGTCGCCCCGGAGGACCGGATGATCCCTAACGACGAGGACATCCCGATCATCCTCGACCGGGTCTATCCGCTCCACGAGGTCGTCAAGATCGACCATTACCTGCCGGGCTGCCCGCCGTCGGCCGACCTCATCTGGGAGGCCCTGACGGCTCTCGTCGAAGGCCGGCCCCTGAACCTGACCTACGACATGCTCAAATATGATTGAAGGGTGAGAGATAATGGCCAGAAAGATCACCATCGAACCCGTCACGAGAGTCGAGGGCCACGGCAAGGTCACCATCCGGCTGGACGACAGCGGCAAGGTGACCCAGTCCCGTTTCCATATCGTCGAGTTCCGCGGCTTCGAGCGCTTCGTCCAGGGGCGCCCCTATTGGGAGGCCCCGGTCCTCGTCCAGAGGCTGTGCGGCATCTGCCCGGTCAGCCACCACCTGGCCGCGGCCAAGGCCATGGACATCATCGTCGGCGTCGGCCCGGACGGCCTGACCCCGGCCGCCGAGAAGATGCGCCGGCTCATGCACTACGGCCAGATGCTCCAGTCGCACGCCCTCCATTTCTTCCACCTCTGCTCGCCCGATTTCCTGCTGGGCATGGACGCCGATCCGGCCGTCCGCAACGTCATCGGCATCATCGGCCTGAACAGGGACCTGGCCGTCCAGGCCGTCCTTCTCCGCAAGTTCGGGCAGGAGGTCATCAAGGCCACGGCCGGCAAGAAGATCCACGGCACAGGGGCCATCCCCGGGGGCATCAACAAGAACCTCTCCCCCGAGGAGCGGGACGTCCTGCTCAAAGGGCCCGATCCCCTCAACATCGACCGGATGATCGACTGGTCCCTGGCCGCGGTCGAGCTGTTCAAGGACTACCAGAGCAAGAACAAGGACCTCGTCGACGGATTCGCCGCCTTCCCGTCCAACCACCTCAGCCTGGTCCGCAAGGACGGGGCCCTCGACTTCTACCACGGCGTCCTGCGGGCCGTCGACGCCGACGGCCACAAGGTCCTCGACGACGTGGATTACAGGGACTACCTCGAATATATCGGCGAGGAGGTCCGCTCCTGGAGCTACATGAAGTTCCCCTACATCCGGTCGCTGGGCAAGACGGCCGGCTGGTACCGGGTCGGCCCGCTGGCCCGGCTCAACACCTGCGACTACATCCCCTCGCCGCTCGCCCAGAAGGAGTTCGAGGTCTATAAGGCCTATACGGCCGGAAAGCCCAACAACATGAGCCTTCACACCCACTGGGCGCGGCTCATCGAGCTCCTCCATTCCGCCGAGGTCATCAAGGAGCTGCTCCTCGACAAGGACCTACAGGGCCAGAAGCTGGTAAAGAAGGGGAAGAAGGGCCAGGAAGGGGTGGGTCTTATCGAAGCCCCGCGGGGGACGCTCTTCCATCACTACCGCATCAACGGCCAAGACCAGATCACGATGGCCAACCTCATCGTCTCGACGACCAACAACAACGAGCCCATGAACCGGGCCGTCCACTGGGTGGCCGAAAAGGTCCTGGCCGGGAAGCCGGAGATCACCGAGGGCATGTTGAACCGGGTCGAAGTGGCCATCCGGGCTTACGACCCCTGCCTGAGCTGCGCGACCCACGCCGTCGGCCGGATGCCCCTCGAGGTCACCCTCGTCGACGGCGGCGACAACATCCTCCAGAGGAGAGTCCGCTAATTCCGGAGAAGACCGGTCCGTCGAGCGTCCTCGTTCTCGGGTTCGGGAACCCGGGAAGGCGCGACGATGGTCTGGGCGCCGAGGCCGTGGCCCGCCTCGAGGCCCTCCGCATCCCCGGCGTGACCGCGGAAGCCGACTACCAGCTGAACCTCGAGGACGCCCTGGCCTGCGCCCGGCACAACCTCGTCATCTTCGTCGACGCCGCCCGGGGCCTGCGCCGGCCGTTCACCTTCGAGGAGCTGAAGCCCGAGGCGACCGTGCCGGCGATGACCCACGCGCTCGGGCCGCAGGCCGTATTGGCGCTCGCCGAGACCCTGTACGGCCGCGCGCCAAAGGCCTACATGCTGGCCGTCCGGGGGCACGCGTGGAGCTTGGGCGAGGGATTGACGGCCAGGGCCGAGGCCGACCTTGCCCGGGCCCTCGCGTTCCTTGTCGAATTCCTGCAGGAGGGCCGCTCATGACCGAGAAGGAGGTCATCGTCCTCCGGGACCTGCTGGGCACGAACAAGCAGGTCGCCGCCGAGATCCGCAAGGAGCTCCGGTCGCGCGGCATCCTGGCCGTCAATCTCCTGAGCTCGCCGGGATCCGGCAAAACGACCCTTCTCGAGGCCCTCGCCGAGCGGTATCGGGGGCGCTTCCGGATGGCCGTCATCGAGGGCGACATCGAGACCGAGCGGGACGCCGAGCGCATCCGGGCCAAGGGCGTGCCGGCCTGGCAGATCACGACGGGCGGGGCCTGCCACCTCGAGGCCCGGATGGTCGGCAAGGTCCTCGGCGGGGTGCCGGCCGACCTCGACTTCCTGTTCATCGAGAACGTCGGGAACCTCGTCTGCCCGGCGAGCTTCGACCTGGGTGAGGAGCTGCGGTGCGTTCTTCTTTCCGCGCCCGAGGGCGACGACAAGCCGAAGAAGTACCCCCAAGCCTTCCTGACGGCCGACGCCCTCCTCCTGACCAAGCTCGACCTCGTGCCCCACGTGCCGTTCGATCCGGCCAAGGCCGCCGAGGAGGCCCTGTCCATAAAGCCGGGCCTCCGGGTGTTCCCGGTGTCCGCCCTGCGGGGACAGGGGGTCGACGAGCTGGCCGGCTACTTCGTCGAGGCCCTCGGGCGCCTGAGGTCGGGCCGTGCATGAGCTGTCGCTCGTCGCCTCGCTCTTCGAGATCCTCGAGGAGAAGGCGCGAGAGCACCGCGCCGTCAGGATCACGATGGTCCGCCTGAAGGTCGGCGAGCTCTCCTGTGCCGTCCCCGAGCTCCTCGAGTCGGCCTTCGAGACCTATAAGAAAGAGACGATCGCCGGCGGCGCCCGGCTGGTGATCGAGGAGGTCCCCGTGCGGTTCCGGTGCCGCGACTGCGGCGCGGACAGGGCCGGCAAAGAGGGGACCTTCGCCTGCCCCTCCTGCGGCGGCCGGAACGTCGAGCTCCTCGAGGGCCGGGACATCGTCATCGAGCGCATCGAGCTCGAGACCGACGGCCCGCCGGCGGCTTGACAAGCCGGAAGCCGTTCTGCTATAAATCGCCTCTTGTTCCTCAAAGAGATGCCTTCATCATTTCCGGCATTCGAAATGTGGCCTCCTCGCCGGCAGCCGGCCGAATCTCCACCCTCTCCGCACGCCTCCATCCCGCCGAGCCGTCGCGCTCGCAGGCGTGCCCCGGACGCGGGGCCCGAGTGAGCCACCCCATCTTCGAACGGGAGGAATGACCTTGGTCGTCGATAAAGTGAAGATCCGGTCGTGCATCGACAAGCATGAAGGCAGGAAGGACAGCCTCATCGCCATCCTTCAGGACATCCAGAGCGAGTACAACTACCTTCCCCAGGACGCCCTCCGTTCCGTCGCCGCGGACTTGAAGGTCCCCCTCTCCGACGTCGTCGCCGTGGCCACGTTCTACAGGGCCTTCAGCCTGACGCCGCGCGGCCGGCACACCTGCACGGTCTGCCTGGGCACGGCCTGCCACGTCCGGGGCGGCCCCAAGATCCTTGAGGAATTCGAGCGGAGGCTGGATATCAAAAGCGGCCAGACCACCCCCGACGCGGAGTGGTCCTTGGAAACCGTCGCCTGCCTGGGTTGCTGTGCGATCGGCCCTGTCGTCGTCGTTGACGGGGACTATAACGCCCACACGAACATCAGGCATGTGCCCAACATTCTCAAAAAATACCAGCGGAAGGATGCCCGATGAGGACCAAGAGAATCAAGACCGTCCAGGCCGCCAGGGAGGTGATCGCCGAGCAGGCCGCGTTCCGGCGGACGGAAGTGCGGCCTGTCCTGACCGTCTCGGCGGGCACCTGCGGCCGGGCCCGGGGATCCCTCAAGGTCATCGATTCCCTGAATAGGTCCCTCAAGGCCGAAGGCCTGGAGGACAAAGTCGTCGTCAAGATCACCGGATGCCACGGATTCTGCGAGGCCGAACCCAACATCATCATCCAACCGGGCGGGTTATTCTATCAGAAGGTCGATCCCAAGCACGCCAAGGAGATCGTTCAGGAAACGGTCGTGGCCCGCAAGACCATCGACCGTCTCCTCTACGCCGATCCGCAGACCGGCGAGAGAACGGCCCGCGAGAAGGAGATCGGCTTTTACCGGAAGCAGAAGCGGGTCGTGCTGGGGGACAACGCCCTCATCGATCCGACGAGCATCGAAGACTATTTCTCGATCGAAGGATACGGGGCCCTTGTCAAGGCCTTGACGGAAATGACCCCCGAGGGGGTCATCCAATCGGTCAAGGCCTCGGGCCTCCGGGGACGCGGCGGAGCCGGATTCCCGACGGGCCTGAAGTGGGAGATCGCCCGGAAGGCCAAGGGCGATCTCAAGTTCATCATCTGCAACGCCGACGAAGGCGACCCGGGGGCGTACATGGACCGCAGCCTCCTCGAGGGGAACCCTCACCGGGTCCTCGAGGGCATGATGCTCGGCGCTTTCGCCATCGGGGCCCGGGAGGGATACATCTATGTCCGGGACGAGTATCCCCTGGCCGTCAAGCACATCACTCAGGCCATCGACAGCCTCCGGAAAAAGGGCCTCCTCGGGAAGAGCATCCTCGGCCGGGGCTTCGATTTCGACGTCCACATCGCCAAGGGCGCCGGGGCTTTCGTCTGCGGCGAGGAGACCGCGCTCATCGCCTCGATCGAGGGCCGCGTAGGGGAACCGCGGCAGCGCCCGCCCTTCCCGGCCCAGAAGGGCCTCTTCGGCAAGCCGACGACCATCAACAACGTCGAGACCTGGGCCAATGTCCCTCTGATCATCCGCAACGGGGCGGACTGGTTCGCCGGAACGGGCACGGAGGGGAGCAAGGGAACGAAGATCTTCTCCCTGGTCGGCAAGATCATCAACACGGGACTGGTCGAGGTCCCCATGGGCATCACGCTGAGGGAGATCATCTACGACATCGGCGGGGGGGTCCCCAACGGCAAGGCTTTCAAAGCCGTTCAGACGGGAGGGCCTTCGGGGGGCTGCCTCCCGGCGACGCATCTGGACCTGCCCATCGACTACGAGAGCCTCGCCCAGGCCGGCTCGATCATGGGCTCGGGCGGCATGATCGTCATGGACGAGAAGACCTGCATGGCCGACGTGGCCAAGTATTTCCTCAACTTTCTGCGTGACGAGTCCTGCGGCAAATGCGTTTCGTGCCGGGAGGGCACCCAGCGGATGTACGAGATCATCCAGCGGATCACCGAGGGCAACGGGAGAAGGGGGGACATCGAGCTCCTCGAGGAGCTGGCTCAGGCCTGCAAGGACGCCTCCCTCTGCGGCTTGGGACAGACCGCGGCCAATCCCGTCCTGTCCACACTGCGCTATTTCGCCGAGGAGTACAGGGCCCACATCGAGGACAAGCGCTGTCCCGCTGGGGTTTGCACCAACCTCATCAGGTACGTCGTCATCCCCGAGAAGTGCACAGGCTGCCTGGCCTGCAAGAACTCCTGCCCTCAGGACGCTATCCGAGGGGTCCTGCGGGGCGTCCACATCGTCGATCAGGAAAAGTGCATCAAGTGCGGGGCCTGTCTTGAAGCCTGCCGGTTCGAGGCCATCGAGACCCAGCGCGACGAGGCCATCCGGATCGAAAGCGAGGGGATCCAATGATCAAGCTCATCATGAACGGCCTGGAAGTCCAGGCGGAAGAGGGCTCGACGGTCCTCGAGACGGCCCGTTTCTACGGGCTCGGGATCCCGACCCTCTGTCACAACGAAGGTCTGACGCCCTACGGGGGATGCCGCCTGTGCCTGGTCGAGATCGGCCAGGGACCCAAATCCCGATTGGTGTCCTCCTGCACCTACCCTGTGGAGCCGGGGCTCGTCGTCCGGACCGACACGAAAAGGGTTTGGGCGGCCCGGCGAATGATGATGGAGCTCATGCTCTCGGTGGCCCCGGGCTCCAAGCAGCTCCAGGACCTGGCCTCGAAGTTCGGCATGACCGAGGTCCGTTTCGAACCGAGGCACGAAGAGTGCATCCTCTGCGGGCTCTGCGTCCGGATGTGCGCCGAGCAGATGGACGCCCGGGCCATCGGCTTCCAGCAGCGCGGCTACAAGAGGAAGATCTCGACGCCGTTCGACATGCGCTCGGATGAGTGCCGTCTCTGCGGCGCCTGCATGTACGTCTGCCCGGCCTGCCAGCTCCGCTGCCAGGGCCCGCAAGCCGAGACGGCGGTCTGCAACGCCTGCCTGACCATGGAGCCCACCTGCCTCGACCACTACGACGACCTGCAGTGCTGGATGTACGACGCGGGCCGGTGCGGGACCTGTGTCCGGGAAAAAAAGGCCTGAACGGGGTTGAACCATGAACCCTGAGAATGACTCATAAAGCAAGGATATCGAGGAGGTAACATCATGCCGAGTTTCACGAGGCTCAACAGAAGCGCCGCCACCCTGACCAAGAACCGGACCGAAGGGTCCATCAGCCCCTTCAGCGGGATGTGCGTCACCTGCGTCGACGGGTGCATCGGGATGTGCGAGATCGGAAAATCCGCCTACCGCGGGCACGAGGTCCTGTATCCCCAGCCGTTCGGCATCATCACCGCCGCCTGCGAGAAGGACTATCCCGTCGACCTGTCCCACTTCAGCATCATGGGCACGGCCAAGGGAGCGTGGGGTGTCCCTGCCGACAGCGACCATGCGACGTTCGAGAAAGTGACCATCGAGACCAAGATCGGCCGCAACAAGGACCTCAAGCTCAAGGTGCCCTTCGTCATCTCCGGCATGGGCTCGACCAACGTGGCCAAGCAGAACTGGGCCGGGCTCGGCGGCGGCGCGGCCGTCGCCGGGGCTATCCTGACCATCGGCGAGAACGTCTGCGGCATGGACGATGAGTCCGAGATCAAGAACGGCCGTGTCGTCCGCTCCCCGGACATGGAGTTCCGCATCAATTCTTTCCGCGACTGGCAGGACGGCTACGGCGACGTCGTCGTCCAGGCCAACGTCGAGGACACGCGGCTCGGCGTCCAGGAATACGTCATCGAGAAGCTCGGCATCGAGACCGTCGAGCTCAAGTGGGGCCAGGGGGCCAAGGACATCGGCGGCGAGGTCAAGATCAAGAGCGTCAAGAAGGCCCAGGCTCTCAAGAAGAAGGGCTATATCGTCCTGCCCGACCCGGACGATCCCACCGTCGTCGCCGCCTTCGAGAAGGGCAGCTTCAAGGAATTCGAGCGCCACTCCCGCCTCGGCATGGTCGAGGAGGAGAGCTTCATGAAGCGGGTCGAGGAGCTGCGCAAGGCCGGAGCCAAGCGCATCTTCCTCAAGACGGGCGCCTACCGGCCGGCCGACCTGGCCAGGGCCGTCAAGTACGCGTCCAAGGCCAAGCTCGACCTGCTGACGGTCGACGGCGCCGGCGGCGGCACGGGCATGAGCCCTTGGCGGATGATGAACGAGTGGGGTGTGCCGGCCGTCGAGATCTGGTCCATGACTTGGAGGTTCGCCGACCAGCTGGCCAAGCAGGGCGAGTACGTGCCCGACTTGGCCTTCGCCGGCGGCATCACTTTCGAGGATCAGATCTTCAAGGCCCTGTCCATCGGCGCGCCCTATGTCAAGCTCGTCGGCATGGCCCGTTCGCCCATGGCCGCGGCCATGGTCGGCAAGACGATCGGCGCCCGGATCAACGAAAGCCAGATCCCCGTCTACATCGAGCGCTTCGGCAACAGCCGGGAGGAGATCTTCGTCACCGCCCCCGAACTGAAGCACCGCTTCGGCGACCGTTTCAAGGAGCTCCCGGCCGGGGCCATCGGGGTCTATACCTACTTCGAGAGGCTGAGCCAGGGCCTGCGCCAGCTCATGGCCGGCGAGCGCAAGTTCTCGCTGGAATACGTCACCCGGGACGACATCGCGGCCATCACCCGCGAGGCGGCCGACATCAGCGGCATCCCGTTCATCACGGACGTCGACAAGGACGAGGTCCAGAAGATCCTCAAGGGATAGGCGGGGGGGCGGACCGGCTCAGCTGATCTCGCCGGTCAGGTAGGCCTTGGTCCGCGGGTCCCTCGGGGCCCCGAAGACCTCGGCGGCCGGCCCGTGCTCGACGAGCTCGCCGAGGTAGAGAAAGGCGAGATGGTCAGCGATGCGCCTCGCCTGCCGCAGGATGTGGGTGACGACGACGACCGTGTAGTCCCTCTTGAGCTCCATCAGCCGCCGCTCGACGTTCTGGCTCGAGGCCGGGTCGAGGGCCGAGGTCGGCTCGTCGCCGAGGATGATCTCGGGCTCGACGGCCAGCCCCCGGGCCAGGCACAGCCGCTGCTGCTGGCCGACCGAAAGCGACGAGGCCGGATCGTCGAGCCTGTCCCTGACCTCCTCCCACAGCCCGGCCAGCCGGAGATAGCGTTCGACGACCCCGTCGGCCTCGCGTCGGGAGCGGAGCCCGTGGATCCGCGGGCCGTAGGCGACGTTGTCGCGGATCGACATCGGCAGGACCTGCGGCTTCTGGGAGAGAAGCCCCATCTTCTTGCGGATGCGGGTCACTTCGACCCGGGGGCCGTAAATGTCCTCCCCGTCGAGGATGACCCGGCCTCGGACCCGCGCCCCCTCATCCTCGTCGAGGAGCCGGTTGAGCGACCGCAGGAGCGTCGTCTTCCCGCATCCGGAAGGCCCGATGATGACCGTGATCCTGCGGGCGGGGATGTCGAGGCTGACGTCCTTGAGGACCCGGAGTTCCCTGTAGTAGACGCTCAGGCCGCGGATGCTGATGGGGGCGGCGTCGCTCATGGGCTTTTCATCCTTCACTTGACGACATGGCGGGCGTATCTCCGGCTGAAGGCCCGGCCGGCGAGGCTGATGAGGAGGATGATCAGGGTCAGGACCGCGGCCGAGGCGTAGGCCCGCTGCTGGACCTCCGGGAAGGGCGTGCCCAGCTGGAAGAAGATGGCGAGGGGCAGTGTCGCCGCGGGATCGAGCAGGGACGTCGGGACCCGGTCGGTGAAGCCGGCCGTGAACAGGACCGAGGCCGCGTCGCCGATGCCCCGGCCGAAGGCGATCAGGACGCC
>JBBIGP010000021.1:0-37530 GCA_037447475.1 Candidatus Aminicenantota bacterium
CGGCCCATGACGGCCGTCGTCCTTGCCGGCGGCCGCGGCTCGCGGATGAAGGCCGACAAGGCCGGCCTCGTCGTGCGCGGACGCCCCCTTCTCGAGCACGTCCTCGCCCAGCTCGAGCCGCTCTTCGACGAGGTCCTGGTCAGCGTTTCGCCCGGTCAGGCCGTCGGCACGGCCATGACGCGAGGGGAGCCTGCCGGGACGCGCAAGAAAGGCCTGAAAAAGGCCGACGGCAGACCGCGCTCCTTGACCCGCCGCGAGGGCCGAGGTCCCCGGGTCGTCGTCGACGGGGTCCCCGGCCTCGGTCCCCTCGGAGGGATCCTGGACGGGCTGAGGGCGGCGACGCACATGGCGTGCGCCGTCGTCGCCTGCGACATCCCCGACGTCGACGCCGCCTTGCTGCGGCGGCTGGCCAGGGCCGCAGCGGACGCGGAGATCGCCGTGCCCCGCGACCCCGAGGGCCGGTACGAGCCGCTCTTCGCCGTCTACACGAGGCCGGTCGTCCCCGCCGTCGAGGCCCTCCTCCGGTCCGGAGAGCGCAGCGTCCTGCCGCTCTATGACCGCTGCCGAACGGCCGTCGTCCGGCTCCGGAAGGGCCGCCGGCTGACGAACCTCAACACCCGCGCCGACTACCAGAATTACCTGAAGTCCCTGCGACGGGAATAGCCGGCTCTTCTGTCGGCCCTCTTCTTGGCTTGGCAAATGATATTGCCCCTAGGGACCGGGGCGTCCGACCTGGCCGTAGAAGTGGAAACGGCCGAGGACCTCGCCGACAAGGACAAGGACCCAGGCCAAGCCGACGGGCGCGGCAAGGCCGGCCTTCGCGCCGAGGGCCGGGGCGGGCCCCTCCCGCCAGAGCGCCGCCGCGAGAGCGAGGCTTCCGAGGACGAGCATGATCAGCCGTGCGGCGTGAAGGGCCGATGACGCCCCGCCGGGCGGCACGAGCGAGGCCGGAGGGCGCGCCCCGAAGGTCCCGTGCGCGGGCGCCGTCAGCAGGGCCCAGAGAAAAGCGGCCGCGACGAGAACGAGGACCGCTGCGAGAAAGGCTTTGGAGGGCGGCCCGCCGCCCGATCGAAATCCGGAGAACACGGCCGCCGTGAGACTCCCGAGAAGAGCCGCCGTCAGGAAGAACGAGACGGGCGTGTGCCCGTGGTCCCAGGCCGGGACCGATCTGAGCATGTAGACGTTCGACATGCTCCAGACGAACAGGACCCCCGACACCCCCGCGGCCGCGAACAGGGCGCGGAGCAGTCCCTCCTCCCCCGTCCGGGCCCACAGAAGGAAGGCCAGGCCGGCCAGCAGGGCCATCAAACCGAGCTCGAAGAGGATCTCCCGGCTCAGCCGCGAGGTCCTGAGGTTGGCCAGGGCGCGGACGGCGCGGAACGGATGTTGGAGGTGGAAGAAGGACACGAAGGCCGCCGCGGCCATCAGGCCGAGCGCCGCAACGACGACCGCCAACCGTGGCCCGCGGGCCGGGGCGCCCGCCGCGCCGCCTCTCAAGAAGAACAGGGGCAAGCCGGCGGCGAGGAGAAAGCCGACGGCCGTCTGGCCGGCGATCGTGAAGGCGACGAGCGGCCACTCCTTGAGCATGGCCGCTCAGACCTCTTCCCAGTTGGCGACTTCGGCGCCCCGCTCGACGGCTTGGGCCGCATCGCGGTGGGCGCGAATGATGAGGGCCGGGTCCGTCTGGGCCGGGTCTGGAAGCGGGTGGATCCGCCGCAGGTCGCCGTATTTTTTCCGGAGGTCGTCCAGATCTCCGAAGTCGAGGGCCCGCTGAGGGCAGGCCGCGACGCAGGCCGGCGGCTCGCCGGCGTCGACGGCGTCACAGCAGAAGTCGCACTTGGACACGGTGTTGGCGGCCGCGTTGAAGCGGAGGGCCGAGTAGGGGCAGGCCCACTCGCAGTAGCGGCAGCCGATGCAGAGATCCGTGTCGACGAGGATGATGCCGTCCCCGCGCTTCCAGATGGCCTTGACCGGGCACGACGCGCCGCAGACCGGGTTCTCGCAGTGGTTGCAGGCCATAGAGACGTTGTAGGCGACGACCGTGGGGACCCAGACCTGGCCTTTCTTTTCCCATCCCCCGCCGGCGACCTCGTAGACCCGGCGCCAGAGGACCCCCGGGCCGAGATCGTTGCGGTCCTTGCAGGCCACCTGGCAGGCCTTGCATCCGCTGCAGGCCGCGGCGTCGAAGAAGAAGGCGTATTGCCGGACCATGTCAGCTCTTCTCCGCGCGGGCGACCTGGACCATGATCGTATGCTGGGCGTTGCCGAAGGCCAGGGGCGTCCAGCGCTCCGAGGTCAGGACGTTGACCGAGCCGCGGCGGTCGACGCCGTCCTTGTCGGGCGTCCACCAGGCTCCCTGGGGGAGGGCGACGACGCCCGGCATGATCCTGCGGGTCAGTCGGCAGGGGACGATCGTGGCCCCCCTGTCGTTCCAGACCTTGGCCAGGTCTCCGTTCCGGAGCTTCCGCGGTTCGGCGTCCACCGGGTTGATGAACAGCCGCTGGGGGAAGGCCTCCTCGAGCCAGTCGACGCCCTCCATGGTCGAATGCACGCGCGAAAGATAGTGGTGGCCGATGGCCGACAGGGGGTACTTCGCGGCTTCGGGACCGAAGGGGCTTTCCCATTCCTGGATGTACTTGGGCACGGCGGGGATCTCGGCCGGGTTCCCCATGTCGTAGAGGGCTTTGGAAAAGATCTCGATCTTCCCCGAAGGGGTCGGCAAGGGATGCTTGACGGGGTCGCGCCGGAAATCGGCGAAGGCCACGGCCGGTTCGGTGACGGGCACGGAATAGACGCCGGCGTTGGACCGTTCGAGCTCGTCCAGGGCCGGGACGCCCGGGAAGCGCGTCCGGCGGTATTGGTCGAGCGACCAGGCCACCCAGTCGCGCTCGGTCCGGCCCTCGGTGTAGGCCTCCTCGAAGCCGAGCCGGGCGGCGATCTCGGCGCATATCCGATAGTCGCTCTTCGTCTCGAAAGGAGGCTCGACGACCTTGGGCATGAGGATGACCTCGTCGCCGTACTTCCAGCCGTCCTCGAGGCCCCAGGTCTCGAACTGGGTGCAGACCGGAAGGAGGATGTCCGCGAACCGCCCCGTGGGCGTCAGGAAGTTGTCCTGGACGAGGAGGAACTCGACCTTTTTCTCGTCGGCCAGGATGCGGGCCGTCCGGTTGATGTTCGAGTGCTGGTTGATGAGGGCGTTGCAGGCCACGGCCCAGATGCACTTGATGTCCGAGTCGAGTCGGTCCGCGCCGCGGACGCCGTCGGCCGGGCCCATCTGTTTGCCGCGCAGCACGGCCTCGGTCCACAGGAAGCTCGGGATGAGGGCCCGGACCGGGTTGCGGCCCGTGGGGAACACGAGCCAGAACGGGCCGCCGTCGGGGGCCTGGAGGGCGATTCCGCCGGCCCAGCCGCCGGGCACGCCGACGTTGCCGGTGATGGCCGCCAGGACGCAGCCGGCCCGCACGGGCTGCTCGCCGTAGGCCCGCCGCTGCATGCCGTAGCCCTGGTAGAGGACGCCGGGCTTGGTGGTCGCGTATTCGCGGGCGATGCGGGCGATCGTCTCGCGCGGGACGCCGGTGATGGCTTCCGCCCACGCCGGGGTCTTGGGCGTGCCGTCGCGCGTGCCGAGGAGATAGTCGAGATAGCTTTCGGCGTCCTCGGCCCCCGGGGGCATCTGGGTGCCGTCGAAGCCGAGGCAGTGGGTCTTGACGAACTCCGCGTCGGTGAGCTTCTCCAAGACCATGACGTAGGCCATGGCCGACATCATGGCCGCGTCCGTCCCGGGCCGGATGGGGATCCACTCGTCGGCGAGGGAGACGGCGCTCAGGGTCATCCGGGGGTCGATGCAGACGACCCGGGCGCCGTTCGCCCGGGCCTTCTGGACGAAGAGCTCCGTGTTCGTGCCGTCGCGCATCTCGGCCGGGTTCCAGCTCCACATCAGGATGTATTTGGAATTGAGCCAGTCCTGGCGCTGGTTGCCGGTGACGCCGGTCCCGTAGACGTAGGGCGTGGCCGCGGAGATGGCCGCCCACGAGTAGCTGTTGTAGAAGCCGAGCGAGCCGCCATAGAGGTTCATCAGCCGTTGGGCGGTCTGGCGGCCGTTGATCTGGTTGTAGCTGCCCGTGCCGTAGGGAACGTAGAAGGCCTGGTTGCCGTACGTCGTCTTGATGCGCTCGAACTCGGCGGCGATGCGGCCGAGGGCCTCGTCCCAGGAGATGCGCTGGAATTTCCCCTCGCCCCTCTTACCGACCCGTTTCAGAGGGTACTGGAGGCGGTCGGGATGGTACTGGCGGCGGCGGTAGGCCCGGCCGCGGACGCAGGCCCGGAGCTGGGGGTCGGCCACGGTGTCGGCGGGGCGGTCGTCGGTGTCGATGCGGACGATGATCCCGTCGCGGACGAAGACGCGGAGGAGGCAGCGGCCGCCGCAGTTGTGGGACGGGCAGCCGACCCGGATCATGCGCTCCTCGGCCGGAGCGGTCCCCTCGACCAGGGCGTGGTTCGGGTCGCGGCGGCGGAAGGCGCCCAGGAGCTTATGGGAAGCGGCGGCCGACGAGCCGACCGCGGCCCCCCAGCGGAGGAAGCTCCGCCGGCTCATGGACGACGTCTCGATCCGCTTTTTGAGGGCCAACTCGTCGCTCCGCGCGGGGCGGACGGGGTGGCGCACCGCCCGGGGGGCCTTCCGCCCCAAGCCCGGCCGCGTCAGCCGACCTTGGTCGTCAGGAAGATCGGCAGGGTCATCTGCTTGATCTGGTCCTGGACCTCCTCGATCTCGTCCAGGTGCGCGTCCTCGTCGTTGAGGATGGTCTGGAGAAGGTCGCGGGTCGCGTAGTCCTTGACGTTGCCGGCCAGGATGATGGCTTCGTTGTAGGCCTTGATGGCGTCCTCTTCGGCCTTGTGGTCGAAGGCGAACATCTTGGGCACGTCGGCGCCGATGAAGATCTTCTTGAGCTCGCTGACGATCGGCAGGCCCTCGAGGAACAGGATGCGGCCGATGAGCTTCTCGGCGTGCTTCATCTCGTCGATGGCCCGCTTCTCGAGCTCCTTGTGGAGCTTCTCGTAGCCCCAGCCGTCGCACATCTCGGAGTGGACCATGTACTGGTTGATGGCCGTCAGCTCGTCGGCGAGGAGCGAGTTGAGGGTCTTGAGAAGTTTGGGATCGCCTTTCATAACTAACCTCCCTGGTCTTGTGAATCGATGGTTCGAAACGTTATTTTATCCGTATATCCCTCTGTTGTAAAGCCCGGGCCGGATGAGAATTGCGGGCCGGCCGAGCGTCTTTAGAAGTGAAGTGGAAGGCCCGCCGGGATTTGGGGTAGAATGGCCTCATCCCGCGCGGCCCGTCCACGGACCGCCGGGTCCGGGAAGGAGGAGACAATGACAAGAGCGATCGTCGCGGCGGCCGTGCTGGCCGCGGTCCTGCTCGCGGCCGCGTGCGCCGCGGGCCCCAATCCCCTCGAGAAGACCGAGGACGCCAAAGGGAAAACGGCCGGGTTCTTCATGGGGCTCTGGCATGGGCTGATCTCGCCCGTCACGTTCGTTATCTCGGTCTTCAGCAAGAACGTCCGGTTCTACGAGGTCCACAACAACGGGACCTGGTACAACTTCGGCTTCGTGCTGGGGGCGGGCCTGTTCCTGAGCGGCGGCATCCTGGGGAGAAAGAAGAAGTAGCGCCCCGGTGAACGTTCTCATCCTCAACGGCGGGCCCGGCGACGCGCGGGGCGCGGCCTGCCGGGAGATCGCCGCAGCCGCCGCCGGGGAATCCCGGTCGCGGGGCTGGGCGGTCGCGGCGTTCGACCTCGACGGCCTGGAGATCAAGCCCTGCCGGGGATGCTTCGCCTGCTGGCTCAAGCATCCGGGGAGATGCGTCATCAAGGACGACCAGGAAGCTGTCCTGAGGGCGGCGGCCGCGGGCGGCCTGCAAGTGTGGATCACGCCGGTGACCTTCGGCGGGTACGCGTCGGGACTCAAGAAGGCGGTCGATCGCCTTCTCCCCAACATCCTGCCGTTCTTTATCCGGATCGACGGCGAGGTCCACCATCCGCAGCGCTACGAGCGGCGGCGCCGGCTGCTGGCTCTGGGCACGCTGGCGGGGCCCGACGAGGAGGCCGAGCGCATCTTCCACGGGCTGGCGCGCCGCAACGCCCTCAACTTCGGGAACGCCGCCGTCCGGTCCGGGATCATCTACGATGGGGAAGAGAGGACGGCTGCGGCGGGGCGGGTCAGAGGGCTCCTCGAGGCTCTCCGAGAGGCGGGATGAACGCCGCGAAGGGCGGGCCGGGAGTGAAGAGGGAGGCCCTGCTCCTTATCGGCAGCCCCCGGGGCTCGAAGAGCACATCGCGCGCGCTCGGCGCTCATCTCCTGGGCGCACTCGAAGCGGGCGGGATGGAGACGTCGGAGATGACCGCCGCGGACGCCCTCCGATCGACCGAGAACCAGCACCGCATGCACAAGGCCGTCGACGCGGCCGAGCTGGTCGTCATCGCCTTCCCTCTTTACGTCGACGGACTGCCCGCCCCTCTCGTCCAGGCGCTCGAGCTCGTCGCCGACCGGCGCAAGGGATCGCTGCCGGCGTCGCCCGTCGCCGGTCCGCGGACCCAGCGGATCGCGGCCGTCGTCCAGTGCGGCTTCCCGGAGGCCCCTCAGAACGAGACCGCGGTCTCCATCGTGAAGCAGTTCGCCAAAGAGGCTGGATTCGAGTGGGCGGGGGCGCTGGCCATGGGCATGGGCGGGGCCGTCGCCGGCAAGCCTCTGGACAAGGCGGGCGGGATGGTCCGCAACGTTGTCAAGGCGTTGGACCTGGCCGCGGCGGCTCTAGTCGAAGGCCGGGAGATCCCGCCCGAGGCCGAGGCGCTCATGGGCAAGCGGCTGATGCCTCGATGGCTTTACACCCTTGCGGGCAACCGAGGGATGAGGCGCCTCGCCAAGCGCCACGGCGTCCTGAAGCGGGTCAACGCCCGCCCTTATGAATAAGAAGGGGTCAAATCTCCACTTATTAAATTTTCTTCACTCTTTCGGTCGAGTCGCCGATTTTTTAATAAGTGGAGATTTGACCCCTTCTTCATTTTAGCGGTGGAAGATGCCGTTGAACAGGAACTTGAAGGTGCCGTGGGGCTGGCCGCGGAAAGCGATCTCGGGTCCGTAGAGGAAGACCCTCCCCTTCCCCACCATCGCCTCGACGACCTGGACCGTTCGCTTCAAGTACGACTCTCCCCACGCCCAGCCGCTGCGCAGCAGCGGACCGTCGTCGAACCAGGCCACCGGCCGCACGCCCTTGAGCCCGGCGTCGGGCAGCAGAGCGAACGAGGGGGTGTTGTCGAAGAAGACGTCGACCTCCTCCGGCATGCCGTGGGCGAGGGGGTGGGTGTTGTCCACGCGCGCCCGGAGGATGGAGCCGGGGACATAGAACTTCTCCGACCGAAGCGGCGTTTCGGTCCCGTCCTGGGCCTTTTCGACCAGCGCGTTGGTCACCGGCAATCCGAAGTGGTAGGCCAGCACGGCCGCCGAATCCAGCGCCAGGATGGTCCCGCCGGCCTCCACGAACGCCCTCAGCTCGGGGATGGTCTTCTCGGCCGTGACCCGGCCGATCCTGCTCTTGTACATATCGGGGATGTTCGCCGGCGCCGGGGCCTGGAAGCTTCGGAAGTCCGCCGCCTGCGGCCCGGGGGCCGGCGGCCGCGGGATGGACCCGGTCGGGAAGATCAGGACGTCGAACTTCGCCCGGAGGTTCCCCGCATCCAGCTCCGGCGCGAAGACGAGCTCATAGGGGAACTCGAACTGCTCGAGGAGCCAGCGCGTCCACCCCGAGGCCATGGACCCGCCGTACTGGTCCCAGAGCCCGATCCGGACGGGCTCGACCTTGGCCGCCTCGACGTTCGGAGTTGCCCCGACGGCCGCGACATCGATCCCGATCTCCTTGGCCGCGTGACGCAGGACCGCGCCCGCCTCCGCCGTCCCGGGCACATAGAAAGCCCCCGCCGGCCATTTCCGCCCTTCGGCTTCGAAGCCCGCCTTGAGCCACCGGACATCGTGCCCCGCCTTGAGCAGGCGGTTGACGGCCCGGAAGCTGTCGTTGACGCGCCGGTCCAGGAGGTATCCGGCCGCGACGGCCTTCGCCTCGAAAACGCCCGCGGCCGGCTTGATGACGTCCGGAATTTCCTGGAACGGCCCGCTGAAGCCGTCCAGGATGCGGTCGAAGGAGACGCCCATCTGGTAGGCCAGCGTCCACCCGGCCGCGTCGTAGGGAGGCCGCGGCGGCCCGCCCGGATACGGGATGTCGTGCGGGTGGTCCTGGGGCTCGAACATGGTCAGCACGTGAGGCCGGAAGGCCTGGGCCGTCATGATGACGTAGGACCCCTTGGGGTAGCCTTTCCCGGCCACCGCGAAGTCCGCCGTCGCCCGGTGCACGGCGATGCCGCTCTCGAGGAGGGCGTTGACGAACTTCGTCGCCGTCAGGAAGTCGGGCTGGTCCGATGGGATGACGTATCCTCGCGGGTCCCTGGTCGCCTTGTCGAAGATGCCCTCGTAATACTTGACCGCGGCCCCGCGCGCTCCCCTTCCCGCCGGGGCCTCCGCCTGGGGCGCCTTCTCCCGGTCCTTCTCGATGGCCGCCTGGACCGCCGCTACCGTCCCCGGCACGATGGTCCACGAGTCCTTGCTGCCCGCCGCGATGGCGTTGCGGCCCATCAGATATCGCCTATAGAGGAAGTCCTCGCGGTGCTTGGACGCCACGTCGAGGATGGCCATGTCGGCCGTGATCGCGTATTCGACCGACTGCCGGAAGTGCCACTTCTGCGGGGCGATCGGGTAAGGATAGTCGTGCTTGGGCAATATCCGCTCCGGCACGAACGGGATGTCCACGGGCGTCGGGTTGCCGATCGTCTCGGTCAGGATGCCGATGACGTTGTGGAAATAACCCGCGCTCCGCAACCCCCCGTTCCACCACGTCGAATAGCCGGCCCCCGAGCGCATCGTCGCCCCGGGCTTGCCCTCGGTCACGAACCGGTTGTGCATGGACGCCGAGACGAGGTCGATGCCGACCGGGATGAGGGGATCGAACACGTAGTTGAACGGGTCGCGGAAGGGCGGCGCGAAGAGCACCGTCCCGGCCGGGCCCGTCTGATGGTGGTTGTAGAGGATCTGAGGATGCCACTCGATGTACAGCTGCCGGCTCATGGCCTTCGTCTCCGGCTGGGTGTTCATGTAGAAGTCGCGGTTGTTGTCGTGGCCGATGTACTTCTGGTAGAGGACCGGGACCCCGCTCATGGACCGCTTCGAGGGCTCCTTCTCGCGCATGTACCAGTCGGCGACGAGGTCCATGCCGTCGGGATTGGCCGGGACGGCCAGCAGGATGACGTCGTCGAGGATGCGCTTCGTCTCGGCGTCCTCGCCGCTCGCCATCCGCCAGACGAGCTCGACGAGCTGCTGCGAGCCGAGGATCTCGGTGGCGTGGAGCCCGCCATCGATCCAGACGACGGCCTTGCCCTCGGCGGCCAGCTTGCGGGCCGCCGCGTCGGTCAGACCCTTGGCCAGGGCCAGCCGCTTGGAGATCTCCTTGGTGCGGGCCAGCCGGCCGTGGTTCGCGGGAGAGGTGACGACGGCCATGAGCATCGTCCGGCCCTCGGCCGTCCGCCCGATGTCGAAGAGCTTGACGCGCGGGGACTCGGCCTCGAGCTTCTTCCAGTAGGCGACGAGCTGCTTGTAGTTGACGACGTGATAGTCGTCGCCGATGGCGAACCCGAACTGCTCCTTGGGGCTTGTGACCTTGGCGGACGCGGAGGCCGCGAAGGCGGCTGCCGCAAAGGCCAGGATGATCGCGGCCGGGACGGCTCGACCGGAATGACGAAGGCGGGTCATCGGGGACATGTCGCGCTCCTCCTCGGTGGATTCGGCGGATCCGGAAGGGGTTTTATACCAGAGGCCCCGCGCGGGTGTCAAAGGAAGTCGAGGGCCTCACCACACGCCGGGGACGAGCCGGGCCCGGACGGCCTGCGTGTATTCCTCGTACCAGAGCAGCTCCTTGCGCAGGAAGCGGTCCTCGAGCCCCGTGCGGACGACGAGCAGGACCGCGGCGGCCGCCTGCGGGGCCAGGGCCCAATAGGAGCCGAGCACGAGCGGCGTCGCCAGGCCGAACAGGATGCCCGCCAGATAGCCCGGATGGCGCACGAAGCGATAGGGCCCCTCGCGGCACACCGTCTGGCCCCGGTCGGTCTGGAGGCGGACGACGCTCGAGAAGAACGGATTGACCTTCTTGGCCCACAGCATGAACGCCTGGCCCAGGACGTATACGGCGACCGCCGCGGCATAGAGGACGACGGGGACCGGCCGGCTCCAGTGCGTGCGCCCCGCGTCGATGCCGGCCAGAATGACGGCCGCGAAATAGAGGGGCGTGGACGCGGCGAAATAGACCTTGTCCCACCACCGCATGCCCTTGCCGGGCCTCAGCCGTTCGGCGACGAGGCCGGGCTCGTCGCGCAGGACCCCGTTGGTCGCGGCCAAAACGGCCGCATTGAGCCCGAAGAAGACCCAGCCCTGCCAGTACGCCAAGCCGCCGTAGGAACAGAAGATGAGAAAGGCCATCACGGCGATGCCGAGGATGCCGCGCGACCAGGCGATGGCCTTGAGCTTGGCGCTCATCCTCTCCGGGCGAACCCCCACCCCCGGGCGCCCGCCGCGAACGATGATGTTGATGTCCATTCTCCCTCGGCCTCCGGTCGCTCCTCGCGCCGACGAATCCCAAAGGGGGATATTTTCATTGTTTGCTGGAGCATGTCAATACGGTCCGCGACCGGCCTATGGACGGAAGGATGGAAGGAAAAGCCCTCTTTATCCTCGGAAAGAGGGCCGTTCTGAAGATTTTGGCCTTGAGGATATCCAGTTTCTAACCTGATCTATTCGCGAGTCGAGGCGGCTGCAGAAGCAAGGCGTGGAGGGTGAAGCTGTACTCCTAGTACTTCGAACCCTTCACAACGCAGCAGATGCGGCCGGATCGGCTCGCCCGGAGGGTGAAAATGCCGGTCTTTCTGTGAGGAGCTTGTAAAAAGCCCTGGAAAAATTGGAAAGCTGGAGATCCTGCAGATATCGCAGGACTTAGAGAACACATCGGCATTTTCATGAATAGGTCAGGCTAGGTCAGAAGGCGAGGCCGACGGTGATCCCCGGCCAGACGAAGAATCCTTCCTTGATCAGGAAGTTCACTCCTCCACGGAACAGGAACCCGCCCGAGAACCGGTATTCGAAGCCCGGCCCGACATAGAAATAGACGCCCGATTCCGAATCCTCCCCGAAGGGACCGGCGTCCGTTCCCGCCGTGACATATACGATCCCGGCGGAAAGGCACGGGGAAGCGTCTTTTTTGAGGAGATAGAGCCGGAGCCCGCCGCTGAGGAAAAAGACCCCCGCGCTGCCCTCGCCAGTGCCGCCCCCGATATAGGAAGCCCCGATCTCCAGCCCGGCCGCCTGCCCCAGCATCCGCTGATAGCTCAGGGAATAAAGGATGCACTTACCGCCCAGCTCGAGGCTGAAGTCGTTGGGCTTTTCGCCCCGGCTCTGGGCGAGAAGGCCGCTCGACGAGAGAAGGACGACGGCCAAAAGAACGATCGATACGCGCTTCATGGTTTCCTCCTAGCGGTTTGCACTGATCTCGGGACTGAATGTATCGTTAGTCCCGAGAATTGTCAAGCGTTTTCGGCGGCAGCGGCTCTCAGACGTCCAGCTTCTCGGTCAGCCGGTAATAGACATCGACGAGCGTTTCGTACCTAGAACCCGAGGGTCCAGCCGAAGGAGGCCGTGAAGTCCGGCGAGGATTCCGACAGGCCGAACGAGCCGTTGATCATCAAGCTGCTCTTCGGTCCGACCTTGAACGACAGCCCGGCGCCCGCGGCCGAGGGCGGCTCGACGCCCTCGATGATCCGCGTCATCCCGAAATAGGAGAAGAGCAGGGCGGCCTTGCCCCTCGACAAGGGCAGGCCCAGCGAAAAGGCGTAGGTCCAGGGATCGTGGATCTCGAGGTCGGGGAGGTCGCCGAGGGTCCAATAGCTCACGTCGGCGAAAAGGATGGCGCCGCCCAGCTTCTTGGTGAGCGACAGACCCGCGCCGTAATCCCACGTGCCGGTCCCGAAGCCGGCCTCCATGTCGGCCACGGGGAGCTTGGCCTGTCCCGACAACTCGACCGCGGGCAGGAACCGGCTTTCCTTCCAGAGCCTGACCCCCAGGCGGACGAGAGGATCGCCGACCCCGAATTGACTGTATTGGAGCGTCTCGGCTTCGGGAAGGATGACGGGATTGCCGCCGGGCCGCCGGCCGGATTGGGACCCGACGACGGAGCTTTCCGGCCCCCCGGAAGGCAGGGCCCCCACGCCGCTGTAGGAGACGTAGGGCGTGCTCTGGTAGATCAGGGGGATGGTGGCGGTCAGGGTGAAGACCTCCGAAGTGAAAGCGAAACCGTTGAAGAAGTAGAGGCCTCGCGACGTCTGGTCGAAAAAGTACTTGCCCTGGGCCATCTGGATGGAACCGGTGTAGGAGAACGTCCCTGCGGCCGCGGGCAGGGCCGCGGCCAGGGTCAGGAGAGCGACCCCGGCCGCGGCCGGCCCCGTCGCAAGGCTGTTCTTGCGGCGCGCGCGCATGGCCGTGCTACTTGCCGGCCCCGACCTGGTTGGCGATGCGCTCCATGATCTGCAGCATCTCGTGCATGTCGCCCGAGACCTTGTCGAAGCGGTTCTGGAGCTGGTTCATGAGCTTGGTCATCTCGCGGTTCTGGGTCATCTCGCGGTTCTGGACCATCTCCTGGAAGCGCTCCATGTTCTGCTTCATGTTCTCGGCGACCCGCTCCATGGCCTCGCCCATGTGGACCAGGTTGCGGTGCTGCTCCTGGGCCCGCAGGGCGTTCTCCGGAAGGTTCTGCAGGCGCTGCTCGAGGTTGCGGACCATGTTCTGGGCCCGCTCCATGACCTTGGTCATGGCCTGGACCATGTTCTGCATCCGGAGCATCTGTTGCTGTTGTTGCTGCTGCTGGAGCTGCTGGGCCGGGTTCTGGGCGAACGACGCGGCCGAGAGCCCGAGGATCAAGGCTGCGATCATAAGACCCTTGAGACCGGCTTTGGCGTTTTTCATTTTGACCTCCTTGGTCTTGAGATTTGGCTTGCCAGCCGCGAAAATTATCTGCAGGAGGCGTGCCAATTCATATCTTATTTATTATCATTAATATACGATTGGCGTTGAGGGCGCCGAAAGGACAAAATAGGGGTCTCTGCCTACATTTTTGTATGAGCCTTCTCGTCCCGTAGCTTCCGGTGTTTTGATGTCAGGGGAATGCGCATGGCCATGCTCCGAGGCCTGATCCGGGGCCGAGGACCTGTGCTTTTACCTCGGAATCATTTATAATGAGCCCACGGAATCCACTCGAGGGGAGGCCCACATGAAGACAGGCATCGCTTTGGGGATGGTCTTGGCCCTGGCCGCAGGGGCCGTGATCATGAACGCGGACGTCCTTCCGTTGTCTCAGGAGGCCGTCGAGGAGACCCAGCCCATCTCCTGGGACAACTGGCGCGCCGCCAAACAGAAGGCCGAGGAATACGACAATGCGGGTCAGTTCGTCGAGGCCCTCCAGCACTACCTCGAATACGTCCGCCAGGCGGAGGGGCTGGCTCGGCCGGACCTCGCGGCCTGGGGCAAGAACAACGCGGCCTACATGATCATCAAGAGGCACAAGCAGGACTCGAGCGTCGATCTGGCCCCTGCCAAACAGATGCTCGAAGAGGGGTTGGCCATCGACAAGGCGACCGAGGACTGCCGCAGGGTCCTCGAGTCGAACCTGGCCTACGTGAAGATGTTCGAGCGCTAGGCTCGGGCCGGGAACACCTGCAATTCCTATTCCGTGACGACGTGGACGACCTTGACGACGGGCCTCATGATATAGAGCCCGTTGCCGGTCGGATGGATGTGGATGGATTCCTCAGCGTCGAAATCGACGAGGACCTCGGTCAACGTGTCGCCCTCGATCTCGAAATCGAGGGGGATCTTGATCTCGCCGCTCGGCACGAAAAGATCGATCTCGGTGTCCGTCTCGTCCCCGAAGGCCACGTAGGTCGCCTTGACGAGGATCAGGCGGATCTGGGTGTAGGCGCCGGCTTCGATCGTGCCGTCGAAGATGGTCCCCAGGTTGCCGTCCCGAAGGGCCAACAGATCGACCCTCAAGGGATTGCCTTCGGCGTCCTTCGTTTCGTAGCTCTTGGGGGCTTCGCCCTCTTTGAATAGCCTCATCTCGCCGAAGGTGACCCAGACGTGGTCCATGTCGACGGGCAGGTCCTGCATCAGCAGCCGGAAGTTGCCGACGTCCGAGCTCGAGGTGCAGGCGGCCAGCCCCAAGGACGCCAGGCCGAGGACGAATAAAATCTTCTTCATTCTTCCTTCTCCTTTCGGGAACGGCTTCGCTCCCTCCCGTATATTATAGTCTCAACCAAGCTCATTTTTTGAATATTCGCTCACAAACTTCCATCGAATCTAACTTGCAAGATCCGTGCCGATCCCCATTTCCTTTGCTATCAGCCGGATGAGTTTTACGGGCGGCCGCCTTTCCCGACAATCTTGTCGGCCCGCCCGACAGGAATGTCAGGCGGCGGGCTTGTTCAGGAAGATCGTCTGTGTCGGGTAGGCGAACTTGATCCCTTCGGCCGCGAACTTGCGGTACAGGGCCAGGTTGATGGCCTGCTGAGTGTCCATGTAGGCCGCATAGTCGGGCACGGTCATGAAGTAGACCGTCTCGAAGACGAGGGCGAAATCGCCGTAGGCCTGGAAATGGGAGCGGTCGAAGCGGGTCCGCTCCCGGGCCTCGACGATCTCCCGGATCATTCCGGGAATGGCCTCGAGCTTGTCCGCCGGTGTCTGGTAGGTGACCCCGACCGTGAACACGATCCGCCGCTCCTGCATTCTCTTGAAATTCCGGACCCGGCTCTTCAGCAGGTCGCTGTTGGCGAAGACGATCTCCTCGCCGCCCAGGCTGGCGATGCGGGTCGTCTTCAGGCCGATGTGCTTGACGGTCCCCCTGAGGTCGTCGACGACGATGAAGTCGTCGATGACGAACGGCTTGTCGAGGACGATGGACATCGAGGCGAACAGGTCGCCCAGGACGCTCTGGACGGCCAGGGCCACGGCGATGCCTCCGACCCCCAGGCCGGCGATGAGCGTCGTGATGTTGACGCCCAGGTTGTCGAGGATGAGGAGCAGGGCCACCGACCACAGGGCGAGGCGGCCGATGAATCCCAGGGCCGAGAAGGTCGTCAAACCGGCTTTGTCCTCCTCCCCCTTCTGCTTGCGGGACCGTTGGATCAGGAAATCGAGGACCGCGCCGCCCCAGACGACGGCCTGGAGAAGGAAGGTGATGATGACCAGCTTCTGCAGGAAGGCCTTGAGGGTTTCCGGCAGGGTCAGGAACTGCGAGCCCGCATAGAGAGCGACGGCCAGCAGGAAATAGAGCTTGATGCGGCGGAGGAGGTCGGCGACGAGGTCGT
The DNA here is from genome assembly GCA_037447475.1 of Candidatus Aminicenantota bacterium. GTDB lineage: Bacteria > Acidobacteriota > Aminicenantia > Aminicenantales > Saccharicenantaceae > RBG-16-66-30. Next base: position 15,504 of record JBBIGP010000021.1, read on the forward strand.
CGACATCGGTGGCCGTCTTTTGGGCCATCGCCGCGAACCGGCGGTGGAGAACGGCCTTCAGGAGGCGCAGGACGGTGAAGACGAGAACCATGACCCCCGCGGCGATGATCCAGGTCAGGACCGTATTGTGATAGAAGACGGTATCGAGCAGCGGCATGCGCCCCTCCTTAAGAAAGGTCGCTCACGGTCCCCTCGGCCCCGGTCGCTTTGGAACGCCGGCCATCCCCCTTCTCCCCCCGAACCCCCGGGAACCTGTCCCGACGGTTCCCCCGTCGGCCGGGCCGCCGCCCCGCCTCCGCTGCGGGCGGCTCCAGGGGACATCCGTCGTCATCGATGAGGCCGCCGGAATCGTGAACGGAATTAATTATATAGCATGCTCTCGCCCCGGCGTCAAAATCTCCCGGCCCCGGGGGCCGGCGAGTCTCGTTTGCGCTTTCAGCGGGGCCGTGGTATAAGCGGCTGCGGACATGAGCGCGCCGACCCTTCTCGTCGTCAATCCCGCCGCCGGCCACGGCCGGGGGGCCAAAGTGTTTCGGGCCCTCGAGCCCCGGCTCCTGCGGGTCTTCCCCGGCCTCGAGGTGCGGACGTCGGAGCGGCCGGGTCAGGCCGTCGAGATCGGGCAGGAGGCCGCCGAAACGGGCTTTGAGCGCATCCTTTGCCTCGGCGGCGACGGCACGCCGTTCGAAGTCGTCCACGGCTGGCGGTCCGCCCGCGGGACGGTCCGTCCCTTCGAGCTCGGCCTCATCCCGGCCGGGACCGGCAATTCCTTCCTCCGCGACTTCGGGGTGACGACCGCCGAGGAGGCCCTCGAAGGCATCCTGGCCGGGCGGCGCCGCCGCGTCGACCTCGTCGAGTTCGAATACCAGGGAGACGAGGGCCGCACGGAGCGCCGATACTCGCTCAACATCATCGGCGTCGGCCTTATCGCCGACATCCTCAAGCTGACCAACGAGCGCCTCAAGTTCCTGGGCGCAGCCGGATACAGCTTGGCCGTCCTGCTGCGGCTGGCCAAGGGAATGAGCAACCGCATCGACATCACGGCCGACGGCCGTGCTTGGACGGTCCGCGACAGCGCCCTGGTCGTCTCCAACTCCAAGTTCACGGGCGGCAAGATGATGATCGCCCCGCCGGCCGAAACGTCCGACGGCCGGGCCGACCTGGTCGTCTTCCGCGAGGTCAACCGCCGGGAGATCGTGGCCATCTTCAAGGGCGTCTTCGGCGGGACCCATGTCTCGCATCCCAAGGTCGAAATGGCGCGGGCGGCCGAGATGGCCATCGCCGGCGACCCTCCCCTGCTGATCATGGCCGACGGCGAGCTGCTCGGGCACACGCCTTTGCGGCTCAAGGTCCTGCCCGGGGAGCTCGTGATCCTGGCATGAGGCGCTGGCGGGCCGTCGTCCGTTCCATCGTCCTGTGGTCGGTCGCCCTGCCCGTCTTCGCCGCCTGCTGCCTGCTGGTTCTCACGGCGGCTCTCATCCACCGGGGAAAGGCGCTCGATGCGCTGATCAAAGCGTGCTGCCGGCTCGTGCTCCTGTGCTGCGGGGTTCGTATCCGGACGCGGGGCGGCGGAAACATGGTCATGGGCTGCCAGTACGTGGTCATGATGAACCACGTCAATTTCTTCGATCCCCTGGTTTTCTACGCCGGTTTCCCGGGCCTGGCCCGCGGGGTCGAGGAGGAGAGCCACTTCCGCTGGCCGCTCTACGGGCTCGTCCTCCGGCGCATCGGCATGATCCCTATCGCCCGCAAGGACACGGCCCGGGCCCTCGAGAGCCTGGCCCGCGCGGCCCGGCTGGTGCGGGAGCGGCCCGACTATTCCCTGGCCATCCTGCCCGAGGGGACGAGGACGCCGGACGGCAAGCTCGGGCCGTTCAAGAAGGGCGGCTTCCACTTGGCCTTGGAGACGGGGCTCGACATTCTACCGGTCGTCCAGAGAGGCGCCTACGCCATCAACCGCAAGGGCAGCCTGCTCATCCGGCCGGGGGTGGTCGAGATGACCCTCTGCCCGCCCCTGCCCGTAGCGGGATATGCGCGGGAGGCCGTCGGGGATCTCGTCGACCGCACGCGCACGGCTTTCCTCGACCGTCTCGGCGGCTGAAAACAAAGCCGCCGCTCCTCAAGACAGTGAATATTCCTTAAGGCACAGCCGAGTTCAATCATGGAGGGCTGGGCCGGGCCTCAGGGATCTTCCGAACGTTTATTTGGGAGAAATCCAAGAGGCTTCGCATGCCGGGGGCCGGGATCGAACCGGCATGGGGCTTTCGCCCCGAGGGATTTTAAGTCCCTTGCGTCTGCCAATTCCGCCACCCCGGCAGCAGGGCAAAATTATCACGAATCCCGGCCCGAGGCAATAAACCCAACTTCACGTCCATTGAGAAAACCACTCGTCCCGAACGTCTTCCCTATGGGAGAGATGATAAAGTAACGTTGGGGCGAGAATTCCGGGCCCGCAAGAGCGTCTCTCTCAGAGATGCTAAAAAAAGACTGGGGGGAAGAGCATGCTGACTTCAGCGGACGACGATCTCGTCGACGAAGAACCAGGACGCCCCGCCCGCCGAGGGATGCCAATCCGGAAGGGCCTTCGTCCCCTCGATCCGGAATAGGACGTAGCGGACGGCGGCCAGCGCGGCCGGGTCGACGAACTCGCCGGCGCGCCACCCGAACGGCCGGACCGTCTCCTCCCCGCGATGGTCGCCCTCGACCGGGATCGTCCCGAGGTCCCGATAGGAAAGACCGTCGGCCGAGACCTCGCAGCCGACGCGTCCGGGGTGGAGGATCCAGCTCCTCTGGTCGGACAGCGTGCTCAAGGCGATCTCCCGGACCGCTCGCGGCGAGCCGAGATCCAGGGTCAGGGTCGCGTCGACGCCCTCCCAGCCCAGCCAGTGGACCCTGAAATCGTGCGCGCCCCGGACGCCGTCGGTCAGGACCGCGAGGTCCCCCTTGGCGTACTTGGGCGACGGCTGCGGGTCGGCCGTGACAGCCCGCCGGAAGGCCAGGTTGCCCTCGACCTGGACGTCGATGAACCTCTTCGACGCTTCGTGGTAGGCCTCGGGGGTCAGGCCCGCCTCGTTCAGGTTCCGCACGCCCGCCGCCCGGCAGCGCTCGATGAATTCGTCGAGGAGGACAACCATCTCGGGCTTGGCCTGGAACCGCCCTCCCCTTTCGGCGAAAAAGCCCCGCGGCCCGAACAGGTCGCTCTTGCCGATCTCGATCATCGCGTACATGAGGGGCAGGCGCGCCGTCCGGACCCGGGGCAGGGCCGCGGGGTCCCGGGCGACCGCGGCCTCGGCCTTGTCGAAGATCGCGTTGTAGGCGGCGACATCGGCCCCCGACAGGAAGCCTTCGGCGTGGGCCGTCGGCGGCTCGTAGATATCGAGCCCGGCGCCGCTCCTCTCGAGGGCCCCTTGGAGGGCCTCGATGGTGCGCCGGATCGAGGGCCCGGCCCGGCCGTAATAGCCGTCGATAAAATCGCGCACGACGGCCTTGACGCCGCCGTTCGGGTTCCAGAGAAGGCGGGCCAGGACGTAGGATTTGAGCTCGCTCATCGCGTGCCCGGGGCCGGCGTTGGTCTGCTGGAAATGGCGGCGGACGCCGCGGTCCATGAACAGCCGGATGTTGGGCTCGAGGACGTGAAGGTTCGGGAACGGCGAGACGAGGTGCGAGAAGTTGACCGTGTAGTCCCACAGGTAGATGCGGTCGCAGATGCGCCTCCAGTCCTCGAGGTCGCGGACAAAGGCCCGGCCCGACGGCGTGTCGGTCAATGGCCGGCTTCGGTCGCACTCGATCGTGCACAGCATGATCTCGACGTTCGGCGCGGGCCTCGTCAGCCGGGGGGCCGGACGCGTGGACTGATAGGCCAGGGTCGAGATGATCTTGTCCGGGAAGGCGGCGGCGACGCGGTTGACGAACCGCAGGAGCGGGCCGGACGGCGAGCCCTCCTCCTCGATCGCGGCCGCGCATTCGGGGCACTGACAATAAGAGAAGTTGTCGTTCTGGCTCACCGACCAGACGTGCCTGTCCGGCTGGGCGGCCATCTCCCCGCGGAGCCTGGCGACGACCATCTCGAAGACCTCGGGCCGGGAGAGGCACGGCTGGTCGATGACGCGCTTGCCGTTCATCCAGGCGAAGTATTCGGGATGGGCCGCGAAATGCTCCTGCCAGGGAACGAGCTTGTGGAAGGTGTGGACGTAGTAGCCGGCGCCGTAGATCTCGTCCGGGACCTGGAGCCGCATCCAGTCCCGGTAATCGGGATCCCGGGCGAAATCGCCGTTGACGATGCGGACCTCGTTGGCCGGGTTCTCGCGCTCGAGGAGACAGCCGAGGACGAGGTCGTCGCGGCGGGGAAAGACCCCGGCCGTCGGGCTGTACATCCGGCACCCGAAATGCTTCTCCAGGAGATGGACGACGCCGTAGATCGCGCCCTTCCCCCCGCCGCTGATGATGAACAGGCTGCCGGTCGTCGTGCCGACGAGGAAGCCGTCGGTCCGCACCGAAGATCGCAGGGAGGCCAGGGACGGCGGCAGGGCGTTCCCGTCGAAGCCGATGGCAGCGACGTGTCCCGCACCGGGCGCTTCGGCGGCCCGGATGGGCAGGACGATCCCGCTCATCTTTTGGATCGAGGACTGGAGGATCTCCGCCGCCCGCCGCTCGACGCTTCCCCCGTCCGCGGGGATGACGATCGTGGCCGCCGGCCGGCCGCGGTCGACGAAGACGAAGGCCCGGGCGCAGGGCGAAACGCCGAGGTCGGTCAGCCGCCCCGGACGGGAAGTCGAGCAGGACGCCGCCCCCGCGACGCAAAGGCCGAGAACGAAAGCGGCCGCCGCGCTATTCCGGAAGCTCATCGGGAGGCGCGGGACCCGGCCGTTCCTTTCCAGGACCTGGGGGACATCGGACGCTCAGCGCAGCGTATATTCTCTTCCGTAGCGCAGCATCTGTTCGGCGTACCCCTCGTCGAGGGAGATCTTGACGTCGACCATCCGGCCGTCCTTCATGACCGGCGTGTAGACGGGGTTGACGAAGCCGCTGTAGGGGGCCAGGTCGAGCTTGGCGTAGCGCTCGAGGACCTCCCGGTGGAGGTCCGGGTCGACCTGGACGCCGTAGGTCTCGATGAGGTCGCGGGCGGCCTCGTAGTCGCCCTCGCTTGTGATCCGCTGGACCTCGCCCAGGAGCTCGCCGAAGAGGCGCCGCAGGGCGGCGTAGTCGTTGACGACGAAATAGGTCTTGCCGTCTCTCGTCTCACGGGAGATGACGTTCTCCGGCCGGCCCCTCTCGTACACCCAGTGGGCGACCATGGCCCGCCCGCGCATGTGGGCCTGCTCGATCGTCTTGCCGGGCTGGATGCGCGTCAGCTGGGTCATCAGCCCGTTGCGGATCTGCCCGTCGTAAGCCGCCTTGGCCGCGTCCAGGCTCGGCAGGAGGCCGAGCTCGACCATCTTGTCATCCATGATGTAGTAGAGGGCGAACAGGTCGGCCCGCGATTCCTCGACGGGCGAATGGTAGTTCCGCAGGGCCTCGGAGCTGACCCCGGGCAGGAGCTGGCCCGAGCCGTGGCCCAGGACCTCGTGGAGGTCGGTGTGGATGTTGCCCGCCAGGGCCCCGTACTTCCGGGCCCGCTCGAGGATCTCCTCGGACCAGGTGAACTCCTTGCCGAACCCCGAGTCGAGGGAGGCCCGGTCGTAGGCGTAGGTGATGTTCTCGATGGTCACCGACTTCGATCCGTGGTTCTTGCGGATCCAGTTGGCGTTGGGCAGGTTGATGCCGATGGGCGTCGACGGGTAGCAGTCGCCGCCGAGCATGGCCGCGGTGATGACCTTGGCCGAGACCCCCTTGACCTCCTTCTTCTTGAACCGGGGATCGACGGGGGAATGGTCCTCGAACCACTGGGCGTTGGCCGAGATCGCGTCGGCCCTCTTGGTGGCCGCCAGGTCCTTGAAGTTGACCAGGGCCTCCCAGCTGCCCTTCATGCCCAGCGGGTCGCTGTAGACCTCGATGAAGCCGTTGATGAAGTCGATGTGGGAGTCGAGGTCGTTGACCCACAGGATGTTGTACGCGTCGAACGTCCGGAGGTCGCCCGTCCGGTAATAATCGATGAGGGCCTCGATGACTTTCCTCTGTTGGTCGTTCTCGGCCACGCCGGCGGCCTTTTCGAGCCAGTGGACGATCCGGGCGATATAGGGCCCGTAGAGGCCGTCGATCGAGGCCGCCTCCTCGATGACCTTCCCTCCCTTCTTGGCGACCCGGGAGTTGAGGCCGTACGAGACGGGCGTCGGATCTTTGGGATCGGCGAGCTTCTTGTAGTAGGCCTCGACCTCGGCCTGGGTGACGCCCTCGTAGAAGTTGACCGCCGAGTGAGTCACCAGGTCCTTCGACGCGTCTTGGGAAACCTTCTTGGCGTCGACGGCCGGATCGAAGAGGATGGGCCGAAGGAAGGCGATGAGGTCGTCGACCGTCCCGCCGCCCTCGACGGGGAACGCGGCCCCGGCGGAGCCCCGGACGAGCTCGGCGAAATAGTCCGGCGTGAATCCGGGGGCGAACTTGTCGTTCGAGTAGTGATGGTGGATGCCGTTGGAGAACCAGACCCTCTTGGCCCAGGTCATGAAGGCCTGCCACTGGGGATCGCCGCGGTCGCCCGCGTAGCCTTCGACGATGGCGTCGATCGTCCGGCGGACGACGAGGTTGTGCTTGTAGTTCTGGTCGGTGATGATGTCCCGGCCCCAGAGGGCGGCCTCGCTCAGGTAAAAGACGAGCTCCTTCTGGGCAGGGGTCAGGGCCTCGAAGCCCGGCACCTGGTAGCGCAGGATCCTCAGGTCGGCGAACTTGTCGACCTGCCAGGCGAACTCGGGGGCGGCCGGAGGCTCGGCCTTCCGGCATTCGGCCGCGAAGAAGGCCAGGACCACGGCCAGGGCGAGAAGAAGGGCTTTCTTGACGTTCATGCGTAAGGACCTCCCATTGAGGGTTCTCGTTCGGGGGCTCCGGCGCACCCGAAAAGTCATGATATCCCAACGCCCGGCCCGAGTCCATCCTCGGATGAACCGGCGAGACGGGTCCGGGCCGCGACCTTCCGGTTGACGAGATACTGGACAGGGGCCATGACCAGGAGCCAGGCGTTGGCGAAGACGATCGCATAGACGAAGAAGATCCTGGGGTCGTAGAGAAAGGCCGAGACGACGACGACGAGGATGTGCACCGTGAGCTCGATCGCGAACCAGCCCCGCAGCGCCCACCGGTTGTGCCGGGCGTATTCCCGGGCATCGTACCGGCGCTCCCCGAAGGCCAGGCGGGCCTGGCCGCGATGATAGGCCAGTGAGACGCGGAGAACGAGGCGCCGGAATCGGCCGCGCCCTTCCTTTTTCAGGGCCTCGAGCATCGCCTCCTGGCGGCGGATGTCGCCGGCCAGGGAATCCTGCGCCCCCAGGGCATGGAAAGCGTACTGGCCCCGGAAATAGTCGACGACGACGCAATGGAGGGCCATGGACGCCCCGGCCAGGGCGACACAGCCCCAGGTCCCGAGGGGCAGGTCGAGACCCATCCGCGAAGTGCCCAGGCCGAGACCGATCATGACCGCGACCCCGTTGGAATAATCGATGAATCCGTCGACGACCCGTCCCAAGGGCGTCCCCGACTTCTTCAGCCGGGCCAGCATGCCGTCGGCGCAGTCGAGGACGACCGTGACCAGATAGACGAGGCCGGCGGCGAAGAAGCTCCGCCGCGTCCCGACGGCCAGCAGAAAGCCGCACAGGAGGCCGGTCCCGATGGCCGAGAAAGAGACCTGGTTGGGGGTCACGGGGAACCGTTTGAGGACCTGGACGAGGAGGAAGGCGAGGGGCCGGAAAATGAAGAGGTCGGGGGCCCCTTCGAGGGCCAGCGGCTTGAGGAGGGCCCGGTAATCGGACAGCAGCTTGCGCAATTCTCGTCGGCTCGGCCTTGCGGTTTCCCGAGAACGGACTATAATGTTGCCTTCCGTCGAAGTCAAGACGGAAGAGTCTGGATGAAGGAGATTCGGGGCGGATGAAAGAAAGCGCCGAAACGCGCGTCTAAACGATACGAGCGTGAATTCAACGGTGGAGGTCTGAATGAAAAAGAACGTCCTGGCCATGATGCTCGTCTTCGTCATGATCCTCGGCCTGCGGGCCCAGGCCCCGCAGCAGCCGCAGATGAAGCTCGAGGACGTCCAGAAAGCCCTGAGCCTGGTCGACAAGCCCCAGCCGGCGCCCGACAAGTACAAGGCCGGCCTGGAGGCCATCACCGCCAATGATTCTCTGGCGATGCTGACCTATATCGCCCACGACCTGCTCGAGGGCCGTGATACGGCCACCCGGGGCTATGCCCTGGCCGCCGAGTACGCGGCCTCCCTGCTCAAGATGTGGGGCGTCAAGCCCGCCGGGGACATGGCGGCCCCGGCCGGCTTCCGGATGGGCGGCGCGCGCGGCGCCACGCCGGCCGCCGCCCCCGAGCGGACCTATTTCCAGAACTTCGCCATGAAGGAGACCGCCGGCTCGCAGACCGAAGTGACCATCGAGGTCAACCGGGGCGGCGCCGTCAAGACCCGGACCTTTCAGGGCGGGCTCGATTTCCAGTCCATGGGGGGGGCCGAGGGCACGCTCTCGGCGCCCGTCGTCTTCGTCGGCTACGGCATCCAGGAGCCGTCGATCGGCTGGGACGAGCTCAAGGGCCTGAACCTCAAGGGCAAGATCGTCCTCGTCCTGACCGAGGCCCCCGGCAAGGACGACCCGAAGTCCCCCTTCCAGGCCACGAAGGAGCTCAAGGACAAGTACTTCCCGGCGGCCCCCGCGCTCGACATGATGGCCATGATGCGGGCCCGGGGCGGTCCGGAGCGCTTCAACAAGATCGCCGAGCTGGCCAAGCTCGGCCCGGCGGCCATCGTCCAGGTCCAGAACACGGGCTCGGACTTCGACATTTTCAAGGCCCTCTCGACGGTCCGCCGGCCCGACGACAGCCGGCCCATCATCAACAGGCCCTCGCGGAGGCTGTCCATCGCCGGCGACACCCGGTCCCTCATGGGCGGGCGCGGCGGCGGGGCCATGACCATCACACGGGAGATGGCCAACTATCTCCTCGACGGCACGGGCCAGACGATCGACGAATTGAAAAAGAAGATCGAGACGACCCGCAAGCCGGCGTCCATGGACCTCGCCGGGGCCAGGATGACGGTCGCCACGACCTCCCAGACGTCCCTCGTCCAGTGCCGCAACGTCGTCGGCGTCATCGAAGGCTCCGATCCCGAGCTCAAGAACGAGTATATCGTCGTCGGCGCCCACTATGACCACCTCGGCGCGTGGGAGGACTACATCTTCAACGGGGCCGACGACAACGGCTCGGGAGGGGTCGGCGTCCTGAACATCGCCAAGGCCGTCGCCGCGAGCCCCGTCAAACCCAAGCGCTCGATCGTCTTCGCCCTCTGGACCGGCGAGGAGAAGGGCCTGCTCGGCTCCCGCTACTACGTCCAGAATCCCCCCTTCCCTATCGAGAAGACCGTCGGCTACCTGAACTACGACATGATCAGCCGGCCGTACGACGAGGAGACCCTGGCCCGATCGATGCGCCAGTACAACGTGCCGGGCGCCGACGAGCTGGTCAAGAAGGTCCGCGCCCCGTGGTTCGTCACGGTCAGCATCACCGAGGGCACCCCCCTCGTCGAGCTGGCCCGGGAGATGAACCAGTATGTCGGCCTCGACCTGGCCTTCCGGTTCAGCGCCCTGGGCGCCGGCGGCGGGGGCTCCGACCACTCGTCGTTCGCCGCGGTCAAGGTCCCCTACGTCTATCACATGGCGGCCATGACGGCCGACTATCACCAGACGAGCGACAGCGTCGAGAAGACGAGCGGCGAGCTCATCGCCAAGATCAGCCGCCACGGCTTCCTGACGGTCTTCGCCTTCGCCGACAGATAAGCCGGACCCGGAAGAAACGATACGGCGGCCGCTCCCCGCGGGGCGGCCGTTTTTTTTGGTTCTTCCCCCGTTTCCGGGGAACAGGTGGCCATGAGGGGACGATAGACGTCCCCCTGAAGACCCCCATAGCGGAGGGGGACCCGCCGGCCGCCGGCGGGGGAACCGTCGGGACTGGTTCCCGGGGGCGTGGGGGGCAAGGGGGGATGTCTATCGGCGAACCTCATGGCCTGAACCCCCGGAAACGTTTCCCGGGCGGAGCGAGGTTCAGTATAATAGAGACGCCATCTCCGGGAGAGGAAAATGAACACACGCCCTGTTGGCTCGCGCGGAAAGACCCCGCCGCCGATTCTGGCCTCGCTCGCCGGCCTGACCCTGGCGACCGCTCTTTTTCTCGGGCCATCCTGCTCGCCGGCGGGGACCAGTCCCGCCTCCTCCGGCCCGGCCGCCGGGTCCGCGAACGCTCCGTCCATCGACCCCTCCCCGACTCTCTCTGCGGGCATCGAAACCGGCGTCGTTCTCCCGGACGATCCGGCAACGGACCAGGAAAGCGGCCGCAAGGCCGTCGAGCGGCTCGAGAAGGAACAGAAATTCGAGGCGGCCGCGAAAGAGGCCGGCCGGGTGCGCGAAGAAGCCCGTCGCCGGGGCGATGAGGCTCTCTGGACCTGGGCCCTGGTCAAGGAAGCCCAGCTGCGAACGGCCCTCCACGGATATGAGACGGCGGTCCTGTTCCTGAAGGAAGAGGCCTGGCCGGACTCCCCTCTCCACCGGGATATGCTCGACCTCTTCTATGCCCAGTCCCTTTACACGTACTACCACGCCTACTCCTGGGAGATCAACCAGCGAGAGCGCATCGAGGCCGCGGGGCCGGTCGACCTCAAGGCCTGGACGAGGGACCGGATCATCGCCGAGGCTTGGCAGGCGCTCATCAGGGTCTGGCGGGACCGGGAGCGGCTGGCCGGGCACGCGGTCCGCGAGTTCCCCGACTTCTGGGAGCCCGGGACCTATCCGGCCGGCGTCCGCGACACGCTCCGCGACGCCGTCATCTATCTCATGGTCCGCATCCTCGGCGATACGGGGCTTTGGACGCCCGTGCAGTCGAACGAGATCCACATGCTCGACCTCGACGAGCTCCTGGCCGAATCGCCGCCGTCGGCCCGGAAAGCCGCCGAAGCCGCCCTGACCGTCCTCGGATCGAAGGACGCTAATCCCCTGGAAATGATCGCCGCCGTCCTTTCCGAGCACGAGAGCTGGTGCCGGCAGGCGTCCCCTCCGCGCCCTGAAGCGGCCCTCGAAGCCCGTTTCGAGCTCGTCTCGGCGCTCTACGGGGCGTTCACCCAGGAAGACGACAGGGCCCTCATCCGCCGGCGCCTGGCCTCATTTCTGTCCTCCTCGGGCCGGAACAAGCTCCCGTGGTGGGCCATGGGCCAGGCCATGCTGGCGGGCTTCACCAGGGACGAAGACGCCCCCGACGCCTTGATCCGGGCCCGGGCCTTGGCCCAGGAAGGGGCCCGGCGCCATCCCCAATCTCCCGGAGGGAAACGCTGTCTTCAGGTCGTCCGGACCATCGAGTCCCCGGGATATCTCATCGAGGCCATGCGGGCCGACTCGCCCGGCCGCCGATCCGTCCGCATCACCCACCGCAACCTGGATCGCCTCTTTTTCCGGGCCTATCCCCTGGACATCGAGGAGCTCATCCGGTCCAGCAAGGACTACTCCCTCCTGCCGCGCTGGGAGGCCGCCAAGAAGCTGGTCGCGACGATGCGGCCGGCCGCCGTCTGGTCCCAGAACCTGCCGCCGACCCCCGACTACCGCGATCACGGCACCTATTCCAGCCTTCCGGAAGGCCTCCCCTCCGGCCTCTATCTCGTCGCGGCCTCGGCCCGGGAGGATTTCGCCGCCCGAGGCAACAAGGTCCAGGCGGTCTACGTCGTCGTCGGGGACCTCGTCCTCCTCACGTCCATCCCGCCCCGGAGGACCGACGGCCTCTCGGCCCTCGTCCTGTCAGGCGCGGAAGGGCGCCCCCTCGAGGGCGCCCGCGTCGAGCTCTTCGCCTTCGACTGGCAACAAGGGCATCGCCGCGGCGAGACGCTGACGACGGACCGCGACGGCCGGGCCCTTTTCCCCCCGCGTTCCGACAGCCGCTCCTATTTCCTCCTGGCCCGCCACGGCCGGGATGTGGCCTTCGATCCGGACTCCCTCAGCTTCTACGCCCGTCCGGTCCCCGCGGAAACCTCGTCGACTCTCATCTTCACCGACCGGAGCGTTTACCGGCCGGGCCAGAAGGTCTTCTGGAAGATCCTGGTCTATCGCCGCCGCGCCGACCTCGGCCCCACGAAACAGGCCGCCGGCGTCCCCGCCTCCGTCTGGCTCGAGGATGTCAACGGCCAGCGGGCGGCCGAGGCCCAGTGCGTCACGAACGCCTTCGGCACGGCCAGCGGCGAGTTCGCCATCCCGGCGGCGGGTCGGCCCCTCGGGGCCTGGCGGCTCCGGACGAGCCACGAAGGCTACGCCTCCATCCGGGTCGAGGAATACAAGCGGCCCACGTTTGAGGTCAAGGTCATGGATCCGGAAAGCCCCCTGCGGCTCAACCGGCCGGCGGTCCTCAAGGGAGAGGCCCGCTATTACTTCGGACTGCCCGTCACGGCGGGCACGGCCGTCTGGCAGGTCCGGCGGGAGCCCGTCTATCCGCGATGGTGGTGGTGGGACCGCGAGCCGGCCGGGGGGCGCGCCCAGATCGTCGCCGGAGGGCGGGCGAGCCTGGGCGAGGACGGGAGGTTCGAGGCCGCCTTCACGCCCAAGGCGGACGAACGGCTGGCCAAGCCGGGTTCGGGGCTGACCTACCGCTACGTCCTTGCGGCCGACGTCACCGACGAGGGGGGAGAGACCCGTTCCGCGACCCGCTCCTTCCGGCTCGGCTTCGTCAGCGTCGAGGCCCGCATCGAGGCCGATCTCGGCTTCTTCGGGCCCGGCTCGAAGAGCGGCTTCAAGGTCGTCCTCGCCGATCTCGACGGCGCGCCCAAGAAAGGCCGCGGGACGTGGCGCGTCGTACGGCTCGTCGGGCCGGAGGCCGCCCTTGCGCCCGCAGACCAGCCGCTTCCGGAACAGCCTGGAGAAGCCGACAAGAAGCGTTTCGAAACCCCCGGCGACCGGATGCGTCCGCGCTGGACCGCCGGCCTCGGGCCCGAGGCGATCCTCCGTCTCTGGAAGGACGGGGCCCAGGCCGCGAAGGGAAGCGTCGAGCACGACGCCAGGGGCGAAGCCGCGATCACCGTCCCTGGGCTCGATCCGGGCCCCTACCGCCTGATCTACGAGACCAAGGACGACTTCGGGACTCCCTGCCGCGAAAGCGTCGAGTTCGTGGTCGCGGGGGACAAGGGGGCCCCTGCGGACCTCCCGCTGCCCGTCCTTCTCCGCGCCGAACGGTCGACGGTGACGGTCGGGAAGACGGCCCGTTTCCTGGTCCACGGCGGCTGGACGGGCCAGCCCATGCTTCTCGAAGCGTTCCGGGGCGGAGAGGTCCTCGAGCGGCGCTGGGTCGAGGCCGGGAAGGCCGAAGGGATCTGGGAGGTCCCCGTCACCGATGACCATCGCGGCGGGTTCTCGGTCCAGGTCACGGCCCTGCGTGACCATCAGGCGATAATCTCGTGGGCCGACGTTCTCGTCCCCTGGGACAGCAAAGAGCTGGATCTCTCCTTCTCCACGTTCCGGGACAAGCTCGCGCCGGGCGCCCGGGAGACATGGCGGGTCACCGTCAAAACGCCGGAGGGCAAGCCCGCCGTCCAGGGCGCCGCCGAGCTGTTGGCCTACATGTACGACCGGAGCCTGGACCTCTTCGCGCCCCACAGGCCGCCCCGTCTCCAAGGGCTCTATCCCGACCGGACCGGGGCCATCCGCTGGCGCGTCGCCTTGGGACTGGCGCCTCAGGCCTATGCGGAGGAATCCGACTGGGTGAAGATCCCGTCCGCCCCCCGGTTCGAAGCGGACGACCTTCGCAGGCTCGGCGGATACGGCATTGGTGGGCCGGGCCGGCGCCGCGGAGTCCTCGGCGGCGTCGTCGGCGGTGTCCTGGGTGGAGTGGTCGGGGAAGTCGAGGCCCCCGCCATGGCAAGGCGGGAGTCACTCCCCGCAACCGACGCTTCGGCCGACAAAGGGCCGGCCGAAGCCGAAGAGCGACAGGGAGCCGATGAGCCCGCCCCCCTCCGCGCGGACTTCTCGGAGACGGCCTTCTGGGAGCCTCACCTCCTGACCGGGCCGGACGGGACGGCGGCCGTCGAGTTCACGGTCCCCGACTCCGTGACCAGCTGGCGCGTCTTCGTCCATGGGGTGACCAAGGACCTCGCGGGAGGGACTCTCGAAAAGGAGGCCCGGACCGTCAAGGACCTCATGGTCCGGCCCTACCTGCCGCGCTTCTTCCGCGAGGGCGACCGGGCCGAGCTGAGGGTCATGGTCAACAACGCCGGCGCGAAGGACCTCTCGGGCGAAGTTTCGCTCGAGGTCTTCGACCCGCTGACCCGGGAGAACCTCGCCGCCGCGTTCGGGCTCCCGGACAAGGTCCCGGCCCGGACGTTCACGGTCAAGGCCGGCGGAGGCGGCGCCGTCGTCTTCCCGCTCTCCGCGCCGGCCCGCGTCGGGACGGCGGCCTTCAAGGTCACCGCCAAGGCCGGGGCCTTCTCGGACGGCGAGCTGCGGCCCCTGCCGGTCCTGCCGGGGCGCATGCATCTCGTCCAGTCGCGGTTCGCCACGCTCCGGGAAGGGAAGCCCCGCGAGCTCCGCTTCGCCGACATGACCAGGACCGACGACCCGACCCGCCTCAACGAGCAGCTCGTCGTCACCGTGGACGCCCAGCTCTTCTACGGCCTGCTCGAAGCCCTCCCCTACCTCGTCAACTTCCCCTACGAGTGCACGGAACAGACCCTCAACCGCTTCCTGTCGACGGGCATCCTGACCAGCCTCTACGACCGGTATCCCGCGGTCGGCAAGATGGCCGAGGCCCTGAGCAAGCGCGAGACGAGGCTCGAGACCTTCGACGCCGCCGACCCCAACCGCAAGATGGCCCTCGAGGAGTCGCCGTGGATCGTCGCGGCCCGCGGGGGACCCGACTTCGGATACGGCGTCGAGAACGTCCTCGATCCGCGCGTCGCAGCCGCCCAGCGGGAGACCTCGCTCGGGAAGCTCCTCAAGGCCCAGACCGCCAACGGGGCCTTCCCCTGGTGGCCGGGCGGCCCTCCCTCGCCCTACATGACCCTCTACATCGTCCACGGATTCTCCAAGGCCGCCGAGTTCGGGGTCGCCGTGCCCAAGGAGCCGGTCGTGCGGGCCTTCGGCTACCTCCACTCGCACGCCCTCGACGAATTCGCCCGGCGTTCGATGAAGGACGACGTCGGCTGGGAGTTCGTGACCTTCCTCAACTACACGGTCGGCAACTTCCCCGACGCCTCCTGGACGGGCGGCGTGTTCACCGACGCCGATCGCAGGCGCATGCTCGATTTCTCGTTCAAGCACTGGAAAGAGCATTCCCCGTACCTCAAGGGATTCCTGGCCCTGACTTTGAAGCGGGCCGGGCGGGCCAAGGACGCCTCCCTCGTCTGGGACAGCGTCATGGACAGCGCCAGAACGACAGAGGACGAGGGCACGTCCTGGGCTCCCGAGGACCGCGGCTGGCTGTGGTACAACGACCGCATCGAGACCCACGCCTTCGCCCTGAGGACGCTCATGGAGCTTCGGCCTAAGGACGCCCGGAGCGAGGGCCTCGTCCAGTGGCTCTTCCTCAACAAGAAGCTCAATCACTGGAGATCGACCCGGGCCACGTCCGAGGTCCTCTACGCGGTGGCCTATTTCTTGAAGGCGACGGATGCCCTCGGCGCACGGGAATCCGTCCTCGTCGATGCGTGCGGCGTGAGGACGGACTTCGCGTTCGAGCCCGACAGATACGCCGGGAAGAAGAACCAGCTCGTCATCGCCGGCGACAAGCTCGGGCCCGAGTGCGCCTCCGTCCGGGTCAGCAAGACCGGCAAGAGCCTGGCCTTCGCCTCGGCGACCTGGCACTTCAGCACGGACCGCATGCCGGAGCGCGGCGACGGCGACCTGTTCGCCGTCGACCGCAGCTGGTTCAAACGGGAGAAGAAGGGCGGGGAGACCGTCCTGGAACCGCTCGCCGAGGGCGCCGCGCTGGCCGTCGGCGACGAGATCGAGGTCCATCTATCGATCCGGGCCCGCCACCCGGCCGAATACGTCCACCTGCGCGACCCGCGGCCCTCGGGCTGCGAGCCGGTGACGCTCACCTCCGGCTATCGCTGGGACCTGGGCCTCGTCCGTTACGAGGAGGTCCGGGACAGCGGCATGAACTTCTTCATGGAGCGCCTGCCGCAGGGGGAGTACACGCTCAAGCACCGCATGCGGTGCGCCATGGCCGGGACCTTCAAGGCCGCTCCGGCGACGCTCCAGTCGCTCTACGCCCCCGAGTTCGCCGCCTATTCGACCGGGCGGCTCGTGACGATCCGCTGAGCCCCGGGCGGGGCACGCGATCTCCCGGCGCGGCGCCGGGAAGAGCTCCGTCGTCTGGAGCCGCTGTGAAGGCCGGCTGCGCCGGCTGGGAGAGGAAAGATGCAGCAACCGACGCCCGTCGAAATGTTAAGGGACAAGCTGAGGGCCGGCGACGCGGAGGCCGCCAGGGTGATCTTCGCCTCGGCCCACCCCGCCGCGGTCGCCGAGGCCCTCTCGGGTCTCGAGACCGAAGAGATGTGGGCGATCCTCCGGAACGCGCCCCTGACCGTCCGGGCCGAGATCTTCAGCCACATCGACCACGGCACCCAGGTCGTTCTCGCCGAATCCATCCCCCGAGGCGAGCTGGCCGCCGTGCTCGCCGAGATGCCGCCCGACGACCGGGTCGACATGCTCAAGCGCATGCCCGAGGAAAAACAGGAGGCCATCCTGCCGGCCTTGGCCCAGGCCGAGCGGGAGGACATCCGACGGCTGTCCTCCTATCAGGAGGGCACGGCCGGCGCCATCATGACATCGGACTACGCCGTCCTGACGCCGGGCCTGACGGCCCAGGAAGCCATCGGCCGCTTGCGGCTCGAGGCCCCGGACAAGGAAACGATCTACTACTCCTACGTCGTGGACGCCGACCGCCGGTTGCGGGGGCTCGTCTCGCTCCGGGACCTCATCCTGGCCCGGCCCGAGGCCCGGGTCGAGGACATCATGCACAAGGACGTCATCTCCGTGCGGGCCGAGGACGACCAGGAGGAGGCGGCTGGCAATATTCAGAAATACGGCCTCATCGCCCTGCCCGTCGTCAACTCCGACGGTTCGCTCGTCGGCATCGTGACCTACGACGACGCCCTCGACGTCATGGCCCAGGAGCAGACCGAGGACATGGAGAAGATCATGGCCATCGGCGGCGCCCACGAAACGAAGGCCTACCTGCGGACGCCGGCCTGGAGCCATTTCAAGAACCGGGTCGTCTGGCTGGTCGTCTTGGCCCTCCTCGGCTTCGTCTCCGGGTTCATCGTCCAGAGCTACGAGGCGATCCTCCTCCAGTTCGCCATCCTGGCCTCCTTCATGCCCATGCTGGCGGACACGGGCGGCAACGCCGGCAGCCAGTCGGCGACCCTCGTCATCCGGGCCCTGGCCCTCAAAGAGGTCTCCGTCCGGGACGCCCTCCGCGTCCTGTTCAAGGAGCTCCAGGTCTCGTTCACCATGGGGCTCATCCTGGCCGGGATCGCCTTCGGCCGGGCCCTGCTCTTCGCGAGAGGGACGACGCTCCCCGACGGCTACCTCCCGGCCCAAGTGGGGATTGCCGTGGCCGTCGCCCTGTGGGCCCAAGTCGTCACCTCGACCGTAATCGGGGCCCTGATGCCCCTGGGCGTCTCGAAGCTCAAGCTGGACCCCGCCGTCATCGCCAGCCCGGCCCTGACGACCATCGTCGACATCACCGGCCTGCTGATCTTCTTCGCCACGGCCAAGGCCATGCTGGCCTTCTGACCGGAATTGACCGGCTTGCCCGGGATGGTATCCTGAGGCGGGAGCGGAGCCATGAAATTCCTGGGACTCTTCCCGAGCCTGACCCTCGTCGGCATCGGGGTCATCCTCCTCGCGCTGTCCATCGGATACTGCTACATCCGAAGGAGCCACAAGGACAAGCACCCCCCGGCGACATGAGGAAATACCTGCTGGTCACGGCCGGAACCGTCTCCCTGGGCCTCGGCCTCATCGGCATCTTCATCCCCCTCCTGCCCACGACCCCCTTCCTCCTCCTCGCCGCGGCGTGCTACGCCCGCAGCTCCCGCCGCCTCCACGACTGGCTGATGAGCCGTCCCCGGCTGGGCGCCCACATCCGGCGCTACCGCGAAGGCCTGGGCATCCCGCTCGGCACGAAAGTCTTCACGGTCGGCCTGTTGTGGGCGACGATCGGCGTCTCGCTGGCCGTGGCCGCCGAAAGCGCGGGGGTGCGGATCGCTCTTCTGCTCATCGCCGCCGGCGTCGCGATCCACGTTCTCACCCGCCCGACCTTCCGGGGCTAGGCGCGGCGCGCCGATTTCCCGCTTGTGGAAATGACCGGAAATAAATTATGATGGGCCCATGAAGCGGCTCCGGGTGGCGGTCCTTTACAACGCCTACCAGGACGCGCCGCCCGACTCGAAGGCCGACACGGGCAGCATCTGGTATCTCCGGCAGATGGTCCGGCGCATGGCCCGGACCATCCGCAGCCTCGGCCACAAGGTCACCGTCCTCCCCCTCGCCGGCGACCTGAGGTCCCTGCAGCGCAAGCTCCACAACATCCGCCCCGATGTCGTCTTCAACCAGTATGACGACAACGTCCACGGCGCGCTCTACGAAATGCGCGTCGCGGCCTTCATCCGCATGCTCGGCTATCCCATGACGGGGTCTCCCGCGCTGGGACTGGGGCTGAGCCGCTACAAGTACATGGCCGCCAGCCTCCTCAAGGGGGCCGGGATCCCCATCCCGCCCGGGACGGCGCTCATCGAGCGGGTCTCCGAAGCCGACCAGCACAAGGGCCCGTTCCCGCTCATCGTCCATCCCGGCCAGGAGCACGCCGGGATCGGCCTCCACCGGGATTCCGTCGTCTGGTCCAGGACGGCCCTCAAGGACAAGGTCCGGGAGGTCCTCAAGACCTTCAAGCAGCCGGCGCTCGTCCAGCGGTTCCTGCCGGGACGAGAGTTCAACGTCGGGCTTCTCGGCGGACGGCGTCTCAAGGTCATGCCGCTCGCCGAGGTGGACTATTCGCGGCTGCCGAGGGGCATCCCGCCCATCATGTCCTACGCCGCCAAGTGGGTCGAGACGTCCATCGAGTACAAGCGGACGCGGATCGTCTGCCCGGCCAAGGTCGAGCCCGGGCTCGCCGCCCTCATCGGGGAGATCGCCGTCAAGGCCTTCCGCGTCGGCGGCGGATGGGGCTACGGGCGCGTTGACGTCCGGCTCGACGAGGACGGCCAGCCCCGGGTCCTCGAGGTCAACTGCAATCCCTGCCTCGATGAGGGCATGGGGCTGGCCCGTTCGGCCGAGCAGGCCGGCATCGCTTATCCGGAGCTCCTCCAGAAGATCATCAAGGCGGCTTTCGAAGGCCCTCCCTACGATCTGAGCCTGCCCATCTTCAACTCTGCGGGGCCCGCGCGGAAAGCCCGCCGCTGACCGGGAGCGACTCTACCCCGTCAGACGGCCGGTGTAGGCATAGTCCATGGCCAGGCCGACCGCGAGCGACACGGTGTCGAGGACCTTCTCCGCCTCTTTCCCGGGCCGATAGGACAGCTTGAGGGCGGCCGAGCGGGCCTCGAGCTTGCGGAGGATGGTCTCCCCTTCCCGATCGGTCAGCATGGACCATTGGACGACCCGCGCGAGCAGGCGGTCGTGGTTGCGCCGGAACAGGGCGGCGGCCGGCCGGAGCGCCTCCCCGCGGACGGGAGGGAAGACCTCCCGGAGCCGGTCGTCGACGTAGCCCCGGGCCGCGCGGCGGAACCGCTCGGCGGCCTTGCCGTAGTGGTCGGCGAGCATCCAAGTCATCTTCTCGACCGGACGGAAGAACCGTTCGGCCACCCGCCGGGGATGGGTTCCCCGGATCTCCTTCATGAGGTGGTCGACATAGAACAGCTTCCGGATGGCGGGCCAATGACGGTAGCGCCGCTTCCAGGCCGATCGGGGCGTCAGCCAGACGGCGAAGGTCTCGGCGAAATCTTCGTCAGGATGTTTCTGGGCGTAGGTCCGGCCGTAGGGATGGGCGCTGATGTGCCGGACATAGTGGCGGCTCATCCGGTCGGGGCGGAAGACGTCCCGGTAGGGCCTCGAGAACGGGCCGAAGATCTCGACCCAGCTCGGACGCCGCCAGAGCCGGTAGGCGTAGTTGACGGAGTGGCCGGCCTCGTGCCGCAGGAGCATCATGATGCTCCGGGCGTCCTCGATGTTCCCGCTCTGTTCCTCCTCGAGGGTCGTCAGGCGCCGGTCGGCCAGATAGAACGGGACGCCGATCACGGGGGTCCGGTCCGGACAGCCCCAGCCGTCGGTCAGATAGGTCTTGGGCCGGAAGCGGATCTTCTTGGATTCCATCTCCCTGTAGAGACGCTGAACGTAGGGTTCGACCGGAGAGCCCTCGACGCGCAGGCGGAGGTCGGAGACCCGGGTGTTGAGGAGCTCGCAGCGGACGGTCTCCCAGCTCTGGACCAGGGTTTGGATGGTTCGGCCGCTCATCGCACGTCTCAGGTGTCTGTCCGGGTCTATCGGGAGGGGCCCCGCCGGCCCCTCCGGAGAGGGTTTCCCGGCCGGGACCGGGGATCCTTCAGCCCTCGCGAACGAAAAGAAAATACGGCACTAGAGAGGGCTTGTCAAGTGATTTGACAGCGGGGGGCGGGCTTGTTTAGAATGAGCGCCTGACCCGCACGGGACCGGGGGCGGGCCTCCCTCCCCAGGCCGGCCGCGGATCCGGCCGGCCCGCGGGGATGCGGACACCATGAGCAACGACCTGGCACCCGACCTCGGCACGATCTGCGCCGCTTTCGAGATCGAGGGCCGCTTTCTCGGGGGCTGCCCCGTTCCCTCCGGCCACATCAACGAGACCTTTTGCTCGGCCTTCGAGTCCTCCGCAGGGACCGTCAAGTATGTCAATCAGCGGATCAACCACCGCGTCTTCCGGGAACCGGAAAAGCTGATGGAGAACATGGAGCGGGTGACCCGCTTCGCCCGCGGGCAGATCGAGGCCCGGGGGGGCGACCCGCTGCGGGAGACCCTCAATCTCGTCCCGGCCAGGGACGGACGGTCCTTCCACCGGACGCCCGAAGGCGACTACTGGCGGACCTTCTACTTCATCAACGGCGCCCGGACCTACGACCGGGCCGAGGACGTCGAGCTCGTCTATGCCGCGGCCCGGGCCTTCGGGGCCTTCCAGAAGCTGCTGAGCCGTCTGCCGGGGGCCCGGCTCCACGAGACCATCCCGGATTTCCACAACACCCCCAAGAGGTTCTCGACGTTCCTGGGGGCCGTCGACAGGGACGCCCGGAACCGGGCCGCGGCCGTCCGCGAGGAGATCCGTTTCGTCCTCGACCGGGAAAGCCTCGTCGGGCGGGTCGCCGACGGACTGGCCGCGGGGCGCATCCCCGAACGGATCACCCACAACGATACCAAGCTCAACAACGTCATGATCGACGACCTGACCGGGGAGGGCGTCTGCGTCATCGACCTCGACACGGTCATGCCCGGATCGGTCCTCTACGACTTCGGCGATTCCGTCCGCTTGGGCGCGGCCACGGCCGCCGAGGACGAGCGGGACCTCGGCCGGGTCGGGCTCGACCTCGGCCTCTTCGACCGCTTGGCCCAGGGCTATCTCGACGCCGCCCGGGACTTCCTCGAGCCGGCGGAAAAGGAGCTCCTGGCCTTCTCCGGCCTCCTGCTGACCCTCGAATGCGGCATCCGCTTCCTGACCGACCACCTCGACGGCGATGTCTATTTCCGCATCCACCGCGACGGCCACAATCTCGACCGGGCCCGGACCCAGTTCAAGATGGTCGCCGAGATGGAGCGGAAGATGGACGAAATGGAAGCGATCGTCCGCACATACTTATCCTGACCTATTCATGAAAATGCCGATGTGTTCTCTAAGTCCTGCGATATCT
>JBBIGP010000022.1:0-15671 GCA_037447475.1 Candidatus Aminicenantota bacterium
GAGCGAGGGCTTCGACGTCCCCGAGCCCCTCTGCATCGTCGTCGAGGTCGAGCAGCACATCGGCGAGGACCGCGTCCGCTGCGTGGCCATGCACCCGACCGAGGGCCTGGCCCGGGGCATGAAGGCCGAGAGCCTCGGCGGGCCCATCGAGGTCCCGGTCGGGGAGGGGACGCTCGGGCGGGTCATGAACGTCATCGGGGAGCCGGTCGACAAGCTGGGGCCGATCTGCGCCGAGAAGCGCTACCCCATCCACCGGCTGCCGCCGCCCCTCGACCAGCAGAGCACGCGCCTGGAGATGTTCGAGACGGGCATCAAGGTCATCGACCTCATTCAGCCGTTCCTCAAGGGCGGCAAGATCGGCCTGTTCGGGGGGGCCGGGGTCGGCAAGACGGTCATCATCCAGGAGCTCATCCACAACGTGGCCATGAAGCACGGCGGGTACTCGGTCTTCGCCGGGGTCGGCGAGCGGACCCGCGAGGGCAACGACCTGTGGCTGGAGATGAAGGAGTCGGGGGTCATCAGCAAGGCCGCCCTCATCTACGGCCAGATGACCGAGCCGCCGGGCGCCCGGCTGCGGGTCGGGCTGACGGCCCTGTCGGTCGCCGAGTACTTCCGCGACGAGATGGGCCAGGACATCCTCCTGTTCATCGACAACATCTTCCGGTTCACCCAGGCGGGGTCGGAGGTCTCGGCCCTGCTCGGACGGATGCCCTCGGCCGTCGGCTACCAGCCCAACCTGGCCACCGAGCTCGGCGAGCTCGAGGAGCGCATCACCTCGACGAAAAAGGGCTCGATCACCTCGGTCCAGGCCATCTACGTCCCGGCCGACGACTTCACGGACCCGGCCCCGGCCACGACCTTCTCCCACCTCGACGCGACGACCAACCTGTCGCGGGCGCTGACGGACATCGGCATCTACCCGGCCGTCGACCCCCTGGCCTCGTTCTCGCGCATCCTCGACCCGCGGATCGTCGGCGAGGAGCACTACCGGGTGGCCCGCAAGGTCAAGGAGATCCTCCAGAGGTATCGCGACCTCCAGGACATCATCGCCATCCTGGGCATCGAGGAGCTGTCGGACGAGGACAAGGTCATCGTCGCCCGGGCCCGCAAGATCCAGCGGTTCCTTTCGCAGCCCTTCCACGTGGCCGAGGAATTCACGGGCCGCCCCGGAAAGTATGTCACCACCGAGGAGACCGTACGCGGCTTCAAGGAGATCGCCGAGGGGCTCCACGACGACAAGCCCGAGCAGGCCTTCTACATGCAGGGCGGGATCGACGACGTCGCCAAGGCCAGCGAGGAGCTGAGGGCGGAGGCATGAGCGAGGGGACGGCGGCGACCATCCGCCTCAAGATCGTCACACCGAGGCGGCTGCTCGCGGAGGCCGACGCGGACGCGGTCGCCCTGCCGGGGCTCGAAGGCGAGCTCGGGATCCTCCCCGGGCACCGGCCGCTCTTCGCGGCCCTCGGCCGCGGGCGGATCAGCTACCGCTCCGGGGGCTTCGAGGAGTCGTTCGCGGTCCGGGGCGGCTACGCCCAGGTCGGGCCGGACGAGGTCCTGGTCATGACCGAGGAGGCCGAGGATGACGGATCCGGCGCTCCTTCGGCGTGACGGCGAGACCCTCGACGCCTTCCACCGCGGGCGGGTCCGCGTCCTGCAGAAAAAGAAAGGCTACCGGTTCTCCGTGGACGCGCCCCTGCTCGCGGATTTCATCCGGACGCGGGAGAGCGACGAGATCCTCGAGATCGGCACGGGGAACGGCGTCATCCCGCTTCTGTTGGGCGCGAAGCCGTTCCGGCGCCTGACGACCCTCGAGATCCAGCCGGAGCTGGCCGACCTCGCGCGGCGCAACGTCCTCTTGAACGGCCTGGAGGGCCGGATCGAGGTCGTCGAGGCCGACTTCAGGGCTTATGAGCCGGACCGGACGTTCGACCTCGTCTTCTCCAACCCGCCGTGGATCCGGAAGTCGTCGGGCTTCCTGAGCCGATCGGCCGAGAAGTCGGCCGCCAAGCACGAGCTCCATGGCGACATCGGTGATGTCCTCGGGAAATCGGCCGGATGGCTCGCGCCCGACGGCCGGGCGTGCTTCGTCTATCCGGAAAAGAGGCGCGAGGACTTCGCCAGGGCGGCCGACGCCCGCGACTTCCGCGTCCTCCGCTTCAGACACGTGCTGCCGCGGGCCGATGAGCCGCCGAACCTGTTCCTGGCGGAGCTCGGCTTCGCGGCCGTCCACCCCGAGATCATGCCCCCGCTCGTCCTGTTCGGCCCCGACGGCAAGTACACGGCCGCCGCCGAAGCCGTCTTTTCAGGATGATCCGGGGACGGATCTCGGCCGGCGGCGGGCCCGATCCCCGCTATGACTTCAGTGCCGTCTTGATGTCCTCGATCCCGACGCCGAGGACGGCCCGGGCGATCACGTCGAGGGCCTTCTCCGGGCCCTGGAAATGGATCGTCGTGTGGACGTGGGTCAGCGATTCGCCGGGCCCGAGGGCCGCCGCCGGCGAGGACGACTCGAGCTCGTAGAACGGCCCGAGGGGCTCGGCCCCGGGGGCGGCCGGCCCGTCGTTGTAGCTGTTGACGACGTCGCCGGCGAAGGGGTCGTCCTGGATCTCCCACATGGAATTGACGTAGTCCTTGGCGCCTTCGGGGATGGTCAGGTGGACGAGGGTCAGGACCCCGTTGGCCGCATCGTAGCTCCCGGCGAACGGCTTGGCCCGCAGGGGAGAGATGCCGATCTTGCTCCGGAACAGGCCGTCGCCGCTGAAGAACAGGACGCCCTCCTCCTCGCGGACGACGAGGCGGTCGGCCGGGACCTTCCCGAAGTAGGCGTCGTTGACGGCCGGCCCGAGCTCGCTCTCCGGGCCCGGCTTGAAGGGGATGACGACGGTCGTCTCCGGGGACGGATTGAACATCCCCAGGATCCAGATCGAGAGGAGCCCCGTCTCCTTGGTCCAGGCGGCCGTCCCCCTGTTCGTGATCTCGTTGTCGGAGGCGAAGGCGACCCATTTGACGCCGGGCGGGATGGGAGGCACGCCCAGGGCCGCGACGTCGGCCGCCTCGAGGAGACGGATCTCGCGGTTGAGCTCGAGATCGAACTCCGTCCCGGAATAGTTCACGAGGCGCATGGCCTTGTGGAAGTGGACGCGGTCCGGCCCCCGGCCGACGACGTCGTAGCCGCCCTCGTTGATGGGCGGAGGGGTGAACCAGTGGTCGAGGTCGAAGGGGTCGCCCTTCTTGAAGAAGATCGAGAACTGGCCGCCCTCGGGGCCGAGCCAGAAGCGGTCCTCGCCGCCGAAGGCGTTGATGTGGGGGTTGTTCTCGCCCGAGGCGATGAGCTCCCGGTTGATCCATCCGAAGCTCAGGCCGTCCGGGCCGCCGGCCGTGCTGGTCATGACCCGGCCCTGGATGTCGGGGCTGACGGCGACGAGGGCCTTCCCCCCGGCGCCGGTCAGGACGACGGGCTTCGTATGGGTCTCGAGGAACGCCAGGTCGTCCTTGAACAGGATGCCCTCGGGGGCCTTGGCGGGCTTGCCGCAGCCGGCCGCCAGGGCGGCGATCAGGATGGCCGAGCCGATGACGAATCTCATGGGTCCTTCCTCCTTCTCTCGTCGGTCCCCTTATTATTCATATTTCAGGATGGGGGCACAATACTCAACACAAAAGGCCCGGCGCCCCTTCCCCGGCGGGGACGGGACGACGGGCCCGAGAGCCACACAACGAGCCTTTTCACCTCCTGCTCAGGAGGACCGTGGGCAGCCGCCCTTGCAGTGCGACACGCGCGGGACCATGAAGCGCTTCATCGCCGGCTCCTTTCGTCGGAATCTCCATAAATACTACAATTATAGTAGGGATTTGTCAATGCCCGGAGCGGACCGCGGGGCGGGCTTGACAGGGCCGGCCCGCCCGCCTAATCTGGCGGTGGAGCGAAAGAGATGGATCCCCTGAGGAAGGCCGCCTCCGCGGCCGCGGCGCTCTGCGCCGCGGGCCTCGTTGCGGCTTTCCTGATGATGCCAGCCCCCGCCGCCGGCCCGCCTTTGCCGCCTGCCTTCCAGGCCCTCCAGCACGCCGTCTCCGTCGTCAACATCGAGGTCCCCGTCCGGGTCTTCCGGGGGGACGAATTCGTCGATAACCTCGGCCTCGGCGAATTCGAGGTCTTCGAGGACGGCAAGCCCCAGAGGATCGAGGCCGTCTATCTCGTCAAGAAGGCCGAGATCGAGAAGAAAGAAGAGAAAACTAGGGGCTACGCCCCGGACGTCTCAAGGCATTTCGTTTTCGTCTTCGAGCTCCACGAATACCTGCCGCAGGTCGGGCAGGCCACCGACCTGTTCTTCGAACAGATCATCGCCCCCGGCGACCGCCTCGACGTCGTGACTCCCGTCAAGTCCTACCGCTTCAGGCACGAGGCCTTCACGCGCCTGACGAAGGAGAAGATGGCCGGCCAGATGAGGGACCTCCTTAAGAAGGACCTCATTCTGGGGAATTCGCAATACAGGAGCATGATGAAGAGCCTGACGGACATCATCGCCATGGACGCGGAATCGGACCTCAAACAGTCCATGTACATGGAGGAGGCCCGGAGGCTGCGGGAGTACAAGCACCTCGAGGAGGGCCGGCTCCAGGCCTTCGCCGACCTGCTCAAGGGCGCTGAGGGGCAGAAGCATGTCTTTCTGTTCTATCAAAAGGAGCTCATCCCCGTCCTGCCGGGACTCGACGACTTCCATATCGCCGAGCTCGGCAAGGACATCTCTTTCGACAGCGCCCGGGTCCGGCGGGCGTTCGCGGATTCCTCGATCACCGTTCATTTCCTGTTCGTCACCAACAAGCCGGGGATGCACGACAACCTGGACATCGGCCGGGGGAACCCGCTTCGGGTGGAGCTGCTCGACCAGTCGGACAGCATTTTCGGGGCCTTCCGCGACGTTTCTCGGGCGACGGGCGGGATCGCCGACAGCTCCGCCAACGCCCTGGCCTCGTTCCGCAAGGCCGTCGCGGCCTCGGAGAACTACTACCTCGTCTATTACTCGCCCTCGGACCGCCGGGCGGACGGCCGGTTCCGGAAGATCGAGGTCCGGGTCAAGGGCCGGGGCCTGCGCGTCACCCACCGGGACGGCTATTACGCGGACTGACCTCTTTGTTCCTGGCGTCGGGCTTCGGGCGGCCGCCTCTCCGGCCTAGCGGCCGCGGCTCGCGATGAGCTTGGCCCCGAACCAGCGCCAAATAGCCTTGTTGAACGCGAAGCTCGGCGGCGCCCCCTCGAGAATGGCCCTCAGGCTCGTCGGCTCCGCGCCCGGCGTTTCGCGGAACAGGGAGTCGGCGTCGAAATGCAGATAGTGCTCGGGATGGAACTGGACCCCGAGGACGTTGGGGAAGATCGCGTGCTGGACGGCCTCGACGATGCGCCCGTCCCGCGACCAGGCCGCGGCGACCAGGTCCTTCCCGAGCTTTCCGACGGCCTGGTGGTGCGAGCTCCGGATGCGGGGGTGGTCGGCCGGCGTGAAGCCCATGGCCTTGACGAACAGACTGTCCTCTCCGAGCCGGATGGTGTGGTAGGTGACCCCGAGGATGTCGCCCACGGGGAAGAGGCGCCGGTAGGGGCTGTTGTGCCACCGCTCCAGGCCGAGCTCCAGGATGTCCTCGACGGCCGTCTTCCCATAGACCTCGGCCCAGATGTCCTGGATGAGCGTGCCCCCCGTCCCGACGTTGAGCGTCTGGTGCCCCAGGCAGATGCCGAGGACCGGGAAGCCGGGCCTGTTCTCGAGCAGGGGCTTGACGGGCCCATCCCCGGACCGGGATCCGCCGAGAAAGTGAAAGGCGGCCGAGACCTCGAACCAATGGCGGGCGGGGTCGGTGATCTCGGTCAGCAGGCTCGTCCTTTCGCCGTAAATCGAGGGCGGGATGTCGGGCCCGCCGAAGAAGATGACCCCGTCGGCCTTCTTGAAGATCTGCTCGAACTCGGGCGTCCAGGCGTTCTTCACGAAGAGCGCCGCCTCGGGGACATCGGCCGAGACCTCGTGGAACTTGAACCAGTCGAGACCGTTGTCGGCGACGTATCTCCGGCTGGCGGCGAAGTTTCCGGTCTGGCGGACATGGTATACGCCGGCGACCGTCAGGCCGGGGACATCGAGCGCACCGTTGGCCCGCAGGGCGGCCAGGCACCGGATGTTGAACGTTTCGGGATTGAAAATGACCAGCCGGACGGACGCGTCGCGGGCCGGGGCGGCGTCGAGAGCGCGGTCGGGGGCCTGCGCGGCGAGGGGCGCAACGGCCGGCAGGAGCAGGGCCAAGATCAGGGGGAGGGCGACAGCGCCGGCCCGCCGCACGCGGGACCGGATCATCGGGGCAGCGTTCCTTCTCAAGCTCACGGGCTCACCTCCGGGCGGTTCACGTTCGGGTTCCATTATAGGCGGTCCCGGCCCCGGACCGCAACGGGAAGGCCGGAAAGAGGGCGTTGGGCCGATTATTCCGTCCGGGGTATGGTACAATCGACAAGGGCGGCATCACACCATGAGCGAAGCGCTTCGGGACGCTAAAGTCGAATGCTACTCCGGTTACAAGGGCGAAGAGACCCCTCGCGCCGTCATCCTGAAATGCCGGAGGCTGGAGGTCCGCAGCATCCTGTCGCGCGAAAGGGCTCTCGATCGCGCGAGCGGCCTCGTCCGGGACATCTGGCGCTGCCGCCTTGAAGACGGCCGACGCGTAACGGCCGAGCTCTCCGAGACCGGGGCGTGGCGCGTCTCGGCCCTGATCTAAGAGAACTTTTTGGAGCCGGCGGTCCAGGGGGGGAAACTTATCGAGGCGGTTTTTCGTCTATCTTTAAGGAACGCTCAACAGGCAGGCCCAGTCTAATGAACGAGAGAACAAGGACCACGGAACCGAACGGGATCATGAGGACCTCGTCCGCTCTGGCCGTCGCTCTGGCCCTCCTGGCCGGGATCGCGGCCGCGGCCCAGGCGCCGACCCCCAAGGAAACGCTCGTCGTCCCCCGGCTCAGCGAAACGCCCAAGATCGACGGCACGCTCGACAACCCGGTCTGGGACGAGGCCCTCAAGATCGAGGACTTCGTCCAGCTGACGCCGAAGGAGAACGGCGTGCCCACGGAAAAGACCGTGGCCTACCTCGGCCACGATGACAAGAACCTCTACGTCGCCTTCCGCTGCTACGACTCCCAGCCGAGGAAGATCCGGGCCTCGATCACCGGCCGCGACAACGGCATCGAGGACGACTGGGTCGTCATCATGCTCGACACGTTCAACGAGAAGCGCCGGGCCTTCACCTTCATCCTGAACCCCATCGGCGTCCAGATGGACATGATGCGCATCGAGGAGGGCGGCAACGACAACATGGACCCGAGCTGGGACACGGTCTTCTTCTCCGACGGGAAAGTCGATGCTGAGGGCTACATCGTCGAGGCGGCCATCCCCTTCAAGAGCCTGCGCTTTCCGCCCGGCGAGGTCAAGGATTGGAACATCGTCCTCGGCCGCAACCTGCCGCGGACGGGCGAGATCATCCTCCATCCGCAGTACTCGAGGGACATCCCGGGCCTGCTCAGCCAGGGACGGATCTTCCAGATCGCAGGGGACATCCAGAAGGGCGGCAACCTCGAGGTCATGCCCTTCGTGACCTCCCTCAAGAGGGAGGGCGACCGGATGGCTTTCGAGCCGGGAGGCAACATCAAGTACGGGGTGAGCTCCCAGATGACCCTCGATTTCACGGCCAATCCCGATTTCAGCCAGATCGAGACCGACGCCCCGCAGATCGACTACAACCTCCGCTACGCCCTGCGCTACCAGGAGAAAAGGCCGTTCTTCCTGGAAGGCATGGAAATCTTCAGCTCGCCCGAGATCGAGACCGTCTACACCCGCCAGATCATCGACCCCTCGTGGGGGGCCAAGATCTCGGGCAAGAGCGGGCGCTTCACCTACGGGCTGCTCTCCGCCTACGACATGCACCCGGCCGAGAGCCTCTGGGACATCCACAACGGGAACGGAAGCTCCGATGCGCGGGCCTTCTCCAACATCCTGCGGACCAAGGCCGACGTCGGCTCGGGGTCCTATATCGGACTGACCGTCACCGACAAGGAGCTCGGCGGCGGGTCTTGGAGCCGCCTCGGCGGCCTGGACGGCCAGCTTCGCTTCAAGAACCGGGTCTTCTTCAATTTCCAGGCCCTGGCCTCTTCGTCGAGCAGCGAAGGGGAGCGGTCCGAGCTCGCCCCCGGGCTCTACGGAGAGCTCTTCTACACGAGCAAGCATTGGACGTTCGGCGGGTTCTACAAGGCCATCCACCCCGATTTCCAGGCCTCCCTCGGGTTCGTCAACCGGACCGATTACAGGAGCGCGGGCGGCTTCGCCTCGTACCGCCTCTATCCCGACAAGAAGTATCTCAACCAGGTCCAATTCCGGCTCCAGGCCGGCACGCGCGACGGCTATTCCGACGGCGTCACCCAGGACACCTGGCTCCGGGCCCAGGTCCAGTTCCGCCTGACCGAGTTCAACCAGGTCTTCGTCATGGCCGAGGACGCGATGGAGCGGTTCTCCGGCGTCGATTTCAAGAAGCGGAGCCTGTCGATCGAGAGCCAGACCATGCTCATCTCCTGGATGCCGTTCGGGTTCTTCTTCCGAACCGGCGACAGCATCAATTACGATCCCGACGACGCCTTCCTCGGCACCAGCAACACCTACGGCCTGTTCGTCAATTTCAAGCCCAGCAAGCGCCTTCAGATGGGCGTCGACTTCAGCAAGCAGACCTTCTGGCGGGCGGCCGGCGGGGAGAGGCTTTGGGACTACAACGTCGTCCGCCAGCGGACGACCTACCAGGTCAGCAAGACCCTGGCCTTCCGGGGCATCGTCGATTACAACTTCTTCTACAAGCGGGCCTTCGGCAGCCTTCTCACGAGCTGGGTCCTGCGGCCGGGGACGGTCTTCTTCCTGGGATTCGACACCAATTACCTCCGGGACGATCTCGGCGGCTACCTGCGCGACAGCTATAACGTCTTCGTCAAGTTCTCCTACTGGTTCAGGACCTGACACGGGCGGCTCGCGCGGCCCATCTCGCCCTCCGGTTTGACCGGGCCGGGACGCGCCGTTAGAATAGCCGGGTGAGCCTCGATTTCCTGTTCCGGACGGCCGAATTCAAGGACCTCGTCCGGGCCGTCGCGGCCGGCGAGCGGCCGCTGTCGGTCCGCGGCGTCATCGACCCGGCCCGGGCCCTCGTCCTGACCTGCCTAGCCCGCGAGGCCCGCAAGCCCGTCGTCTTCATCCGGCCCGCATCGGCCCCCTTGTCTGCGCTGGAGGAGGAGTGCCGGTTCTTCGTCCCGCGCCTCGCCCCGGGCTTGCGGACGGCGGTCCTCCCCGCCCTCGCAGACAACCCCTACTTCGAGGTCCCGCCAGCGCTCGACGCCGTGTCGTCGAGAATGCGGTTCCTCCGTTCGCTCCTGGGGACGCCTCCGGCCATCATCATCACGACCCCGGCCGGGCTTCTCAAGCCCGTCCCCGTCCGCGAGGACCTGGCCCGCCTCTTCCTGACGCTCGAGGCCGGCGGCGAGATCGGGCACGGGGACCTGCTCGAGACCCTGGCCCGCTACGGCTACGCGCGCGAGGACCTCATCGCCTCGCCCGGCGAGTGCGCCTGGCGGGGCGGCATCGTCGACGTGTTCGCGCCGGGCGAGGTCAACCCCTTCCGCATCGAGCTCGACGGATCGACGGTGGCCTCGCTCCGGGAGTTCGACATCTCCAGCCAGAGGTCCCTCAAGAGGATCGACCGGCTGACCGTGCCCTCCCTCCGCGAGTTCCCGGCCGGGCCCGGTTTCCTGGAGGCCTGGGAGTCGGCCGCCCGGAAGAGGGGGCGGGGGATGGCGCGGGACATCGACGCCAAGGTCTCGGCGCTCCGCCGCGGCGAGTTCGGTCCCGCCTTCCCGGCCCTGGCCCCGGCCGTCAAGGACCGGTTCGCCCCGGTCACGGACCTCCTCGTGGACTGTCTCTTCGTCATCGAACGGCCCGAAGCCGTCGAAGAGGAATGGGAGAAGGGCCTCGAGGAGCTGCGGGACCAGTACGCCGACCTGCTCGCCGAGCGGACCTTCGCGCTCCCGCCCGAGGAGATCTTCCCTCCCCGGATGTGGGACAGGATCCGCAACGAGGCCGTGCGGTTCGAGGAGCTCGAGGCTCCGGGACCCGGCCGGGCGCTCTCCTTCTCCTTCCAGTCCGTGCCCCGCTTCGAGAACCGCATCCCGTTCTTCCTCCAGTACCTCGAGAAGCTCCAGGAGGAGCGCGAGCTGTGCTTCATCTATCTCTCGAACCCGGGCACGAGGCATCGGCTGGCGACCCTGCTGCGGGAGAGCGAGGTCCCGGCCGTCGAGACCGAATCGCCGCTCGAGGTCCCGGCCCGCTCGGAGATCGCCCTTCTCCTGGGCCCTCTTCCCGGCGGTTTCGCCTACCCCAAGGAGCGGCTCAACGTCTTTTCCGAAAAGGACGTCTTCACGGAGGAGAAGGTCATCGTCAGCCGGGCCACCCGGCGGCCCTTCTTTTCGCAGTTCCAGGACCTGCGGGCGGGCGACCACGTCGTCCACACGGACTACGGGATCGGAGTCTTCCGGGGCCTGCAGCGGCTCGAGGTCGACGGCCGCGGCCGGGAGTTCATCGAGCTCCACTACCGCGACGGCGACAAGCTGCTCGTGCCCGTCGAGGACCTCAACCTCGTCCAGAAGTTCTCCCGGACCGGGCCCGAGCCGCCGGCGCTGGACAAGCTGGGGACGAACTCCTGGGAGAAGACCAGGACCCGGGCCCGCAAGGCCGTCGAGGCCGTGGCCAAGGAGCTCGTCGAGCTTTACGCCCGGCGGCGGGCCCTCCAGGGCTTCGCCTTCTCGCCGGGCGGCGAGTGGGAGCGGGAGTTCGAGAAGACGTTCGAATACGAGGAGACCGAGGACCAGCTGCGGTCCATCCGCGAGGTCCTGGCGGGCATGGAGTCGGGGGCGCCGATGGACCGCCTCCTCTGCGGCGACGTCGGGTACGGCAAGACGGAGGTCGCCATGCGGGCGGCCTTCAAGGCCGTCATGGACGGCAAGCAGGTGGCCGTCCTCTGCCCGACGACCGTCCTGGCCAGCCAGCACCTCAAGACCTTCCGCGACCGGATGGTCCTCTTCCCGGTCCGTATCGAAGCCCTGACCCGGCTGCAGCCGCCGGGCGGGCGGCGGGCGGTCATCAAGGCCGTCCGGGAGGGCTTCGTCGACATCGTCATCGGCACCCACCGGCTCCTGTCGCGCGACGTGGCCTTCAAGGACCTCGGCCTGCTCGTCGTCGACGAGGAGCAGCGCTTCGGCGTCGGCCACAAGGAGCGGATCAAGCAGCTCAAGTCGACGATCGACGTCCTGACGCTGACGGCGACGCCCATCCCGCGGACGCTCAACATGTCGCTTTCGGGGCTGAGGGACATCAGCCTCATCGAGACCCCGCCGCGCGACCGGCTGGCCGTCCACACGGTCGTCACCCCGTTCAACGCCCGGCTCATCGCCGCGGCCGTCCGCCAGGAGCTCGGACGGGGCGGCCAGGTCTACGTCATCCACAACCGGATCGAGGACATCGACAAGTTCGCCGAGCTCGTCACCCGGCTCGCGCCCCAGGCCCGGGTCGTCACGGTCCACGGCCGGATGACCGGTGCGGCCCTCGAAAGGAAGATGCTGGACTTCATCGCCCGCAAGTACGACGTCCTCGTCTCGACGACCATCATCGAGAACGGCATCGACATCCCGCTCGTCAACACGCTCATCGTCGACCGGGCCGACCTCTACGGACTGGCCCAGCTCTACCAGCTCCGGGGGCGGGTCGGGCGGTCGTCGCGCCAGGCCTACGCCTACTTTCTGGTCCCGCCTCACATGGAGCTGACGCCCCTGGCCCGGGAGAGGCTCAAGGCCCTCCAGGAGTTCAGCGAGCTCGGCTCGGGTTTCCGCCTGGCGGCCAAGGACCTGGAGATCCGGGGCGCGGGGAACCTGCTGGGCCATCGTCAGCACGGATCCATGGAGGCCGTCGGGTTCGAGTACTACATGCAGCTTCTCGAGCGGGCCGTCCGGGAGATGAAGGGCGAAGCCGTCGAAGAGGACAATCCGGAGATCAACTTCAAGGCCGACATCCGGGTCCCCGAGGAATACCTGCCGCAGGTCAACCTGAGGCTCAATCTCTACAAGAGGCTGGCCTCGGTGGAGGGGCTCGGGGAGATCGACAGGATCCGCGAGGAGGTCCGCGACCGGTTCGGGGACGTCCCGGGGACGGTCGAGAACCTCCTGAGCTACGGAGCGCTCAAGCACCTGGCGCGGAAGCTGCGCATCCGGAGGATCGACCGCGCCGACCGGCGGGTCGTGCTGACGTTCGGGCCGGGGACGCCCGCGGACTGGTCCCGGGTCCCGCCGCTCCTGAAGAGGCATTCGGGTTCGCTCTCCCCTCAGGGGATCATGACGCTGAACCTCCGGGGAGAAACGGAAGGACGGCTCCTCGACGAAACGGTCCGGGTCTTGTTGGAGTTGTCCCAATAGACTATAATAATACTGATAATAAACTGATATTAAAAAAGATGGACCGAGCCCGAAGAATAATTGCGAATGGCCTTGTCGTGGCGGCGGCGGTCTGCCTGGCGGCCGCGGCCTGCGGCCGTGGCGCCGACCAGAGCCCGGCTCCACGGGGAGCGGACCGGGCCCCTGCCCAGCTTGATCGAGGTCCGGTCCTCCAGATCGAGGGGGCGGAGTTCTCGAACGCCGATCTCCGGTCCTACTTGAGATCCTCGGGGGCGGAAGACATCGACAATCTGCCTGACGAGAGCCTGAGCCGGCTTTTCGACCAGTTCGTGGACGAGAGGATCCTCCTCGAGGCGGCCCGCCGGAGGAACATCACGATCGACGAGGACGAGAAACGGGCGTATCTTGCCCGGTTGGCCGCGGACGCGGTGCCCGGCGAAGGAGGAGGGGAGGCCCGGCACGCCACGCCTCCGGAAGGGCTCGAGGACCGCCTGCTTTTGGAGAAATACACCTACCTCGTCATCCGGGACGTCCAGGTCGAGCCGGCCGAGATCGGGGACTACTACGAGACCCACAAGAAGGAATTTCTTCTGCCGGAGAGGGTCCGGGTCAGCCAGATCCTCGTCGACACGGAGGACAAGGCCGTCTTCGTGCTCCGCCGGCTCGAGCGGACGGGGGAGAGGGAATTCCGGAAGATCGCCCGCGAGGAGTCGGCCGGGCCCGAGGCCGCGCGGGACGGGGTGATGGGCGTCTTCAAGCCCGGCGACCTGCCGACGGACATGGAGCGGGTCATCTTCTCCCTCAGCGAGGGGCGGACCAGCCAGATCGTCGAGTCCGCCTACGGGTTCCACATCTTCCGGCTCGACAAGAAATTCCCACCCTCGCTGCGGTCTTTGGAAGAGGCGGCCCCCGCCATCCGCAGCCGGCTCCTGTCACAGAAGATCATGGCGGCCGTCGCCGCCCACCTGGAGGGCCTCAAGGACACGCTCTCCTGGCAGACTTTCCCGGAAAACCTATTCTTCGGATACCAAAGGACGAACGGATGAGAAAGATCCCGGCGGTAATCGTTCTGTCGGCCGTTCTCGCGGCGGCGGTCCTCTCGGCCGGCCAGGAGGTCGTCGAGGAGATCGTGGCCGTCGTCAACGACGACATCATCACCCTCTCCGAATACAAGGACCAGCTCGAGATCGCCATGGCCCAGCTGAGGTCCATGCCGCTGTCCCCGGAGGACTACGAGAAGCAGGTCAAGGCGCTCCGGGAACGGCTTCTCGACATCATGATCACCGACCTCCTGCTCCTCCAGAAGGCCCGCGAGATGAACCTCAACGTCTCCGAACAGCTCCGGGCCACGATCGACAAGGTCAAGGCGGACAACAACATGGCCTCGGACGACGACCTGCGGCGGGCCGTCCAGCAGCAGGGGATGTCCTACGACGTCTGGCTCAGGGAGTACGAGGAGACGATGCTCAAGCAGGCCGTCATCTTTACCGAGGTCGAGCGCGGGCTGGCCCTCGACGACAGCGAGGTCGTCCAGTACTACCGGAAGAACCCTGAGCGGTTCACGGTGCCGACCCAATACAAGATCCATGCCATCTACCTCAGCACGGAGACCCGCGGGACGGAAGAGATGGAAGCCCTGGAGGCCAGGATCGTGGAGCGGCTCAAAGCGGGCGCGGCCTTCGCCGACGTCGCCGGGGAGTTCTCGGATCCGCCGATGAAGGAAGCCAAAGGGGACCTGGGGACGTTCAAAGAGGGAGATCTCGACGAAACGCTCGAGGAGGCTGTCGCCAAGCTCAAGGACGGCGAGACGAGCCCCTGGGTCTTCGCCCGCGGGGGCTGGTGGCTCCTGCAGCTCGAGGAGAAGACGGCCAGCCGTTTGAAGGCCTTCGAGGAGGCCCGGAACGAGGTCGTGGAGATGCTCTACGACAAGATGAGGGACGAGAAGACCGACGAATTCCTAAAGGCTCTCCGGGAAAAGAGCTACGTCAAGATCCTGCGCCCGAACCCCCTCGACCGCTAGCCTGATCCATGACCCGCGAATAGATCAGGCTCACTTTCAATAACGAGGACCGCGGCCGCCAGGACCGTCGTCCACTCCCCCGCTTCCCCCGTCGCCGTCTGGGACAGGCTGCGGGTCTTGAGGGCCAGGCCGTTCGAGAAGAGGTAGGAGCGGCGGCCCGCGGCCGGCCCGCTCAAACGCTCGCCCATCTTCGTGGCCAGCATTTCCGCGGACAGGTACTCCGTGAAGAGCCCGGCCTCTCTCTCGGACCGGCCGAAATCCTCGTGTTCGGCGAGATAGCCGTATCCGGACGGGTCTTCGGGGATGGCCAATCCGATCGACGCCGAGATCAGCCGGCGGGGCTCGTCGGTGGCGTTCTCGCTCAGGACGGTGAAGACGATCTGCCCGGGCCGAAGGAGCTTGAGCCCCGCATCACGGGTCACGAGACGGGCGTGGGGGGGGAAGATGCTCGAGACCCGGACGAGGTTGAAGGGCGCGATGCCCGCCTCGCGCAGGGCCCGTTCGAAGCTGATGAGCTTCTCCTTGTGGCGGCCCAGGCCCCGCGTCAGGAAGACCTTGGAAGGGGCGAAGGCGCTCTTCACTTCTTGATCTCGACGGGCCCGGGTTCTTCGAAATCGATCTCGCGGGAGACGTCGAAGACGCCCAGGAGGACCGGCTGGGAACCGCGGGAGATGGCGAAGAGACGGACCTCGGTCGGCTTCCACTCGGGGTTCTCGCGGATGTTGGCCAGGTCCTTCCCGTCCACTCCCAGGTTGCTCGTCAGGGAGATGACGGGGCTCGTCTCCCCGGGCTGGACGGCCTGGCCCCGGATGGCGGCCAGGAAGGCGTCGCCGAGGTTCTCCCGGTCGCCCTTGAAATTGAAGACGGCGTTGAAGTTGACGTAGTTCAAGGGCCGGCTCCCGACGTTCTTGACGCGGAACGAGACCTGGGGGACGAGGATGAGGCGCGGGGGCCAGGGCTGATAGTACTTGGAGACCCACTTGGTCTCGAGATCCACGAGCTCGATGGAGTTCTTGAGCTCCCCGGGGGTCGTCTGCCGGCAGGCCGGCAGCATGGCCAGGGTCGCGACAGCCAGCACGACGAGGGATATCGGGAACCTCTTCATGGTCGTCTTCATGGAAAGCCTCCTCACAAGCCGCTCTTAATATATCGAACAAC
>JBBIGP010000022.1:15771-26504 GCA_037447475.1 Candidatus Aminicenantota bacterium
ATGGTCGTCTTCATGGAAAGCCTCCTCACAAGCCGCTCTTAATATATCGAACAACCGGGAGGCGGTCAATCGTAAGAGGGGGTCAAATCTCCACATATTAAATCGAGGCTGCTCCGGTATGTCGGGGGAGCGCAGGATCGGGCGACTATTTAATATGTGGAGATTTGACCCCCTCTTCGTCAGCGGACGAGGGCGGAGACGGGGACGACCTCGAGGCCGTAGGACTCGAAGAGCCGGAAGCTCGTCCTCAGGACCTCGAGCGTCTCGGGGATCGGATGGCAGATGCCGACGGCCTGCCCGCTCTTCCTGGCCTTCTGGAAGAGCTCGAGGAGGCGGCCGCGGATCCGGCCCCGGTCCTCGTCGGCGTCGAGGAAGACGTCCCGCTCGGCGGACGGCACGCCCATCCTCCGGGCCTCCGCACAGGCTACGGATCCTGCGGTCGTCCGGCTGTCGACGAAGAACAACCCTTTGTCCTTGATGGGGGCCAGCAGGGCGCGCATCGCATCCCGGTCGGCCGTGAACCGGGAACCCGTATGGTTGTTCACGCCCTTCGCGTGCGGGACCCGCGACCAGCCGGCCTCGAACGAGCGGCGGATCTCGTCGGGCGTCATGGCGGCCGTGAGCGTGCCGTTGCCGCCGCCCTCGGACTCGTCGCCGTTGAGGGATTCCAGGGGGATATGAAGGAGGATCTCGAGCCCGTTCTCGTGGGCGATGCGGGCCGTGTGCGAGGCCCAGGCGCTGTCGGGAAGGACCGCGACGGTCAGGGGCTGACCCAGGCCGAGGAGGATATCGAGGGCCTCGAGGCTGTTGCCCATGTCGTCGACGATGAGGGCCACCCGGCCCGGGCGGGCCTTCTTGGCCGCCACCCCGGCGGGCTCGGCCGCCGCCGGCAGCAGGAACGAGATGCCGGCGGCCTCCCGGTCGGCCCCCCGGACGCTCCAATAGACCTCCGTCCCGTCCCGGCCGGCCGTCCTCTTCCGGTCGACCACGCGCACGGCCGCGGCGGCCAGGGCCCTCTCGAGGGCCGGTTCCACCGACTCGTACCCTTCGGCCGTGATCTCGACCTCGGCGACGCGCTGCCCCTTCGGCCCTGTCGTCCACAGCACGGAATCTTCGGCGACCCCGGCGGTGCGCAGGCTATCCGGCAGGACCTCGGCCAGGGGCTTGCCGGCCGCGGCGGCCTCTTCGACGTCCGGCCTCCCGGTGAAGATGAAGGACGGCTCGCCCTTCCGCGCGCTGATGAGATCCAGAAGAAGCACGGAGACGAGGGCGACGCCCGAGAGAACGACGGCCAGCAGGAAGAGATCCGGCCGGGGTTCGGAGCGCTTGAGAAGAGGCCTCCTCATCGTCCGTCACTGCGGAGGGAATAAGGGGAGCGTCCTCTCGAGATAGGTATTGTCGCCGGCGCCCGGCTCCATGAGCAGGACGTCAGGCTCGAGCCCCTGTTCCCAGAGCGACCGGCCCGAAGGCAGAGAAAAGACGGCCGAGGTCAACAGGGCCAGGCTGCCGTCCTCCAGGGCGAACGCTTCTCGCCGTCCGGCCAGCCCCAGCGTCGGGAACCCGATGACCTTGGCCTTCCGGACCTCCTGGAGGATGCCGGCGACGATCTCCCCGGGCCCCATGGTCGCCGCGTTGACCCAGACGGCCAGCGGCGCCCTGGCGAGCGGGGCATCGTCGGGGCAGGCCAGGTCCTGCCTGACGCCGCCCTTCCTCTCCAGTCGCCCGACGACGCCGGCCTTGACGAAGACGTTGGCCAGGGCCAAGGCCTCGTCGAGGTCGCCCTCCCGGCAGTCCCTGAGGTCCAGGATGACCGGCGCCTTCCCGCGCTGGAGAACGGGAACCGCCTCTTTTCTCAGGCCGGGCACGAGCGGATCGGAGAGATAGTGGATCTTGAGGACGGCAGGCCCGCCCGCCGGCCGGGAGAACGTGAAGGGCTTCGGGAAGAGGTCCGCCCTCGTCAGCGGAAGCTCGAGGGTCGCATTGCCCCTCATAACCTTGACCTCGACCGGCTCGCCGTTCCCCGCCCGAAGGAGGAGCTCCGTCTCGAGGAGGCTCATGCTCAGGGTGTTCCGTCCGTCGATCGCGCTCAGCAGGTCGCCGCGGCGCAGCCCGGCCGCCGCGGCCGGCGACCCGTCGACGACGCCGAGGACCTGAGGGAAGGTCCCGTATCGCTTGAATATCACAAGGCCCGTCTCCGCCCCCCCCGGCCTCCGAGCTTGATACCTGGCCACGAGGCCCTTGTCCAGATAAGCCGAGATCGGGTCGAGGGAATTGATCAGCCCCCGATAGGCCCCCTCTGCCGTCCGGGCGGGGTCGCGCTCCTCGAGGTAATCGTTGCGGATGAGGCGGACGAGGGCGTCGTAGAGCTCAAAGCCCTTCGGCGCCGGGCCGCGCTGGGCCCCCCCCGGCAGGTTCCTCATCTGGAAGATGAAGAACAGCAGGGCCCCCAGGAACAGGATCCACAGGACGAGTCTGTATCTCGGCATTTTCGTGATGAAACGGAGGTCCATTCTATCACCTCCTCTTCAGCCATTGCAAGGGATCGAGGGCCCGCGTCTTGAAGCGGACCTCGAAATAGAGGCACTCGCCCTTGAGCGATCCCGTGTCGCCGGCGACGGCCACCGGCTGCCCGGCCTCGACCATGTCGCCGACCGCGGCCAGGAACTCCGCGCAGTGCCCGTAGAGCGTGTAGTAGGTCATGCCGTGGTCGACGATGAGGAGGTTCCCGTATCCCTGGAAATAGTCGGCATAGACGACCTTGCCGCCATGGACCGTCCGCACCCGGGCCTCCGGCTCGTCCGGGGCGATCTCGACGCCCTTGTTCTCGACGACCGTCCTGAAGCTCGGGTGGCGCTCGAAACCGAACCGCGTGATGACCCGGCCGTCGACGGGCCACGGCAGACGGCCCTTGACCTCGTAGAGCGGCACGAAGGCGAACGGCAGGACCCACTCCTGGGTCATGATCTTGTTCATCATGGCCTGGAGGAGGTCCGCGCTCTCCTTGAGCTCGGCCAGGGTCCGCTCGTGGGTCTTCCTGTTCTTCTGGATATCGCCGATCAGGGCGGCGGTCTTGCGGGCCTCGGCGTCGAGCTCCCTCTGCTTGAGGCTCGCGGCCCGGACCATCTCGGCCAGGTCGCGCTCCCGGCCTTCGAGTTCGGCCTGGGCCGACCGGAGCTCGGCCAGGGACCGCTGATACCCGCCGATGAGGCCCTCCTGGTGCCGGGCGAGGAGGGTCAACCGCTTGTTCTCGGCCGAATATGTCTCGATGTCCCGGGCCCTGAGCAGGAACTGGAAAAAGTCGAGGCGGCCGAACTTGTAGAGGGCGAGGAGCGTCCTCTC
The DNA here is from genome assembly GCA_037447475.1 of Candidatus Aminicenantota bacterium. GTDB lineage: Bacteria > Acidobacteriota > Aminicenantia > Aminicenantales > Saccharicenantaceae > RBG-16-66-30. The sequence goes on from JBBIGP010000022.1 coordinate 19,111, forward strand.
GACGGATTCCCGCTCCCGGTCGAGATCGGCCCGCAGCGTCCGGATCCCGGCCTGGGTCCCGGCCAGCGCGGCCCGGGCCCGCTCGAGCTGGACGTTCTGGGCGTCCAGCTCCTTGCGGACGAGGGCCTTGCTGAGGTTGATGCGTTTGAGGGTCGAGAGGACCGTCGCCTCCCGGCTGGCCTCGGCCTCGATGCGCGACCGGAGGGCGTCGATCTCGCTGTTGATCCTTTCGAGACGCTTCTCGAAGTCGGCGACGTTCCGGTCCTTGTCGGCCTGGGGGGGAGGAGGGGACGACGGGTTCTGCGGGTCCGCCCGCGGCGAGGCGGCGGCCCACGCCGGCGGCTCCAGAGGGCGGGCGAGGAAGAGGAAAAGAAGCGCCGCCACGGCGCCGGCGATCGTTCGGGCGGTGCGACACATGGCCTTGCGCTTATTTTACCATACCCCCGCCCCGGCTTGCGCCATTGGCGAGGCCGGATCCATTATGAACGCATCATGAGTATGGTCGGGGGACGACCCGCCGGGATGAGAGGGGCCGTCGCGGGGCCCGCTCCCGTCCTTGACCGCCAGGAACCGGGCCTCTATACTCGGGAAGGTCGTCAAGGAGCCGCAACGTCGCCATGCCCGCCGTTCACCGGAGCTTCCAGGTCTTCATCAAGCCGGTGGGCGCCGCCTGCAACCTCGGCTGCCGGTATTGTTATTATTTAGAAGGGGAGGGCCGCGAACGCGCCTTGGGGCCCCTGCGCATGCCTCTCGACCTTCTCGAGGAATATATCGTCCGGCACTTCGCCGCTGCTCCGCCCGACGAGATCGTCCGCTTTTCCTGGCACGGCGGGGAGCCGACCCTGGCCGGGCTGGATTTCTTCCGGCGCGCCGTCGCCCTCCAACGGAAGCATATCCCACCGGGCCGGTCGTTCGCCAACGGCCTGCAGACCAACGGCACCCTGCTCGACGACGAGTGGGGCCGTTTTCTGGCCGCCGAGGGCTTCGCCGTCGGCCTGAGCCTCGACGGCCCGCGCGAGGTCCACGACCTGCGCCGCGTCACGAAAGACGGCCGCCCGACCTTCGACCGGTGCCTCGCCGGATACGAAGTCCTGCGCCGCCACGGAGTCCCGACCGACGTCCTCTGCGTCGTCGGCGCCCACAACGCCGCGCGCCCCCTGGACGTTTACCGGTTCTTCAAGGGGCTCGGCGCATCCTTCGTGACCTTCCTGCCCCTCGTGGAGAGGCGGCCCGGCGCGCCCTGCGGAGCGGGCGACGATTCCGTGACGCCCCGAGCCTGGGGCGAGTTCCTCTGCGCCGTGTTCGACGAATGGGTGAGCGGCGACATAGGGCTCGTCAAAGTCCAGATCTTCGAGCAAGCCGTCCGGACGGCCTTCGGGCTGGAGCATTCGCTGTGCATCTTCCGGCCGGTCTGCGGCGACGTCCCGGTCGTCGAGCGCGACGGCTCCGTCTTCTCCTGCGACCATTATGTCGACGCCGCGCACCGGCTCGGCTCGGTCCGGGAGACGCCGCTCGAGGAGCTCTTGGAGAGCGCCCCCCAGCGGGCCTTCGGCCGCCGCAAGCTCGAGACCCTCCCGCGCGCCTGCCGGGAGTGCGACGTCCTGGAGATGTGCCACGGGGAATGCCCCAAGAACCGCTTCGCCCGGACGCCGGACGGCGAAGAGGGGCTCAATTACTTATGCGCCGGATACAAGCGTTTCTTCCGGCGTTGCCGGCCGTTCGTCGAGGCCGTCGGCGCCGAGTGGCGGCGATCGACGGCGGCCGCTTCAACCCGCAAATGACCCGGCCTATGCCTTGAGCTTTTGCGCGAAGAAGCCGAGCGTCCGCTTCCAGGCCAGCTCGGCCGCCTCCTTGTCGTATCTCGCCCCGGTGTCGTTGAAGAAGGCGTGGCCGGTCCCGGGGTACATGTGGATCTCGTGCGCGATGCCCGCTTTCTCCATGGCCTCCTTGAAGGCCGGGATGCCGGCGTTGATGCGCTCGTCGTTCTCCGCGTAGTGGGCGAGGACGGCGGCCTTGATCTTCGGCACGTCCTCGGGCGCAGGCTGGCTCCCGTAGAAGGGAACGGCCGCCGCGAGGTCCGGCGCGTGGACGGCGACCTGGTTGGTCACCGCCCCGCCCCAGCAGAAGCCCATGCAGGCGACCTTGCCGGTCGTCTGGGGATGGGTCTTGAGGTAGGCGACGGCCGCGGCGAAGTTCCGGGTGGTGGTCTCGCGCTCGAGCTTCTGGAAGAGCGGCCGGGCCTCGTCCGGGTTCGCCGGGGTCCCGCCGAAAGCCGAGAGAGCGTCCGGGGCGACGGCCACGTAGCCCTCCAGGGCCACGCGGCGGGCGACGTCCCCGGTGTGGGGATTGAGCCCCCGGTTCTCGTGGATGACGATGACCCCGGGGTGCTTGCCGCCGCCCTTGGGCCGGGCCGAGTAGGCCCGCATCTCGCCGTCGGGGGCGGGGTACTTGACATACCCGGTCTCGAGACGGGCGTCGTCGGCCGGGACGAACTGACCCGGCGACACGGTCCTTGCTTCGAGTCGGGGCAGGACGGCGGCCGCGGCGGCCGTTCCCCCGACGAGCAGGGCCAGGCGGGCCAGGAAATCCCGGCGGCCCATCTTCCCGCCCTTATAGTCCTCGTAAAGTCCGATGATCTCGCGTTCCATGAAAAGCCCTCCTTCCGGATGTTCCGTCCGTTGTGATCTCTCCGCGCCGGCACGCCAACTATAGGCCCGGGCCGGAAGGCCTGTCAAGAAAAGGCCTGAGCGGCGGAATCGTTTGGAGGGCGGCTCCGGTTTGGGTTATAGTAAGGACATGGAGATCGAAGCGAATCCGAAAGAGACCCTGTTCGAGGCCGCCGAGGCCGTGGGCCGGGCGGCCGTCGAGGCCGTCGACCCCGGGCGGCTGATCATCAAGAACGTGTTCCGCGTGGCCGCCGGGGCCGCCGGGAAGGACGCGGTCACGATCCAGGGCCAGAGCTTCGATCTCGGCTCGTACGACCGCGTTTTCCTGGCCGCGTTCGGCAAGGCCGCCGAGGCCATGGCCGGGGCCATGGCCGACATCCTCGGCGACCGGCTGGCCAAAGGCATCGTCGTCTCTCCGGACGCCGAGAGCGGCACGTGCGGCCGGCTCGAATTCGTCAAGGGCTCGCACCCCCTCCCCGACGAAGGCAGCGTCGAAGGCGCCCGGCGCGTTCTCGCCCTGGCCCATGAAGCGGGGGAGAACGACGTCCTCTTTCTCTGCGTCTCGGGAGGAGGTTCGGCCCTGCTATGTCTGCCCGCCCCCGGCCTCTCGCTCGAGGACAAGCGCCAGGTGACCTCGGCCCTCCTCAAGGCCGGCGCGGACATCACCGAGCTCAACGCCGTGCGCAAGCACCTGTCGGCGGTCAAGGGAGGCCGCCTGGCCCGGGCCGCGGCCCCGGCCGAGGTCGTCAGCCTGGTCGTCTCCGACGTCCTCGAGAACGACCTGGCCAGCATCGCCTCCGGCCCCGCCCACTGGGACGGCACGACCTACGGCGACGCCCGACGCGTCCTGGAAAAATTCGGTCTCTGGGACGAGGCCCCGACGGCCGTCCGGGACCTCATCGAGAAAGGCGTCCGCGGCGAGGTCGAGGAGACGGTCAAGGCCGGCGACCCGGTCCTCGAGCGCGTCCGCACGTTCATCGTGGGCGACAACATGACGGCCCTGCGGGCGGCCAAGGCCGAGGCCGAACGGAGAGGCTTCGAGACGATCATCATGACCTCGTCCGACAGCGGGGAGGCCCGGAAAGCGGCCGCGAACTACGCCGCCTTCCTGGCCGAGATGTCCTGCTCGACGGTCTCCCTGCCGCGGCCGCTCTGCCTGCTGGCGGGCGGCGAGCTGACGGTCACCGTCAAGGGAAAGGGGAAGGGCGGCCGGAACACGGAGTTCGTCCTGGCCTCGCTCGTCGAGCTCGGGACGGGCGGCCTCCAGGATGCGTTCTGCGCCGCGTGCGACGCCCCGGAAGCGGGGATCGGAGGAGAGGGCGGCGGAGAAGGAGGCGGGCGCCCGACCCTCGATTGGCTGATCATGAGCCTGGGGACCGACGGCATCGACGGCCCGACCGACGCCGCCGGCGCCTGGGCCGGCCCGGGGACGATCGTCAAAGCCCGCGGGCTCGGCCTCGACCCGGGCGCCTATCTCGACGACAACGACTCCTATGCGTTCTTCCAGAGGACGGGCAGCCTCATCGTCACCGGCCCGACCGGGACCAACGTCATGGACGTCCGGGTGTTCATGCTCCGGACGGTCTGACGGCTCTCTCAATCCCTGTTTTCCGCCATAGCTCGCTCTCTTTGGCCCGGGAGCCGGAGAAGACCCCAAAAAGTAACTTTGGGAAGAAACCGCTTGTCTTTTTTGGCGGCCCTGATATAATCGGTCCAAGTTTTCTTGCGCCGGCTGGAGAAAACTTCGATCCAACCATGAATCATCTTTCCCTTTTCTGCTGTTAATAAGAAACAGCCGGCCTTGTCGCCAGCGAAAAATTTTTTCATTTCCCCCCTTGCTTTTTCCCCCGGCTCGCTTATAATGATATCGGTCCTCTTTGGCCGGCTGGAGAGGGCTCCCTCAAAAAACCAATCATCACCCCCCTTTTGCTGACCTCAGCCGGCACTAACCCCCCCAGGGGTTCTGTTGTCGGCTGCGCTCCCCACAATGACACCCCCCCATAACGGGCCTTCAGACAGAGCCCTCAGAAAGCTGTCGGATGCGGTTCTCGTGATCGCATGTCCATCCTGAGCATGTCACCCGATCCTTCCGCGGGGATTCGCGCAATACTTGAGATGATTCCAGGCGTGGTCATTCCCTGCGGGTCCCGGGTGTGATATGATAGGGAAAATTTGGAGACCATGGGCAGACGATGGGCAAACGCGACTGGCGCGCCGAGCTGAGAGGCCATTTCGACAACATCCGGGTCATCGAAAGATGCCAGGCCGAGACGGTCGGGCAGTTCGGCCAGTTCTGCGAGTTCATCGCCGAACCAGCCTTCGAGAACCTGACCGACGAGCTGGCCCTCTACGGCCTCAAATCCCGCCACCAGAAAACGCGCGTCCCCGACATCCGCTTCATCATCTGTTTCCCCGGCACGAAGGAGGACCAGTTCCACTATCGGATCTCGCTCCCCCGCAACGCCGTGGAGCTGAGGCTGAAGCTGACGATCAGGAGCCGCAAGACCCCCAAGGCCGAGCACCGGTCGGTCGAAGAGAGCTTCCTGCCGGAGCTCGAACCCTCCGCCGTCCTCAAGATAGACAAGGAGGACGTCATCCTCGACGTCATCGAGCACTACCGGAAGTTCTGCTACGAGACCCTGACCTCTCCCGATTGAACCTTTCGCCCGAATGCTCCGCGAAGGAGGGAAGGACCATGAAGAGAATGACAAGAAGGCAATTCTTCGCCGCCGGCGCCGGGCTGGCCGGGGCGGCCGTTCTCGTCAAGTCGGCGACGGGCTGCAGCGCCGGCGCGGCCGGACGCTCCGTCTTCCCGCGGGGCCTCCAGGGCGCGGACAAGAGCCTGGTCGTCCTGGTCAGGACGGACGACCGGGCGGCCGGCGTCGCCCGATGCCTCGACATCCTCAAGATCAATCCGTTCAGGGGGAAAAGCGTCCTCGTCAAACCCAACTTCAACACCTCGGACGCGCCTCCTGGTTCGACCCACAACGACACCCTGAAGGCCGTCCTGGCCCGGGCCAGGGACATGGGCGCCAAGAGCCTGGCCGTCGGCGACCGCAGCGGGCCCGAGCCGACCGACCAGGTCTTGGCCAAGAAGGGGATCATCGAGCTGGCCGGGGCCTACGGCGCCGAGGTCCTGAACTTCGACGAGCTGGGCGAGAGCGGCTACGTCAACGTTGCCCCGCCGGGCTCGCACTGGAAGGACGGTTTCCTCGTGGCCCGGCCCGTGGTCGAGACCGAATGCGTCGTTTCTCTGTGCGCCCTCAAGACCCACCAGTTCGGGGGCGTCATCACGATGTCGCTCAAGAACTCGGTGGGCGTCGTGCCGCGCAAGGGCCATGCCTACATGCGCGAGCTCCACGCGTCGCCCGATCAGAGGAAGATGATCGCCGAGATCAACACTGCCTACCGCCCGGCCCTCGTCATCCTCGACGGCCTGGAGGCCTTCGTCGACGGCGGGCCGATGAAGGGCACGCTCAAGGAGGCGGGGGTCGTCCTGGCCGGGACCGACCGGGTGGCCATCGACGCCGTGGGCACGGCCATCCTCAAGGAGCTGGGCTCGAACGACGCCGTCATGAGGCCGCGCGTCTTCGAACAGGAGCAGATCGCCCGGGCCGCCGAGCTCGGCCTCGGCGCGGCCTCCCCGGCGGACATCGTCATCGAGACCCCGGGCGGGGCGAGCGAGGCCTACGCCGCAAAGATCCGCGCCATCCTGGCCGCCTGATCGCCCGGGCTACTTCTTCGCGCTGACGACGTCGAGGATCCTCAGCAGATAGTCGTAGCCCGGGCGGTCCATGGTGTTCTGGCCGATGTACTTGAACTGGAGCACGCCCTCGGCGTCGACGATGTAGATGCTGGGGATGTTCTGGTCGACCTTTCTCCCACCCCACTCCGTCTGGAAGAGCCCCAGGCTTTTCGACAGCGTCCGCTCCCCGTCGACCAGCAGCGGGAAAGGGGCCAGGACCTCGTCGGGCCGGATCGCGTAGTCGGCCGGGAACATCTTGCGCCAACCCTCCATGCGGCGCCGGGCGGCGTCGTCGAGCTTGTCCGGCTCGGCCGGGTTCTTGGTGTTCCGGATGGACTCCAGCTGGCCCGGCAGGTCCTTGAGCCAGGCCGTGACGGTCTCGTGCCCGTAGGGGAAGACGACCAGGATCTCGAGGTTGTATCTCTCGCGGATGCGCCTGACCTTCTCGAGCTCCGCGAGCTCGGCGTATTTGTAGCTGCAGATCGTGCACCAGTAGTTCTCGGCGGCGTAACCCCGCGGGAAGAGCAGCAGGACGTTCTTGCCGCGAAGGGACGACAGCGTCAGCGTCCCGCCCTGGTAAACGGGCAGGGTGAAGTCGGGCATGGGCTGGCCGACGATGGCCGGATTGGGCCGGGGTTCGGCCGTCTGGGCCGGCGCGGGGAGCGCGGCGGACCCGGCCGTTCCCTTTAGCAAGAAAAAAATCGCGGCCGCGGCCAGAACGAGCAGGGCCGCGATGGCGAGGGAGGACTTCTTTTTGTCGATCATGGGCGTCTCTCCATTTTCTCGGATGTCCCCATTAAAGCCGCATCGCCCGCCCGAGTCAAGCGGATGACCAGCCTGGCTCTCTCCGGTCTTGTTACCGTCCCGGCGGCGGGCCCCCTCGGCGGCGGGCGCCGCCCCAATCCTCTTTCCCTCTGCGGTCATAGAATCGGACCGGGTCGGCCCCCTGTCAAGGCTTCCGCGGGCGATGTCCTATGATTTCC
>JBBIGP010000022.1:26604-36999 GCA_037447475.1 Candidatus Aminicenantota bacterium
TCGGACCGGGTCGGCCCCCTGTCAAGGCTTCCGCGGGCGATGTCCTATGATTTCCGATGTTTTCACATCGGCCGGCGGACCGGGCTCCCCCGAAAACCTGAAAATGCCGGGGAATTCTGCTATACTGCATCGGACATTCCGCCGGAGGAGAAACACCATGAGGACAAGGAATGACAGTGCCCGGCGGGTCTTCGGCCCCGCCCTGATCCTGATACTCGGATTGGCCGTCCTGGCCGGGGCACAGGCCCAAAGGCAGCCCCCCCCCGAATACGACGAGGTCGCGGCCGCCTCCCGCATCGCGGACCCGGCCGCCCGCCTCAAGGAGTTCGAACGCATCAAGGCCGCCTACCCGAACAGCCAGATGGCCGCGTCGATCGACATCTCCATCCTCAACGCCAAGGTCGTCCTGGCCGACACGCTGGACCGCGTTCTCTCCCTCCAGAAGGAATCGCTGGACAAGAGCCAGGGGCCGGACCTCGTGGCGGGCCTCGTCAGGGCCGCCGGCCTCATCCTCGAGCACCCCAAGGTCCGGACCTTCGACGGCCCGGCCGTCGCGGCCGCCATCGCCGGATACAAGGAAACCGCGGCCCGGGCCCTGAACGATCCCGCGACCTTCAGCCAGATCCCCGACGCCGACCGGCAGAGGTCCTTCAAGACCTACTACGGGAACGCCTTCGGCGTGCCCCTCGCCCGGGCCCATCTCCTTGCCGGCGACCCCCCCCGGGCCCTGGCGGCCCTCGAGTCCTACCGCAAGGACGGCGGCGCCGCCGACGCCCGCTATGCCTATGTCCTGGGCGAGGCTTGTCTGGCCTCGGGCAAGGACAAGGAGGCCTACGAGGCCTTCCTGAACGCGGCCGTCGAGAATCTCGGCGACGCCGCCGAGCGGGCCAAGACGCTCTACGTCAAGAACGGGGGCCGGCCCGAAGCTTTCGCGGCCGTTCTCGAAGCCAAGGCCCGTGAGCTTCCCTATCACCCCGCGCCGTTCGAGGCCCCCGCTGCCTGGAAAGGCAAAGCCGTGTTGGCCGAGCTGTTCACCGGCTCGGAGTGCCCGCCCTGCGTCGGCGCCGACCTGGGCTTCGACGGCCTCATCGAATCCTACCCGGCGAAATACTTGGCCATCCTCCAGTACCACCTGCCCATCCCGGGCCCCGACCCGATGATGAACCCGGCCACAAAGCTCCGTCAGGATTACTACGGCGTCAACAGCACGCCCACGGTCTTCGTCGACGGGACGAACAAGATGGTCGGGGGGGGCGGCCGCGGCATGGCCGAGGGCAAGTTCGAGCAGTACAAGGCCGCCATCGACCCGCTCCTCGCCGCGGCCCCCGAGGTCTCTCTCGAGGTCCGGGCCTCCCTCGCCGGCGACAAGGTCGAGGTCGGCTACGGCTTCGACAAGGCCCTCCCCGGAGCCGATTACCACATTGTCCTCGTCCAGGACGAAGAGGATTACAAGGGCTCGAACGGCCTCCAGTTCCACAAGCTCGTCGTCCGCGACATCGTCACCGTCGACCCGGCCGCCCCGAAGAAGGCCTCGTTCGACCTGGCCGCCTCCGAGCAGGCCGCCGACGCCTACCTGACCGAGTTCGAGAGGACCTACACCCGGAGGCCGGACTTCAAGTGGGCCGCGCGCAGGGCCAAGATCGCACGGGACGGGCTCAAGGTCGTCTTCTTCGCCCAGGACAGGGAGAGCAAGCGGGTCTTCAACGCGGCCGTCGCCGACGTCAAGTAGGCCGCCGGCCGGATCGGGGCGCTTCGCCCGCCGCTGTCGGCCCGCCCGTGATCCGCGCGCCTCCCGCGCGGGTGGAAATTCGTCCCCTCTTCGGGTATAGTAAGGGTGAACCAGAAGGAGGTGGACCGTGCTCAGGCGCAAACCCTTCAATATCCTTCTTGCCGTAGCCGCAGCCGCGCTCATCGTATGGGCCGCGTCCTGCGCAATGAATCCCGTCACCGGGAAAAAGGAATTCATGCTTCTCTCCGCCGGCGACGAGCTGGCCCTCGGAAAGCAGACGGACACCGAGATCCTCAAGTCCTACGGCCACTACGAAAACCCGGCCCTCGGCGCCTATATTTCCGGCGTCGGCAAGAAGCTCGGCGCCCTTTCCCACCAGCCGAACCTCGAATATTCCTTCAAGGTCCTCGACAGCCCGGTCGTCAACGCCTTCGCCGTGCCCGGAGGGTTCGTCTACTTGACCCGCGGCATCCTGGCCTACCTCAACGACGAGGCCGAGCTGGCCGGGGTCGTCGGCCACGAGATCGGCCACATCACCGCCCGCCACAGCGCCCAGCAGTACAGCCGGATGCAGGCCGCCCAACTGGGCCTGGGGATCGGGGCCATGATCTCGAAGACCTTCCGGAAATACGCCGGGCTGGCCGAGGCCGGCATGACCCTGCTCTTCATGAGCTTCAGCCGCGACAACGAGCGCCAGGCCGACGACCTCGGCGTCCTCTATTCGTCCAAGGCCGGCTACGACGCCCGGCAGATGGCCAACATGTTCGTCACCCTCGAGCGCCTGAATCCCGGCGAGGGCCGGGACGGGCTGCCGGCCTGGTTCTCGACACACCCCAATCCGCCCGACCGCATCACGGCCATCCAGAAGGCGGCCCAGGAGTGGCAGGCCCAGAACCCGCAGATCCGCGTCGCGACCAACCGGAACGAATACCTGCAGCGGCTCGACGGCCTCGTCTTCGGCGACGACCCCCGCCATGGGTACGTCGAAGGCCAGATGTTCTACCACCCCGAGCTCAAGTTCCAGTTCCCTATACCCGCCGGCTGGACGGTCAACAACACGGCCTCCCAGGTCCAGATCTTCAACGCCAAGAAGGAAGCCGTCATCCTGTTGTCGCTGGCCGCCGAGAAGACCCCCTCGGAGGCCGCCCAGGCCTTCGTCGCCGGCACCAAGGCGACGGTCGTGGCGTCGCAGGCGACGCAGGTCAACGGCCTTCCGGTCCAGAGGCTGGTCGTCGACGTCGCGACGGAGCAAGGGGCGATCCGGGCCATGGCCTCTTTCATCCAGAAGGACAGCCTTGTTTATGCCTTCCTCGGGTACACGGCCCAGGCCCAGTTCAACGCCCATTCCGCGGCTTTCGATCAGACCTTGGGGCAGTTCAAGGCCCTGACGGACGCGGCCAGGATCAACGTCGCGCCCGCACGGCTGGCGGTCCGCAAGACGGCCAGGCAGGGGAGCCTCCGGCAGGCCCTCCAGGGCTTCGGCGTCGCCCAGGACAAGCTCGAGGCCTACGCCGTCCTCAATGGGATGAAACTCGACGATACGCTGCCGGCCGGAGCGCTGGTCAAGACCGTCGCGAAGTAGGCAGGCGGGGGCTATGCAGAGTCCCCTTCGCCAGTTCGTCATGAAGGGGAATGATAGTCTTGTGTTCCCCCTTCCGCATACTGATATGACTGCCCTTCTGGCGGACAGACTCGAATCCTTCCTTTTCTAACCTGATCTATTCACGACAGGACGGCGTGGGCCGCGGCCAGGCGCTCGGGGATAGCCAGTCCCTGCGGGCAATGGGGGACACAGCTCGCGCACCCCTGGCAGGCGTCCGCCCGCCGGTCGAGCCCGGCGTAGAGCCACCGCGCTTTGGCCCGGTCGCCGTCGTCCACCGCGTAGCGCTCGAAGCGCAGGATCTCGGCGACCGGCACATGCTGCGGGCAGTAGGGCTGGCACTCCGTGCACAGCCGGCAGGCCGTCCGGTCGGCCCGGGCGGTCATCCTGGCGATGGCCTCGGCGTCTGCGGCGCGCAGGCCCCGGCCGGCCCCCGAATAAGTTTCGGTGAACTCGTGGAGGTTGCGGACCCGGATGACGGCGGCGGTGAGGTCCGTCCCCGTCGTCAGCCAGCGGGCCAGCGCGTTGTGGGGCGCGACGCCTTCGGGGAGAGCGGCCATGAAGGCCCGGTCCTCCCGCATCCGCCCGACGCCCCGGGCGGTCTTCATGGCGATCGTGCCGAAGCCCTTGCCCTTGGCGAATCCGAGGAACTTGTCCGCGGCCGCGTCGGCCCCGTAGGAGTAGATGATCTGGGCGTGCTCGTAGAGCCCGTCCTCGACGACCGCGGTCAGGACCTCGGCCGCGCTCTGGCCGCCCGGCACGCGGGCGTTTCCGGCGTAGCCGTGCTGCGACAGGCAGAGGTGCTTGACGAGCCCCTCTTTTTTGAGCCGCTCGAAGGCCCTGACAAAGCCCTTGTCGTTCTTGACCTCGGCCGTGTTGTGGTAGCCGTAGTGGAACTGCATGTCGTCGAAATAGCCGAGTCCCGTCCGCTTCAGGACGTCCTTGACGAAGGCGATGTGGGATTCCTCGTCGATGCGCCCGACCTCGTGGTTGCCCTCGATGCGGTCGACGGTCACCTGGCAGATGTGGGCCTCGCGGTCCCTGAGGATCGCTTGGGGCGCCCCGTCCCGCGCCCATTGCTGGGACTTGTGCCAGTAGTTCATCCCGCACAGGATGCCCGCCTCGCGCGGGGCTTCGGCCAGGTCGCCCGACCCGATGATGATCGAGACCTCGCGTCCGCTGTACCCGAGCTTCCGGCGGGGCAGTCGGCCCACCTTGGCCGCGGCCTCCTCGACGGAGTCCGCGCCCTCGGCCCGGGCCCGGCCGGCAAGCCCCCCCGCGAGCCCGAAGACGGCGGCCGCCGGCCCCCGAGATGACGGACTAGCGAATATGCTCTTCGGCCCGGGCCTCAGAACCGGATGCGGATGCCGGCCTGCAGGCTGAAGCCGCTGAGGTCGATCTTCGGCTCGGTGTAGATATCGTCCGGCGGGGAGGACACGGGCGGGGTCTCCTCGACGGTGAACAGGCTAACGGACCCATCCAGAATAGTAAGTGTCCTCAGATAGATCTTGCCTTCGGTCGAATCCGAATATCCGCCGCTGTTCCGGTTCGAGCCCGTGGCCGTTTCGAAGTTCTTGAAGCGGGCGTAGCGGCCGAGGGCCTCGACGAAGAAGCCCATTTTCGGCGAGACCATGTATTCGAACCCCAGGCTGCCCTGGAAGCCCAGGTTGGCGAAGCTGCTGCGCTGGGCGGCAAGGGACATCTCCTCCCAATATTCCTCGCTGCGTTCGAGACGCTGCGTCGCGTCGACCTTGAGCGCGGCGTAATAGGCGGCGCCGGCGTCGGCGGTCAGGTTCAGCTTCCCGCCGAGGGGGAAGCTCAGGAACAGCCCGAGGCGGACGGGGATGGCGCTCAGCGTCGCCGTCGCCGGTAAATCGTAATCTCCTTCCTCGAAGGAGAATGTCGCCAGCGAATTCGCGGATGTCCGCAGGTAGCCGGCGCCGACGCCGATGCCGATCCTCGGCGTGATCTCATAGATGACATCGGCCCCGGCGTTGTATCCGTTCTTCAGGGGGGTATACCCGCCGGTGACCGTTGCGAAACCCGAAGCCTCGTAGAGCTCGATCAGCTCGTAGTAGCCGTCGAAGCCTGCGTTCAGGTCCGCCGCGCCGATGCGGCTGAATCCCCCGTAAAGCCGGAGGCTGAAGCGGGACGCACCCGCACTGCCGCCAGCGTAGTCGGGGGCCGCCTGCGGGAACGTGAAGCTGATCCCGTCGGCTCGGGGTCCGGACTCGTCGGCCCCGGCCGCCGTCGCAGGCCAGACCAGAAGGCACGCGACCGCCAGCGCGGACACCAGGCCCGCGGAGAACTTGGCTCGAACGCTCATGATGATGAACCTCCATCAGGAATTATCAATAGGTTAGTCGTCCGAGGGGGGGGGGAGGCGGATTATTTTTGCCACGCCCCCCTACCCCTTGATGCGGTACTCGCGAAGCTGGACGCCGCGGTACTTGTCCAGGAGAAAGAGGCGGTCGCCGCGGATGACGATGGCGTCGACGAAGAAGTCGAGCGGGAAGGCCCCGAGGAGCGCGCCGTCGGGGCCGAAGACCTCGAGGCGGAAGGCATCGGTCTCCCGGAGCTCGGTGTCGCCGTGGACCTTGTAGCCGATCTGCCGCCCTCCCCCCGTGGACATCGACATGGTCACGCCGAGCCCGACTTGCTCCTCTTTTTTGAGCTGACGGGCCAGGCCGACGATCCAGACCCGGCCCTGTCCGTCGACGGCCGCGCTCTCGGCGCACCGGTTCAGCCGGGGCGCCTGGACGCTGACGCCGCCGCCCTTCCTCTCGATCTTGCCCTTGTCCAGGATCTCCATGGCGTAGGGGAGCTCGCGGTCGGCCCGCCACAGCAGGCGGCCGTCGCGGGCGTACTTGTCGATCCTGTTCTGGTGCGGGAAGACGAGATGGACTTGACCCTCGCGGTCGACCGCCAGAACGACCTGGTTGAGCGAGCTATTGAGGAGCTCGTCCTTGTAATCGCCCGGATCACCGAACTCCCGCAGGACCTTGCCCTCGACGTCGATGACCTTGACGAGCTTCGGCGGCGCCGTCTTCTTGTCGGGCTCGTCGGGCGTGAAGCTCATCCGGAAGCGGCCCGGGCCCATGACCAGCTCTCCGTCCTTCCCGCAAAAGACCTCGCCGGCCATGCCTTCGAGGAAACGGATGGTCTTGTGGTCCTTGCCGTCGGCCGTCAGGATCTGGACGCGGTTGTTGTGAGGGTCGGAGACATAGAGAAAGCCTGCGGCGTCGATGTCCAGCCGCGACGGGTAAAGGAACTCGCCCGGGCCTTGGCCCTGCCGTCCCATGGTGGCCAGGAACTTCCCGTCGGGGCCGAACTTCTGGATGCGGTGGTTGCCCGAATCGAGGACATACAGGTTGCCGGCCGCGTCGACGGCCATCCCGGCCGGCATGTGGAAAGCCAGGTTCTCGTCCGCCGTGTCCACGTCGCCCAGCGTGCGGACGGGCTCGAGGGCGACCTTGGGTGCCTTGCCCCAGGCCCCCGGGCCGGTGTTGCGGATGAAACGGACCCCGTCGATGGTCTCGACCTTCTGCCCGCCGAAGACGAGGGCGATCAGGATCATGACGGCGGCGATGATCAGCAGGATCTTGGCTATGTTCATATGAGCTTCTCCATCATGTCATAACTGATGATGCCCGGAAACGGTTGCGGATTCAAGTCCCCTCCCGCGGCCCCGCGGGCTTATCCTGTCCGGGGAGCCGGAAGATCAGCCCTTGGTGACGCGGACGGCCTTCCTTTTCAGCTCCCAGGTCATGACGTATTTCTGCTTTCCGCCCAGGTCCTCGAGGAACTCCCGGAACCCGGCCGGGACCTCCTGCATGAGGTCCTTGCGGCCCTTGAGTTCCTCGGGCACTCCCCCGGGCGTTTTCGACTTGTCGAACGTGCCGGCGATCTCCACGGACTCGTCGATGCCCGTCGTGCCGCCCGGGTCCTCGCCGTGGGCCTCGTCGACCGGCCGGACCTTGATCTCGATCTCGTCCCGCCCCTGGATGGAGATGCCCCGGACGTCGATCTCCCCCCATAGGCGGTAGGTCCCCTTGTTCGTGTCGACGATGAAGTCGAGGTCGCACTCGCCCTTCGACAAGCTTCTGCCCCTCGATGTGGCGCCTTCTTTGGACGTGGCCTCGATCCGCCGCCCCTCGCGCTCCATCATGAACAGCGTGGCTTCGAGCGTCTCTTTGAACGAAAGAAGGCGGGCTTCGTCGGCGGCGTAGCGGAACCGCCCTCCGGCGTCCGCCTCGCGCTTGAGCTTGAACCGGACGCCCCAGTTCTTGGAGATGTCGTATTTTCCGCCGGGGGTCAGGGCGGCCAGGAGCGACTCCTTCTCGCCGGCCTCCATGGTCTCCGTCATGGTCAGCGTCCCCTCCCAGCCGCATTGGTTCTCGATCTGGAGGAGCATCGAGCCTTTCTTGGTCTCGCTCAGGGGGATGACCGATTCGTACCGGATCTCGCATGAGTTGTATACGGTGATGACGTCGGAGTTGTCCTCCCCCTCCGGAGGTATGTAATTCAATAGGAACGGATTGTCGCCGTTGACGGACTGACTGGCGAATTCGAAGACATGCGATTTCGGGTCCCCGGCAAGGGGTGTTCCTCTGACAAAGGTTCCTTTCTCGGCCGATACGATGATCCGCACGGAATGAGCGTAGCTCACTTTTTCGAGTCGGCCCTGGGCGGCTCTTAGGCCCTCGATCTCTATCGTTTCCGGGCGTGGGGTATCATCGGAACGATCGCACCAGTAGGGGGTCTTTCCGAAAACGGCCTCGATCGGGATCTGCTCGTAGCGGGTCAGGATGTTGTTGATCTCAGAGGCCTTGACCTTTTCGGCCATCAGGGGGACATGGGCGGTGATGTCGTACCCCTCCGAAACGGTCAGCCACGTGTGCAGCCGCTCTTTGTGGTAGTGACAAGGAATGTCGTTCCGGAAATTCCGGTAGTCGGGATTCTCAAGGTCCCCGCTGATGTCCGCGGTGATCCAGGTGAGGCTCCCGTACCCGGAGCCGGTCTGCCCGCCGTTGAAGCCCAAGGCCACGGTCAGGACCGAATAGGGTTTCGAGGTGTTGATCTCGATGATCTTGGTGAACGTCGCCGTCAGGGAGTACTCCGGCTTGTTCTTGGTATCGAGCATGAGCCGCGACCCGGAGAAGACCGCCGCGAAATGCTCGAGGAAAACGCCGCGGGTGAACGACCCGTCCTTGGCGATAGTCTGAAGGATCTTCACGTCTCGGATCATCCTGTAGGTCCCCGGCTCCGGTTCCTGGTAACCATAGGCCCAGACCTCGCAGTTCCTCGGACAGTCCGAGGTCGCCGCGAGCAGGGGGCCGAGGCCGGCGGCCGCGAGGAGAAAGGCCGCCGTCAGGCCTATGAGAGCGAGGCGGGCAATGAATGATCCCATGCGTCCCTCCTTCCAAGAATCTCCCGGTCGACGGGAAGCATAGGCCGGGGCCGCGGGGGATGTCAAGAGAATGCATCCGGCGCCGACGAGGACGGACCTCGGCGCCGGGGACCGGCCGAGCGATCTGCCGGTGCCCGAAGGCCCTTCCCGTGCTCTAACGCGAGATCGTGACCGAGGCCGTCGCACCCTTGGACGGATCGCTCTCGGAAACGGCCCGGAGGGTCACGGTCGCTTCCGGAGCGCGTCCGTCTTCTCCGGATACGAAGACCGTGATCTGCCGCGACCCGCCGGGCTCGACGGCCGCCAAACCGTTGAGGAGCCGGGCGCTCCAGCCTTCCCCCGCGATCGATACGGACAGCCTGTAGACATCGGAGCCGAGGAAGGTCCGGGCATCCTGGGGATGGGCCTCGGCATCGGTCGCCGCGGCCGCTCCGGTGTTCTTGAGAACGAAAGTCGCGGGCGCCCCGGGACCGCGGATCTTCTTTCCGGAACGCGCCGCCTTCGCCTCGAGGGCAACGCCTCGCTCGTGAGGTCCCGAGCCGTCCAGCGACCGGACGGCCAGCGTGTAGGACAGGATGCCGCGCTTGTCCCGGCCGAGGCCGACGGCGTAGAAGTGGAGGCGGTTCGGCTCGTCGACGTATTCGTACTCGCTGCCCGAATCGAGGCCGGCATGGAACAGCGCGTCGTTGAGCTGGCGGTAGTCGGCGATCGTCCGCATGACCTTCTCTCCGTCCGGCCTGACGTAATCCACCATGCCGATGTCCTCGGGGTGGGCGTCGATGACCCAGATGTAGCTGTTGAAGGCGTTGGGGCCGCCGTTGCGGCCGCGCAGGCTGTCCTTGTTCTTGGCGATGAGGACCCCGTTGTCGGGGGTGAACGAATCGTAGCCGATGCGCTGGACGACCTCGAGCGAGTAGAAGTCGTAGTTCGGGATGCCGGGGGACAGGGGGTTTTCGGCCGGGTCGTCGGGCGGGGTGCGGTCGCCGGGCTCCGGCCCGTCGAGGCGTACGAAGACGCCGGCGAACTCCCCGGCGAGGGGATCGACGGCGCGGGCCGTGACCTCGGCGACCGCGAGGCCCGTGCGGGCCAATCCCTCCCGGCTCAGGCGCAGGAGGACGGACTCGTCGATGAACCCGTTCTCCAGCCGGTTGCGGACCATGAGCCCGGCGGGCATGGCCGCGCCTTGCGTCGGCGGCACGACCCAGCGCATGTGCGGGCCTCCCGGCCCGTTGAAGCAGCCCCGGTCCATCATGTCCCAGGTGCCGGCGGCCGCCCTGCGGTAGGGCCCGACGTAGGGGTTGTTGTTGAGGTCGGGCAGGCGGAAGGCGAAGTGGCAGAGCTCGTGGGTGATGGTCCCGGAGTTCTCTCCCTGGCGCATCGAGGACAGCCCCCACTGCTGGGAGCCGGCCAGCCAGCTCGTCCACTCGACGTAGCGCGTGGGCGCCCAGCGGGGCATCTCAGGATTGGGATTTCCCCATTCGGGCGGGATGTCGTCGCGGCC
Organism: Candidatus Aminicenantota bacterium; assembly: GCA_037447475.1. Taxonomy (GTDB): domain Bacteria; phylum Acidobacteriota; class Aminicenantia; order Aminicenantales; family Saccharicenantaceae; genus RBG-16-66-30. The sequence goes on from JBBIGP010000022.1 coordinate 36,845, forward strand.
GGCGAACTTCATCTCGCCGAATTCCTGCCAGACGCCCGTCTCGTCGTAGCCCGCGTAGAGGCGGAGCACCGCGTCGTAGTCCTTGCGGATGTCCCTGCCGACGTCGGCCGCCCAGAGCGCGTCGCAGTCGGGCTCCATGCGGCCGCCGGCCCGGC